>NZ_JANIBO010000001.1:1200000-1911913 GCF_024506395.1 Cetobacterium sp. NK01
AGCTTTTGTGAACTCACAGAATGCTACTTTTGGACCATGGCCAGTGGATGAGGGGTTATGTACATTAGAGGAGCATAGATATCTACCTGTAGATGTAGCAGCAAAAGATCTATTTAAAGAGGGAATTGATACAGTTATCATATCAAACTGCTATGCTAGTGAAGAGGAGCTTAAAAAATTAGGGGAACTGAAAAAGACTATGTTAGATCTATCAGTTACTTTAGTAGACAATATACCTGAAGTGGAAAAAAATATCGTATTAAACTTCTTACATTTCAATAGAGGAGATGTAAATGAGAATTTAATAAGATCAACTCAATCTAGAGTAAAGTATAAGGGTCATAATTTTGAGGTATTTAATCCTGTAGATATAAAAAGAGGGGACATTATAATAGAGAGCTCTTTATATGGACATTATGCAGGAGAGCTTCAAATAGCTAAAACAGATATGAAAAATACTGGAAAAACAAATGTAGTAGGTAGAATAAAAGAGGATGAGATCTATCTATTAGATGATATAAAACCTTGGGAGAAATTTATATTAAAAGAGGTAAAATAATGGAGTATATTTTAGGTGTTGATGGTGGGGGAACAAAAACAACAGCTACTTTATACAACGACAAGATGGAGGTTCTAGGACACTTTTTAGGTGGTCCTATGAACCTCCAAGTTGTTAGTGGAGATAAAGTAAAAGAGGTTTTTGAAAATATGTTAAGCCACTTTAATTTAGAAGCAAAGAGTGTAAAAATAGGAGTAGGAGCAGCAGGAGCAGGAAGACCTGAAGATGTAGAGAAGCTAAACTCAATATTAAAAGAGATTGGTTTTAAAAAATACTCTGCAAGCAGCGATGCACACATAGGTCTTTTAGCTATTCATGGAAAAAATGATGGTATGATGATAATAAGCGGAACTGGAAGTATAGGCTTTGCAGTAAAAGACTCTACTCTATATAGAAAAGGTGGATGGGGTCATCTACTAGGAGATGAGGGAAGTGGTTACTCTATCGGTCTATCCCTTGGAAAAAGATTATTTCACTCTTTTGATAAAGATGAGAGTTTTCCAAAGGAAGTTCTAGAGGATATTTTAAAATTAACAGACACTAAAAATAGTGGAGAGTTTTTAAAATGGATCTATAAAAATGATAAGGGAGAGATAGCGAAGCTATCCTCTATAGTTCTAAAAAATAGTAATCACAAAATATGTGAAGAGATTATAGATCAGACAGTGGAAGATTTAAAAAATCTAATACTTGATTTAAAAAGAGTTACAGATTTAAACTCTGTTGGTTTTGTAGGTGGAATCATAGAAAATGAAACTATAATTAGAGAGAAGTTACTCTTAGAGCTAAATAGCTTAGGAATAGATTTTGTAAAAAGAAAATACAGCAATGAATACGGTGCAACGTTACTTTTAAAAGATTAAGCTAGGTGGAGGTTTTAATATGAAAAAAAGATTGAAAATAGCTACAATTGGAGGGGGATCATCGTATACTCCTGAGATTATAGAGGGATTTATAAAAAGAGCACAGGAACTTCCAATTGAAGAGATAGCCCTTGTGGATATAGAGGATGGAAAAGAGAAGCTAGAGATAGTTGGAAATTTAGCTAGAAGAATGGTAGCAGCAGCAGGATTAGATTGGAAAATAACACTAACTTTAGATAGAAGAGAGGCTTTAAAAGGTGCTGACTTTGTAACAACTCAGCTTCGTGTAGGACTTTTAGATGCTAGAATAAAAGATGAAAGAATTCCACTATCACTTGGGATGATGGGACAAGAAACAAATGGTGTTGGAGGTATGGCAAAAGCTCTTAGAACAATACCTGTAATTTTAGATATATGTAAAGATATAGAGGAGCTATGCCCAGAGGCTTGGCTTATAAACTTTACAAACCCTAGTGGAATGGTAACAGAGGCAGTTTTAAACAACACAAAGGTAAAGTGTATAGGTCTTTGTAATGTTCCTGTGGGAATGATGAAAGCTGTTGAAGAGGTTTTAGGAAGCGATGACTTTATATTCCACGCTGTGGGATTAAATCACTATGTATGGGGAAAACATATATATTTTAAAGGTCGTGATGTAGTAAAAGAGATACTGCCTAAGCTTATGCTTTCAGAGAAGTTCAATCCTAAAAACATTGATGCAACTCCATGGATACCAGAGCAGATAGAGGAGATTGGAATGATGCCATGTCCATATCATAAATACTACTATATGAGAGGGGATATGCTAAAAAAACAGCTAAAGGATTATGAGGGACATAAAACTAGAGCTGAATTTGTAAAAGAGGTAGAGGATAAACTTTTCCAAATATATAAAGATGAAAACTTAAGTGAAAAACCTAAAGAGTTAGAGAGTAGAGGTGGAGCTTACTACTCAGAAGCTGCATGTGAACTGATCTCATCAATATACAACAATAAAAAAAGTTTAATGGTTGTAAACGTTTTAAATAATGGTATAATAAAATCACTATCAGATGACAGTGTTATTGAAACAACAGCATATATAACAAGTTCAGGAGCTATTCCACTATCTAGTTCGCAGTTATCGCTGTCAGCTCAGGGAGAGGTAGCTTTACTTAAAACTTTTGAAAAGTTAGTTATAGATGCAGCTATAAATTGTGATTATGGAAAAGCACTGCAAGCTCTTACTATAAATCCACTAGTTAACAGCGGAACTTTAGCAAAGCAAGCACTAGATATGGTGATAGAGCAGAATAAAAAATATTTAAAAGGTTGGTAATATGTTTTTTTTAAAAGTTGAAGGAATAGAGGATGAGTTAACTAAAAGTGAAAAAAAGCTAGTGGAGTATATAAAAGAAAATCTAGTGTTAGTAAAAAAATACAATGTTATGGACTTAGCAGATAAATCTGGAGTCAGTGCTCCATCTATAATAAGATTGGCTAAAAAACTTGGATACAGTGGATTTTTAGATATGAAAATAGATTTGAATAAAAGTCGAGACTACTTAGCTGAAGATAACACATTTTTAGAGAAACTTTTAGATAGTTTCAAAGATAAAATCTTTGCTCTACCTCCAACAGTAACTTTAGAAAACATCTTAGTAATTGCTAAATACATAAAAAATAGTGATAGAGTTATGCTTATTTGTGAAGGAGAGTTTCTCAATTTAGAGAGATTTGTGTACTCAAAACTTTTAACAACAGGAAAAAATATATTTTTAAACTTAGGTGAAGAGAGCAGTTTAAAAGTTATTGAAACCTTTAAAAAAGATGATGTTGTTTTAGTTTTAAGTGGAACTATATCTAAATCAGTTAGAAATATATTTGAAAGTAATAAAGATAAGGGATTAAACACTATATTTATAGGAGAGAGATTAAAAAATGATGATCGAGCTCTTTTAGATGTAGATTTAGATCTACAGCTATCAATAGAGGATAGTTACTTTATCTATGCTTTAATATTAGAGAATATATTAAATTTAATATAAAAAACTGCAAGCTAATCTTGCAGTTTTTTTATTTTTAATAGATAATTTTATCTCTCCCGCTATTTTTAGCAGTATATAATTTTTCATCAGCTTTAGATACTGATGAATAAAAAGATGTTCTATCCTTAATATCGGCGTGGAAAACTCCAAAAGAAGCTGTAATTTTATGATTTTCAATAAGGTCTAAATCTCTAATTAACTTTTGAAGAAAATAAACTTGATTTAATAACTCATCTTGGCCAATATCTCTAAAAATAATTAGAAACTCTTCACCACCCCATCTAAAAGGATAGATATTTTTATTGGCAATTAATTTTATACAGTTACTAACACCCTTTAAAACAAAATCTCCTTTATCATGTCCAAATTTATCGTTTATATTTTTAAAATGATCTATATCAAGAAGTACAACACCACAATTATTTATAGGAAACTTCATCTCTTCTTGTAAGTAATATCTATTGTAAAGAGCTGTCAAAGGTTCTCTTAAAAGTAGTTTGCTTTTAATCTTATTTAGCATTTTTAAAGAGTTTAACTCTTTATTTAACTTTTCTTTTTTATTGATATAAAAAACAGAGAAAAGAATAAATATAAGTAGAAAAATCTCCTTTAAATTTACTAAATGAAATAGATTCTCCTTTTCAATTAGGATTTTATAGTTGGTTTTTTCCAAAGGAAAAACATAGTAATCTTTAATGTTTTCAACAACTTTAGCTGCATCTTTTTCAGTTGAGTAAATAACTTGAAATTCAGAGTCAATTATAGTGGTGTTTAAATTTAGAGTTCTTTTTAAACGCCTACTATTTTTAGCAAAAAAATCTCTGTTAAAATCAAAATACCAAAGAGATCTTAGCTTTTGGGCATTGTTAAAGTATTCATAGTTGGGAAATATAATTGTAAACATCTCTTTGTTATGAACTTTATCAACATATAGATTGTGAAGAGCAAACTCAGTGTTGTTTCTAGAGATAGTTCTTTTATCTTTGAAAACAGCTAAACTTAAAGCACTAGTTTTTAAAACATTGACCCAAGTTTGACTAAAGTCATCTGTATATATAACTTTTCTATCGTGGGCAAAGGATCTAATGTTGTTGTGAACAATATATAAAAGAGAGTTATCAAGCTTAGAGTTAAGATTATCCTTGGCCTCTTTTAAGTTGTAAAAACTAAACTGATTAGGGTAAGAAACTATATTTTTAAAATATACTCCAGTTCCGTCAATATTAAAGTATGTCATATTCTCGTCAATTTTATATCCAGAAAAAGGTAACTCCTTTTTAGTTGCGTGTAGGAAATCAATTTCATTTCGTAACATTTGAATATCTCTATTAAAATGTATATTAAAAGCCTCAACTGCTGAATTAATCTCATTAAATAGATGACTTTTATTAATTGAAGTTGAAAGAAAAAATAGACCAACTAAAAAGATGTAAAATATTTTAAAAATCATATTTTTTTGACCTCCATAGTAAATTCCTCTTTAGAGATTGGTTTACTAAAGTAGTAGCCCTGAACACAATCAACATTTAAAGATTTTAAGAAATCTAGTTGCTTTTTAGTTTCAATTCCTTCAGATACAATTTTAAAATTTAAATCTTTAATAAGGGTAGTTAGATTTTTATAGACAATCTCTCCCTTAGTGTTATTTATATCTATTGAATCTAGAAGAGATTTATCAAATTTAACAATATCTATAGGTAAAAGAGGTAGTAGACCAGCGGTAGAGTGTCCAGCAGTAAAATCATCTAAAGATATTTGAACTCCAAGGGTTTTCAAAGCTTTAAGCTTAGTTACTAAATCTTTCATATCTAAAACAAAAATTGATTCTGTAATCTCAACCTCTATATATTTTCCAGGAACTTTAAAATAACTAAGTAAACCGGCAATAATAGTTATAAGATCATCTCTTTTAAAAGTCTTCATAGATATATTAAAAGAGATTCTAAAATTATCTGATGGAATGCTATTGCTTTCTATTAAAGATTTAATAAAAACAATACAGTCCTTTGCAATTTTATAATCAACTTTATGGATAAAGTTATATTTCTCAGCTATGGGAATAAACTCAAAAGGACCAATAAATCCAAGCTCAGGAGAGTTATATCTAGCAAGAGCTTCAGCTCCTATGAGTTTTTCATTTTTTAAGCAGAATTTAGGTTGATACATAGGATAGATTCCTCTAATATCCTCTTTTAAAAGAGAGAGAATAGAAGATTCTCTATTCATTCTTTCAATAAATTTTTCATCAGCTACTTTATAAAAACTAGTTTTATTTTTCTTAGTTTCAAGCATAGCTAAATCTGAATATTTAAAGCTAGTGGCTAAAGAACTTTTAGAATCCTTATAACTTAGCCCTAAATTAAATGTAATATTGTATTTTAATAGAGTAGGACAGTAATCTCTAAATCTCTTTAATTTATTTATTATGCTTTCAGAGTTCTCAAAAGAGAAACCATAAAATTCATCTCCAGAGATTCTAAATATATATGAATCAATAAAGCTATTTTTTAAAAAGTTAGCAAACTCTTTTAAAATAACATCTCCAAACTCATGTCCAAGGGAGTCGTTTATATTTTTAAAGTTATTTAAATCTATAACAAAAGTACATCCTGATAAGGTGTTTTGTTCACTGCAAAATTTATCGAATATAAATCTATTAGGAAGCTCTGTTAAAGAGTCTTTAAGGAGGGTTTTTTTATTTAAACGCTCTCTATATAGATATGTTGAGACAGCTAAAATTATAAATATAAATAAAACAGAGAAAAATACAAGAAGGTTTTGAATCTCTTTATTTTTTAAATATATAGCTTTATCTTCAAACTCTTTTTCTAAGCTAGAGATATCCTCTAATTTTTGTAGATCAATAAAGTATTTAAAAGCTTTATCAATAACACCTCTTAAAATCTTATCCTCTTTATTAAACATTAAGTTTATAGGGATTGTTTCAAAGGGAATAATATTATATTTGTTAGAATCGAAATCCTCTTTATTTGTTACTAAAAGATTTCCAATTTTCCTAGAATCAAGAGCTTTAACCATATCGTTAAAATCATCAAAAACAGTTATATTATCATCAACATCATATCTTCTTGCAATATGCTCCTCTACGCTATCTTTTAAAACTCCAATACTTCCAGAAGATGATGGGGAGTTATCTAAATTAATTACATAGACACCAATCTCATAGATTTTTTTAGAGAATATAAAGTCTTTGCTACGCTCTTTTGTTTTAGAAAGTAGCATAGTGTCAAACTGTTTACTTCTTAAATTATCAGGAGTTTGACAAGTGTTAGTGGTAACATCAATAAATTGTATATTAAGTTTTTTTAAAACTTTAAAAATATTTGGCGCTATTCCTTTATAAAGCCCATCAATTTTAGATTTGTAAGAAACTAAAGAGTGAGTTCTATTCTCATAAGCCACCTTAATAGGAGGAAGAGTCTCTAAATACTTTTTCTCCTCAGAGGTTAAAGATGTATAGAAGTTATTATAGGCTAAAGTTTTATTTAAAGAGTCTACCTCCTCTAAAAACACAGCTCTAAAATGTTTATTTAAAGCCTCATTTACCAGAGGGATAAGAGCCTTATATCTATGAGAAAAAGCCATTGTAACTCCAGAGGAGTGACTTATTCTAACTCCATAATTAGGTTTATAAAGAGCTGGGTTAGTTGTCAATATAAGCTTATTTTTATAGTTATTTAAATTATCAACAGGTATGGGATAACTGTATAGATCGTTGTTATCTAAAATAGCTTTTAAAATATTATTGTATGACCTCATATGTGGTGTGTATATAACCTTATTTTCTAGATCTCCCAAAGAGTTTATTTTTTCTTCTTGAGAAACAACATAAAGCTCTTCAGAGAAAATACTATCACTAAAATCAAGGTGAGCATCATATATACTATTTTTAGGGATAAGAGCAACTCCATCAACCTCTTTATCTTCTAAAGTTTTTTCTAAATTTTTATAAGAGATTGTTTTAAAAGTAACATTTAGTTGCATGTAATCTTTAAAAAATCTTTTAACAGTTTCATTTAAAGATGGGACATTTGGATAACTTAAATTATAAAAAGGTTCATCAAGTAAAGCAATGGTGATCTTTTCTTTTTTTAAGGTGTCAAGAATCTCTCTTTCTTTTAAGGTCTTAGGGATATAGACTTGGCTAAAGGCCGCATTAAAAAGCACAAAAAAAACAATGACAAACAATCGGTAAATCATTTTAAATCTCCTTCATTAATATCTTGATATATAATCATGTTTTTTCCAGAGCTTTTAGCTTTGTAAAGTCTTTTATCACATTCAACATATGTATTTTTGGTAGCCTTGGAAAAACCTCCACTTATAGTAACGGTAATATGATGTTTCCAGTGGATATTCTCCACACTTTTACGAATATATTCACAGCTTTCCATGGCGAAAGCTTCGTTTAAATGAGTAAAGATAATGGCAAACTCCTCTCCTCCAACTCTATATATAGTTATCTCTTTATTCTCTATGGTTTTAAGAATTTTACCAATTGTAATTAAAACCTCATCACCAAAGTCATGTCCAAACTTATCATTTATTCTTTTAAAGTTATCAATATCAAAGAGTAACATAGAGTATTTCTCATTTTTAAGAGAGTTTATATCATTGTTAAAAGCCAATCTATTTCCAATATCAGTTAAAGCATCAATTTTAGCTTTTTTACTTAAATATTGAGATCTTTTATATGAAACTCCTAAAATAACAAATATAGCTAAAAACAAAAGAGCTATGTTTCTATAAAGTCTCTCATTTTCCCGAGCAAAACGCTCATGTTCTATATTTTCAATGAGATATAAACTAAAAACTTTGTTGTTAGTGAAGTTAATTTTATCAAGATAAGTTTCATAATCAATAGACAATTTTCTATATCTATCAAAATCTTTTATTTCAAAATAGTAATTAAAAAGTTGTTTAAAAGCTAGTTTTAAAAATACTATATCTCCATTGAGCTTTGCTTTTTCAATAAAATCTTCAAGAACAGTTGGTGAAAAATGTTGTGTATCATATCTTAAGTAGTAACCTTGTAAAGCAATCATATGAAAAGTTTTTAAATCTGTAAAATAAATTTTGGTTAAGTTATTTAATTCAAAATTAGCCTTATCAATAGAGGCTTTTACTATTTTAGGATTATTTAACTCAGTATATATTCGAGCATTAATAAGCTCTTTAAGGACAACTACATTTTTTTGATAATCAATAGGTTCACTATTTAAATTAGGAATACTATCTAAAGCATCTAATGCGTTGTCATATTCTTTTAAAAAATAATAGTTTTCAGCTAAGTAAAGATAAAGGGATGTCTTTAATCTTAATATTTCAGGAAATTCTTTATCTTCTAAGTTAATTTCAGTTAAAATTTTAATAGAGGTTTCATATCCTCCAAGACTGCTGAAAATAGCTCCAAGGGCGATTTTAGCTCTAGCAATATCATACTGTGAATTCAATTCTTCAGCTAAATTGTAGTAATCCATAGTAATTTTAATGGCATTAGCAATATTTCCACTAGAAGCATCTAAGACTCTAAGTTTATTTAAGAGATATAATCTTGCCTCTGGGGATAAATTATCGCTATTTAAAAGTTGTTTTAAGATAAATGCCCCTAAATTACGTTCAGAGATTGAGTTTAAAAGAACTCGATTATTCTCTGCAATCTCTTTATATCTATGTGGATATTCACTCTTTGGAATCTTATTAAACTCATCTAGAACTTTTTTTTCTAAAGGAGTAAGATTATTAAAATCAACATAGTTAGTATATAGCGTAATTTTATTTAAAAAAGAGGCTTCTCTCTCTTTTTCTTTTTTATTTCTAATTACTAAGAAAAAAATTAAAGAAAAAGTCAGAAACGTCATAGATAAAATAACGAAAATATTGTAAGATTTTTTTTTCATATACAGCTAAAACTCCTTTTAGATTTAAGATAATAGATTAGATTAGTATAACATAAATTCTTAAAATAAAAAAGCCCTCTAAACCTTTTAGAGAGCTTTATAAAACACTACTTTTTAAAGTATTGAGAGTAAAGAATTTTATCCTCTCCCACTGTGCTATCATGTTTTATAACGATATATATATCATCAATTGAACCATCAGTATTTATATTATTTAAAATCTCCTGAGCAACTTTATCAAAGTTTAACTTTGGAGTTGAAAATCCTTCAAGTTCAACTTCTATATTCATATTGTTGTTAACAATTGTAACATCATAATCAGCATTTTTTAAAGTAGAAGACATTCTAACTTTTAAGTGATCCTCTAAACGGTCCTCTAAAATATCAGAAGGTGAATCCTTAGCAAAAGATAGTGCAGAAATTAAAGTCATTAAAAGTAAAAATTTTTTCATGTTGATAATCTCCTTTAAATAAATTTTATTTTATGGCTTATAATAACGTACAAATATCTCTTTTATATCTCTTTTTTTAAAACAATGAAAAAACTTACTCCAAAGTTGGTATTTCTAACGCCATATTGAAATCCATGGGCATCTAAAATTTCAGAGGAGATATAAAGTCCAAGTCCTCGTCCCTCACTATTAGAAGAGAAAAATTTGTTCCAAATTTTATTTAAATCATTTTCATCAATATGGATGCCATCATTTTCTAAAAATAGTGTAACAGTATTTTCTTGCTCTTCCACATAGATTCGTATCTCTTTTTTAGCATATTCTAGTGCATTTTTTAAGATATTTAAAATAACCTGTTCTAGTTTTTCTCGATCTCCTAAAATATAGATATCTTTCCACAAAAATGAGATTATATTTTTATTTAATAGCTTTTGCTCATTTTCAAATATTTTTAAAGAAAGTTCGATTAAAGAGGTAAGATTAAATCTTGTTATATCTAAACTAATACCCTCCTGATAAAAAGCGTTGTCCTCTAAAAGAGTGTTTGCCATTTTTAAAATTCTTTTACTCTCTTCGTTTATAATTTTAATCTCATCGTTAGGTTCATCCTCTAAAAGAAGATCACTAAAGCCAATTATAGCTGAAAGAGGGGTTTTAACCTCGTGCATAAATAACTTTATGCTCTCCTCTAAACGTATTTGAGCTTCCTTGTTTTTAGAGATTTTCCCCTTATAGAGATCAATAATATTTTCTAATTTTTCACTCATTTTAAAAATGTCTTTGTATAGAGTTCCAATTTCATCCTTTCCTTTGTAATCAATCTCTTTAATAAAATTAAGATTTGCTATCTTTTCACTTATTTCAGAGATATTAACAATGGGTTTAACAATTATTCTCTCTAATATAATTCCTATAAAGATAGTGAAAAGAACAATTAAAATACCCTTTAAATAGAAATAAAGTCTTAAAGATGGAAAGATATCATTGATATTTTCATAGGAGTAAAAAATAACAACTTTGTATCCACACTTTTCAAGTGTGATAAGTTGAAACTCATCATCTCCATCAACATCTTTATAAACCTCTTTTTGGGGCTTTAAAACATCTATAGTTAAAAGTGATTCTAAAAAATCATCTCCTAAATTTGATTGAGTATAGGGGGTATTTACCTTTTGTACTCTTCCATTTATATTGTAGATTTTTTCAGATGTATAACTAAACTTATAGTCCTCAAAAGTTTGGTTGTTTTTTATTAAAACAGTTGGGAGATAGTAGTTATCTAAAACTTTAATAGCTGTTATCTCCACTAAATCTTTATTCTCAATTTTTAAAGGTGTGTTAGAATATAAGTTATCTAAAAAGGCATCTAATAAAACATAAGCTTCTCCGTCTTTTGTGTCCACTTTAACAAAATAGAAGTTTTCTAAGTTTTCAATTTTATCATCTTTATAGATCATAACTAAAGCATTTTGATTTTTTTCATAGTCTTTAAGTTTATCAAAATCAATTTTATTATTAGAGATGAAATCTATCTTTTCAAGTTGTAAAACTTTACTGTATCTAAAATATTTTTCAAAGTAGATATCTCCTAAAAGATCCTCTAGAAAAAGTGAAACTAAAAGTGCCACAGATAAAATTATAATAAGTTTATTTCGTAGTCTCATATTAAACCTCAAATTTATAGCCAAGAGCTTTAACAGTTTTTATAAACCTATTACAATCTCCTAGTCTATCACGAAGTTTAGCTATATGTTTATCAACAACTCTATCATTTCCATAAAAATCATAACCCCAAATAGCATCTAAAATCTGCTCTCTAGTTTTTATAGTACCTCTATTTTCCTCTAGATAAAATAGCAGTTCACGCTCTTTAGTAGGAAGATGTATCTCTTTATTATTGATGAAAACACCTCTACTAGATTTAATTAAAGTTAGATTTTCATATACAGTTGGCTTGCATGACTTTTGTTCAAATCTTTTCACCATAGATAGAAGAAGTGCTTTAGAAAAAGGTTTTGTAAGATAGCCATCAGCTCCATTTTCATAAGCTAAAACTTGGCTTCTTTCATCAGAAAGAGCAGTTATAAATACCACTGGAGTTTCAGAAAATTTACGTAAATTTTTAATAAACTCCATGCCATCCATCTTAGGCATCATAATATCTAAAAGTATGACAGTGTACTTAGTACTTCCACTAACTTTTTCTAAAGCTACCTCTCCATTTTCAGCTTCCTCTACAGAGAAGCCCTCTTTTTCTAAAATTTTTCTTGTAAGTTTTCGCAAACTCTCAGTATCTTCAACTATTAATATCATAATTTCTTTTTTTCATCTCCCGAAGTTTTAAGTACTTAACACTTGTATAAAGAGCACTAAAAATTGAAAGAGCAAGCCCTTCAACACCATCTAAAAATCCCAATCTAAAAACATACATTCTAAGGAACTTAAAAATAGGATTTAAAACGATATTGAAAAATCCAGCACTTTTATTTTTTTTAAAAGCAACAGCAGCCCCTTCAGTTGTATATCTATTAAATTTATGAAGATAATCTTGATAATCCTCATAGGTATAGTGATCAATTCTATTTTTTAATTCACCGATCTCATCACCTGTTAAAAACTGTTCATGAACCTCATCTAAGGAGTAGTGTCCACTAGTTTTTTTAAAAAGTCTAACTCTAGAGCTACCGCTCCATCCACCAAAATGTATTCGTTTTCCAAAACAAACAGAGTTAAAAGGTATCTTATAAACATAAAAGTCACCATGTTCCATAACATCTTTAATCTCTTTTACAAGTTCCGGTATAACCACTTCATCAGCATCTATAAGTAGTATCCAATCCTTTGTACATCTTTCAATAACATTGTTTTTTTGTTTTCCGTATCCTGGCCAAGGTATCTGATACACCTTAGCTCCAAAAGACTCTGCTATTTCCACAGTTTTATCAGAACTAAAACTATCAATAACGACAATCTCATCTGCCAGTCCCTCAATAGCTTTTAAAGTTCTTCCTAATCTTAACTCTTCGTTAAACGTTATTAGCCCCACTGACAACATCTAAAAATCCCTCCTGTCTTACCTTGTAAATCATTATGAAAGTAGTTGATAGATTCTCCCTAATAGGTAGTTTCTACAAATTAATAAGTTTAATTTAAACTTTAGTGGAGAGAATACTCTAAGCTCAACTCTTCTAATATTTTCTAAATCTAATTTTAAACTGTTAGTTCCCTTACGAGTAGTTACAAACCCCTTTATTCCAGCTCCTTTTAAAATAGCTATAAACTCTGGAGATCTATGTCCCCAAGGCCAACAGAAAAAGTTTGGTCTGTGTCCTGTATGCTCATCAATAAGGGAGATATTAGTATTTAAATCGTTTAAAACTCTAGCTTTAGCATCATCTAAAGTTTCAAAAATAAGATCTTTATGTAGCTCATTATTTATAAACTCTTGAATAGCCTTTATATTGTTTTTACTCTCTTGAGATAGATTTTCATAGTAATTTTTAAATTTTTTAGCAGCTTCTATAGGAACAATAACTCCTGCGCTAGAAAACTCTCCTCTTTTACCAAAAATAGGAAATCCAATTTCAGCTTTTCCTTGGTAAAGGTGCTGAATATCTCTATCTAAAAGATCATCACTAGTTACAACTCTATCAAAGGATGTATTTACAAAAATAGGCATATGTCTATGAGAGTGCAGTTCAATATCAAAAACTCCAGATTCACTCATCTCCTCAATCTCTTTCCAGCTAAGGTATTTAAACTCTCTACTATTCTCATCTTCAATATAAGCTGTATTAAGATATAAAGTAGCTTTCATCTTGTACTTTTTTAATAGTGGAAAAGCGTTTTTATAGTTATCATAGTAACCATCATCAAAAGTTAGTGCCACACTATTTTTAGGTAACTTACCATTTTTTTCCATAGCTTCTAATATCTCTTTATTGGTCATTGTTCTCATATTTAAAAACCAGATATTTTTAAGATGTTCCTCAAACCAATGAGTGGGAACTCCAGCTTCTCCAATGTGATGATATAAAAACCATGGGTTTCCTTTTTTGTTGTAATACACACATGCAATTAAAAAAACATATATTAAAAACTCCATAAAAACCTCCTAAATACTAGAATCTAACTATTATACATTAAAAAAGTATATCATATTTTTTACAATTCTGCATCTCTTTAGGTTCAAATAAGGGAGAAAGGTAGATAATTCTTTTTTTATTGAAAAAATATTTTGACAAATAATTTTTTTAATGTTATATTACTTTTGAAATTAATTTGCAAGCGCTTGCAAAAATATAAAATGTTTTAAAACAAAATATAAGTTACGGAAATAAACAAAAAAGGGGAGAATATGGAAAATATAAAGCATATGAGTGAACTATCATTACCAAAGCGTCTTTTGGCATATTTAGTAATTTTAGTAGGGTATTTCTTTTACTGTTATAACTTTGTAGTTATTGATTATGTAAGACCATTTTTAGTTCAATATTATGGAATAACTTTAGGACAAACAGCACTATTTTACACTGCACAATCTATAGGAGCACTAATTGGAGCTTTAAGTTGTGCATGGTTCGCAGAAAATTTTGGAAGAAAGAAAGTTTTAATTTTAATAACTTTACTTAATGGAGGAGCTACTTTAGTAAATCTTTCAAGTAGATCATTTGAAACTTGGATGATTATGAGATTTATAATTGGAATCTCTTTAGGTGGATATTTTACAGTTGCAGTAACGGTTATGGTAGGACTATTTACAGCAAAAGTAAGAGCAAAAGTTACTGCATTTGCATCTAGTTTATTTTCAATAGCTTTAATAATTATGGGAGCTTACGGAGCTTTATTAGGGGAAAGCAATTGGGAGATGCTTATGGTAATTGGAGGACTTCCACCAGTAATTGCAGCTATAGCTATGATCTTTTTGGTACCAAGTGAAAAGAAATATATTCCTTTTGGTAGTGAAAAAGAGGGAGATAATGAGACTAAAGCTGAAGAGGAAAAGAAAGGTAGCTGGAAAGAGATGTTCTCTGGAAAGTTAGCAAAGATATCTATAACGTGTATCTTATTATCTGGTTTAAATTTTATAGGTTACCAGTTCTTTAGTGGATTTGTTACAGTTTATTTAAGAGAAGTTAGAAACTTTGATGCAAAAACAATGGGAATATTATTCTCAGCAGCTTCTTCAGGATCTTTAGTAGGAGCTTATGTATGGGGATTTGTAGCAGATAAATTTGGAAGAAAAGTAAATGCCTTTGGATTTATACTGTCATCAATAATGATAGGTCTGTATTTTGTGGCACCAAGTAATGTAACAATACTTTCAATTTGTGGATTTGTTTACGGAATTGGATTAGCTTCAAGTGCAATTTGGGGAGGATACTTTACAGAGCTATTCCCAAGACATTTAAAAACAATGGGAGCGTCACTATTCCACGGTGGAAGAATAATAGCGTTATTTGCACCAAGTATTGTTGTAGCAGTTAGAAATGCTACATCACTACAAACAGCAATGTGGGGAGCACCTATATTATTTACAATAGCAGCAATACTTTGGTTAACACTACCTGAAACTCTTGAAACAGGAGTTTTATATAAAAAAGAAAACTAAAAACTAAGAGATAAAAAGGAAAGGTAACGATTATGTCTAAATATCAAGAAATAAAGAAATTAGTAAGAGAATATTTTGATGCAATGGAAAATGCAACACCAGAAACAGTTGAAGAGGTTATAAAGCAATACACAGGTGAAAACTACCAGTGGAGAGGAGTTTATCCTTTTAGAGAGCAAGATGGAGCAACTGCAACTGCAGAAGTTTTCTGGAAACCATTAATGACTTCAATAAAGCACCTTCAAAGAAGACAAGACGTTTTCATTGCTGGAACAAATGAAGTTGAAAGTGATGAGCAGTGGGTTATGTCAATGGGACACTTCATGGGATTATTTGATGAAGAGTATTTAGGAATTAGACCTACAGGAAAGATGATAAATTTAAGATATGCTGAGTTTTCATGCGTAGAAAATGGTAAAATAGTAAAAACTGGATTATTCGTTGATTTATTAGGATTAATGGATCAAGCTGGAGTTTATCCATTACCACCATCAACTGGAAAATATTTTGTATATCCAGGACCAAGAAATCACGATGGATTACTGTTTGAAGATGCTGCACCAGAAGAGGGGGTAAAAACTTTAGCTCTTGTTAATAAAATGGTTGAAGATCTATCAGCATTAAATAGAAGTGGAGCTATGGGAATAACTCCAGATGTATTAGAGCCATCATGGTCTAAGAATATGATATGGTATGGACCTGCAGGAGTAGGAGCAAGCTATACTATACCAAGATATATAGCTCAGCATTCACTTCCATTTAGAAGTAGTCTAACAGATAAGGTGTTTAATGGACATGTATGTAGATTTGCTGAAGGAAACTTCTCTTGTTTCTTTGGATGGCCAAACTTATCTAACACACCAATTGGTGGATGGTTAGGATTGCCAGGCGGAAAAGTAAAAGCAGACATGCAAGTTGTAGATGTTTACTATAGAGATGGAGATAAACTATCTGAAAACTGGGTATTAATTGATATTCCATTCTGGTTAAAGCAACAAGGGTTAGATGTATTTGAAAGAACAGCAAATATTTTAAATCCGAAGTTTTAATTAAAAATTTAAAAAATCATATTTTAGATAATTTCATTTAGCGCAGTTTTTTAACTGCGCTAACCCTATTTTAGAAGGAGGTTAGATGACAAATTTAGATTGGGGAGTTTTAATATTTTATTTTATGTTTACAATAGGTTTAGGAGTTATTATAGGTAAAAAAACTACAGATATTTCAGAGTTTTTTTCAGGGGGAAGAGAGTTTAAATGGTGGGCTATAGGGCTTTCTGTAATGGCTACTCAAATTAGTGCAATAACATTTATTGGTGCTCCAGGGTGGGCTTATGAACAAGGTTTAAAGCCACTTGTTTTAAATTTAAATATCCCAATAGTTATGTGGATATTAAGTGCAACATTTATCCCATTTTTTTATAATTTAGAGATAATCTCTGTTTATGAATATATTGAAAAAAGATTTGGAAAGAAAATGAGACTGTTATTAGTCTTTACATATATTATAAAAATGTTAGTTGTAGTTGGATCAATAGTTTATGTACCCTCTTTAATCCTTTCAAAGATTACAGGGTTATCTATAAATATGACAATAGCTTTAATTGTTATAGTTTCAATATTTTATACAGTACTTGGAGGAATTCAAACTGTTATTTGGACAGATGTATTTCAAATGTTAGCTCTTTGGATTGGAATTGTAATTTCAATTATAACGGTATTTAAAGTTACACCTTATAGTTTAAGTGAAATATTTCAAATGTCAAAAGAGAGTGGAAAGTTAATGTCTTTGGATTTTAATACTAACTTAAAAGCTGCAAATACTTTTTGGGCTGGACTTTTTGGAGGGGGAATACTACACATAGCTTATTTTGGAGTAGATCAAACTCAGGTTCAAAGGGTATTAACAGCAAAATCTTTAGATAATACAAAATATTCACTTTGGTTTAGTGGAGTATTTTCAGTTATACAGATGTTTCTATTTTTAATAATAGGAGTTGTTCTTTTTGTTTTTTATAAAGGTCAAACATTTAATAATGCCAATGAGGTTTATATAAAATTTGCACTTGAAGAGATTCCAAAAGGGTACTTAGGAGTCATAATAGCGGCAGTTTTCGCAGCAACAATGAGTAGTATAGATTCGTCACTAAACTCAATGACAACAGTTTTCATGAAAGATATATATGAAGTTCATTTTCAAGAAAAAATAAAAACTTTATCAGAGATAAATGTAACTAGAATAATTACAGGTATTTTTGGGATAGTAATAGCTTATTTTGCTTTTAACGTATCAGCATCAAATAGCTCTGTTTTAGAGATAATAAGTAAGTATGGATCATATCTATTAGGTGCCATGTTAGGAGTGTTTTCTCTTGGTATGTTCACAACAAAAGCAGATGAAAGAGGAGTTCTTATAGGATTTATACTTGGAATTTTAGGAACAGCTTTTATATCATATAGATTTAATATTTTTTGGATGTGGAATAACTTAGTTGGATTTTTAATAACAATTGTAATAGGATATATTTTAAGTTTTAGTGATGATAACTACCAAGAAGAAAAAAGAAGATATATAATGAAAAAGATGTATTTTGAAAAGAGTTCATCTATATTATTAATTTACTTTATTTTTTTAGTTCTAGTTCTTTACTTTTTAAATATATAGAACTATAATTTAAAGAAAAATAAGAGTAAGGTGTGTAAGTATGACATTAAAAGATATAGCGAAAATTGTAGATTTAAGTGAATCTACAGTTTCAAGAGCATTAAATAATAATCCAAATATAGCAAAAAAAACAAGAGAACTTGTTATGAAAGTTGCAAAAGAGCATAACTTTGTAATAAATCCACATGCTAGAAGTTTAGCTACTAAAAGAAGTCATCGTATTGGGATAATATTTCCAAATGATTTCTATGAATTTAATAAAAGAGATTTCTTTTCTCAACTTGAAAAGCATTTTTTACTAAATTCAGAAAAATTTCAATATGAGATACTTATTATAAGAGCTAAATCTTTAGAAAAAACAATAAAAAGTGGAAATGTAGATGGTCTTATAATAGTTAATAGAGATATTAGTAAAAGTGATTTAGAGGTTTTAAAAAAATATAAAGTACCTCATACTTTTGTGGCTTATAAACCAACTGTTTTAGAGGAAAATACCTGTGTTTTTAAAAGTGATAACTTAGATTGTGGTTATAGTGTGGCTAAATTATTGCATGATCAAGGGTGTTATAATTTGCTGACAATAACATCTAATAATGAAAATTTAACAGATTACAAGGATAGAACTACAGGTTTTTATAATTATTTAGAAGAAAATGATTTGTTGAGATATGAAGTCCACGTTCATAAATGTGGTATGACTTTTGAAGATGGAAGAGATTTACTTTTAAATAATCTAGATTTTTTAAAAACATACGATGGTATTTATTGCCAACAAGATAAAGTTGCTTTAGGGATATTAAGTTTAATTGAAAAATATGATATTAAGATACCACAAGATTTGAAAATAGTAGGACATGATAATTTAGAGTTAATTGATTATTTTTACCCTAAGCTAACAACTATTAAGGAAAATTTTGAGGTAATAACTTTAGAGGCTTTAAAATACCTAATTGATATTATAGAGGAAAAAGAGGAAAAAAAGGTACAATCAGTATTTGAAAGTATAATAATTAAAAGAGAAACAACGTAATTTTTTATATTTTTATTTAAAAAATGTATTCATAACGCACTTTTTAATGTATAATAATGTATTGTAAATACATTTTTTAATAGGAGTGAAGATATGGAAAGAAAAATGAAAACCAATCTTATAAATTGGAAGAATAGTAATAATCGTAAACCTTTAATTATAGATGGAGCTAGACAAGTTGGGAAAACATATATAGCTTTATCTTTTGGAAAAGAGTTTTATAAAAATAGTGTTTACTTTAATTTTGAAAATTCCACTGAACTTCAAAAAATTTTTGATAAAGATTTAGAACCTGAAAGAATAATAAAAGAGCTTGCAATATTTGTAGGACAAACAATTTTAAAAGAGGATACCCTAATAATTTTTGATGAAATTCAAGCTTGTGAAAGAGCTTTAACATCACTAAAATACTTCTGTGAAAATGAACCTAATTATCATATAATAGCAGCAGGAAGTTTATTAGGAGTTGCTTTAAATAGAGAAAAATATTCATTTCCAGTGGGAAAAGTAGATATGATAAAAATGTTTCCATTAGACTTTGAAGAATTTTTATGGGCTTTAGATAGAAAGGATTTATCTGAAGCTATAAAAGATCACTATGAAAGCAATGAGATGTTTAATCTTCATGAAATAGCAATGGATTATTATAAAAAATATTTGGTTATTGGAGGAATGCCTAGAGTTATCTTAGATTACTTAGAAACAGATGACTTTAACTTTGTTTTGGCATCTCAAAAAACAATAAATGATTCCTATATAGCTGATATGGCAAAATATGCTACTCCAATGGAGACAATAAAAATTTTAAACGCATTTAATACAATTCCCAGTCAATTAGCTAAGGAAAATAAAAAATTTCAATATAAACTTATAAAAACAGGAGCTAGAGCTCATGAATATGAAGTGCCTATAGAATGGTTAATTTCATCTGGTATAGTTAATAGATGTACTAAGATTAATGAAGGGAAACTTCCATTAAAAGCTTACTCTGAACCATCGTCGTTTAAATTATATTTAGGAGATACAGGACTGTTATGTTCAAAGTTAGAGATTCCAGCTAATCTTATAATAAGTGGAAATAGTAAGTTCAATGAATTTAAAGGAGCTTTAACAGAAAACTATGTTTGTGTTGCTTTATCATCAAGTAACTATAGCTTATACTATTTAGAAAGAAATCAAAATATGGAGATAGATTTTGTAATTCAAGATAAAGAAGGAAATATTATTCCTATTGAAGTTAAAGCTAGTGAAAATGTAAGAGCAAACAGTTTAAATAGTTTTATAAAAAAATATAATCCAGTATATTCTATAAGAGTTTCTGGTAAAAATTTTGGATTTGAAAATAATATAAAAAGTGTTCCTTTATACGCAGCATTTTGTATATAATTGATAAAAATGTCCAAGCAAAAAGCCCACAGATATTCTGTGGGCTTTTTACTATTTAAGGGGGGACTTAAAATTTATATCCAACACCTAATGCTAGGTAGTTGTTATCTCTTTTTCCAAACTCTTTTCCAATTTCAAAAGTAACTTTAAAGTCTTTAATCTCTGTAGAGATTCCAGTATTTATAACTAGACTTTCATTTTCTAAATTGTCACTATCTAAACTGTATTTAACTTTATCTCTTAAAAGAGACATGTTTTGTTTTTTGTTCAAATCTCCTAATTCATAAGAGTAGATTACATTTGAATATAGATTTACAAATTCAAAGTTTTTACCAACTTTAAATCCAACACTTGGTAAAATAGAGAAATAGCTTTCATCCTGAACTGTTACCCCTAACTCTCCAGCATTTTTCTCACTAAACTTTTCATATTTTCCATAACCTAAATTTAACCCAAGAGTAGGTTTGATATATAACGATTCTCCATAAACTTTACTAATCTCTCCGTTAGCTCCTAAAGTATATGAGTTATACTTAGCTTTGGCTTTTTTATCAAAGTTATCAATCTCCCTATTAGTTTCATGGAAATTATACTCTCCATTTAGTCCAAGTTTTATATCAAAACTATCAGTTGTTAATTTTTTATAAACTCCTGTGTGAATAGATTGAATAGATCCTTTTGATCCTTCGTTATATTTTAAGTTACTATTTTCATATCCAATAGTAGCATAGATATCATTTTCGAACTTTTTAGTTCCTACAAATCCCTCTGATGTAGCTTTATATCCAGAGATCTCCCCTTTATCTTTAACTGATGATTTATCACCAAAGAAGTTAAAATTATAACTAAAATCATTTAGATTTTCTATTAACTTTCCATCCTCTTTAATAAATCTATCTTGAATATCAAATATCTGTCTAGGAAGGTTAGCATAAAGATCTCCTGATAGATCTTTTACAACTTTTTTAACCTCATTAACATCATTAGATTTAGATATTTTATCAACAACTAACTTTTCATCATTAGATAAAATTTTATCATCCTCATCTAAATACTCATCAAAAGATTCATTTAATGATTCAAACTCTTTAACTTCATATATTTCTTTAATAGTAGTTTCATTTCTAGAAACTATCATATCAACATTTCCAGATCTATTAAATCTAAGATTAGAGTTATAAAAAAGTGATACTGGTTTAGAATTTTCAGCTTTAGTTACTTCAATTTTTGGAGCAGAGAAAACATCTTTATAAGTGATCTCTTTCTTAGTGCTATCAATAAGATCCTTAGATGCAACTACATCTCCATCTATTCTTAAACTTCTTTTAGCTCTAACTCTAGAGATGTCTCCAGAAGCTTCTTTTCCAACAACAAATTTACCTTTATCCTCTGTTTTTATCTCAATTTTATCTTCTCCAAGTATTTTACCTTTGTTAACATATGTACCATTGTTAGAAGCCCAAATAGCTATTTTATGTGGGTTTGAATCTCCAAATATAATCTCTCCTTCGTTGACAATAGTACTAATTTCATATTTGTCAGAGTTTGCTCCAACGTTTCCAGCGTACATACCAATAGATTCTCCATTTAGTATAATTTTACCTTTGTTTATAACTTTGCTTCCATTTGTAGCACTCATAGCAAAAGCATTTTGTCCGTTGATTTTAATAGTACCAGTTGTTTCGTTTATTCCAACAGCACCTTCAGTTACGCTGATTCCGTGAGAATATGGTCCAGTAACGTCAATTGTACCTTCATTTATAACTTTAATATTTTCACCGTCACCTCTCATACCATTGCTGTCTTCACCTTCAGTTTTAATAGTTCCCTTATTAGTAAGAGTTATATTTTTACCATTGGCAACCATACCAGCACTGTGTCTTCCGCTTACATTGATATTTTTATTATTTAATAACTCATCTGTCACTGTAGAATCTTTTGGAGTAGTTATACTCATACCTTGAATATACATAGATGAAACAGCTGTTGGATTTAAACGGTGGAAGTCATTATAATGAATATCTATATATCCATCGTTAACTAAAGTAGCTTTTTCTTCAACGTCATCCTTTTCCATATATTTGATAGCTTCCATACCAATAAGGCTAGCAAAGTATAAGCCCTCTTTATTTTCAATACCATTTAATACAATTTCACCAGTATTTATAGCATTAATCTCTTCTCCATGATATGAACGATTAGACATTGCACTAATAGCAGAACCAGTTCCATTTAAACTACCGATGTTATGTATTTTTCCACCATAGATTCCTTTCATTAAACTCATATCTGTATTGGGATCTATTTGAGTACCATTTATAGTTCCGTGGTTAACTCCAAGGGAGTTTTTTCCCACTGATAATACTCCAGTGGCATACTTAGCATTGATGTTAATAACTCCATTAAGCTCATTTGTAGCTATTTTACCATCAAGAGCTACAACTCCGACTTCTCCCTCGCTATCAAGAGAGATATTTTTATCATTTTTAGTTGGAGGCTCAGGCATTGGAGGAAAGTCTTCAATTTGTGAGTTGTCTTCACTTTCTAAGATGTTATCTTGTTCAGAACTATCAACATGCTCTACATTTTCTTTTGAAGTGGGTACAATTATAGGTAAAATAGGAGCAGCAATGTCAGTTGTAGGTTTAGAGACATTTATAGTTGGCTTTGATGGCGTAGCTGTCGGGGAGTAGCTACTACCACCTCCACCTCCTCCACTGCCGCATGCTGTGACAAGTGAAGCTAATATTCCCAAAAATAGATATTTTTTATTATAAATTTTCATTAAAATAATCCTCCTAAATTTTAAAGCTTATACGTAGCACCAAAAGATACTATATAGTTGCTATTTTTTATACCTGCTAAATTTTTAATTCCACTGATTTTTTCTCCATCTTCAGTTATGAAATCAGTAGTAGATTTTTTATTTTGAAATTGTTTTGAATATTCAAAACTTCCATTTATATCAATAGATTCTGTAATAGTATATGTAGCAGCAAGTTTAAAGGCTAAGTTTTTAACATCCTTATAATTCTCTTTAGCTTCCATAGGACCTCTTTCAAGGTGTTTATCCTTAGCTTTAGCTTTTCCATAGAAACTGCCTTTAATTTCTAAATCTAAAACTAGCTTTTCATACTTGTATGAAGCTGCATAACCTATATACGGTGTGAAAAACTTCTGTGAATATTCAATACTTTTTTTAGAAAAGTTACCTTTATATATAGAAGTTGTTCCATCTAACTTATAGTTATATTGATCTCCACCTTTGGCGTAAAACTTAAAGTAATCATATTTAAATCCTAAGATAGGTCCAGATTTAAAGTTTTCATTGTGATAAAACCAGTATTTAACCTTTGTATCAAACATTAAAAGATCATCTAGATAGTTTTTGTTATCGCTAAAGTTTGAAAGTTTTCCAGCACTATCTTCACTGTCCTCTGATGAATACCAGTCGTAATCCTTCATATGTCCACTAGATGTAGAGTTAAAGTTTTTCTTAAGATTCATTCCAAGCTCTATATTATTAAATGTGTGTGTGTAATTAAGTATAAAAACAGGAATATTTTTAATCTTCCAATCTAAGGAACTAACCTTTTCTCCTGTTTCAGGGACATAGACATACTCTTTAGCACTACCATTAACAGTTCCTAAAGAGAAGTTAAAGGTCTCGTTAGATTGTGCAAAGATTCCAGTAGAGGCAAAAGTAAGCAGAAATAAGAGTTCTTTTTTAATCATAACCCCCCCTTAAATTTTATAGTTATTTTCTTTCAAGTATATTTTAGTATACAGAATACAAAAATTATTTTTTCTAACACGAACTACTAAAAATAACACATCAAAATTTAAAAAATATGGATAAAATAAAAAAACCACTTAAAATTAATTAAGTGGTTTATAGCTTCTCTATAATATTTTCAAAAATCTCTCTAGGGACTTTTCCTTTTAGTCTTCTTAAAAATTCATCTTTGTTATGTTTAAAAAACTTTACATGACGATAATCCTCTAGGTCAAGAACATAGATCTCGTTGTCTTTAACCATAAAATTATCTAAACTTAAATCTCCACAGTAAATACTGTTATCTATTAGAGTTATTACCAATGTTGTAAATTTATTTATGATATCTTTATCAGTGGGATTGTTTTTTATAAACTCCTCTAAAGAGATTCCCTTTATATTCTTAGTTTCTACAGAATAGTTTAAATGCTTAACTACTGTGGGAGTCTTTATATTTAAAGAGTTTAAAAAAGTTGAAATGTAATAAAAATTTTCACCGGGATATTTTCTTAATCTAAAAAAATATTTAATTCTGCTACTTATCTTAGGAGTAAATTTTTTTATAAATATATCACGATTTTTATCATAAAAAACTGAACTTCTAGGGTGGGTGACTATTGTTTCCATACAACCTCCAATAAATAATAAAAAGTACGTTTATTATAGCATAAATTTCTTAAAATATAAAAAAAATAGTCAAAATGTGTTATAATTAAAATAAAATAGATAGTTTAGTGAGGGGAATATGATTCGAAAATTAAATAGAGTTATCCAAGATTTTCTGCGGCCAATAAGATTGAATTTAGGTAGAAAACTTTGGGACAGAAAAACTGAGAAGCATCTAGAACTAATAAAAGATAATAGAGTTGACATGAGTAGAGTAAAGTCTATTCTTTTTTTACGTTATGATGGGAAAATAGGGGATATGGTTATAAACACTCTTATGTTTAGGGAGATACAAAAGAGATATCCAGAGGTTAAAATAGGGGTTGTAAGTAGAGGAGCAGCTACAGATATAATAAAGTTTAATCCCCATGTGAAAGTTATCTACAACTATAAAAAAGGCAAGGAAAGTGAGTTAGCAAATGAGATTGCTAAAGAAAACTATGATGTCCTTGTAGATTTTTCTGAGATGTTAAGAGTTAATCAAATGAAGTTTATAAATCTTTGTAAAGCTAAGATAAATATAGGGTTAGATAAAGATGGATGGAATCTATTTGATTTAAGTTATAGAAAAGATAGTAGAAAGCATATAACAGATATGTATAAAAATGTATTAGGAGTTCTAGGAATAGAAAATCCAGATTTAAGTTATGAAATATATACAGGAATAGTTGTAAAAGATGAGATAAAAAGACGTCTTCGTGAACTTGGAAATCCAGAGAGTTTTACAATACTTAACCCTTATGCAGCTAGTAAACATAGAAGTTTTAATGTGGAGAAAATTTTAGAGATAAGTAGCAAGATCTTAAAAGATACAAAAGGTATGCTTCTTTTTATAGGTGAACCTAGTAAAAAGCAGGAGATAGAGGAGATTATAGATGCTTTAGGAGATACAGGAAGGGTAAAATATCCAACTCTTTCTGGAATTTTAGAAGTTGTAGAGTTAATAAAACACGCTGATTATGTGATAACACCAGATACATCAATTGTCCATATAGCAGCGGCGTTTAAAAAACCAATGACAGCAGTTTATAGAGCAGATAGTGAAGAGGATACAAACTCGGAGTTATGGGCTCCTAATTATAAAGAGGCTAAACAAATTTTTTCTATGGATTTAAATAAAAAGATAGGAGAAGAAACTGATATTAATCTATTTAATATAGATGAGATTTAGAAAGAGGGATGAAGTTTGAAGAAAAAAATAGGGATTTGTACAGGAAATATCTCTGTAGGGGGTCAGGAGAAAATGCTTATTGAGTTTTTAAAAGTATTGTCTCCAGAAAAATATGATTTAGAACTTTTTATTGAAGAAAATAAGGGAGAAAAGAATTTTTTTCAAAAAGATATTCCAAATTATGTAAATTATAGATTTTTAACATCTAAAAGTATTATGAATAGAATTGAAAAAAATAAGAGTAGTAAAAATCCTCTTAGAAAGTTGTTATACTCAATAGATCTTATAAGAAAAAAAGAGATAGCCATTAGAAAACTCTCTAGATTAGTAGAGGATAAAGAGATAATAATAGACTATAATTTGGGACTATTAAGAAAAATTGATCGATTGGATCTAGAAAATAAGAAAGTAGTAGGATGGTCTCACGCTGGAGAGGGCGGAGTTTTAAAAAATAAGAGAAAACATAGAAATATGGCTAAATACAATAGTATAGTTTCAGTTAATAATGAGATGAAAAAAGGCTATGAAAAAAATTATTCACATTTAAATATTAAAATGAAAACTATAGAAAACTTTATAGATGAAAAAAATATTTTAAAACTAAGCGAAGAGAGTATTGAAGAAAAAAATCTAGGACAGTATATTCTATCAGTGGGATCTCTAACAGAGAATAAGAATTTTTTAGCTTTAATAAAGGGCTATAAAAAGTTTTTAGATAAAAGTGAAAGTACATTAAATCTTGTTATAATTGGAGATGGAAAAGAGAAAGATAACCTAGAGAGAACTATCAAGAGATTAAATCTAGAGGATAGAGTTTTTTTATTAGGAAGTAAAGGAAATCCATATCCATATATAAAAAGTTGTGAGTACTATGTTCAAAGCTCAAAAGCAGAATCTTTTTCTTTAGTTTTAGCTGAAGCTATGGTTTTTGGAAAAGTTGTTATATCTAAAGAGAATATTGGTTCAAAAAGAGTTTTAAATAATGGAGAGAATGGTATTTTAATAAAAAGTGTAGAAAGAGATTTAGAAAAGATACTTTTAAAGCTTATAAGAGATAGAGGATTTAAAAGTATGTATGAAAAAAAATCTAAAGAGGGTGGAAAAGAGTTTTTTAGAGGCCCAGCAAAAGAGAGAATAGAGGAGTTTATAGATAGCTTATGATGAAAATAGGAAAACATGGAGATATCCCAATTTTAATGTATCATCAATTTGTTGAAAAGGCAGAGGATGGAGGAAAAATAAAGCTTTTTGTAACCAGAAAAGTTTTTGAACTACATCTTATGATTTTAAAATTTTTAGGATATGAAACAATAACTTTTAGAGATTTAGAAAAAATAGGTTTAGAGAAGAGAAGAGAAAAAAAGTATATAATAATAACAGTTGATGATGGATATAAGGATAACTATACAATTCTTTACCCAGTACTTAAAAAGTTTAATATGAAAGCTGTAATATATTATGTGACAGGAGTTAATTATAATACTTGGACAGCTGATGATATGGGAGAGAAAAGATTTGATCTAATGTCAGAAAAAGAGGTGCAAGAGCTTCACAAAAGTGGCCTAATAGAGTTTGGAGGACATACTTTAACTCACCCTAGTATGGTAAAATTATCAGATGAGGATTTGAAAAAAGAGATTGAAAATAATAAAAGAGATATTGAAAAAATAATAGGGGAGAGGTTAGTAAGTTTTGCATATCCCTATGGGCATAACTCTAAAAGAATACAAAAAGCTGTGGAACTTGCAGGATATAAATATGCAGTTTCAACAGATAGTGGAACAGGATTTATAGATGAAAACTTATATGATATTAGAAGAACGGCAATAGATAAAACTTCATTAGTTGACTTTTTAAGAAAAATATCACCAAAGTATCTACCATATAAGTATAAAAAAAGAGGAAATAAGGAGTTTGTAGATACTTATTTATAAACTCAGGGAGTGATAATGAAGTTTTTTAACAATATTAAGAAAAAAATAAGATACGTGCTACAAGTGAAAAAGCTTCAGAAAAAAGAGGTTTTTTTAGATAAAGATGTTAAAATTAGAAAAACTGAATTTGAAGGTAAAAACACAATAGGTGACAACACAAATATAGATAGATCATATATTGGTTTAGGAAG
Organism: Cetobacterium sp. NK01; assembly: GCF_024506395.1. Lineage (NCBI taxonomy): Bacteria > Fusobacteriati > Fusobacteriota > Fusobacteriia > Fusobacteriales > Fusobacteriaceae > Cetobacterium > Cetobacterium sp. NK01. Next base: position 1,228,251 of record NZ_JANIBO010000001.1, read on the forward strand.
TTATATAGGTAGTGATTGTAAACTGCCAAGTTGCAAGATAGGAAGATTTTGCTCTATTGGAGTAAGAGTTCTTGCTGTTATAGGAGATCATCCCATAGAGTATGTTTCAACTCACCCTTTTAGTCATAGTAGAGCTAAAAAAAACATTGGATTTAACTATGAAAATATAGTTGAAAAAGAGGGGTTAAAAAGAGTTGATGAGGAGTATATAATTGAAATTGGAAATGATGTTTGGATAGGAGATGGGGTTCAAATATTAAATGGAGTAAGAATAGGAGATGGAGCAGTTATAGGTGCAGGAGCATTGGTGACTAAAGATGTTGAACCTTACTCTATTATAGGAGGAGTTCCAGGAAAGGTATTGAAAAAAAGATTTTCAGAAGAGAATATAAAAAAATTGTTGGATTTTAAATGGTGGAATAAAGATATATCTTGGATAGAAAAAAATGCTTATTATTTCCATGATATAAAGAAATTTATGGAGATAATAGAAAATGAAAAATAAAAAGTTAATAATAGCTATAGATAGGATATTTTCAGAGTACTATATGGCTATAGAAAAAAGATTGTTAAAGGATTTTAAAGAGGTTTTAATTGTAAATAGAAATGGAGTTCCTGTAAAAAAAAACCTAACTAATACTGTGATAAAAAATCTTGAAAAAATAGGTTTTTTAGGAAAAAACATATCTAACTTTCTAATAAAAAAAGAACTGAATAAAATAAAAAATTATGATTATTTGTTATCTATTGGTGGAGAGTGTCTTTCAAAAAATATTTTAAATGGAATAAGAGAAAACTCACCCTCTATAAAATGTGTAAAGTACATTTTTGATAAAACAGGAGAGGAGTATCTAAAAGGTGCTCGAGAAAGATATGATGAGATATATACTTTTGAAAAAGATGATTCTAAAGAGTTTAATCTGAAATTTAGACCAAGTTTTTTTGTAGATGATACAAAGGAAGAGAAAAAAGAGCTAGACTGTTATTACTTAGGAGCTTTGAGAGAGAAGAAAAGATATGATTTTATAGAGAGCTTTAAAAAATATTGTTTAAAAAATAAATTGAGTTATGATTTTAATCTTTTTATAAAGAAAAAGTATTTAAATGATAACTACAATGATCAAGAGATACTAACTTTTGAAAAGATGACCTATAGGGAGAATATAGAGAAAGTTAGAAAGTCTAAAGTTGTAATAGAGCTTAATTACTATACACAAAGGGGGTTAACTCTTAGAACTTTTGAGTGTTTAGCTAGTGACACAAAGTTAATCACAGAAAATAAAGATATTATAAATTATGACTTTTATAATCCGAAAAATATATTTATAATAGATTCTATAGAGGATGTAGATTCTATTCCTAAAGAGTTTTTCCAGTGTGATTATGAGGAAGTGGATAAGAGTATAGTAGATAGATATTCTATAGAGGGTTTTGTAAGAGAAGTTTTAACAAGTTAAATTTTAAATGGAGGGGAACATGGCGTTTAAATGGTCACACTTTAGAAGAGATCTATCAGATATGCTTATAAAAAAGGCGTGTGAAAAAGTTGTTGCAGAAAAAGATGACAGGAATAAAGTTTTGATAGTAACAATGGATGCTTTAGGAGATAATCTTTTAAAAGTAAAAAGTATAGAGAAGATAGCTGAGTTTTATGGAAAAAATAACACACATATTCTATGCAAAGATAAGTGGCAAGATATATATTTAAAGCAAGGATATAACGTATTTGTAGATAGATATAAAAATACTATAGAGAGAATGAGATTATATAGAGAGTTAAATAGATTTAAATATAAAAAAGTTATATATTTTATACATGACCAAAAAAATGTATCTGAAGAGTTTATAAACTCATATGATAAAATAGAATATAGAATAAAAAACGCTGAGGATAAATATATATTAGAGTATCATAAAGATTTTTTAAAAGAGATTTTAAATAAAGATATACAGGTAGAGGAGTTAGTTCCAGATTTAAGATATATCTTTGATAATTTAAAAAAAGAGAATATAATAACTGTTGGAATAGGATCAGCTGCAAGAATTAAGACTATGCCAGCTGTGAAAATGGCAGAGATAATAAACTATTTAGGAGAGAGATATCCAGAGTCAAAGTTAATCCTATTAGGAAGTGGAAAAACTCAAGTTCTTTATCAAAAAGAGTTATCTAAATATATAAAAGTTAAAAATACAGTGGATTTAGTTGATAAAATATCTCTTTTAGAAAGTTTAGAGTATATAGCTAAATCTAAGTTTTTCATAGGATATGATTCAGGATTGACCAATGCAGCATTTACTTTAAAAACTAAATATATATGTCTGCACTGGACTAAATTTAAAACATGGAAACATGATTTTATAGGGTGTGTGACTCTTTTAGGAGAGGGAGAGAATCCATATAAAGAGAGCAAATATGGATGTGATTTGCTAAATAGTATAACTTTATCTCAAATACAGGAAGGGTTAGAGGTATTAAATATAGATGAATGAAAAAATAAAGAAAATTAAATATAAAGAGTTTTCAATCTATTTTAAAAAGGATGAGAATAGGGCGTTAGCTGAAAAAGTTTTAAATGAGGAGTACTCTGTTATAGATGAATATAAAAACACAGAGAGAAACTATGTTGCTAAAATAGAGATAGATGGGAGAAGTTTTGTTTTAAAATCTCCTAAAGCTGAAACAGTGATACCCCAAAGAAAAGTTCAAACACTTTTTAAAAAAGGAGAGGGACTTACGAGTTTTATAAATATAGATAGAGCTAAAAAAATGGAGTTGGATTTTTTTATAGAGCCACTAGCTATAATGGTTAAAAGAGGCCTTTTTTTACAAGAGAGTTTTATACTTATGGATTATATAGAGGGAGAGGCTATAGAAACAACAGAGGATATAGATGTTATTATGGATATAGTTGAAAAAATTCATAAAAGTGGTATATACCATGGTGATCTAAATACATCGAATTTTATAAAAACAAAAGATGGAATAAAAATTATAGATACTCAAGCTAAAAGTGAGAAAATTTGGCATTTTAAAAGAGCTTATGATATTTTAACTTTAAAAAATGATCTTCTAGTTTTAGGAAAAGGTTATGATGTAGAGGAAAAATATAAAGTGAAAAGAGATTTTGGGTATGGATTAGCTTATATAATAAAAAATTTTAAAAAACTTTCAGTGGTAAAAAAAATAAGAGGTTTAAAAGTTAAATTACGAAATAAGGGGTGGAAAATTTAATGGATAAAAAGTATCTTAAAAAATCATATGTGAAAGAGGGGATAAATCTTTATTTTATTAGATTTATACTAAGTTTTTTTAAGAGCAGTTTTAAGCCTCAAGGAAAGATTTTAATAAAAAGTTGTGATGGGATTGGAGATATTTTAGTTAGAACGAAATTGATGAGCTTATTAGAGAAAGAGTATGGAAAAGAGAATATATCTGTTTTAATGAAAAGTGAATATACAAAACTTGGTGAGATGCTAGGATATAAAACTATAGGATACTCTAGAGATGAAAGAAAAAAGTTTTTTCCAAGATTAAAAAAGATGTATGAGTTAAATAGCATGGGATTTTCAAAATATATAAATTTAGAATTTACCAATGATATAACAGTGGGAAATCTATTTATTCCAGAGAGAGTTGGAAGAGCTGATTTAAGTTGGCAAGTGGAGAGAAATAATAAATACTACACAAAAAGCTATGTAATAGAAGATGACTACGTTATGAGACAAGTTAGTAAAATGGCAAAAGAGATATTGAATAAAGATATAAAAGCAGAGGAGCTAATTCCAGATTTAAAAAATATTTTTGGAAGTGGAGAGGAGAACATAGTTGTAGCTGTGGGATCTACAGAAAAAGAGAGAGTGTGTTCACCGTTACTAATGGCAGAATACTTAAAAGAGATACAGCTTAAGTATCCTAATAAAAAGATAGTATTAGTAGGAAATGGAGAGAGACAAAGTAATTACGCTAAAAAAATCTTAAGTATATTAAAAGATGGAAATATAGAAAACTTAGTGGATAAAACATCATTAAAAGAGGTTTTTGAGTTAGTTTCAAAAAGCTATCTATTTATTGGATTTGAATCGGGATTATATAATTTTTCATTTGTTACAAGAAAAGATGCCATTGTTTTATTTAGAGAAAAAGGTGGATTATTTGTTCACAACGTACCTTGGATAAAGATCTTAACTCCAGAGAGAGTTAATCCACAAGTTGAGGATAGTGATTATCCAAATGAAATTATAAATAGTATAACAGTTGAAGAGTTTAAAAAAGCTCTAGAAGAGGTAAAACATGAAAAAGAACTTAGTTGTTAGAAGTGGAAGCCTTCGAATGGGGGGCTTAGAGAGAGTGTTAATAGAGATGTTACAAAACTTAAATAAAGAGTTATATAATATCTCATTAATTATAGAGGATGACTCAGGAAATGAAAATGTATTTTTAAATCAAGTTCCAAAAGGGATAGATGTATATTTTTTAAAACCTGAAAGTTTAATTGAAAAGACTCACTATCATAGAGAAAGAAAGAAAAATATCTACCATAAATTGATGTATAATCTTTTAATGAGTAAAGAGCATAGTTTTGTAATATCTAAAACTCAAGAGGTACTAAGAGAGATTGAGAAAAAATATGGAGAGATAGATGTTTTTGTAGATTATGATTGGGGAGCTAGAAGATATGTTGAGAAATTAAAAGCTAAGAAAAAAATAGTTTGGATACATAACTCTATTCCAAAACTTTTAAAAAAGGAGTCAAAGATTGTTAGATTTGGAAAAAATCTATCAAAGTATGATGCAGTTGTAGCTATATGTGAGGATATGAAAAAAGAGATGGAGGAGATCTATCCACATTTAAAAAATCGTATAAAAAGAGCATATAATCCATTTAACTTTAAAAGAATTATAGATCTATCAACTGATGATAGCTGTTTATCAGAAGAGCAAAAAGGACTTTTAAAGGATAACTATATTATAGCAGTTTCTAGATTGGATACAGTTCAAAAAGACTATGATACTTTAATAAAAGGTCATAAAATAGCTATGGAAAATGGCGTGTCTGAAAAACTATATATAGTGGGAGATGGACCTAATAGAAAAGAGATAGAGGAGATAATTATAAAAAATGGTTTAAAAGATAGAGTTATACTTATTGGAAAAACTACTAATCCATATATATGGATGAAAAACAGCAAACTTTTTGTACACAGTTCTAAGTATGAGGGGTTTGGATTAGTTATAGTAGAAGCTGCTATTTTAGGAAAAGCTATTATATCATCTGATTGTAAAGTTGGGCCAAAGGAGATATTGGGGAATGGTAGATATGGAAAGATATTTTCTGTAGGAGACTATAAAAAGTTAGGCGAAGAGTTAACAGAACTTTTAAAAGAAAAAGATATTAGAGAGAAGTATGAAGTTGTTGCAAAGGAAAGATCAAAGGATTTTGAAGCTAGTAAAATTATGAAAGAGTATGACGCAATAATAAATAGCTAAGTTAGGGGAAATTTATGAAAAAGAAGATAGTCTACTTATCCTATGAGTTTATGGGGTACGAGAAAGAGGTTATAAAACTATTAGAGAATGTTATGGGATTTGAAGTTTATTTTATAGATGGTTTAAAATATGAATACAAATATAAAAATGTATTTGAGAAACTTTTAAATAATCTATATTATAAGCCATTTAAAAAGAATCTAAAGGATATAATGTTTAATAAAACAGTTATAAAAGAGTTGGAAAAAATAGGAGAGGTAGATTGCTATTTTTCCATTAGAGCTGATAAGTTTTCCCATAAAATATTTCAATATATAAAGGGAAAGAATAAACCGATGTATCTTCACCACTGGGATAGTTTTTCTTTTATTAGTAAGCAGATAGAGTTTTTAAAGTATTTTGACTATATCTCTAGTTTTGATAAAGAGGAAGTTAAGAGATACAATATGGAGTTTATTCCTAATTTTTATTTAAAGGATAAGATATGTAAAAACAGAGTTTACGAATATGAGTTTTTTACAATAATGAAATATGATAAAAGGTTTGATCTATTGGAAAAATTAGGAAAATGTTTAAAAGAAAAAAATATAAATTATAAGTTTATAGTTATAACTGATAGAGATATAAAAAGTGACTATGTAGATATACAAAAAGATTATGTTCCTTTGAGTAAAACATATGAATTTTTAAGTAAAAGTAGTGGAATAGTTGAAATAGGTCATACAAAAGAGATGGATGAGAGATATCAAGGGGGAGCATCTTTTAGAATAGCAGATGCAATAGGAAATAAACAGAAGATTATAACAAATTACTCTTTTATAAAAGAGTATGATATTTATAATGAAAATAATGTTTTTATATTAGAGGAAAACTTTAAGGACGCACTGGATATTTTTTTGAAAAACAACTATAAAGAGTATTCAGATGATATATATGAAAATTATTCAGGAGAGAGCTGGATAAAGAAGATATTCAGGGTGAAGAAGAAATGAAGAAAATTATTTTAATGTGTCCCGCTTATAGTGGTTATGGAGAAAAGATAAAAGATGTAATGGAGAAAATACATAGTTGTAAAGTACTATATATTCCCCATGAAAAGTTTAAATATCAATATAAAAATGTTTTTGAAAAATTATATAATAATCTTTTTAGTAAGGTCTTTTTAAAAAGAAATATAAAAAAGATAAAAGAGAAAGAGATTTTATATAAAAAGGTTCAAGATTTTGGAGATTTTAATGGTGTTGTAGTTATTAGGCCAGATTTTTATGAAACTGAATTTATAGAGTTTTTAAAAGAGAAGAAAAAGCCCATGGTTTTACATTTTTGGGATAGTATATCATATAAGCCAAATCAGGAAAAATATATTAAATATTTTGATTTTTTATATAGTTTTGATAAAAAAGAGGCTGAAGAGTATAGTATGGAGTTTTTGCCAAATTTTTATATGAAGGATAAGCTACAAAAAGAGTCAGAGATTGAGTATGACGCTTTTACAGTTATGAGTTATGATGAAAGGTTTCAAGAGTTAGAGAGTTTGGCAAAAAAACTAAAAGAAAAAAATATTAGCTATAAATTTATAGTGGTAACTAAAGCAGATATAAAAAGCGAGTATGTAGAGATTAGAAAGGATGTAATCTCTTTGGAAAAAATGTATGAGTATTACTCTAAAAGCAGGGCTGTTGTAGAGATAGGTCATAATACAACTGAAAAACAGGGTGGATTATCTTTTAGAGCTATAGATGCACTGGGAAATAGAAAAAAATTAATAACAACATATGATTTAATAAAGGATTATGATTTTTATAACTCTAATAATATCTTAGTTTTAGAAAAAGATTACACTATAGATAGAGAGTTTTTTAAAAATAAATATGAAGATATATCAGAGGATATATATATAAAATACAGCGATGAAGAGTGGGTGAAGAGATTAATTGAAAATATTAGATAGTTTAAAAAAATACAATCTGCAGGAGAATATATTTAATTTAGTTATATTTTTAATGCCTTTTGGCATTGCATTTGAAAGAAAGATGTACTCAAATGTTTTGTTTCCAATGTTAGTTATTTTAACAGGGATACAGATATATAAAAATGGATTTAAGATCTCTTTTTATGAGAAATTTTTAGGAGTGTTTTTAGGTAGTATTGTAATAAGTTTGATTTTTACAAACTATCCAATAAAAGATTTAAGTGATAAATTTATGCCGTATATAAAGTGGCTATTTTTTCCAACTATATTTGGACAGTTTAATATAGATAGGAAAAGAGAGAAGATAGTTTTTCTATCTGTTATTATAACAACTCTTTATATGTATAAGCTTGGTCTTCTTGACATTATAAAGCATATTAAAATGTATTCAGGAAAAGAGATAGGGTATTTAGAGATATTTAAAATGGAAAATTTAAAACTTATGCAAAGTTATGGAAGTGGTTTTAGACTGAGAGAGATTTTTCCAACATTGACAGAGACAGCCTTAATTTTAGGTGGAACTATTATTGCTTTTATAATGGTTCTAATAGATAAAAGTACTGATATAAAAGTAAAAATAGTCTTAATTCCAATGATATTAATGGGACTATTTCAAATGATTTTAACTCAATCGAGAGGGATGTATTTAGCATTTTTAATAGTAATCTCTTTATTAGTTATGATAAAAGTTAGTAAAAGGATTTTAGGAGTTTTAATTATAATTTTATTGGGAGTTTTAGCTATATTTAGAAATACACCATATGTGAAGAGATTTGAAAGTATCTCTAATGGGGATGGAGCTAGAATGGAAATATATACCTCAGCATTCAAAATCTTTAAAGCTAATGTATTGACAGGGATTGGATTTGATAATTTTATTCAAGCTACAGATTACTATGAAAAGGCTTCGCATTATCAACATCCACATAATATGGCACTTAAGATGTTAACAGAGATGGGAGTAATAGGGTTTTTATCATATTTTTCTATGATGGGAGCTATAGTTTATAAGTTGTGGAAAACTCGTTCGAAACTGATTTGTGAGATTATGTTAGCAGTTATAGTTTTAATGCTAATATATGAAAATTTTGAAACAGTTATTGTTTGGAAAAGAGCAAGTGAGTATATATTTTTTATGCTTGGATTAGCTTTAAGCGGTAACTACTATTTATTAAAAGGAGCGAAAAAATGAAGGGAATAATATTAGCTGGAGGATCAGGAACTAGACTATATCCTGTTACAAAAGCAATAAGTAAACAAATAACACCAATTTATGATAAGCCACTTATCTATTATCCTCTTTCTGTTTTAATGTTAGCAGGAATTAAAGATATTTTAGTAATATCTACTCCTAGAGATATTGGAACTTTTGAGGAACTATTAGGTAATGGAAGTGATTTAGGACTTAAAATAGAATATGCTATTCAAGAACATCCAAATGGTCTTGCAGAAGCATTTATAATAGGGGAAAACTTTATAGGAAATGATGCATGTGCATTAGTTCTTGGAGATAATATGTTTTATGGACATGGACTTACAGGAATAGTAAAAGAAGCAGCTAAAAGAGAAACTGGAGCTACAATATTTGGTTACTATGTAAATAATCCTACAGCTTTTGGAGTAGTAGAGTTTGATGAGAATGGTAAAGCTATATCTTTAGAAGAGAAGCCAGAGAAGCCAAAATCTAATTTTGCAATTCCAGGACTATATTTCTATGATAACACTGTTGTAGAAAAAGCGAAAAAAGTGAAGCCCTCTCATAGAGGAGAGTTAGAGATAACAACGCTAAATGAGATGTATCTAAATGAAGGAACACTAAATGTACTAAGTCTTGGAAGAGGAATGGCGTGGCTTGATACAGGAACTCATGATGGACTTTTAGAAGCATCTAACTTTGTAAAAACAATTCAAAGTAGACAAGGTGTAATGGTTGCCTGTCTAGAAGAGATTGCTTATAGAAATGGATGGATATCTAAAGAGAAAGTAAAAGAGTTAGCAAAACCACTACTAAAATCACATTATGGTGAATATTTAATGAATCTAATAAAGGAGTAGTTATGAGTAAGTTTAAAAGAGTTGAAACAGGAATAAAAGATTTAATAGTAATAGAGCCAACTGTATTTGGAGATAACAGAGGGTTTTTCATGGAGAGCTACTCTAAAAAAGATTTCTTGGCAATAGATATAGATGTTGAATTTGTTCAAGATAATCACTCTAAATCTAAAAAAGGTGTATTAAGAGGGTTACATTTTCAAACAAAACATGTTCAAGGGAAATTAGTTAGAGTTACAGCTGGAGCTGTTTTAGATGTTGCAGTGGATCTTAGAAAAGATAGCCCAACTTTTGGAAAACACTACTTAGTAGAATTAAGCGCTGATAATAAAAAGATGTTTTATATTCCACCAGGGTTCGCTCATGGATTTTTAACTTTAGAAGATAATACTGAGTTTCAATATAAATGTACAGACTATTATGCGCCAGAGTTTGATTCAGGAGTGTTATGGAATGACTCTGATATAGCTATAGATTGGAACTTTGAAAAATATGGATTATCAGCAGATGAAATCCTGTTATCAGATAAAGATAAACAGCAACAAACTCTGCAAGAGTTTTTAGAGAGTGGTGTGGTAATAGGATGATACTAATTACTGGAGCCAATGGACAGTTAGGGCATGATTTTCAAAGAATATTTAAAGATAAAAATTTAGATTTTATAGCAACAGACTATAAAGAGTTAGATATAACAGATATAGATACAGTGAGAGCGTTTGTAAAAGATAAAAACATAGATCTTATTATAAACTGTGCAGCTTACAATAATGTGGATAAAGCAGAAGAGGAGATAGAGATGTGTTATAAGCTAAACGCTGCAGCACCAAGAGATTTAGCATTAGTTGCTAAAGAGTTAGGAGCAGATTATATAACATACTCTACAGACTTTGTTTTTGATGGAAGTAAAAAAACTCCTTATACAGAAGAAGATTCGCCAAATCCACTTTCTGTTTATTCACAGGCTAAAGCTGAGGGAGAAAAATTAGTATTAGAAACTTATACTAGAAGTTTTGTAATAAGAACATCATGGGTATTTGGAATAGCTAACAACAACTTTAATAGACAAGTTATAAACTGGAGCAGATCTAGAGATGTTCTAGGAATAGTTGATGATCAAATCTCTGTTCCTACATACTCGTATGATTTAGCACTATACTCTTTAAAACTGTTAGAAACTAAAAAATATGGATTGTATCATCTAAGCAACAATGGAATAGCTTCAAAATATGACCAAGCAAAGTATGTTTTAGATTCTATTGGGTGGAAGGGAACTCTAAATCGTGCTAAAAGTAGTGATTTTATACTTCCAGCTAAAAGAGCGGAATATTCAAAGCTTGATAGTAGCAAGTTAGAAGAAGTTGTAGGAGAAAAACTTCCAACTTGGGAAAGTGGAATAGATAGATTCCTAAACGAGATGAGAGAGAAGGGGGAACTGTAGTGAAAACTTACTTAGTAACAGGTGGAGCAGGATTTATTGGTGCAAATTTTGTTAAATATATGTTAGAAAAACACGAAGATATAAAATTAGTTGTACTAGATAAACTAACTTATGCAGGAAATCTTGGAACAATAAGAGAGGAGTTAAAAGACTCTAGAGTTTCTTTTGTTAAAGGAGATATTTGTAACCGTGAACTAGTTGAAAATATATTTATGCAGCACGACATAGATTATGTTGTAAACTTTGCAGCAGAAAGTCATGTGGATAGAAGTATTGAAAATCCTCAGATATTCTTAGAGACAAATATACTTGGAACTCAAAATCTAATGGAAGTTGCTAAAACTTTTTGGACAGCAGGAAAAGACTCTAATGGATACCCGATCTATAAAGAGGGAAAGAAATTCCACCATGTTTCAACAGATGAAGTATATGGAAGTTTAAGCAAGGACTGGGATATTCCAAGAGAGTTAATTTTAGATGAGGCAGTTGCAAAAATTGCAACTGGAAGAACTAATCTTCAAACTTATGGGAAGAAGATGTTTACAGAAAGTACTCCACTAGATCCAAGAAGTCCATATTCAGCATCTAAAACAGCATCTGATATGATAGTGCTTGCTTATGGAGAAACATATAAGTTTCCATTTAATATAACAAGATGTTCAAATAACTATGGAGCATATCACTTCCCAGAAAAGTTAATTCCACTAATTATTAAAAATATCTTAGCTGGAAAGAAACTTCCTGTGTATGGAAAGGGAGATAATGTTAGAGACTGGTTATATGTAATGGATCATTGTAAAGGTATAGATATGGTAATATCTAATGCTAAGGCGCATGAAATATATAACATTGGTGGATTTAACGAGGAGCAAAACATAAACATAGTGAAACTTACTATAGATACAATAGCTAGAATCATGAAAGAGGAACCTGAGTATCAAAAAGTATTGAGCACAGATTTAGCTAACATCAATTATGATTTGATAACTTACGTTCAAGATAGATTAGGCCATGATGCTCGTTATGCAATTGATCCAACTAAGATAGTAACAGAACTTGGATGGTATCCTGAAACACCATTTACAGAAGGGATAGAAAAGACTATTAGATGGTATTTAGATAATCAAGGATGGGTAGAGGAAGTAGCATCTGGAGACTATCAAAAATATTATGAAGAGATGTATAATAATAGATAGTGTATGAAGCTAGAGTCAATTAAGACTCTAGCTTTTCTTTTAAATTTTTATAATAAATAGCCACTAATTTTTCATCATATTTTTGAGAATCAATTAAAAATTTTGAGAAAATCTCATCTTTTGAAAAGCTACTATTTTTAAAAAGGTCTTGGAAATATATGACCTTACTATGTAAAATACGATGAATTTTATCATCCTCTTTAGATTCAGAAATAGATATTGGAAGAAAATTCCACTCACCTTTAATAGCTTTTACAAGGCATGCATTTACATTGTTACATCGTCCATTTTTAAACTCTAAATTAGCTAAGTTATAGACTCTATTAAACTCATCTATTGTAAGATCTGGTTTAGCTGAAAGAAGATTAACAATTGTAAAGTCATCTAAGATATCTTTTAAATATGTTCTTATAGAAACACTAGAAGTTAGTAGAGTATTTTTTTTGTTATTATCATTTGTATCATTAGTATTATTATATGGCGGGTTTTCCGTATGCGGAAGTTCCGTCGTAGGGGTTTCCGTCACTGCAATTTGCAGTGGCGGAATTTCAGATAAGGGGAGATGAAAAGTAGTCTCATCACTTCTAAAAATTTCTGTAGTCTTATTCAGAAGTTCCTTATCGTCACAAAAATAATACACATTTTTTAACTCTCCTTTAGCTGTAAAAGTTATATCCTTTTTTTGGCGATACATATAGCCAAGGTCAATAAAGGTATTTATTAATCTCGCAATTTTATCTTTTCCAATATTTAGATCGCTTCGTATTTGGTGAGGATTAATAATCCAATTACTAGGCTTAGAAAGAAGATAGATACCAAATCCAATTAACTCTAGATTTAAGTTTTTATCTTGAATAAATTTATTATAAATTACTGTATAGTTTGTTTTGTGGTGATTTTTTATTATAAAATTATTTTTAGTCATAATTAATCTCCTTTAACAACTATTGAATTTTTGTAGAGGTTTTTAAAATCTTATAGTAGTTTTTTAGTTTTTTATTTAATTCTTCCAATGAGTAGTAATAGTTTGAACCGATCTTGTGTATTTTTAGTTGTTTTATAACACACCAAGGTAAATTGATTGTTTTATTAACACGATTAACTCCGCAGTATAACTCTAAATGTCTTAAAGACTCATCTAAATCTGGTATTTGAGGTGGTATATACTTTTTGTTGATCAAGCTCTCAACATGGATTATATGAGTGTTTGATGAAAAGGTAGAAAAAATTGTTTTATCAATGATGTATCGAAGAATGCTTTTCTCACAGGTACGACAAATATAAGCTAAATCTTTAACAGAGATAATTTCGCCGTAAATTTCTTTAACATAGGGATAGTTTTCAATAAGAGCGTATTTTTTAGTTTTCATATTTCACCTCAATTAAATTTTTGTAGTTATCGAATATTAAAGTTGTAAGATCGGAAGTTTTAATGAAAACCTTTAAACCTGCTTTTAAAGTAGTTATACTTTTAGAGTCAATATGATATCTTAAAGTATGTGGTTTAATATTAAAAATTTCAGGGATATATGAAATTGGAATAAATTTCCCATAGCTTTTTGTCAAAAGTAAAGTCAATTTTTTCATTTTTTCATTTTTTGTTTTACACTTTTTAAATATGTTTAAGTTATTTTTTAAAAGGAGTTCTACATTGATAGAGTTTGTTAGCAAATTAAACCTCCTGAATAAATTTTTTTAAATCAGAGATTTTGATAAAATGACATCCGGAAATTTTAGTAGTTTTAATATCTCCCTTTGCAATTCGTCTATAAATTGTTCTTCTAGATAAATATAACCCTTTGCTTAAAGCCTCCACTGTAATAAAACTATTTGTGCTATTAAAGATGTTCTTAAAAAAATCATTTACCATGATTACCTCCTGAAAATTTTTATTATTATACTAATACAATAAAAATGAAATTAAATCAAGACTAAACGGTTTCAAATAGGACAATAAAAAAGAAAAATATGTATGACAAGTATGCTAACTTTTATTTTTTAGTTATGATATTCTAAAGCTATCTCGAGAGAAGAATAAAAAATAAAAAAGGAGGTAACAAAATGAGTATAACAGTAGGAGGAGCAAAAGCAACATTAGAAGCAGTAATTATAAAAACGGAAAAGAGTATTGAAAGAGAGAACGCTTATCAGAAGGAGTTAGCAGATGATAGAGCAACACTTTCTTATATTGAAAAGTTACAAACAGATGGAGAACCATTGCCAGCAGGAAGCCCATATCTTTCATTTACAGAGTGGAAAGAGCAGATAGAGAAAGAGATAAAAGCAGGACAGAACTCAATAGATAGAATCTTAGTCGAAAAGGCAGAACTTATGGCTTTTAGATACTTTGTGGATAATGCTCCAGAGGCGTAGGCCTATGATGAAAATATTAAAAACAGTTTACACTGTACTAACTTTAATAGGAGTTTTAGTAACAGGAAACAATACCCTCGTTTTAAGAAATATAGGTGTGAAAGTTGAAAAGATGGCTATCCCCCAAGTCACTTCTCACTCACAGATAAATATCAATTAAATTAAAGTCTAGACTTTTGTCTAGACTTTGTTTTGTTTTTGTAGAAAAAAAATAGAAAACAAACACTTTTGAAGAAAAAATAAAATTAAATAAAAAAACTTCTACTTTTTTTTAGATAAAAAAAATGATATAATAACATGGATAAAAAAATGTAGGGGGATAAAATGAGCAAGGAGTTAAAAGTAATGGAACCAAAGCAATATGATGACGAGATTGATCTTTATGAATTAATTGAGATACTAGTTAGGCATAAGTGGAGTATAGTTATAACTACAGTGATTTGTACACTTTTATCACTGGGAGCAGCCCTTTATGTGCGTAGCAAAACACCTAACTATTTAATAAAAAGTATTCTTATTCAACAAGATACATATGGATTAAAAGGAGTAAATAAATTAGATGTAGATTCGATACTTTTTAAAGATATAAATGTTGATAGAATTCTAGAGATAGAACCAATAAAGCAGAAATATCTAGAAAATACTTCAGAAAATATGAGAAATATGATATCAGAAAGAAAGTTTTTACAAGATATAATAACAGTATCTAAAAATGAGAAAAATCCGAATGAAATATCTATAAAAACAGAGATAATAGCTGATGAAAAAAGTGGTAGAGATATTATAAATACATATATGGATATTTTAAGAGAACAGGATAATTTATCAGATGTTATAGGAAAAGAGAAAAAGCTAAAAAGCGATTCTTTAGAGAAAACTAAAATAGAAATTGAAAATATTCAAAATGAAATTTTAAATATTTTTAAAAATGATAGTGATTTAAGAGTTTTAAAACCAGAAGAAAAGATATATTATATAGCTTCTAAATATCCAGAACTAAATTTAAGAAAAAGTGAAAAAGAAAAATATTATAATACTTATGTTAATGAGTTACTTACATTAGATTCATTAAACGATAAACTAGAGACTGTTAAAGAAACAACAGATATATATTTTGTTAAGGGTCAAAGTAAAGCTAAATTAATTTTAGGTGTTGGAATAGTAATGGGACTGTTTTTAGGAATAATGATTACATTTTTAAAAGAGTTTATAGATGGATATAAAAGAAGATATCAAAAGTAAGTAGGGGGATAAAAAGTGTTTAGAGAGAATGTGATAACAGAGCTATTTTCCAATAGAAGGAATATAGTGAAGTTGATAATAGACCTAGGAACAGTAATTGTTGGTATCTTTCTAGGCCTTTTAATAAGATTTGAAGGAAGATGGGAAGATAACATAGAAAGTAGCTATTTCATTGTATATGGAGTAGCATTTTTGTGTTTCTATCTTATAAGAAAAAACTCTATGAAGAGCTGGAGCTATACAAACTCCTTAGATGTGTTAAATTTGACAGCAACTAACTTAGTAGCATTAATGATAACCTTAGCATACTATGCAGTAAGTAGAGAGCATTATTCAAGAACAGTTGTATTGGTAGGATTTTTATTGGTAACTGTGTTACAACTACTTTGGAGATTTTTCTTTAGATTGAATAGATCGTACAGAGTGGTATTAGGAAAAAGTAAACCTAAACCAAATACATTGGTTTATGGAGCGGGAGAAGCAGGAGTAGCTTTAATTCGTGATGGGCTTACAAATCCTAACTATCCATATCATATTACAGCTATTATAGATGATGATAGACGTAAGCGTGGGACATATATAAATGGTGTAAAAGTTTATGGAGATTTTTATGATTTAGAAACAGCTATAAAAGAGTTAAGTATAGAAACTGTAGTTATAGCTATTCCTACTATAAAAAGAGATCGAATAAAAGAGATTATAGATTTAACTAAGTGTTGTAATAATGTAAAAGTAAAGATACTGCCTGGACTTGATGAGATACTACAAGATGAGAACATAGCTAATCAAGTTCGTGATGTGAGTATAGAGGATCTTTTAGGAAGAGAGCAGATACTTGTTAATGGAGATAATATAAAAGAGATAATAGAAAATAAAACTGTATTTGTAACAGGTGGAGCTGGAAGCATAGGAAGTGAACTTGCTCGTCAAATAGCTAAGTATAATCCTAAAAAGCTAGTTACAATAGATGTAAATGAAAATGACTTATATTTTTTAGAGTTAGAACTAAAAAGAACATTTAAAAATCTTGATTTACAAAGTGAAATTTGTAATATTAGAGAGCAGGATAAAGTGGAACTTTTATTTGATAGATATAAACCAAATATAGTGTTCCATGCAGCAGCTCATAAACATGTACCATTAATGGAGCATAATCCAGAGGAAGCTATAAAAAATAATATCTTTGGAACTAAAAAAGTTGCAGAGATGGCTATAAAATATGGTGTAGATAGATTTGTACTTATTTCTACAGACAAAGCTGTAAATCCAACTAACGTTATGGGAGCTACTAAAAGAGCCTGTGAGATAGTTGTAGAAACTATGAATAAAAAAGGTAGTACAAAATTCATGGCAGTACGTTTTGGAAATGTACTTGGAAGTAATGGATCAGTTATACCAATATTTAAAAAGCTTATTAGCGAAGGGAAAAATCTAACACTAACACATCCTGATATAACAAGATATTTTATGACTATACCTGAAGCAGCTCAACTTGTAATAGAAGCTGGAGCGCTAGGAAAAGGTGGAGAACTATTTATATTAGATATGGGAGAACCTGTAAAGATAATAGATCTTGCTAAAACTATGATAAAGTTATCTAATGCTAATGTAGATATTGAGATAGTAGGATTACGTCCTGGAGAAAAGCTTTATGAAGAACTTCTTTATGACGTAAATGCAGCTCAAAAAACAGAGAATAATAAGATATTTATAACTCACATAGATGAAACAGATGTGAATTTAGATGAGCATTTAAAAATACTAGGTGAAGCTATAAAAAATCCTAAGCAGAATGAATTAAAAGAGTTAATGAAAAAATTTGTAGTGACATATAAGGAGGCGACAAATGGCTAAAACAATAGGATTATCAATCCCAAATTTAGATGTAGAACCAATTGTGCAAAATTTAAGAGAGTGTATAGAATCAGGGTGGGTTTCAACAGGTGGAAAGTTCATAGGGGAGTTTGAAGAAAAAATAGCTAAATATGTAGGAGTGAAAGAGGCTGTAGGAGTGCAATCTGGAACAGCTGGATTACATACTGCATTAAGGGTTTTAGGAGTAGAGCCTGGAGATGAGGTACTAGTTCCGACTCTAACATTTATAGCAGCTGTAAATCCTGTAACATATCATGGAGCAACTCCTGTATTTATAGGGTGTGATGATACTCTTTGTATGGATCCAAATCTTTTAGAGAAGTTTTTAAGAGAAGAGTGTATTATAAAAGATGGAAAAACATATAATAAAAAAACAAATTCTAGAATAGCAGCCTTAGCAGTTGTTCATGTATTTGGAAACATGGCAAATATGGAAAGAATAATGGATTTAGCTAAAGAGTTTAATTTTAAAGTTTTAGAAGATGCTACAGAAGCTTTAGGAACTTATTATACAGAGGGAAGATATGTTCGGAAATATGCTGGAACAATAGGAGATGCTGGAGTTTATTCTTTTAATGCAAATAAAATAATTACTACAGGTGGAGGAGGAATGGTTGTATCTAATAATCAAGAGTTCTTAGATGAAATAAGATTTTTAACAACTCAAGCTAAAACAGATCAACTATACTTTATTCATGATGAGATAGGATATAACTATAGAATGCTAAATCTTCAAGCGGCATTGGGAACAAGTCAAATAGATCAATTAGAAAATTTTATAAGTACTAAAATAAAGAATTATAATTTATATAAAGAATCTATAGAAAATATTGATGGGTTAACACTATTACCTTTTAATACAGATATAAGACCAAATTATTGGTTTTATTCAGTAGTTGTAGATGAAGAAAAGTATGGTATGAATAAAGATGAATTATTAAAAAAATTAGTGGAAGCTAATATTCAAACAAGACCTATTTGGGGATTAATTCATGAACAAAAACCATATCAAAAACATCAAACATATGGAATAGAAAAAGCTATTTGGTATCATGATAGAGTTTTAAATATACCATGTTCATCTAATTTGACTGAAGAGGATGCAAAATATGTAATTGAAAAGTTAAAGGAGTTTAAAAGATAATGTATAGATGTTTTTTTAAAAGATTTATAGATATTCTAGCTGCCTTAATAGCTTTTACATGTTTTTGGTGGGTATTTTTAATAGTTGGATATTTAGTAAAAACTAAATTGGGAAGTCCTGTGATTTTTAAACAAGCAAGACCTGGAAAAGATGGGAAAATTTTTACTATGTATAAGTTTCGTAGTATGACTGATGCTAAAGATAAAAATGGGAAGTTACTATCAGATGCAGAAAGATTACCTAAGTTTGGAAAACTTCTAAGAGCAACAAGCTTAGATGAGTTACCAGAGTTATGGAATGTACTAAAGGGAGAGATGAGTTTAGTTGGACCAAGACCTCTTTTAGTAGAATATTTAGAAAGGTACAATGAGTTTCAAGCTAGAAGGCATGAAGTATGTCCTGGTATAACTGGTTGGGCTCAGGTAAATGGGCGAAATGCAATATCATGGGATGAAAAATTTAGATTAGATGTAGAGTATGTTGATAACTATAATTTTTTTCTTGATATTAAAATACTATTTTTAACAATAAAAAAAGTATTTGTGAAAGAGGGAATTTCACAACAAGGAGAAGCTACTATGGAAATATTTTATGGAAAGGATAAAAAAATGAGAAATAAGAATATTTTTATTTTAAGTGTTGGAAGAAGAGTTGAGCTTGTTAAACTTTTTAATAGAGCTAAAAAGAAGCTAAGTATAAATGGAAAAATAATAGGTGGAGATATGGATTTAAATGCTCCAGCTATGCATTTCGTAGATAAAGCAATTCAGCTACCAAAAATAACTGATAAAAATTATATAGATGAAATTATTAAAATTTCTAAACAAGAAAAAATTGATTTAATAATTCCAACAATAGATACAGAACTTTTAATATTAGCACAAAATAGAGATAGGATAGAAAAAGAGACGAATGTTAAGATAAATTTATCAGACCTGGAATTTATTGAAATTTGTAGAGATAAATATAAAACACAAGAATTTTTTGAAAAAAATGGCTTTGGAGTTCCTAAATTAATTACAAAGCAAATGATAGCTGAAAATAATTATACTTTTCCACTTTTTATTAAACCTTTAAATGGGAGTTCAAGTATTAATACTTTTAAAATTAATACACAAAAAGAATTAGAATTTTTTAAAGATTATGTTCCAAATCCACTAATTCAAGAATGTCTAGTTGGAGATGAATTTACTGTAGATGTATTTTGTGATTTTGAAAATAATCCAATAACAATTGTACCAAGAAAAAGATTAGCAACAAGATCAGGAGAAATATCAAAAGGTTTAATAAGTAAAGATAGAGAAATAATAGAGGATATAAAAAAGTTAGTAAAAGTTTTTAAAGTAAAAGGACATATAACAATTCAATGTATGAAAACAAAGGATGGTATAAAATATATAGAAATAAACCCTAGATTTGGGGGTGGAGCTCCTATGAGTATAATGGCAGGAGCTGATTCACCAGAAAATTTATATAAGTTATTATTAAATGAAAAATTATTTTATAATGAAAATTATGAAGATAAATTATTGAGTTTGAGGTACGATGAAGCTGTATTTATATCAGAAAATGGAAATGTGATAAAAAATGTCTAAAAAAATAATTGTGTTTGACTTAGATGACACTTTAATTTCAGAAAGAGATTATATAAATAGTGGTTTTAACATAATTTCTAAAAAAATAGCAGAAGATTATAATTTAAATTCTGAAAAAATTAAAAAAAAAATGAGTGAGTTTTTTAATATAAATAGTGTAAATTTATTTAATAGAATATTAGATTATTTTAAAGTTAAATATGATTTAGATTATATAAAAAAATTAGTATTTATTTATAGAAATCATATTCCAACAATAGAACTATATGATGATGCAAAGGAAATAATAGAGTATTTATCAAAAAATGGATATGAATTAGGAATAATAACAGATGGATATAAAGAAGCACAGAGAAATAAAATAAAAGTTTTAAATATTAAAAAATATTTTAAACACATAGTTATAACAGATGAATTGGGAAGAGAATTTTGGAAACCAAGTGAAATACCTTACAAAGTAATTAAAGATAAATTTAAATGTGAATATAAAGATATAGTTTATATTGGAGATAATATAAAAAAAGATTTTATAACGGCTAATAAGCTTGGAATTATAACAATACAAATAGTTAGAGAAAATGGTATTTATAGCAAAGATTTAGCAAAAGAAAATGAATATCAAGCTAAATTAGTAATAGATAATTTAAATAAAATAGTAGGAGTAAATTTATTATGAGAATATTAATTTTGGCAAAATTTTTTTTAAAAGATGGAGCAAGTACACACATTTTTACTTTAGCAGAAGAAGTAGCAAAAAAAAATAATGGTGTTTATATAATGTCGGCAGGGGCAGCGCAAGATGAA
Organism: Cetobacterium sp. NK01; assembly: GCF_024506395.1. Taxonomy (NCBI): domain Bacteria; kingdom Fusobacteriati; phylum Fusobacteriota; class Fusobacteriia; order Fusobacteriales; family Fusobacteriaceae; genus Cetobacterium; species Cetobacterium sp. NK01. The sequence goes on from NZ_JANIBO010000001.1 coordinate 1,249,430, forward strand.
AGTTCTAAAGAGTTTTTTAATAAAAATTTTCCCAAGAATGTAGAGCATTGTGAGATAAAGTTTCCAAATTATTTTAATTATAAATTTTTTTCGAAAATAAAGCAATTTTTAACTTATATTATAGTAATTCCAAAAGCTTTGAAAAAAATAAAAGAAATAAATCCAGATGTGATTCATGTTCATTATCCTATAACATCATATATGGCTTGGTTAGCAAATAAAATTTATAGAATACCATTTGTAACAACTTATCACATAAAAGGAATTCCAAATACTATTTTACATAAACAGGCAAATATTTCTATTGCAATAAGTAGTGAAATGAAAGAAGAATTAATAGAAAGATGGAGTTATCCAAAAGAAAGAGTCGAACTTGTTTTTAATGGAATATCAGAAAATAAATTTACTCAAAAAATAGAAGATGAGGAAAAAAATAAATTGAGAAAAAAATTAGGAATAAATTCAAAGGATATAATAATTGGATTTGTAGGAACTTATCAATATAAAAAAGGAATAGATATATTATTAAAAGCTGTGGCTAAAATAAAAAATATGAATATAAAATTAATATTATTGGGTGCTGGTGAAGTTGAATGGTTAGAAAAAATTATAAAAGAGTTTAAAATAGAAGATAAAGTGATTTTTCAAAAATTTCAAGATCCTGTTATTTATTATTCCATATTTGACATTTTTGTTTTACCATCAAGGAATGAAGGATTCCCATTAGTAGCTTTAGAAAGTATGATGATGGGTTGCTGTACAATAAGAAGCAATGTATCTGGAGCTTACGATATGATTGAGGATAAAAAAACTGGATTTATATTTCAAAATGAGAATATAGATGAATTAGCAAAAATCTTAATAACTCTTATTGAAAGCGAAGACTTAAGAAAAGAAGTGGCATTAAATGGTAAAAAAAATGTAATAAGTAAATTTACAGAAAAGCATATGGTAGATAAAACAATAGCTGTATATAAAAAGGCCATTTCAAATTAAAAGACGATTGATTTAATAAAAAAATTATTAAATTTTTATAAGGAGAAACAATGAAAATATTATTTGTTAATAATAATATGTTTGGGTTAAATATATTTAGAGGAGAAGTCATAAAGTATTTAAAAGCAGAAGGTTATGAAATAAAAACTTGTTCACCAAGAGATGCTAAAAATAAATTGGAAGAGTTTGGAATACCTCATATAGAAGTAGAATTAAAAGCTAGAGGGATAAATCCAGTTCAAGATTTAAAGTTTTTTTTTGAAATTTTCAGAATATATAGAAAAGAGAAGCCAAATTTAATATTTCATTACACGATAAAGCCCAATATTTATGGAACTTTAGCAGCTAAATTAAATAATGTTAAATCTATAGCATGTTTGGCAGGATTAGGACAGATGTTTGTTGAAAATACTATTAAATCAAAAATAGCAAGAAAATTGTATAAAATTTCATTAAACTTTTCTGAGGAAGTTTGGTTTTTAAATGAAGATGACAAATATAAAGCAATTTCTCTAGGAATAGTCAAAGAGACAAAAAGTTTTGTTTTACCTGGGGAAGGAATAAATACTAAGGAATATAAAGCACTAGAAAAAAGTAAAGAGGAAAATAAAATTAAATTTTTAATGATATCAAGATTACTTTGGAATAAAGGATTTAAAGAATATGCGGAAGCAGCTAAAAATATAAAGCTAAAATATAAAAATGTTGAATTTCAATTATTAGGTGGATACTCAAACGAGGATCCATTAGGAGTTCCAGAAGAAGAGGTGAAAAAATATATAGATAATAAAATTTTAAATTATTTAGGAACTACAGATGATGTGAGAAAAATTATAAAAGATGTTGATTGTGTTATACTACCTTCATTTTATAGAGAAGGAATGCCAAGAGTTTTATTAGAAGCTGCTTCAATGGAAAAAATAATAATAACTACAGATAATGTGGGGTGTAAAGAAGTAGTTGAAGATGAATATAATGGATATTTGTGTCAAATAAAATCAGCTGAAGATTTAGAGAAAAAAATAGAAAAAGTTTTAAAATTATCCAATAAAAATAGAATACAAATGGGAAAAAATTCAAGAATCTTAGTTAAAAAGAAGTATGATATTGAAATAATAAAAAATATATACTTAGAAAAAGTAAAAAAAATATTGATAGAAAGGTAAGAAATGAGCTATAAAAATGAAAAAGTTTCAATAATAATTCCAACATATAAAAGACCTTTTTTTTTAAAAAGAATAATAGAAAATTTGAATGAGCAAACTTATAAAAATTTAGAAATAATAATAGTAGACGATAATAAAAAGGACTCTACAGAAAAAAAGGAAACTTCTAATGAAATTCAAAAGATAATTGAAATCTATAAAAATTTAGAGATAAAATATATATCAAATTATGATAATAAAGGAGCAAACTATTCGAGAAATGTTGGTGTAAAAAATGCACAAGGAAAATTTATTAGTTTTCTTGATGATGATGATGAATATTTGAGCAATAGAATAGAAATAATGATGAAAAAAATAAATGAAAAAGATTTTGATATGGTTTGTTGTGATTGGGAAAAAGTTATTTTTAAAAGGAAGTCATTAAAAAAGTTGAATGTTAAAGATCAAATTAAAGATTTTGAGGTATCATTTGAACAAATATTAACTAATAATATTATAGGAGGTGCCTCTTTAGTTTTAATGAAAAAAGAAGTTTTTAATTCAATTCATGGATTTGATATAAATTTAGTATCTTGCCAAGATTGGGATTTATATATTCGTATAATAAAGTCAGGTTATAGAGTATTAAAATTAAAAGATAAATTAGTTAGATATAATATTCACTTAGGAGAACGTATTTCGACTAATAGAAACAAAGTTATAAAAGGACATTTGTATATAAAAAATAAATATTATGAAGATAGAAAGCAAATATCTAATATAAAAAAAATATTATTTAATTTAAAATTATTGAAACAATATTTAAAATTTATTTAATCAAAAAGGATGAATGATGAAAATTTATTATATTATAGGATTAATACTAATTAGTACAAATACTATTTTTTCAGAAAGAAAGTTAAAATTTTTTAACATAATAATAATTTTTTTTATAACAGCTTTTGCATATAAAATTCATAATGACTTTGCAATATATGAAAGAGTTTACAATTCTTTTAACTCTTTTTCAATAGAACAAACTAGATTTGAAATAGGATATAAATCTATAAATTTAATTTTTAGTATGTTTTTAAATTTTTACGAATTTAAAGCGTTATTATATTTTGTTAATATTATTTTAATTTATAAAGGAATTAAAGCAATATATCCTCAATATCAGAAATATGTTTGGTCTTTTTTATATTTTTATGGCCCTTATTATTTGTTCTGGTTAACAGCTATAAGACAATCGATAGCTATAAGTATAGTAATATATAGTTACCATTTTTTATATGAAAATAATGTAAAAAAGTATACACTGTGTATATTAATAGCAACATTGTTTCATAAATCCGCATTACTAATGTTAGTCATGATATTTATTCAAAAAATAAGAATAAGTAGAACAAAAATTGTAGTAGGATATATTTTTAGTATTATTATTTTATTATTTGGGAATAGTAATTTTTTTAATACAATGTTTTCGTTAATAAAAGAAGATTTAGTAAAAAAAAATATTTCAATATTAAATCTAGTTTTATATAGTATTTTATTGATAGCTTCTATTTTGACATATTTTAAAAATACAAAGTTCAAAGATAGAAGAGAAATATTTTTATTTAAAAATTATATAATGTTTATGATAGTATTTTTTTTGAGTCTTAGGTTAGATTTTATTTATCGTATATTACCATATTTATCTATATTTTTAGGAATTGAAATATCTGAAATATTTGAGAGAATAAAATTAAAGAAAATAAAATTTATTTCTTTGATAATTATTTTTTTAATATTTCAAATAAATACAATAAAAAATCTTAATAGAAAAGATGGACGTTTAGTACCATATAATTCTTATATAGAAACTTTTTTTTATAAAATTCCTTATGAAGAAACATCTGAATATAAGCATGTAAAATCGAGAGATAAATAAATTATTAAAAAGTGAAATGAAATAAGAATAAAAAGAGAATAATAATAGGAATTTTATATAAGTTTTGTATAGAGTTTTCTACATTATAAAATTAAAGCTTAGAAACTCTTGGATATAGCGAGATTTAAAATAAAAAAGATTTCTTTTAAGAAGTATAATTCTTATTAAACTTTGGAATATATTTTAATACATTATAAATGGAAATTTTGTTGAGATATTTTGGTTAAGTAATAATTTTCAAATTATTTAATACTTCTAACTAAATTCTATTAGTAAAAAATTGGAGAATACCTTAGATATATAATTTTTTTAGATATTTTGCAGAATGAAGTATTAAAATTTTTGAATTGTTTTATTGTTCAATTAAACTTCGTGAAGTTTATAGCGCTAAAATAAGTTTGTAAACATAAAATAAATAAATCATATAAACTAAATCTTAAAGAAATATCTAGTGAATATGGTATGCCTTCTTTATCTAATCTTATTCTTTGTAGAAAAAATATAATAATATAAATATCCAAAGTGATGAAATTGTAACTCTCGATAACTTTAAGAAACTTTAAAAAGAATGAGTTACTGCTAAAGAAGAGTGTGCTATTCTAAAAAAGGCTTTGAAAATATTCATAAAAAACTAGATGATACTAAGATAACTGACCTTATCAAATAGTTAAAAAATAAATGTAGCTAAGAAAAAATATTTAAAATTAGTAAAGCTATTTACTGTTATAATTTTAATAAAACTATTACCAAAATTCAAGAGAGATGCGAATTATTATTTTCTCAAATTAAAAGAATTTATGGGAAAAATTCTAAAATATATGGGTTACTAATGTCTCATCAAATGAGAAAATAGTAGGGTATACTATATATGTTTACATAAAAAATTTTGATTTGACATATTTAGCTTCACTTATAGATTTATGCATAAATAAAATCAAAAGTTGAAATAACTCAACGACAATGATAACAGATATCCTTTAAAAAACTCTTTCGAAAAATAATTTAACAAGTTGTATCAATATACTAGTAAGGATACATAGCTAAGATTAAAAGCTTAGGTGCTATCAAGAAAGGGTAATTCTTATGATAATGCCTGTCGAGGTTTTTTATTTGGTTTTGAAAAAAGAGTTAATTGACTAAAGTAAACTAAAGACTTTTGAAGAAACAAAAAAATTTATTTAAACATATAGAAGACTGGTATATATAATCATATTTAGAAAAAACTAAGTTATTTATCTCTAACTAATTATCAAAAATAAACTGCACAATTTGTAAAATTTTGTTTAAAAACTTAACTTAATACTAAATCTCCTTAAAAAGTAGCTGAAAGCTTAATAAAGAAGAATAAAAATTCATAATTTTAATAATAGAATTGTACAATAAGTTTAAATAAAAAATTAAAAAAAGGAGGATGTATAAATAAGTATTTATATATATTTATTATACAAGAAAAAATGAGAATAGCTATAGTGGGAACAGGATATGTAGGGCTATCTAATGCCATATTATTAGCACAAAATAATGAGGTTATAGCCTTAGATATAATAGATGAAAAAGTTGAAATGATAAATAAGAAAATTTCACCGATAGTTGATAAAGAAATTAGTGAATATTTGTGTACTAAAGAACTTAACTTGAAAGCAACTTTAGTTAAAGAAGAAGCATATAAAGGAGCAGAATTTGTAGTAATAGCAACACCTACAGATTATGATCCAGAAAAAAATTACTTTAATACAAGTAGTGTTGAGGAGGTTATAAAAGATGTCTTATCAATTAACCCTAATGCTACGATGATAATAAAATCAACAGTACCAGTGGGTTATACAGATAAAATAAAAAAAGAGTTTAAAATACATAATATAATATTTTCACCAGAATTCTTAAGAGAAGGAAAGGCTCTCTACGACAATTTATATCCAAGTAGAATAATTGTTGGAGAAAAATCAGAAAAAGCAAAAATATTTGCAAAGTTATTATTAAAAGGTAGTATAAAAAAAGATGCTAAAATTCTTTATATGAATAGTACAGAGGCAGAAGCTGTAAAACTATTTTCAAACACATATTTAGCGCTAAGAGTAGCATATTTTAATGAGTTAGATACTTATGCAGAACTTAGAGAATTAAATACAAAAGATATAATAGAAGGAGTAAGTCTTGATCCAAGAATAGGAAATCATTACAACAATCCATCATTTGGTTATGGAGGATATTGCTTACCCAAAGATACAAAACAATTACGTGCAAATTATGCAGATGTACCAAATAATCTAATTGGAGCTATAGTTGATGCGAATACAACAAGAAAGGACCATATAGCAGACTCTATTTTAAAAAGAGAGCCAAAGGTTGTTGGGATATATAGATTAACTATGAAAACAAACTCTGATAACTTCCGCGCTTCATCTATTCAAGGAGTTATGAAAAGATTAAAGGCTAAAGGGGTAGAAGTAGTTATATATGAGCCTGTATTAAAAGAGGAAAGTTTCTTTAACTCAAAAGTTATAAGGGACTTTGAAGAGTTTAAATCTATAAGTGATATTATTGTTACGAATAGAGTTAGTGATGAGTTAAAAGATGTAGAAGATAAAATATATACAAGGGATTTATATGGGAGAGATTAGATGAAAAATCTTTACTTAAAGCTGAAAAAATTAAAAACAATATTGAGAAATATTTATAGTATTGATCAGAAAATAAAACAAAATTTATTAACTATAGATTATGAGAAAGCTATTTTAGAAAATAATTTTAAAAATATTCTCAGCTATGAAGAGACAAAAGAACCTCAAATAATAGTTTCTTTAACAACTTACAATAAAAGAATTTATGACGTTCATTTGACAATTGAAAGTCTTTTTAGACAAACTATTATGCCGAATAAGATAATTCTTTGGTTAGCAGAGGATGAATTTAATGAGAATAGTATTCCAGAGATGTTAAAGAGACTACAAAAAAAAGGTTTAGAAATAGGGTTTTGTAAAGATTTAAAGTCATATAAAAAGCTTATTCCAACTTTAAAAAAATATCCAAATCAAATAGTGATAACGGTTGATGATGATGTTATTTATCCATATGATTTTCTTGAGAATATGTATATAGAATATTTAAAAGATAAAGAATGTGTATATTTTTATAGAGGACATAAAATGACTTTTGATAAAAAAAGAAAAATTAATACTTATGATAATTGGATAGGTGATTATCAAGGTGAAGAAAAAACCTTTTTAACATTACCTACAGGAATAGGAGGAGTTTTGTATCCGCCTAAATGTTTTGATAAAGAAATTTTAGATGAATCTCAATTTATGAAGTTAGCTCCTAGGGCAGATGATATATGGTTTAAAGCTATGACATTAAAAAATGGAGTTAAGTGCAAAAAAATAAAATTAACTAAAGAGTTTCATAAAAAATTTATTAATTTAGAAGATGGACAAGATATTGCTCTTTGTAAAGTTAATGTTAACGAAAATCAAAATAATATTCAACTAAAAGCTGTTTTTGATTATTATAATTTGTGGGATAAACTTGAAGGAGAAGAATAAATGAAGATATTATTTATAACAGCAGGTGTTCTTCCAGTTCCAGTAACTAAAGGTGGAGCGGTAGAAACATTAGTTGAATATATTATTGATGAGAATGAAGTAGAGAAGAAGTTAGATATTGATTTAATAAGTTATTATGATAAAAAATCTTTTGAAAAATCAAAAAAATATAAAAAAACTAACTTTTATTTTATAAAAAGAAATAATAAAATAACAAAATTATTAGGATTGTTTGATAGAATATTAAAAAAGATAAAACTACAAAGATTTCAAAATATAGAAAATTATGACTATTTATTTCAACTAAAAAAAATAGTCCAAGAAAATAATTATGATAAAATAATAGTAGAAAATAGAAGTCCATATATCAACTATTTAAAAAAAATTACAAAGGATAAGTTATATTTACATTTACATAACGATTATTTAAATATAAAAAATCCTTTAGCTGATGAAGTCTATAATAACTGTGATGGAATTTTAACTGTAAGTGATTATATAAAAAAATGTGTGTATACAATAAATAAAAATGATACTAAAACAAAAACATTGATAAATTGTACTGATACAGATTTATTTAATAAAGAGAAAAATATCGTATATAGATCAAAATTAAGAGAACAATTAAACATAAGTGAAAAAGATTTTGTATTTCTATATAGCGGAAGATTGACACAAGAAAAAGGTATAAAAGAGTTGTTGAAGGCATTTAAAAATATAACTGATAAAAGTGTAAAATTGCTGGTATTAGGAAGTAGTTGGTATGGAAGCAATATAAAAAATAAATTTCAAATAGAACTAGAGGAATTAGCTGTTGATTTAAAGGATAAAATAATTTTTACAGGATTTATTGATAGAGATAATGTGGCAAGGTACCATAGTATTGCAGACGTAGCTATAGTTCCATCTATGTGGGAAGAGCCAGCAGGTTTAGTAGTTTTAGAAGCACAGGCATCTGGAATGCCTGTTATTTTAACGGATAGTGGAGGAATACCGGAATTAGCAAATAAAAATACTTCAATAATAATAAAAAGAGATACAGAGATAATTGAAAAAATATATGAAGCTATGAATGACTTTGTAATGAATAAAAATAAATCTTTGGAAATGGGAAAAGAAGCAAGAAAGAATGCAGAAAAGCATAATAAGAAATATTATTATAATAATTTTATTGAAATTATGAAGGAGATATAATGAGCTTATTAAAGAAATTTCTTTCATTTTCTATTGGAGGATATATAAGTTTATTAATAGGATTATTGACAACTCCAATAATAACCAGAATGATTTCGCCTGAAGAATATGGAATTTTTTCAATGTATAGTTTAACAATAAATATACTGATGTTTGTTGTTATGTTAGGATTAGATCAAGGATTTGTTAGATTTTTTTATGAAGAAGATACATTTAATGCTAAAAGTGCATTATTAAAAAAATCGCTCAAACTTCCAATGGGGATATTAATTATTTTACTACCAATTTTATGGACTTTTAGAATTTTTTTAGTAAAGATTATATTTGATAATGAAAATTCAAGAGTTTTAATATTTTATATATTTATAGGATTATTATTTTCAATTTTAAATAGATTTTCAAATTTAGCGGTAAGAATGCAACAAAAAGGTAAGTTATATTCGTTTATTCAAGTGTTAAATCAGATAGGAAATTTTATATTAATTTTAGTAATATATAAAATATATGGAGATAATTATAAAGTTTTAGTATTATCTTTAATAGGTTCAACTATGATAACAGCTGTAGTTTCTATATTTTTTGAAAAAAAAATGTGGTTTTCTTTTGAAAATAAAACTAAAGTAAAGTACAAAGAGTTATTAGAATATAGCTATCCTATTGCAATAACTGTTGTTGTAAGCTGGCTTTTTCAATCAGCAGATAAACTATTTATAAAATACTATAGTAATTTGGAGGAGTTGGGGTTATATGCAGCAGCCTTTAAAATAATAGCATTATTAAATATTATTCAAAGTGGTTTTAATACATTTTGGATTCCAGTTTCTTTTGAAAAATATGAAAAAGAAAAAGAAAATATAGAATTTTTTCAAAAAATATTTAAATTGATATCTTTTGCAATGTTAATTGTTGGTATTTGTATTCTCTTAGGAAAGGATCTTTTAATATTGATATTAGGTAAAAAATTCGAAGATGCTGTGAAAATATTTCCTGTTTTAATTTTTATGCCTATAATGAATACCGTTTCTGAAGTTACAGTTGTAGGAATAAATTTTAAAAAGAAAACAAAATATCACTTAATAATATCGGTAATGATAACAATAGTTAATTTAATTGGAAATTATTTATTAGTTCCTATTTTAGGAGCTATTGGTGCTGCAATCTCAACAGGAACATCATTTTTTCTATTTTTTTTATTGAGAACATATTTTTCTAAGAAATCTTTTGATTGTAAATACAATATAAAAAAGTTTGTGATTTTAAGTATATTACTTTTGTTCTATTCAATATATTTATCATTTAATTTATCAAATTTTCAAGGTTATATTTATGGATGCGTGTTATTAATATTAACTTTATATTTTTATAAAGAAATAATTAATGAAATTTATATAGAATTTATAAAAAGTAAAGAGAGGAGAAAAGAATGAAAAAAGTAACTAAAGCAGTTATACCTGCAGCAGGATTAGGAACTAGAGTTTTACCTGCAACAAAAGCACAGCCTAAGGAGATGTTAGTTATCGTTGATAAGCCATCGCTACAATATATAGTAGAGGAGTTAGTAGAATCAGGAATAGAAGATATACTAATTGTAACTGGAAGAAATAAAAATTCTATAGAGGATCACTTTGATCACTCTTATGAGCTAGAAAATACGCTAGCGAGACATGGAAAGGATGAACTTTTAGAAAAAGTAGAAACTATTCATGGAATGGCAAATATATACTATGTTAGACAAAATCACCCATTGGGGCTTGGACACGCAATACTAAAAGCAAAATCTTTTATAGGAGATGATCCTTTTGTTATAGCTCTTGGAGATGACATTATGTATAATCCAGAGAAAGAGGTAACTGCGCAATTAATAGAGAAATATGAAGAGTACGGACACTCTATAATTGGAGTTCAAGAGGTTGAACCAAAAGATGTATCAAAATATGGAGTTATAAAACCAGTGGAAGATTTAGATTCTAAAACTGTAGTTATGTGTGACTTTGTAGAGAAACCAAAGTTAGAAGAAGCTCCATCATTAAAAGCTTGTTTAGGAAGATATCTATTAACTCCTGATGTGTTCCAATACTTAGAAAACACTGCTCCAGGTGCAGGTGGAGAAATTCAACTTACAGATGGAATATTAGCTATGATAAATGACAATAAAAAAGTTTTAGCTTATAATTTTGATGGAACAAGGTATGACATTGGAAATAAAATCGGATTATTAAAAGCTAATATAGAGTTTGGATTACGTAATAGTGAAACTAGTGAAGATTTAAAAGAGTATTTAAAAAGTATTAATTTGTAGAGAAAAGCTAGGCAACTGTTGCCTAGCTTTCCTTATAAAACTCATCTATTATTTGAAGTACCTCACTTTGAGTGGAGTACTCTATTTTATCTAGAATATTTTTTCGTTCAATTAAAGTTATAAAATCATTTAGAGCATCCATATGTTCCTTTTTATCCTTACTTGAAAAACATAGAATAACTCTAACAATCTTATTTCCAGGAAACTCTATTGGAGTATCAAAACGTACCAAACTCATATCAGTTTTAAAAACCCCTTGACTAGCTCTAGCATGAGGAAAGGCAATTTTGTTATTCATAATCATATAACTTCCATTTTTATTGATAACCTCAATCATATCTTTAATATACTCCTCATTAACAGAACCATTTTTCATTAAAATAGCTCCAGCCTTTTTAATAGCTTCCTCCCAACTACTTGCACTTTCAGAAAAAGAGATAGATTTTAAATTTAAAAGAGTTTTCAAATTTGGATTTTTCCTATCTTCAAAATCATTGATATAGAAGTTTCTAAGATTTCTTTTTAGTCCAGCTAAGAGTTTTTCCTCATCTAAGATATTACAAGTCTCTTTAATTGTTTCAAGAACACTTTTTAAAGATACCTTTCTCTTTTGCTCACTTAATCCTAGAGATAGAAGTCTCTCCTTGTTTTCTTTAGAAAGTATTGGGTGAACTTTAACTATAGGTACATGTATATCTAAATGTGATTCTAAATCCATTGTAGATATTATAATATCTACATCTTTAAAGTTTTTTAACTCTAAAAACTTATGATATGGAATAGTATCAATTATATTAACATCATATAACTCAGTTAACTTATGAGCTAAAATCTTTGAACTTCCATATCCAAGTCCACAAACTAAAAGTAGATTTTTAGTCTTTCTATTACTACTTAAATATCTATCTGTAGCTGTTTTAAAATGTAGAGTTATATATGCAATCTCCTCCTCTGGAAGATCTTTTCCAAGGTATTTTTCTAAAATAGGTTTGCTTACTCTTTTAACTGTTGAGTAAAGATCAAAATATGTTGTTTCCACCTCTTTAGCTATTGGATTTTCCAAAGAGATATTGTTTTTAATTCTATAGTAAGCTGGTTTTAAATGATTAAGCAGCCCATCTATAAGAGTTTTATCTCCTGTTAAATCCATATTTAGTTGATATCCCATAATTTTAATAATCTCAACTACAGTAGTTTCTAACTCAATCCAGTTCTCTAAAAAAGAGGAGTTAAAGTTATATGAGTGACTTCCTAAAAATAACTCTGTTAAAACTAAAACTTCACTTTCGTTAAAAGTTATAGAAAACTCATTTTCAAGGTGACATATCTCTTGAGATATAACACTATACTCACTAGTTTTTAATAAAAACTCACGATTTTGTTGACGGTTATCAATAATGTGACTACTTTTTATTCTTTCAATACATAGATTTATATAGAATGTTAAAATATTAAAAGCTTCATCAGATATTATAATATCAAGTTTCTTTTCTATCCTTTTAATAAAGAACTTAATTAAACTTAAAATAGAATCGTCTAAACTTTCTATAATAGTATCAGCTATAAAGTTTAAACCATAGGTTCCACCTGAAAGGTATCTTGATCTATATCTATTTTTATAGATTTCTACATATCTAGTTATATATCTAAGCTGAAGTTGTCTTATACTTTCCTCTTTTCCTTCTAAAACTACTCCCTGTTTAGAGATAAAGTTTAACTCTAAAGAGTTAGTATCAAAGAAAGTTTTAACCTCTTTTAAATCTAACTTTATAGTGCTCAAACTTACATCTAAATCTTCACCAATTTCTAAAAGTCTATTATTTTCACTAAAAAGAAATTTAATTTTTAAAAACTCTCGTCTTTCATCAGAGGTGAAAACATAGAATCTATGTAGTATCTCTTCTAAAAAAAGCTCTAGATTTTTAACACTCTCTTTTGTTGAATAGATGCCCTTTTGAAGTTTTTCAATCTCCATATACCCACTTTTTTCCAAGTGGTAGTTTATATTATCAATATCATATCTAATACTACGTTCACTAATATTAAAAAAACTAGCAGCCTCTTTTAAAGAAAGCTGTAAATCATTATCAATTAAATATTTTATTATTTCAATACAACGTTTATTTAACATATATACCTCCATTAAACGCTTTTATAAAATCCTCTTCACAATCTGAAAGTATAAGGTTTTCAATCAGTTCCTCATCTTCAATACTATTTATAATATTAGCTATATAATCTAAACGAAGATTTTGATTTTTTATAGTGATTCCAATTAAAATATAAACCTTTTCACCATTTTCAAAATCAACTCCATATGGGTAGTGATGAATAACCACTCCATTTTTACAAATGAGATTTAAAGATGAGTGTGAACCGTGAGGAATAGCTATACCATTACCAATATATGTAGAGCAAGTTATCTCCCTTTCTACCAAACTATCTTTATAACCACTCATAACAAAACCAAAGTTTTCAAGATCCTCCCCTAAAGCTTTAAGAGCTTCAGATTTAGAAGTAGACTTTAAAGAGAGTTTTAACCTCATCTCTAAACATTCATTTTTTAAAAATCTATCTATATAAAACTCTTTATCTAAAAAATCCTCTAAATAAAGTTTAGGTATATTTGGATACTCTTGAATTACACGATTTTTTAGTTTTTCATGGGTAATAATTAAATCAACCTCAGAGAGGCTATCACCTATATAACTATTAGTAATATCTATATCTTTAAACTTAGTTTTTTCAAAAATAGTTTTTAACATATTAGCTCCAATAGCACTAGATCCCATTCCTGCATCACATAGAAAAACTATTTTTTTAATATTTTGTACATTAGGTACTGGTATATCATCTACCTCTTTTTTAACTTTTAAAGAGGTAGTCTCTACTTTAGGTTTTTTCAAAATAATATAGGTTATAAAAAATGACACTCCTGTTGAAACTCCAAAACCCAAAAGTATATAGATATAATCTCTATCCTTTGAAAGTAGAATAAGATTTAAAATACTTCCAGGAGAGGCCACCCCTATAAGACCAGTTTTAAAAATATAAAAAATCAGATTACCAACTAGTCCCCCTAGAGATACAGCCCAAAGAAGCTTTAAATTTTTTAGAATATATGGGAAATAAACCTCATGTATTCCACCAATAACTTGAACAAATATATTTGATAATAGATTTACTCTTTGAGATGTTCTAGATCTTATTAAAAGTAGTCCTAAAAGAACTCCTAATCCAGGACCAGGATTTGTTTCTAGTAGAAAAAGAAGTGATTTTCCCTTTTCACTCAGATCATTAAAACCTAAAATAGAAAGTATTCCATGGTTTATAATGTTATTGAAAAAGAAAACTTTTCCAATCTCTAAAATAGGTGTAAGAATAATTAAGCCATAAATATTTTGAACAACTCCTATTAAAAACTTAGAGATAGTTTCAAGGTAGTAGTTAGCATGCTTTAAAATAAAGTAAAAAGCTTCACCTGTAATAAGTGCAATTAGAGGGTATAAAAAATTAAAAAGAAACATTTGAAAACCACTGTACACATATTTTTTTATAAATATATTTAGATATTTAATTAAAAAACCAGATGTAACTCCCACAACAATCCCCTGATTAATAGTGGAATCTGGATATAAAAATATAGATATGCTCATAGAGATAATAGCTACAATACCTCCTCCATTTTTTTCTAAAATGTTTCCAGCACTATAAGCAAGAGCCATAGGTAAAAGATAGATTTCAAAATATGTTCCATATAACTCTAAGTTTGGAAAATAATATAAGCTCCAACGGATAATTCCAAGAGCTATAAATAGATATATATTTTTTAAAATAAGTTTACTAAAGAAATTTCCTATTTTATAAATCATCAAAATGTGCTACCTCCAAATAAATTATAAAATATTTTAACATATTGCTTCAAAAAAAGTGTGACTGTTTATTTCAAAAAAAAGTGAAAGGTTTTAACCTTGATATTTTAATTCAAATCAATTAAAGTTAAAAGTAATAAAATTTCAAAAGGGGTGTTTGTATGAGATTAATAATTCCAGGAGCAAATATTGGAGATTGGGCAGCAGCTTATGTAGTGAAAAAGATAAAAGAGTTTAATCCAACAAAGGAGAAACCATTTGTTTTAGGACTACCTACGGGAAGTACACCAGAGAAGATGTATAAAAGATTAGTTGAGCTATATAAAGAGGGAGTTATCTCTTTTGAAAATGTAATTACATTTAATATGGATGAGTATGTTGGATTAGGACCTAACGATGAGCAAAGTTATCACTACTATATGCATGAGCACTTTTTTAATCATGTGAATATACCTAAAGAGAATATAAATATTTTAAATGGACTTTGTGAAGATTTGAAAGCAGAAGCCAAAAGGTATGAGGAAAAGATAAAGTCAGTTGGAGGGATTCACCTTTTTGTTGGAGGAATAGGGCCAGATGGGCACTTAGCTTTCAATGAACCAGGATCATCTTTAAGTTCAAGAACTAGAGATAAGGAGCTAACTCAAGATACAATTATAGCTAACTCAAGATTTTTTGGTGGGGATATAAATAGAGTTCCAAAGGTTGCAATGACAGTTGGAGTTGCTACAGTTTTAGATTCAGAGGAGGTTATGATTTTAGTTGATACTCATGCTAAAGCTCTTGCTTTACATAAAGCTGTTGAGTGTGGAATAAACCATATGTGGACAGTGTCAGCTCTGCAACTTCATAGAAAGGGTATTATAGTTGCAACAGAGGAAGCTTGTAGTGAACTAAAAGTTTCAACATATAGATATTTTAAAGATATAGAAAAGGATAACTTAGATACAGAGAAGTTTTTAAATAGTGTTAAATAAAGTAAAAAAATATGAATTTTTCAGCTACCAATTTTTGGTAGCTTTTTTATTTCCATTTTTTTTGAAACTTAAGAGGTAAATTTTCTTTGAAGCTATTGAACTTTGAAGGTTTTCAAGGTTTTTAGTATCATTGGGACAGAAAGATCAAAGAGAAACAGGAGGGAGAAAAAATGAAAAGTTCAGAGTTTAAAGTGAGAGTTCAAGCTTTTGGAAGATTCTTAAGTGGAATGGTTATGCCAAACATTGGGGTGTTTATAGCTTGGGGACTTTTAACAGCACTATTTATACCAACAGGTTGGTTTCCAAATGAGCAGTTAGCAAAGATGGTAGGACCAATGATTACATATATACTTCCACTACTTATAGGGTATAACGGAGGAAAGTTAATAGCAGGAGATAGAGGAGCAGTTGTAGGAGCTATAACAACTGTGGGAGTTATCTGTGGAACATCAATTCCTATGTTTATAGGAGCTATGATTGCAGGTCCAGTTGGTGGATATGTAATTAAAAAGTTTGATGAAAAGATGAAAGGAAAGATAAAGTCAGGATTTGAGATGTTAGTAAATAACTTCTCAGCAGGAATTGTGGGACTAATCCTAGCAGTTATATTTTTCTATGGTGTAGGACCAGTGGTAGAGCAGCTAAATACACTTCTTGGAGTTGGAGTAAATAGACTAGTTCAAGCGGGATTATTACCATTAACATCATTAGTTGTTGAGCCAGCAAAAGTTCTATTTTTAAATAATGCTATAAATCACGGCGTATTTGGACCACTTGGAATTCAACAAGTTTCAGAAACAGGAAAATCACTATTCTTCCTAATTGAAGCAAATCCAGGTCCAGGATTAGGAGTACTTTTAGCTTATATGATGTTTGGTAAGGGAGCTTCGAAAGATTCAGCTTCTGGAGCAGCTATAATACACTTCTTTGGAGGGATACACGAAATCTACTTCCCATATATTTTAATGAAACCAATGCTAATAGTATCACTAGTATTTGGAGGAATGACAGGGGTATTTATAAATGTTCTATTTGGTGGAGGGTTAGTAGCACCACCATCACCAGGAAGTATCTTTGCAATAATGGCTTTAGCACCAAAGGGTGAGATGTTACCAGTACTTTTATCAGTGGTTGGAGCTACGGCAGTTACTTTTGTAACAGCAGCAATAGTTTTAAAAAGTTCAAAAGAGATAGAAGAGGATATGAAATCTATAAAGAGTTTTGTAGCTGAAAGTAAAACCTTAGAAACAATATCAAGAATAATAGTTGCATGTGATGCTGGAATGGGATCAAGTGCTATGGGAGCTGGAGTTTTAAGAAAGAAGATAGAAGCAGCTAACTTACCAATAGAGGTTGCAAACTGTTCAATCTCAAATTTAACAGAGGATATGGATATAGTAATAACTCATAAGGATTTAACAGAGAGAGCGAAGAAAACTGTGTCTTCACCAATGCATATATCAATAGATAACTTTATGAATCATAAGTTTTATGATCATTTAGTTGAAAATTTAAAAGAGAGATTTAAAGATGTTCATATTGAAATTGAAAATAATGAGAAAAAAATAGTTAAAAAAGGTAGTGTAAATCCTGATATCTTAAGAAAAGATGGGGTTTTAATAGGATTAGAGAGTGTTAGTAAAGAGAAAGCTATTGATGAAGTAGCAGCACACTTAGAGAAGTTAGGTTATGTTGGAAAAGGTTATGGGAAATATATGCAGGAGAGAGAGAAGGTTTCAACTACGTATATTGGAAACTATGTGGCTATTCCTCATGGGACAGTAGAAGGGAAAAAAAAGGTACTAAAATCTGGAATTGTAATTTTACAGTATCCAAATGGAATAGATTTTGGAAATGGAAACAAGGCATATTTCCTAATTGGAATAGCTGGAAAAAATGATGAACATGTGGAGATAATCTCTAAAATTGCAGATGTAATTGAGGATGAAGATGAGGTTTTAGTTTTAAAAGATGAGAAAAAAGCTGAAAAAATATATAAGATATTTAATGTTTAATGGAGGGATAGAGATGAAAAAAGCGATACAGTTTGGAGCAGGAAATATTGGTAGAGGATTTATTGGAAAGATACTATCTCAAAGTGGATATGAGGTATGTTTTGCAGATGTAGTAAAGGATATTATAGATGAGTTAAATAAAAATCATGAGTATAATGTTGAGATTGTTGGAGCTAATAGGAAAGTTGTAAAAGTGAAAAATGTTTTAGGTGTTATGTCAAATGGTGATGAGATAATTGAAAAAATAAAAGAGTCAGAACTTATAACAACTGCTGTTGGACCAAATGTTTTAAAGATAATTGCTAAGACTTTAGCTAAGGGAATAGAGGCTAGAGAGGCAGCTGGAATAAATGAGTACCTGAATATAATAGCGTGTGAAAATATGATAAATGGAACATCATTTTTAAAAGAGGAGATAGAGAAATATCTATCAAAAGAAATAGTGGATGGTTATATGAAAAAGTATGTGGGATTTCCTAACTCTGCTGTAGATAGAATAGTTCCTCCAATGGATAGTAAAGAGAATATCTTAGATGTTAAGGTTGAGGAGTTTAGAGAGTGGATAGTGCAGCAAGCTGCTTTTAAAGGGGAGATTCCTAAAATTGAGGGAATGGAGCTAACAAATAACCTTATGGCTTTTGTTGAAAGAAAGCTATTTACTCTAAATACAGGGCACGCTATAACTGCTTATCTTGGAGTATTAAATGGACATAATACAGTGAAAGAGAGTATTGAAAACCCTGATATTAGAGAGGTTGTGATAGATGCAATGAAAGAGAGTGGGGAGGTTTTAATAAAAAGATATAACTTTGAAAAGGATGTTCATGAAAAGTATATCAATAAGATACTTACTAGATTTGAGAACCCACACTTAAAGGATGAAGTATTTAGAGTTGGAAGAGAACCTCTTAGAAAATTAAGTTTTAATGATAGACTGATAAAGCCACTTAGAGGAACGCTAGATTATGAGTTGAAGAATGAGAGTTTAGTAAAGGGGATAGCTGCAGCGATGAAGTATCAAAATGAAAACGATCCTCAGGCTTTAGAGTTAAATGGGATGATCAATGAGTTAGGAATAAAGGAAACTTTTAAAAAGATATCAGGGTTAGAAAATAGTTATGGACTTGAAGATAGAGTTTCTTATCATTACAACATGATATAGATAAATAAAGAGAAAATAAAAAAATTGACAAAAGAGTTTTAATATAGTAATATCAAGTCAGATAAAGAAATCGGTAGGTGAGGCTACCATAGGGATAAGGGTTACTGCCGCGAAATAGTGGAGACACTATGAGTTGGTTAACAGTCTATGTCGAAAAACAAGGCATAGAATAATGTAATTTCATCGCCCTATGAAGCTAAAGCTCAAACGGTGACTAATGTAAAAGACTATTTTGTTATTTACCTTATTACTGTTTGAGTAATAAGGTTTTTTTATTTTAAATTTTAAAATTTGGAGGTGTAAAAATGGAAGGCGAGGTCCAGAGTAGTAAGAGAAGTACCCATTATTTAAAATATTATTCCAGAATAGATTTAAACTCTCTTATGAAAAAAGATCTATTCTATTTTTAGCATTGAAAAATTTAGGTACTTCTCATTTGAAAAAAATCAAATTATGAGGAGGAATTTAAAATGAAAACACTAAAAACACTAAATGCTCAAAATATGTTGAGCTGGGCTATGAAGGAAAATATTGAAGATATTTTTAAGAAATTAAAAACAGGTATATCAGGTTTAAATGAGGAATCGGTTATACCTATGAGAGAGATTTTTGGTAAAAATAAATTGTCAGAACAAAAGAAAGAGTCACTGATAAAAAAATTTATTTTGTCATTTATCAACCCATTTACAGTTATACTTTTTGTTTTAGCTGGAGTTTCATTTTTTACTGAAGTTGTTTTAGCTAATCCAGGAGAACAGGATTTTACAGGAGTTATAATAATCTCAACTATGGTTATAACAAGTGGTCTTTTAAGATTTATTCAAGAATCTCGTTCAGATAGTGCTGTTGAAAAATTAAATGAACTAATTGAAACAACAGCACTTATAACAAGAGGAGATATATCAAAAGAGATACCTGTGGATGAGATAGTAGTGGGAGATCTAATAACTTTAAAAGCAGGAGATATCATTCCAGCAGATATAAGACTGTTTCAAGCAAAGGATCTATTTATAAGTCAATCCTCTTTAACTGGAGAGAGTGAACCAGTGGAAAAATTTATATTTGATTCTAGTGAGAGTCAATCTCCCTTGGAATCAAAAAACCTAATTTTTATGGGAAGCAATGTAGTTAGTGGATCTGCTAAAGGGATAGTTGTAACTGTTGGAGATGGAACAATATTAGGAAATTTAGCAAAAGATTTAAACCATAAAAAAGGAGTGACAAGTTTTGAAAAAGGAGTGAATTCTGTTTCTAAACTACTTGTGACTTTCATGCTTTTTATGGTACCTTTTATCTTTTTAATAAATGGAGTTGTAAAAGGGGATTGGTTTGAAGCATTTTTATTTGCTTTATCCATAGCAGTTGGGTTGACGCCTGAGATGCTACCTATGATTGTTTCTGCAAACTTGGCTAAAGGTGCTAGAAAAATGGCTAAGCAAAAAGTTATTGTAAAAAATCTAAATGCTATCCAAGATCTAGGTGCAATGGATATCTTATGTACAGATAAAACAGGAACTTTAACTCAAGATGAGATTGTTCTTGAAAGATATTTAAATACTTTTGGAAAAGAGGATAAAAATGTTTTAAAATATGCATTTTTAAATAGTTTCTATCAAACAGGATTAAAAAATCTTATAGATGTTGCCATAATAAATCATGCCAACGAAAAAGATATAAAAGTGTTGATAGAAAATTGTAAAAAAATAGATGAGATACCTTTTGATTTCAATCGTAGAAAAATGAGTGTTCTAATTGAAAATGAAAAAGAGATTGAATTGGTGACAAAAGGCGCTGTTGAAGAGATGATAAACATTTCAAGCTTTATTCAACAAGGCAATGATATAGTTCCTTTAACTGAGGATATAGAGAGTGAAATAATAGAGGAAGTTAAAAAATTTAATAACCAAGGGCTAAGAATTATAGGTGTTTCTAAAAAGATGATGAATAAAAAAGAATGCTCGCTAAGTGATGAAAACGACATGATTTTCATAGGATATTTAGCATTTTTAGATCCTCCTAAACCTAGTACAAAAGAGGCTATTAAATCACTTCTTAATCACAATGTCAATGTTAAAATTTTAACTGGTGACAATGATGCAGTGACATCATATATCTGCTCTAAAGTTGGTTTAGAGAATAATGGAATACTTTTAGGCTCTCAGCTAGTGGGGTTATCTACAACTGAGCTAAAAAAAGCTGTAGAAAATAATAGCATCTTTGCAAAGTTGTCTCCAAGTCAAAAGACATTGATAGTAAAGACACTTAAAGAGAATGGTCATACAGTTGGATTTATGGGAGATGGAATTAATGATGCCTCAGCAATGAAAGAAGCTGACGTTGGAATATCAGTGGATACTGCTGTGGATATTGCAAAAGAGTCGGCTGATATAATACTTTTGGAAAAAAGTTTAATGGTATTAGAAGATGGAATAATTGAGGGAAGAAAGATATATGGAAATATAATTAAATATATAAAAATGACAGCAAGTTCAAACTTTGGAAATATGTTTTCAATGTTAGTTGCAAGTGCTTTTTTACCATTTTTACCAATGTTTCCAATTCAGATTTTAATGCTAAATTTAATATATGATATCTCTTGTGTTGCTATCCCTTGGGATAATGTAGATGAAGAGTTTATAAAGAGTCCTAAGAAATGGGATGCATCATCTATTAAGAACTTTATGCTTTGGATAGGTCCTAGTAGCTCGATCTTTGATATAACAACATATGCAATTATGTATTTTATAATAGGGCCATATATTTTAAAAGGAAATTTCCATGCTTTAGATGCTTTAGGACAAGAGAGATTTATCTCTATTTTCAATACAGCTTGGTTTATTGAATCTCTGTGGTCTCAAACTCTTGTTATATATTTAATAAGAACATCTAAAGTATCATTTTTAAAGCATAGACCATCTTGGCAAGTTATGCTTTTGACTACTTTAGGAATTGGGATAGGAACAGTTATTCCATTTACATTTTTAGGAGATAAGTTAGGAATGACAACTTTACCTTACTACTATTTTATATTTTTATTTATTACGATAGTTTCATATATATCTCTAGTTTCAGTGTTAAAAATAAAGTTTATAAAGAGATATAAAGAGTTATTATAAATAAAATTAAAAAGTGAGCTCATGAGATTTATGAGCTCACTGAAAAATATAGCAATTTTAACTTATAACTTTATGAAAACTTTTTTTATATTCATTAGACTCTTTTTTCTCTTTTCTAATAATCTCATCTTTTAAAGTGAAATATGTAAGCCCTGCAATATTTTCCTCTTTAGCTTTACCTAAAACAAATGATGCAATCCAAGCTGGAATGATACAAGCTAACATAATAATTAAAGAGATTAAAAGCTCAAATACAGCAGGTTTTGTATAACCAGGAATAAATTTAGTTAATAACCCAGCAGGATTTCCAATATAAACAGCAACAGCAACAGAGATAATAAATCCAATCCAAGCAGCTCTATTGTCAATTCTTTTACTGAAGATACCAATTAAGAATAATCCAGCAATTGGTCCACCTAATAACCCTGTAATAGCTTGGAAGTATAAGAACATATCCCCTTGACCACTTTGTAAAAATCTAATAGCTAAAATTGTACTTAATAGACCAGCTCCCCAGCTAACCCCTTTAGCTATATTTAACTTATCTTTATCTGTTAATCCCTTTTTTAAAGGAGCGATAATATCAGAAGTAACACAAGTAGATAGAGAGTTTAAGCTAGATGAAACAGTTGATTGAGCTGCAGCAAAGATAGCTGCTAGTATAATTCCTGAGAAACCAACTGGAATGTAGTTTATAACAAAATAAGGTAATAGAGCATTTCCATTTATATTAGATGGTAGAGCTACTTTAAATTTAAAGAATAGATAAAGTGCAGTTCCCATACCACAGAAAATTAAAACACTTATACATAATAAAGGTACATTCATAAATAAACTTTTTTTAGCTTCATGATCATTTTTAGTTGTATTGTATCTTTGAACGATATCTTGAGAACCAACATATGAATAGATAGCGTTAAAGAATCCTCCAAATAAGATACCCACAAAAGTAGTTCCTGTAAAAGACAGTTTTAATGCTGAATCAGGAATAGTTTTTCCATCTTTAACAAGAGTTTCAAAAGCTACAGATAGACCACCAGGAGTAGCATTGTAACCGATAATTATAATTAAAAAAGCTCCAAGTAGTAAGATAATTGTTTGAATAGCGTCAGACCAAACAACAGCCTCTATACCACCCATAGATGTATATACAACACATAAAAACGATACTATCCCCAGAAGTAAAGTTGGATTAATAGATGGTAAAGCCTCTTTTAAAGCCAGTGTTGGAAGATAAAGAACAACAGCCATTCTAATTAAATGGAAAAGAATGAAAGATAAACTACCAACCCATCTAAAACCATTATCAAATCTTCTTCCTAAATATTCATAAGCAGTTGTAACATTTACAGTCCTAAAAAATGGAACAAAAACAATTGCTGCCCATATAACCATTAAAATAATACCAAGAGGAGCCATTCCCATTATAGCACCCTCTTTAAAAACCGATGCGGGAATCGCTATGAATGATATCGAAGAAAGAGCAGTAGCATATATACTACATGCTGTTACCCACGATGGAATTCTTCCACTTGCAGTAAAGTAATCTTCAGTTGAATTATTTTTTTTAGAAAAGTATACCCCAATTCCAACCATTGCTAAAAAGTAAAAAGCTAAAACAAGCCAGTTAAACCAATGCCAAGCCATAACAACCTCCTAAATTTGTTCGCGCGTTCATAAATCTTTTTATGGTTCGATAATAAACCTATTGTACTGTTTTGTCAAGTTTTTTTTTTGAATATTACAACTATATTTTTATTTTACAAAGTTGAAAAATCAATTATAATATAATAGATAAAATAAACAGCAGGAGGTTAGTTGTGCTTAAACAAGAAGATATTGCAAGATTAGCAGGCGTGAGTAGAGCAACTGTTTCGAGGGTTTTAAACAATGAAAAAAGTGTGAAAAAAATAACACGTGAAAAAATATTAGAAATCATTGAAAAGCATGGGTATGAAAAAAATTATATCAGTAGTACCTTAGCCACTAAAAATGAAAAGATAGTTTATGCCTTTCTTTTAAAATCTGTGATCAACTATTATAGTGATGAGTTAAAAAAGGGATTGAAAGAGATAGAGGAAGAATACAAAGGATTTGGTTATAAAATAAAAGTGATAGAAACATCTATAAATGAACCTGAAAATCAACTTAAAGAGTTAGATCAAGTTTTAGAGAGAAAAGATGTGGCGGGTATTATTATAACTCCTCTAATAAAAACTGAAATTTTAAAAAGAGTACAAAGTAATGAAAAAGTAAAATTTTTATCTTTAGATAACTTTTTATGTGAAACAGTGGCACATGTGGGAGCAAACTACCATAATAGTGGACAGGTTGCAGGAGATATATTTAGAGGAATTTTAAGAGAGGATGAAAAAGTTTTAGTATTGAAGTTTCCTGGAGATAAGGTTTCTGTAGAGGAGTATTACAAAGGGCTAGCAATATCAATTCCAAGGAATCAACTGAGAGTTGTTGAAGTTAGAAAAAATATTCTCCAATTAGATAATTTTTTAGAGGAGTATTTAGATGACAGTATAAAAGGGATTTTTTCCAATAGATATACTTTGGAATTAATAGATAAAAATTTAGAAATTTTAACAAAAGAAAAAAAATATAAAATAGTGGGAATAGCAGGAAATCCAAAAATAAATAATTACGTAAAAGAGGAGATTATGTATGCCTCTATAAATGAGCAGTTTTCTACAATAAGCTATATTGCTGGGAAAACTATGTTTGAATCTCTATATAAAAATAGAAAATCCATAGAACATACTTTTATAAATCCAGTTGTTGCATTTAAATCTCTCATAAAATAAAAAAAAGGTTGACATTTGAAAAAAAATGGATTATTCTAAACTCAAATAAAAATGTTCGCGCGTTCATATGTTCTGAAAATATGAAAAATGCAAGAATAGAAAAAGGAGAGTAAAGAAAATGGATAATTTAAAAGGGATTTTTTCAGCATTACTTGTAGCTTTTGATGAGAACGGAAATATTAATGAAAAGGGAATTAGAGAAACAGTAAGACATAATATCGATAACATGAAAGTTGATGGATTATACGTAGGTGGATCAACAGGAGAGAACTTCATGTTACCAATTGAAGATAAAAAAAGAATTTTTCAAATAGCGATGGACGAATGTAAAGGGCAAGTAGCAATGATCGCTCAAGTTGGATCACTTGATTTAAAAGAAGCTGTGGAATTAGGAAAATACGCAACAGATTTAGGATATGATGCTCTTTCTGCAGTAACACCATTCTACTATAAGTTTACTTTTGAAGAGATAAAAAATTACTACAATACAATAGTTAATGAAACTAACAATAAAATGATCGTTTATTCAATCTCTCTTTTAACAGGAGTTAGTATGAGCGTAGATCAATTTGCAGAATTATTTGAGAATAAGAATATTATTGGAGTTAAGTTTACAGAAGGAAACTTCTATTTAATGGAGAGATTAAGACATGCTTTCCCTGATAAATTATTATACTCAGGATTTGATGAGATGTTACTATCTGCAACAGTTTTAAATGTTGATGGTGCAATAGGAAGTACATACAATGTAAACGGTGCTAATGCTAAGAAGATCTTTACTTTAGCTAAAGAGGGAAAAATTGATGAGGCAAGAGAGTTACAAAGACAAGCAAATAATATGATTGAAGCTGTTTTAGGAAATGGATTATTCCAAACTTTAAAAGAGATTTTAAAGTGTCAAGGAGTAGATGCAGGATACTGTAAAGAACCTTTAGGAAAATTACCTGCTGAAAAAGTTGAAAGAGCAAAAGAGATCTATAAAAATTATCTATAAGAATATTCTGAGAGAGAGGTAAAACTCTCTCTTTTTCATAGAGATATTTAATTGTAAGTGGGGTGTTTAAATGGGGATAAAAGTTTTAGAAGATAAAGATATAATCATTGTGGGAAGTGGTATTGGTGGATTAGTAGCAGCTAAAAAAGCTTCTGATCAAGGATTAGATGTAATGTTAGTGTCGAGCTCTAAATTTGGAGGTGGTGCTAGTTTCTTCCCTCTAAAGGGAACTTTGGGTATACAAGCAACAGCTTCTTTTCAAAAAGATGAGAAATTATTCTATGAAGATATAGCCAGGGTTGGATTAAGAATGGATAATCCACATATGGTTCAAGGGTATATAAAAAATATTAGAAAAAGCATAGATTATTTAAAAGAGATTGGTTTTGAACCTTGGTTAAGAGGAGATAATAGACCAGCTTGCTTTGCTAAATATCCTAGAGACATATACTTAATAAACAACTGGGATAAAGCTAGAGACAATGGAAAGAAGATATTTGATTCCATTGAAAATATAACAATAAAAGAGGAATGTAAAATTGTTAAAATTTTACAAAGAGATGGTGCTGTTAAAGGCGTTATTTTCCAAAATGGTGAAGAAGAGTTTTTTCTAGTGAGAACAAAAGCTATTATAATGGCGACTGGTGGAGTTGCAGGACTTTATAAACATAACTTATATCCAACTGATGTGGATGGTACAGGACATATAGTTGCTTTAGATGCTGGAGCTAAGGTTGTAAATATGGAGTTTATACAGTTTATACCAGCGTTTATAAGCCCTAAATATAATACATTATACGGAGAACATACAGCAAAATACGTTTTAGGGATGTATGACTTAAATGGTAAGCTTATATACCCTGGAATAGACAGTGACAAAAAAGATTATTGGTTGGAGAGAAGTTCTTATGCTCCTTTTAGCTGTGATTTTAAAAGTTTTGAAATTGATTTGGCTATGATAAAAGCCATTGGTGAAGGTAGTGAAGGTGTAGAATTGAAATTTCATAAGGATCTCTATGAAGATAAGGGAGAGTTTTATACAGTTTACCTTAGTTGGCTAAAAGATAGCTTAAATATAGATATGTGTAGAGATAAAATTGTCATAGCTCCATTTGCACATGGATGCAATGGCGGAGTTATGGTGACTGACTGTGGAGAGACTGGTGTAAAAGGATTATTTGCTATAGGTGAGCTTTCTTCTAGTGTGGAAGGTGCAAATAGATTAGGAGGAAATTCTGTTGGTGGAGCCCTTGTTTTTGGAAATAGAGCAGCATTAAAAGCTTGGGAATATATTGCAAATCTTCCTAACGAAACAATCTTAACTGAAGATCTTATAGATGAGTTTATAAGTTGGAAAAATGAAATTTTAAAAGATAATAAAAATACATCATCTTTAAAAGAGAACGAAAAAAATATTTTAGAGTTAAAAAAAATTATGACTTTACATGGTGGAATAAAACGAGAGGAAAAAAGTTTAGATGAAGGATTGGAAAAATTAAAAAATATAAAGCCAAATTCTATAGAACTTTATTTAAAAATAGAGAGCGCAAAATTACTATTAAACTCTATGAAAATGAGAAAAGAGAGTCGAGGAGCTCATTATAGAGAGGATTTTCCAAAAAGAGATAGTAAAACATATAGAGTTATAGTATCAAGATTAAATAATAAATTTAAAGTAGAAAAGGAGTATCTATGAAATTAGGAGCGATTGAGGCTGGAGGAACAAAATTTGTATGTGGAATTGCCGATGAAAATGGGAGTGTTTTAGAAAGAGTTAGTTTTTCTACTGAAACACCTGAGATTACTTTACAAAAAGTTTATGATTTTTTTAAAGATAAAGGAGTTGAAGCCATTGGAGTAGGTTCGTTTGGACCTATTGATCCAAATCCAAATTCTGAGACTTATGGATACATAACTAAAACTCCTAAAAAATATTGGAGCGATTTTAACTTAATTGGAGAGTTACAAAAAAATTTAAATGTTCCTCTAGCTTTTGATACAGATGTAAATGGAGCTGCACTGGGAGAAGCTACTTGGGGAGCAGCAAAAGGATTGAAAAACTGTCTTTATTTAACTGTTGGAACTGGGATAGGAGGGGGAGCATTAGTTTCTGGAAAGTTAGTCCATGGAATGCTTCACCCTGAGATGGGACATATTATTGTTAAAAGACATCCAGAGGATATATATGAAGGAAAATGTCCATTTCACAAGGATTGTTTTGAAGGATTGGCATCTGGACCAGCTATTGAGGAGAGATGGGGAACAAAGGCTTATGAACTTCCAGTTGACCATAAAGCTTGGGAATTAGAAGCATACTATATAGCTCAAGCTCTTGTAAACTATATCTTGATAGTTTCACCAGAGAAAATAGTTCTTGGAGGAGGAGTAATGAAACAACTGCAATTATTCCCTTTGATTAGAAAAAATATAAAAGAGATATTAAATAATTATGTTCAAACTAAAGAAATTTTAGAAAATATAGATGAATATATTGTTAGTCCTAAGCTTGGAGATAATGCTGGACTGTTAGGTGGTATAGCTTTAGCTTTAAAAATTTAGTATGACTAGTATACATTCTTTTAAATTGCTGTTATAATATAAATATCAAACAACGACAGGAGAGAAAAGGATGAGATTACAAGGGGTAAGTAAAAATTCTAAAGAAAACACTAGACAGTATATCTATAGAGTATTAAGAGAGAATATAATGAATCTAAATTTAAAGCCAGGGGAATCTATAGGGGAGATAGAGTTAAGTAAAATGTTAAATGTGAGTAGAACTCCACTTAGAGAGGCAATAGTTCAGCTAGTGGAAGAAAAGTTATTAGAAGTTTTTCCACAGAGAGGTTCTTTTGTTTCTAAGATAAACCTAAACCTAGTTGAGGAAGCTATTTTTGTGAGAGAAACTTGCGAGGAGAGAATTTTAAAAATGGCTTGTCAAGATGAAAATATAGATGAACTGGTAATGAAATTGGAAAAAAATATTGAATATCAAAAGATAATTTTGAATTTTGATGGAGATCTACATGAGTTCTTTACTTTAGATAATGAGTTCCACTATATCTTATTTGATCACTACAATAAAAAGAATAGTTGGAAAGCTATAAAAAGATTATCTACTCACTATGATAGACTTAGACTTTTAGATGCTCTAGAAAAAACAAATATTGAAGCTACACTAAATCAACATATAAAAATAGTTGATTCAATAAAAAACGTAAACAATGAGAATATAGGTAATTTAATAGAAAAGCATCTTTTAAACTATAAAGATGTGATAAAAAAATATGAAGCTAAGTACCCAGAATATTTTTGTAACAAATAAAATTAAAGATAATATAAGATAAGCACTTGAAGTATGGTTCGAACACTATGTTTCAAGTGCTTTTTATTTAAAAATGAACAATATAGTTCTAAAATAGAACGAAAAAAAATGTTGACAAAATGTGAAAGATTGGTTATCATACTTGCATACAACTAATACAAAGATAGTTTTAAAAAGGAGTTTCTATGAGAAAATTTATGGATTCAGATTTTTTATTAAAAAATGATGTGAGTAAAAAACTGTATGAATACGCAGAGAAAATGCCAATATTCGATTATCACTGTCACCTTAATCCAAAGGAGATAGCTGAGAATAAAAGCTATGAAAATATAACACAAATTTGGCTTTATGGTGATCACTACAAGTGGAGAGCTATGAGATCAAATGGTGTGGATGAAAAATACATTACAGGAGATGCAACTGACTATGAGAAGTTCTTAGCTTTTGCAGAAACTATGGAATACGCTTATGGAAACCCACTTTTTCACTGGTCTCATTTAGAGCTTAAGAGATTCTTTGGAATAGAAGAGGTATTAAATAGAAAGACTGCTGAGAGCATCTGGAACAAAGCTAATGAGCTTTTAAAAACAAGTGAGTTTACAGCTAAAAGACTTATTGAAAGATCAAATGTAAAAGCACTTTGTACAACAGATGATCCTGCTGATACATTAGAGTTCCACCAAGAGATTTTAAAAGATGAGAACTTTAAAGTAAAAGTTTTACCAACTTTTAGACCTGATAAAGCTATCTATTTAGAAAAAGATGATTACTTAATCTGGTTAGAAAAATTAGAAACTGTTTCAAATGAAAAGATAGATTCTTTCAAAAAACTAGTAGAAGTTTTAGAAAGTAGAGTGCAGTTCTTCGTTGAAAATGGTTGTGTTGTAACTGATCACAGTTTAGAGGCACCTTTTTATAGAAGAGACACTGAGAATAAGATAGAGAAGATCTTCGCTAAGAGATTAGCAGGAGAGGTTTTAACAAAAGAGGAAGCAGATACATATAAAACTGAGATCTTCTTAGCACTTGGAAAGATCTACTACAAAAATGATTTAGGAATGCAACTGCACATGGGTGCTCTTAGAAATAACAACGAAAGAATGTTTAAAAAACTAGGTGCAGATGTTGGTTTTGATTCAATAGCAGATAATAACTATGGAGAGGTTTTATCAAAAGTGTTAAACAGCTTAGATAAGAATGGAGAACTTCCAAAAACAATTCTTTACTGTTTAAATCCAAAGGACAACGAAGTTCTTGGAACAATGATTGGTAACTTCCAAAATAGTGATACTCCAGGAAAGATTCAGTTTGGATCTGGATGGTGGTTTAACGACCAAAAGGATGGAATGATTCGTCAAATGACAGCTCTATCTCAACTGGGACTTTTAAGAAGATTTGTGGGAATGCTTACAGACTCTAGAAGTTTCCTATCTTACACAAGACATGAGTACTTCAGAAGAATACTTTGTAACTTAGTGGGAACTTGGGTAGAGGATGGAGAGGTTCCATATGATGAGGAGATTTTAAAAGCGATGATTGAAGAGATATGTTTCATCAATGCAAAGAACTACTTTAAGTTAGAAATTTAATTAATATAGATATTTTAAGGAGGAGAAAGTGAAATTATCATTTAGATGGTATGGAGAATCTGATCCAGTAAAACTGGAATATATAAAGCAGATTCCAACAATGGATAGTATTGTAACAGCTATATATGATGTTCCAGTTGGAGATGTTTGGCCAATGGATAAGATATTAGCTTTAAAGGAGACAGTTGAAAAAGCTGGACTAAAATTTGATGTTATAGAGAGTGTACCAGTACATGAAGATATAAAATTAGGTATTGGAAAAAGAGATGAGTATATAGCAAACTACAAGCAGAACATAAGAAATTTAGGAGCTGCAGGAGTTAAAGTTATATGTTACAACTTCATGCCTGTATTTGACTGGACAAGATCACAGTTAGATAAAGAGTTAGAGGATGGGTCAACAGCACTTGTTTACTACAAGGACCAAGTGGATGCATTAGATCCATTAAACAGCAACCTATCACTTCCAGGATGGGATTCAAGCTACACAAAAGAGCAATTAGCAGAGCTATTTGCAGGATATAAAAGTATAGGACAAGAGGGACTTTGGGCTAATTTAGAGTATTTCTTAAAAGAGATTATTCCAGTAGCTGAAGAGGCTGATGTAAAAATGGCTATTCACCCGGACGATCCACCTTGGCCAATCTTTGGACTTCCAAGAATCATAACATGTGAAGAAAATGTTGATAGATTCTTAAGTCTAGTTGATAGCAAGTACAACGGATTAACTCTTTGTACAGGATCATTAGGATGTGCTAACTTCAACAATATGGAGAAATTAGTAGACAAGTACAGTGCAATGGGAAGAATTCACTTTATGCATGTAAGAAACGTAAAACTTCTTGAGGATGGAGTAAGCTTTGAAGAGTCAGCTCACTACTCAGGGTGTGGATCATTAGATATAGTTAAGATTATGGCAGCACTTCATAAAAACAACTTTGATGGATACTTAAGACCAGATCACGGAAGAATGATTTGGGGAGAAACAGGAAAGCCAGGATACGGATTATATGATAGAGCTTTAGGAGCAAGTTATATAACAGGAATCTGGGAAACTCTTTCTAAGTTAAAGTAACAGTTAGTAACAAAAGGAGATAGCAAGATGAAATTAAACTTAAAGGATATAAAAAACATAGATGGTTCATTAGGGGTAATAGTACCAAAATATGATATTGAAAAGGTAAAAGAGGAGACTTTAAAAACACCAAAGTGGTTACACTTTGGTGCTGGAAATATCTTTAGAGCATACATGGGGAAAGTGCAACAAGTTTTAATTGAAAAAGATCTAGAGAATACAGGGATTATTGTAGCTGAGGGGTTTGATACAGAGATTATAGATAAGGCTTACACACCATTTGATAACTTAACGATTTTAACAACGTTAAATAAAAATGGGGATTTCCAAAATGAGATCATAGGTAGTATCGTTGAGTCGATAAAAGCTACTGACGAAAACTTCAATACTTTAGAGGAGATTGTAAAAAAAGATTCACTTCAGATGATCAGTTTTACAATAACTGAAAAAGGATATAACTTAAAGGATCCTTCAGGAAACTACTTTGGAGTTATCTTAGAGGATTTCAAAAATGGATTTACTTCTCCAAAACATGTAATGGCTTTAATTACAAAACTACTTTATTCAAGATTCAAAACTAATGGAACACCAATAAGTTTAGTTAGTATGGATAACTGTTCTGGAAACGGGGATAAAATAAGAGAGGCTGTTTTAGAAATAGCTACAGCTTGGAACACTAATGGATATGTTGAGGATGCTTTCTTAGCATATTTAAAAGATGAGTCTAAAGTTTCTTACCCTGTAACTATGATAGATAAAATCACTCCAAGACCAGCTGAAGAGGTAAAGATCTCTTTAGAGAAGTTAGGATTTGAGGATATGTCACCAGTTATTACAAATAGAAACAGCTTTGTGGCTCCTTTTGTTAACGCTGAAATACCAGAGTACTTTATAGTTGAGGATAAATTCCCTAATGGAAGACCAAACTTAGAGGCAGCTGGAGTGTTCTTAACAGATAGAGAAACTGTTGAGAAAACAGAGAAAATGAAAGTAACTACATGTTTAAACCCATTACATACAACACTTGCAATATTTGGATGTATTCTAAATAAAAAATCAGTTTATGATGCTGCAAGTGATGAGGATTTAAACAGATTAATAAAAGAGGTTGGTTATAACGAGGCTTTAAAAGTTGTTGAAAGTCCAAAGATAATCGATCCAAAGGCCTTTATAGATGAGGTTATAGATGAGAGATTCCTAAATCCATATATTCCAGATCAACCAGAAAGAATAGCTACAGATACATCTCAAAAGATAGCTATCAGATTTGGAGAGACTATAAAGTCATATGTGGCTGATGAGAACTTAGATGTTAAATCGTTAAAATATATTCCACTTGTATTAGCAGGATGGTTTAGATACCTTTTAGGAGTGGATGATAAGGGATTAGAGAGATCAATTAGTAATGACCCGATGTTAGAGATGCTTAAAAAGGAGCTAGCAGGAATTGAGTTTGGAAAACCTGAAAGTTATAAAGGGCAATTAAAAAATGTACTTACAAATGAGAG
Organism: Cetobacterium sp. NK01; assembly: GCF_024506395.1. Classification (NCBI taxonomy): domain Bacteria; kingdom Fusobacteriati; phylum Fusobacteriota; class Fusobacteriia; order Fusobacteriales; family Fusobacteriaceae; genus Cetobacterium; species Cetobacterium sp. NK01. The sequence goes on from NZ_JANIBO010000001.1 coordinate 1,282,985, forward strand.
AATCTTTGGAGTTAATTTAGAGGAGATTGGTCTTTCAGAATTAGTAGAAAATTATTTTGTAGAAATGCTATCTGGGGAGGATGCAGTAAGAAATACTTTACATAAATATTTAGAAACAAAATAAAAATTAAAATTTATGGGGAGCAAAAGATATGAAAAAAATAATTTTTTTAATTGCCACACTTTTTACATTCTTGGGTTGCAATAAAAATGAAAGCAGTGGGGATTTAAATTTAAAATTAGCTCACGGTTTAAGTGAGACACATCCAGTTCATAAAGGAATGCTAAAGTTTATTGAACTAGTGGAAACAAAAACAAATGGAGAGGTAAAGATTCAAATATTTCCAAATGGTCAGTTAGGTCAGGAGAGAGAGTTAATTGAATTGATGCAAGCAGGGGCTATAGATATGACTAAAGCCAGTGCTTCTCCAATAGAGGGATTCGTTAAAGAGTATGCTATATTTTCAATGCCATACCTATTTAACAGCTATGAGCACTTCTTAAGAGTTTTAAAAAGTCCTGTGGGAGATGAGTTCTTAGGGATGACTGAAAAAAGTGGATTCGTAGGATTAGGTTACTTTACAGCAGGAACTAGAAACTTCTACGGTTCAAAACCTATTGAATCACCTGATGATTTAAAAGGATTAAAAATAAGAGTTCAGCCAAGTAACACAGCTATTAAAATGGTTGAGTACTTAGGTGGGACTGCCACTCCTCTATCTTATGGTGAATTATATACAGCATTACAACAAAGAGTTGTAGATGGAGCTGAAAATAACATCTCAGCTATAACAACAGATAGACATGGAGAGGTTTCAAAGTTTTATTCATATGATGAGCATACAATTGTACCAGACGTTTTCTTTATTAGTAACTCTACTTGGAAAAAGTTAAATGATGAGCAAAAGAAAATCTTCAAAGAATCAGCAGAAGAAGCTTTTGAATATCAAGTGGCTCTATGGGATGAAATGGAAAAAATACAAATAGAGCAGGCTAAAGAGATGAATGTAAAGTTTGTGTATCCAGATAAAAAGCCATTTCAAGAGAAAGTTAAACCTATGTATGATGAGTTGATGAAAAATGAGACAATGGCAAGATTAATCAATTCTATTAGGGATACAAAATAAAGGGGGCTAATAATGGAAAGCTTAAGAAATAGAATAAATCAAATAATAATTTTATTTTCTTCATTAGTTTTAACGTTGCTAGTTTTAGCAGTTACTTGGCAAGTTATATCAAGATATGTATTAAATAATCCAAGTACATTTACAGATGAATTTTCAAGATTTAGTTTAATTTGGATAGGATTATTAGGAGCTACTTACGCTTTTGGAGTAAAAGCTCACCTATCAATAGATCTTCTTGTAAGTAAACTACCAAAGGAGAAGATAACAAAGTTACAGATGTTAATTTCAGTAATTGTTTTAATCTTCATACTGCTAGTTCAAGTAATTGGTGGAGGGCAACTTTCACTGAACACAATGGGACAGTTATCACCATCACTACAGATTCCTATGGGAGTTGTCTACTCAATACTTCCTATATCAGGAATAATCAATTTATTATATATGTTAATAGACATAGTTGAATTAAAAGGTATGTTAAAGGAGGGAAATAAATAATGGCTCTAACGGTAAGCGTTTTATTTATAAGTTTTTTCATTCTATTAGCAATAGGAACACCTATATCTATTGGAATTGGACTGGCTTCTTTTTTAACAATACTTATTAATCTTCCTTTTGATGTGGCAGTTATAGCTTCAGCTCAAAAGATGATAACTGGAATGGACAGTTTCACACTACTGGCAATACCATTTTTCATCCTTTCAGGAAGTATAATGAACACAGGAGGAATAGCAATAAAGCTAGTTAACTTTGCAAAGTTACTTGGAGGAAGACTACCAGGATCACTTGCTCAGGTTAACGTTTTAGGAAATATGTTATTTGGATCAATATCTGGATCAGCAGTAGCGGCAGCAGCAGCTATTGGAGGAACATTAGATCCTCTACAGAAAAAAGAGGGATATGATCCAAAATTCTCAGCAGCAGTAAATATAGCGTCATCTCCAACAGGATTACTTATTCCACCAAGTGGATCTCTAATTGTTTTCTCACTAGTTAGTGGAGGAACATCAATAGGAGCTCTATTCGTAGCAGGATATGTACCTGGAATACTTATGGGACTTAGTGTTATGATAATAGCTTACTTTATAGCTAAAAAGAATAACTATCCAGTTGAAGGAAAAGTTTCATTTGGAGAAGCTACAAAAGTTATATTAGATGCAATTCCAAGTTTACTATTAATAGTTATAGTAATTGGTGGAATAATAGCTGGAATATTCACTGCAACAGAGGCATCTGCAATATCAGTAGTTTATACACTGTTTCTATCAGTTGTAGTTTATAAAAGCTTAACTTTTGAACATATGCAAACAATTTTTAAAGATACTATAAAAATGACTGGAATAATAATGTTTCTAATAGGTGCATCAAGCATCATGTCTTGGGCAATGGCGTTTTCAACTATACCTCAATTCATAACAAACGCTATTTTAGGATTATCAGATAACAAAATAATAATCCTACTATTAATGAATGTTATTTTATTAATAACTGGAACATTTATGGATTTAACACCAGCAATCTTAATATTTACACCGATATTTTTACCAATTGCAACAAAATTAGGACTACACCCAGTACACTTTGGTATAATGTTAGTATCAAACCTATGTATTGGAATATGTACTCCACCAGTGGGAAGTGTTTTATTTATAGGGTGTGGAATAGCCAAGGTTAAAATTGAAGAGGTAATAAAAGAATTAATACCGTTCTTTATAGGTTTAATTATAACTCTTTTAATGATAACGTATATTCCGTGGATAAGTTTAGGATTACCAAAACTATTTAAGTTAATATAAAAAGATTGTATAAATAAGGAGGGTGAGGGTAAAGTAAATTTACCCTCATAAGTATATTATGGGAATAAAATTAAATTATCTATTTGAAAAAATAGACAATAGAGAAAATATAGTAACATTTGCTTCAAAAGAGTTAAACTTAGAAGTGAAACTTTCAATTTTAGAAAAAGATATCTTTAAAGTAACATTTTTAAAAGAGGGTAAATTAAAGCTTGGAAAAACTTGGACTGTAACACCTGGAATGGAGGACTTTCCAATAGAGGGAAGAGATAGATTTGATCACTCTGTATTCCAACTACCTCAATTTGAAATTGTAGAAGCTGAAGGAACAGTAACTATTTCAACTGAGCTTTTAAAAGTTATTGTAGACCTTAATGGTATGAAGATGACTTGGTTTGGAAAATCAGAAAATGAGTGGGTAAAGATAGCTCAAGATAGAAAAACTCAAGCTTATAACTTTGGATATTGGGATGAAAACATATACCACTACTTAGAGAGAGATTTAAAGGAGCAATACTTTGGATTTGGAGAGAAAAGTGGAAAATTAAATAAACACTTTAGAAGAATGAGAATGAAAAACCTAGATCCAATGGGTTATGATGCTGAGTATAGTGATCCATTATACAAGCATATACCATTTTATATAACTAGAAATCCAAAGACTAAATACTCATTTGGATTATTCTATGATAACTTCTCAACAGTTACTTTTGAGATGGGAACAGAGCTAGATAACTACCACGGATTATACAGATATTTTGAAGCTAAAGATGGGGATTTAGACTATTATGTTATCGCTGGACCACAAGTAAAAGATGTAACAGAGAGATTCTCTTGGTTAACTGGAAAAACTATATTCTCACCTAAGTGGAGTATTGGTTATTCAGGATCAACTATGACTTACACAGATTTACCAGAGTCACAAAAACTTTTAAATAACTTCTTAGATGATTGTAAAAAGCATGAGATTCCATGTGATTCATTCCAACTATCTTCAGGATATACTTCTATTGGAGACAAGAGATATGTATTTAACTGGAATAATGAGAAGTTCCCAGATGTAAAAGAGTTCACAAATAACTACCACGCAAATGGAGTTAGACTTTGTGCAAACATAAAACCAGCATTTTTACATGACCATCCAAAATTTGCTGAAATGAAAGAGAAAGGACTATTTGTAAAAGAGAGAAATAGTGATGAGCCTGAGTTAGTTCAATTCTGGGATGACAATGGAGCTTACATAGACTTTACAAATAAAGATGCTGTTAACTGGTGGAAAGAGAATGTAAAAGAGAAGCTTTTAGAATTAGGAATAGATTCAACTTGGAACGATAATAATGAGTATGAGATTTGGGATCCAAAAGCTAGATGTAATGGATTTGGAGAGGGGTTAGACATAGAGTTAATAAGACCTATTCAAACTTTACTTATGATGAAATCATCTTTTGAAGCTCAAAAAGAGTTTGATGGTAACATGAGACCTTACCTAATCTCAAGAGCAGGATGTCCAGGGATGCAAAAGTATGTTCAAACATGGTCTGGAGATAACAGAACAGAGTGGAAAACATTGAGATATAATAATTACATGGCAATAAGTTTAGCACTTTCAGGAGTTTATAACTTAGGACATGACGTTGGAGGATTCTCAGGTCCAGCACCAACACCTGAGCTATTTGTAAGATGGGTACAAAATGGAATTTTCTATCCAAGATTTACAATTCACTCATGGAACGATGATAAGTCAGTTAATGTACCATGGATGTATCCAGAAGTTTTAGCTGAGATAAAAAAGGCTATGGACTTTAGAAGAAAGATAACTCCTTACATATATAACTTACTATATAGAGCTCACACAGAGGGAACTCCAATAATGAAGCCAACTTTCTATAACTACGAAAACGACAGAAATACATTTAATGAAAATGATGAGTTCTTATTAGGTGACGATATGTTAGTAGCAACAGTGGTTACAGAGGGAGAAAAAGTAAGAAAAGTGTACTTACCAGAAGGAAACTCATGGTATGATTACAACACTAACAAGCTTTATAAAGGTGGACAAACTATAGAGGTTGAAGTGGAGTTAGGTACATTCCCACTATTTATAAGAGAGGGAGCAATTATACCTATAAATGATACTGATGACTATAGCTTTGAAACAAAGGATCAAGATAAGAGAGCCTTTATCATCTATGCAAATGAAACTACTGGAGTATCAGAATTCACATCTTTTGAAGATGATGGATTAACTCAAAGTTACAAGACAGGAAACTGTGCAAAAGTAACAGTTAGAGTAGAAACACAAGAAGATACTGTAAAAATAAACATTGAAAAAGATGGAGATCAAGCATTTATTCAAGATAACTATGAGATCTATGTAGTAGATTCTAAAAATAGAAAAATAATAAAATAAAAATAAGGGTAGTATCTTTAAGATACTACCCCTTTTTATTTTAAATTTCTTCGTGTTCCTCAACTCTTTTTCCATAGGTTTTAAATCGTTCCATCATAGAAGTCATCTCTTCAACAGATAGTGAAACAGGTTCTCCCATAGATTTAGCTCTACAGAAAAGCTCAGAGCAAAACTCAACATCTAAAGCCACAGAGAAAGCCTCTTTTAAAGTTTTTCCCCCTGTTATTAATCCATGATTTGCAAGTAGCGCAGCATTTCTATCCTTCATAGCTTCAAAGGCATTTTTAGCTAGTCTCACAGTTCCATAAGTTGCATACTCAGCACATCTAACATCTATACCAGCAGTTGCTAGGATGTAGTGAATAGGAGGAAGATTTATATTAAGACATGAGATTGTTGTAGAAAAAGTACTGTGAGTGTGAACAACAGCATCAATATCATCTCTATATTTATAGAAAATTCTATGCATATCACATTCACTTGAAGGAACTCTATGTCCATCTACAATTTTTCCAGTAGCCACATCAATAATAACAATATCCTCTGGTGTTATATCAAAATAACCAATACCACTAGGAGTAATAGCCATTAAATTTTTCTCTCTATTAAAGATACTTAAGTTTCCTCCAGTACCCTTAGTTAGATTTTCTGTAATCATTTTTTTACCGTAAACAATAAGTTCTTCTCTCTCTTTTTCTAAAAGCATAGTTTTTTTCTCCTTTAAAAAAGTTCTCTATAGTCTTTTCCACATTTGAATTTTTCTTGGTTAAATAGTATTTGTAAAGCTAAAGTGATGTTTTTCATTTGAGCTTTCTTTTGTATATCTTTATCGTTGTAATCATCCATCTCTTTAACGTGAGATGAACCAGTTGTTCTTCTTATCATTTCACAAGCACAATACCCTGCAGTATCTTTTAAAACGTTGTTTAAATACCAGAACTTAAACTCCTCATTAGTTTTAGCAAAGTGTTCAGTTGCGTATGTATCCCAAACTTCAATGAACTCCTTTTTAAAGTTATCTATAAAGCTTTCAATTTGATTTAAAACATAGTTTTTATACTGTATATTTCCAAGAGCTTTATGGTAACAAGCATTCATAAAAAGGTTAGCTAAAAACATACCAACATCAAATCCCATAGGACCGTAGAATGAAAACTCAGTGTCAATGAATTTTAAGCTGTTATCCTTGGCAAATATACTACCTATATGAGCATCTCCGTGAAGAAGAGCTTGAGCGTTACACATAAAGTTATGTTTTAGCTTTGCCACTTCAAAAGCTACTTTTTTATCATTGAAAACATTTTCTTTAACGAAATCTAGAAGATGATCATCAATTTTATTTCTAGAAGCTAAAAATGCTGAGTTAGTTAAAACTAGATGCTCTGTTAAATCACAAAGATCTTTATTGATAAACTTTAGTACCTCATCTTTTTTTGTTTTGCTATCTAGAACAATATCACTAGTTCTAAGAAGTGTATTAGCAAAGAAGCTAGCTGCATCTTTTCCTAAATTTGGAAATATAACACCATTTATCATAGCAGTTCTAAGAATCTCATGACCTGTTAAATCCTCCATAGCTATAATATATTTAGAGGGATCATAGTTATAGACAATAGGAACCATGTTAGGAGATAGTTTTCCTTGAGTCATAAGGCCCATAGCTTCAATCTCTCCTCTTTTAGCATCTAACTTCATCTCCACAGAGGTTCTAGCATATGGAAGAGATTGCTTTAAAATTAGAGACTTTCCAGAGGTAGAATCTACAATTCTAAAGACATTATTTAGATTACCATCTCCAATCTCTTTACAAGTTAAACAATTTTTATCATTAAAAAAATTTAAAGTTTCAACTGAATATATAAGTGCAGAATCCTCATTTAAAATCTCATAAGCAGCCATATTACTATTCCTCCCCTTTCATTTTAGCTAAGCTCTCTTTGTAGTTAGGTCTAGCAATTCCCTTTTCACAGATAATAGCTGTGATTAACTCGTTAGGAGTAACATCAAAACAAGGGTTATAAACCTTTATACCATAAGGAGCAGTTCTTTTTCCAAATCCCTCAGTGATCTCCTCGTCAGGTCTAAGCTCAATAGGTACATCGCTACCTTTTTCCATACTGAAATCCACACTGGCAAAAGTTGAAGCTACATAGAAAGGGATGTTGTGATATTTAGCTAAAACAGCCACATTGTAAGTTCCTATTTTATTAATTGTATCTCCATTTGCAGCGATTCTATCACTAGATACAACAACAGCATCTATAAGTCCTTGCTGCATACAGTAAGCAGCCATATTATCACAGATTAAAGTTACATCTACTCCAGCTTTTTGAAGCTCATGAGCAGTTAATCTAGAACCTTGTAAAAGAGGTCTAGTTTCATCTACAAAAGCTTTGATATTCATTCCTCTCTCTTTAGCAAGGTAAAATGGAGCTAATGCAGAACCTCTTATAACAGTTGCATAACTTCCAGCGTTACAGTGAGTTAAAACAGTCATTCCATCCTTTAAAAGAGAGAGAGCATACTCACCAACTTTAGCGCAATCATCTATATTTTCCTGTCTTATCTCATGACATCTATTTAAAATAGCTGCTTTTATCTCAGGCACAGAAAGATGAGCATTTTTTAAAGCACACTTTCTGATTTTATCAACCATTACAAATAACTTAACAGCAGTGGGTCTAGCTGTATCCATATAGTCACAAACTTCAAGAACTTTATCTACAAATTTTTTAGGGTCTGTTTCCTCTGATTTCCAAACTCCTAAGTAAACACCGTAAGCTCCACCAATACTTAAAGCACCAGCTCCTCTAATTGTTAGAGTTTTTATATAGTGATGCATCTGTTTCTCATCTGTCACTGTTAAAAAAACAGTCTCTGTAGGAAGTTTAGTTTGATCTAAAATAATAGCTCCGTCCTCGCTCCACTCTATAGAATAGATAAAATCTTTTTCAGTTTTCATATGTTTCCTCCCATTGCAATCTCTAGTATATTTGTAATATCTTTGGCATTTAATTTAACATAATTTCCCATAGTCCCTCTATTTCCTAAAGCTTTTTTAGCCATGAAATCAAAGCTTTCATTAGGTATGTTTAGCTCTTTTAATGTAGTTACTAAACCAAAGGACTTAAAGAAGTTTTCTAAAGCTTCAATTCCATTTTCACAGTGGAATACATTTTTTGAGAAGCTCTGGATTTTTTTAGGATTTATATCTTTAACATATTTTAACCAAGCTGGGAAAATAACAGCCATTCCAGCTCCGTGATTTAAGTCGTAAATAGCACTGATCTCATGTTCAATTCTATGTGATGACCAATCAGCAACTCTTCCACAAGCAATCATACCATTGTGAGCAACAGTGGCTGTCCACATGATCTGTGCACAAGTGTTGTAATCCTTTGGATTTTCCAAATACTTAGGTCCAAGATCTACAATAGTTCTCATAGCTCCTTCTAAAAGAGAATCACTTAATTCAACATTTTCAGTGGGAGAGAAGTATCTTTCCATAAGGTGAGATAAAATATCTACAATTCCACAGCACATAAGTTTTGTTGGAATAGAGTAGCAAACTTGAGGATCAAGTATTGCAAACTCAGGAATATTAAATTCAGTGTCGCAAACTGCTTTAGTTAAATCCTCCTCCCTTGTAATGATGCTACTTTCAGACATCTCTGATCCAGCCCCAGGAATTGTTAGAATAACTCCAACTTTTAAAGAGGTAGTAGGCTCATCTTTTCCAGTAAAAAAGTTCCAAACATCCCCAATATATGGAGTTCCAAGAGCGATAGCCTTAGATGAATCAATAACGCTACCTCCACCAACAGCTAGTATAAAATCAATATCGTTATCTATACATATATCGATACCTTTTTCCACAAGAGATAGTCTTGGATTTGGTACCACTCCTGATAGTTCAATAAAATCAATATCATTTTCTTTTAAAGAGTTAACTACAGTGTCGTATATACCTAGTTTTTTAATTAACTCTCCCTCATAATGTAGTAATATTTTTGAAGAATGAGGTTTTATATATTTACCAACATCTTTAAAACTATCTTTCCCAAAAATTATTCTAGTGGAACTTTTAAAATTAAAACTCTCCATCTATGCCTCCCCTTGAAATATGTTATAATATAATATATATAATTCTAAAACTGAAAAAAATCAAGTAAAGGGGGCATTAAGTGTTTTACAACACTTAGACAAAATTATGAAAAGAGGGTCTTGTTTAGATGTTTATGAGTATTTTAAAGAAAAAATATTAAATGGAGATTTAAAAGCAGGAGAAAAACTGCCATCTCTAAGACAGATATCTATAAAAAAGGGGTTAAATACAACAACTGTGTTAAAAGGTTATGAGATGCTTGAAAGTGAAGGGTACATTTTTAAAGTTTTAGGAAAGGGAAGTTTTGTAAGTGAAAATAGAGATTTTTCCATAAATTTAGATAATAGACTAATTTTAGAAAGGGCTTTAATAACTGAAGAGGAAAAGAAAAATCTTATAGATTTTTCAAAGGATGAGATAGATTCAATAAAACTTATAGGTTTAGATTTGAGAAATATAATGCTTAAAGTTTTGGTTTTAAATGATGATATATTTGAAGAGGAAAATTTAAAGGGAAGTAAAGATTTAAGAGACACAATAGCGGATCACTTAGAGGATTCAGACATATTTATATCAAGTGGAGAGATAGTGGTTTTAAATAGTTCTCAGCAGTGTTTAAATACTGTTTTAAAACTATTTTTTAAGAAAAAAGGAGAGAGAACTATAGTAGTTTCAGATCCTACAAAGTACAAGGCTTTAAATTTATTTAAAGAGAGAGCTATTGTTAATGGAATCCATCTTTTAGAGGATGGTTGGGATTTTAAAGATTTTGAAGAGGTTTTAAAAAATAGTAAAATAGACTTTGTATATGAGAGTTTTAACTATCAAAATCCATCTGGAATAGTGTGGTCTAGTGAGAAAAAAGAGAAATTACTTAAATTGGCACAAGAGTATGATTTTTATATAATTGAAGAGGATAACAGTTCAGACTTTTACTACCTAGAGGAGAAACCAAAATCTTTAAAAAGCTATGATAGAGCTGGAAGAGAGCGAGTTTTTTATATAAAAGATCTAGCTAAATGTATCCATAAAGAGATGAAGATATCCTATATGATTGTACCTCCTATATTTAGAGAGAGGTTGGATTTTGAAGTTCTAAATTCAGAGATAACTCCAAGTAATTTCACTCAGAAAACTTTAGAGTATTTAATAAAAAATGGGATATATGAAGAGAGTCTAGCAAAAATAAGAGAGAAGATAAAAGAGCAATATGAATATATGATAGAGAGATTAAAGAAAATAGAGGGAGTAAGACTTATGCATAGTCCAGGAGGAGGAAGGTCAATTTGGATTAAGCTAAATAAGGATATTGATGAAAAGGAGTTCTATTATCTTTGTAAAAAAAATGGAGTTTCTTTTCTTCCTGGAACTATTTTTTACTGGGATAAAAGAGTGGACTCAAAAATTAGGTTGAGTTTTGTTGGGTTAAAAAAAGATGAGATAGAAAAAGGTTTAAACATAATTGAAAATGCCATAAAGGAGATAAATAATAAAGTGTTATAGAACACTTTGTTAAGCACTTTCTTGATTTTAAAAAACTTATGAGTTAATATCGTAGCACTAAGTTTTTAAGGGGAGTGAGTAAAGATGTTGAATGAAAAAGATAATTACAAAAGCTTTATGGGATTAACACCTTTAATTTTATTTGTGATAATGTTTTTAGTGACAGGAATAGTTACAAATAATTTTTCAAGTATGCCTGTTTTAGTTGGTTTCATGTTTGTATTAGCATACGCATTATCACTGAATAGAAAAGATAAAAAAATATCACTTGAAGAAAAAGTTGAGATTTTTGCTAGAGGTGGAGGAGAATCAACAATAATTTTAATGGTTACAATTTTCATTTTAGCAGGAGCCTTTTACTCTGTTGCAAATGCTATGGGGTCAGTGGATGCAACAGTAAACTTTGGTTTAAGTATTTTACCATCAAAGGCAATACTGCCAGGAATTTTTGTTATTAGTTGTATTATCTCTTTTGCTATGGGAACATCTATGGGAACAATTACAGCGATAGTTCCAATTGCAATAGGAATGGCTCAACAAACTGGTTTAGATCTATCTCTTTTAATGGGAACTGTTGTTGGAGGAGCAATGTTTGGAGACAATCTATCTTTTGTTTCTGATACAACAATTGCAGCTGCAAGAACTCAAGGAATAGAGCTTAGAGATAAATTTAAAATGAATGCGTTAATAGTTTTACCTGCAGTAATAGTTACAATTATAATTTTATCATTAGTTCCTGAAGCAAGTGGAACTGTTGCAGTGGGAGATTATTCTTTAATAAAAATACTTCCATATATCTCGATTATAGTGAGTGCTTTAATTGGATTAAATGTAATGGTTGTTTTAGCAATTGGTATAGGAACTGGATCTATTTTAGGGTTAGCTCTTGGAGCTTTCAATTTTGTAGAGTTATTAGGATTTATTCAAAGAGGATTTGGATGGATGCAAGATCTATGTTTAATTGCTATTACAATAGGTGGAATAATAGCTCTTATGAATTACTATGGAGGAGTTAACTATCTACTTGATAAAATAACATCTAAAATAAAGAGTAAAAAAGGAGCAGAAGCTGGAATAGCTACATTAGCTGCATTAATCGACGTTGCAACAGCTAATAATACAATCTCTATTGTAACTGCAGGACCACTATCTAAAAATATATCAAAGCAATATTCAATAGATTTAAGAAGAACTGCTAGTTTATTAGATATTTTCTCTTCAGCTTTCCAAGGATTACTTCCATATGGAGGTCAACTTCTTGTAGCTGCAGGATTAGCTCAAATATCTCCAATGCAGATAGTACCTTATAACTATTATTCATTTTTAATGATTCTATTTGGTGGATTGTCAATTGTATTCAATGTGCCAAGATTAAAAGCATATCAAAAAGAAACAATAATAGAGCAAGAGGTTGAAAAAGAGGTATTCTAAAAAAATAAAAAGACCAATTTAAAATTTTAGATTTTAAGTTGGTCTTTTTTCTTGCTAAATTTTAGAAAAAAAAGTATCATATGAGATATAAAAAGACTAGGAGACTATAATAATGAGAAAGAGTAGTAGTGATAATATCTATGAAACAATAAAAAATGATCTATTAGTTGGAAATATCGATTTTGGAGATAAAGTAGTAGAGATTGACTATGCAAATAAACTAAATGTTAGTAGAACTCCTTTGAGAGAAGCTATAAAAAAGTTAGAAATTGAGGACATAATTGAAAGATTGCCAAATGGTAGATTAAGAATTATGGAGATAACTCAACAAAAAATTGATGAAATATTTGAGATTAGAATATGTCTTGAGGGAATTTTATTTGATTCTATTGCAAAAAATAAAAGTGGAATAGATAGGATATACCAAAATTTGATTTTGACAAAATATCTTATAGATACTGAAAATTGGGAAGAAGCAAGAAGACTATTTTTAGAGTATAACTCTTTAGTTTACTCAGCATCATCTTTAGAGTATGCTGTGAAAATATTGAGACACTATGATTTTATAATATCAGCATTAAAGAGAAAATCTTTAAAAAGTGAAAATAGAGTTTTAAAAGCTTATAACGAACATTTTGAAATTATAAGTTTATTGAGAGATGGAGAGTTAGAAAAAGCTAAAGAAGCCAATAGACTTCATCTGTTAAATGCAAAAGAAGTAGTAAAAAAGACCATCAAATAAGTTTGACGGTCTTTTTTTATTAGAACATATTTATAGATAGTGCAAATACCATCATAATTAAAGATACACCAAATAAACCAGCAAATGAGTATTTAATGTGATCTTTTAACTCAATACCAGCAAGTCCTATTCCTAAGAAAGTAGCAGGAACTAAAGGACTTATGAAAAGAGAAAGGTTTTTTCCAATAGTCATAGCTACAGCCATATTTAAAGGAGCAATTTCAAAGTTTTTACCAACTTCAATAGCAAGAGGCATCAATCCATAAAAATATGAATCTGTTCCTAAAACTAATCCAAGAGGTAGAGATAAAACTCCCATTAATATATGTAACTGAGAAGCAATAAATGATGGAATAACCTTTAGTAGAGGTATAGTCATAGCTTCTAGCATTCCACTATTACCTAAAATTCCAACCATAACTCCAGCTCCAAGCATAACAGATGATACATCAAGGGCTGCAGGAGCATGAGCTTTTAATCTATTTTTTTGATCTTTAGGATTAGGATAGTTAACTACAAGTGCAACAGCACATCCAATCATAAATACAAAATATGGAGGGAAAGTATTAATCAGTAATAAAACTAAAATTCCAAGAGTTAAAAGCATATTAAAAGCTGTTAACTTAGGTCTTTTTAATTCATTCTCTTTCTTTTGAGAGATATGAGTTCCCTCTTCTATTTCAAATTCAGGAGATGTTTTTTCCAAAACACCAGCACCATTAAATTTAATCTCTCTCATAGCACCAAAAACAGCTAGACCAATTGTAGTAGCAACTCCTAAAATTTGAATAGGAATCATGATATGCCACAAATCATTTGGATTCATCCCTAAAACTGTAGCTGCTCTAGCAACAGGACCACCCCAAGGTAAAAGATTCATAACACCCATTCCAGCTCCAACAATCATAAGTAAAAGTTGTGGACGGATATTTAATTTTTTATAAAGTGGTAATAGAGCTGGAACTGTAACTAAAACAGTTGTAACAGTGGCACCATCAAGGTGGGAGAAAATGGCAACAATGGCAGTGACAACGGCAACTGCAATAACATTTGTTCCAGCTTTTTTTACCAACTTATCAACAATAACGTCAAACATCCCGGCATCAGACATTAGACCGAAGAAAGTAACTGAGAAAATAAATAGAACGGCCATTTCACTAGTTTTTCCGACACCTTTTTTTACAAAAGTGACAATCTCTGGAAATGAAAAACCAGCTAAAACAGCAGCAATAAATGGAATTGTGATAAAAACAACCAAAGGTATAGTTTTTGATTTAAAAAGAAAATACATCATAGCAAATAACATAATAAAACCAGCAACGGCTAGTAACATAAATAAAACCTCCCCAAAACTATCAAAATTAAATTGAACAATTGTATACAAAAATTCTTGTTGTGCAAATTATAAATTTTTGTTTTAAAAAAGTCAATATATTTTTTTTAAAAACATTTTTTACTAAAAAGTAACATATTAATTAAAAAATAAAATAAAAAAACAGTTGACAAAATTAAAAAAATATATAAAATATAATTGTATACAATTATTCAAAAGTGAAATTTGCGGGAGGACTTATGATATCTTTATATAATAATGGAGTATTTTTAATTAATGGAAAAGAGATTATATCAGAGGAATCTGGTGTAAAATATAATAAAGAGGTTTCAAAGAAAGGAACAATAGCTTATAAAATTTTAGAAAAGCACAATGTTTCAAATAATATGGAAGATTTAAATTTAAAATTTGATTGCTTAGCTTCTCATGATATAACGTACGTAGGAATAATACAAACTGCTAGAGCAAGCGGTCTTGAAAAATTTCCAATTCCTTATGTCTTAACAAATTGCCACAACACTCTTTGTGCTGTTGGAGGAACAATAAATGAGGATGATCACATGTTTGGTCTTTCAGCGGCTAAGAAATACGGTGGAATATATGTACCACCTCATCAAGGTGTAATTCATCAATATATGAGAGAAACTATGGCTGGGTGTGGAAAGATGATCTTAGGTTCTGATAGTCATACAAGATATGGGGCGTTGGGAACTATGGCTATAGGTGAAGGTGGAGGAGAACTGGTAAAGCAGATTCTAAGCAAAACTTATGATATAAAATACCCAGGAGTAGTGGGAATATATTTAAAAGGAGCACCTAAAAAAGGTATAGGACCTCAAGATATAGCTTTAACAATAATCAAAGCTGTTTTCAAAAATGGATTTGTAAAAAATAAAGTTATGGAGTTTGTGGGAGAGGGAATATCAAACTTAGATGTTGAATTTAGAAATGGTATAGATGTTATGACAACTGAGACAACATGCTTAACTTCAATTTGGAAAACTGATGAAAAAGTTAAGGAGTATCTAAAGGAGCACAATAGATCTGAGGAGTATTCAGAGTTATCTCCAGAGAATGTAGCTTATTATGATGGAATGGTTGTAATTGATTTAGATAAAATTGAATCTATGATAGCACTTCCTTTCCATCCAAGTAATGTTTATTCAATAAAAGAGTTACAAAGTAACTTAGATGAGATACTAACAAAAGTAGAAGAGGAAGCTTTAGAGCAGGGAATAAAAATAGATCTTAAAAGTAAGATAAAAGATGGATCTCTTTTTGCTGAGCAAGGAGTTATAGCAGGATGTGCAGGTGGAACTTATGACAATATAGTGGATGCTGCAGATATTTTAAAAGATAAATCTGTGGGAGTGGACTTTACATTAAGTGTGTATCCATCAAGCCAACCAACATATATAAATCTTAATAAAAATGGTTCAATAGGAACTATAATGGAAAGTGGAGCAGTTGTTAGATCTGCATTTTGTGGACCGTGTTTTGGAGCGGGAGATACACCTGCAAATGGACAATTAAGTCTAAGACATACAACTAGAAACTTCCCAAATAGAGAAGGATCAAAACCAGGAGATGGACAAATATCAATGGTAGCACTAATGGATGCTAGGTCTATTGCAGCAACAGCAATCAATGGAGGAAAGTTAACAGCAGCTACAGATATTGATGTAGAGTTTACTAAGCCAAAGTATGAGTTTAGTGATAAAGTTTATAAAAATAAAGTTTATGATGGATTTGAAGAGTCTAAATCATCAGACTTAATCTATGGACCAAATATAATTGATTGGCCAAAAATGCCAGCACTTACAGAAAATATGCTTTTAAAAGTTTGTGCAGTTATAAATGACCCTGTTACAACAACAGATGAGCTTATACCTTCAGGAGAGACATCATCATATCGTTCGAATCCAATGAGACTTGCTGAATTTACTCTTTCAAGAAGAGTACCTGATTATACGAAAAAGGCAAAAGAGATTCATAGATTTGAGTTACAAAGAGAAAATGGAGAAAATCCTTTTGTGGGAGAGTTAGAAA
Source organism: Cetobacterium sp. NK01 (assembly GCF_024506395.1). Taxonomy (NCBI): domain Bacteria; kingdom Fusobacteriati; phylum Fusobacteriota; class Fusobacteriia; order Fusobacteriales; family Fusobacteriaceae; genus Cetobacterium; species Cetobacterium sp. NK01. The sequence continues at coordinate 1,299,478 of NZ_JANIBO010000001.1, forward strand.
AAGTTTTAAACAAAATAAAAACTATTGATAGTAATATAAAACCTTTGGAGATTGGAATAGGAAGTACAATATATGCAAATAAACCAGGAGATGGATCAGCTAGAGAGCAAGCTGCATCTTGTCAGAAAGTTTTAGGTGGATGGGCAAATATAGCTAGAGAGTATGCAACAAAACGTTACAGATCAAACCTAATTAACTGGGGAATGATTCCATTTATTATAAAGCAAGATGTAAACTTTGCAAATGATGACTATATCTATATAAAAGATGTAAAATCAGCTATTGAAAATAAAGTGGATACAGTGAAAGGGTATGTAATATCAAGTGGAAGTGACGAAATAAAAGAGCTTGAATTAAAGTTAGAGGCATTAACTGATACAGAGAGAAAAATTCTAGTAGATGGGTGTTTAATTAACTACTATAAAGAGAACTAAAATATAAAAGAAAGCTAGATATTAATTTATCTAGCTTTCTCTATAATAAAGTGTGTGTGTATAAAGTTTATCTATTCCAATCAGCTAGGAACTTAGCTATACCAGCATCTGTAAGAGGGTGTTCTAGCATTTTACAAAGCACAGAGTATGGAATAGTTCCAATGTGTGCTCCAGCTTTAGCAGCTTCTTTAGCATGGTAAGGGTTTCTAATACTAGCAGCTATAATCTCACTTTCAATATTATGAGCTTTAAAAATCTCAGAGATCTCCTTTATAAGATCAATACCGTTTACTCCAGTGTCATCAAGTCTTCCAAGGAATGGACTAACGTAAGTAGCACCAGCTCTAGCAGCTAAAAGAGCTTGGTTAGCAGAGAAAATAAGAGTTAAATTCGTTTTGATTCCTCTATCTACAAGGTGTCTACAAGCTTCTAAACCATCCTTTGTAATAGGAAGTTTTATTACTATATTACTATGAATCTTACTAAGTTCCATAGCTTCTGCTATCATCTCATCAGCTTTTAAAGAGATAACCTCAGCACTTACAGGACCATCTACAATTTCTGTAATCTCAGTGACAACCTCTTTAAAATCTCTACCCTCTCTAGCAATTAAAGATGGATTTGTTGTAACTCCTGAGATATACCCCATCTTAGCAGCGTCTCTAATCTCTTCAACATTGGCAGTATCAATAAAAATCTTCATATTTGTTCCTCCCTAAGCAAGCTCACTTGCTTTTTCTATAATTTTTTCAGCTGTTAAACCATACTCTTTTTGTAAAAAGTCTTGAGTACCAACTTGTCCAAATCTATCCTCTACTCCAATTCTTCTCATGGGGACTGGATAATTTTCAACAAGAACCTCTGCAATAGCACTTCCAAGACCACCTAAAACATTATGATTTTCAGCTGTTATAATTTTTCCTGTTTTTTTAGCATACTCAATAATTAAATCTTTATCTAGTGGTTTAATGGTAAACATATCAATAACAGCTGCACTAATTCCTTGTTTTTCAAGTTCTTCAGCAGCTTTTAAAGCTTCTGCAACCATAATTCCACTACTAATTATCGTTAAGTCTTTACCATCTTTTAAGACTTTTCCTTTTCCAATTTCAAACTTTTCATTTTCATCATATATTTTATAAGCATTTTTTCTAATTGTTGTTATATAGTGGATTCCATAGATATTTTTTATCTCACGAATTAGATATTTTAACATAGTAGAATCTGTGGCTGTCATAACTGTAGCTCCAGGAACCTCTCTCATAAGAGCTATATCTTCAAAGGATGTGTGTGTTCCTCCATTATATTGAGAGGTTATACCAGTATCAGAGCCTAAAATTTTAATATTTGTTTCAGCATAAGCTCCAGATAAAAATATCTGGTCATAACATCTTCTAGTAGCAAAAGGACTAAAAGTATGTATAAAAGGGATTTTTCCCAGAAGAGACAAGCCACTTGCAACTCCTACCATATTGGCTTCCATAATTCCACAGTTTACAAAGTTATCTGGAAACTCATCACCAATAGTTGTTGTAGTTATAGCTTCAGAAAGATCAGCTTCTAAGACATAGACATTTTTATCATTTTTTATAAGTTCCTTCAGTGTTTCACTATAAGCTCTTCTCATCTCTAAACTATCTAATACAAGGTTACTCATTTTCATCCTCCTTATCACCCTGTTCAAAATTTTGAATCTCCCAAAGAAGAACTCCCTTCATCTCATCATTAAATCTAACATGGTGATTTGCTTTTAAATCTTCAAAGTATTTAACTCCTTGCCCTTTAATAGTATCTAAAACAATAGCTTTAGGTTTCCCAAAGTTATCTCCTTTTAAAGCTGTATAAATCTCCCCTACAGAGTCTCCTTTAACTTGCATAGAGTGAAATCCAAAACTTCTAAGTTTTTCTAAGATACTAAAAGTTTCACAGATTTCATTAGTTGTTCCATCTAGTTGCTTTTTGTTGTTATCTACAAAAAGTGTAAAGTTAGTTAATTTAAAGTGAGCAGCAAACTGAATAGCTTCCCAGCACTGTCCCTCATTTAGCTCACCATCTCCAACAATACAGTAAACATGTCTTTCACTGCTATCTCTTAAAAGTCCTAAAGCGATTCCAACAGCAGCAGAAACTCCTTGTCCTAAAGAACCAGTTGTCATATCTATTCCTGGAGTTAAGTTTCTATTTGGATGACTAGGTAAAGTAGTACCATTATCATTTAAAGTCATCAGAGTCTCTAAAGGAAAAAATCCTTTTAAAGCAAGAGTGGAGTAAAGGCTTGGTCCTGCATGCCCTTTTGAAAGTACAAAAAAATCTCTATCTAAATTTTTAGGATCTTGAGGGTTTATTTTCATAGTTGAATATAGCACTGCAAGAGTTTCTACAATGGACATAGCTCCGCCAATGTGTCCAAAACCTCTATTTAAAAGCATTTTTAAAGTTTCTTTTCGAATATCTTTAGCAAATTTTTCCATTTGGATAATATCAGGCATAAAAACCTCCTAAGTTTAGGTATTTACTATATAATTCTATAAATTTTAGAAATAACCTACAAAATATTTTTTATTTTTCATAATTATGTGAAGATGGGCGATGTGATATAATGTAGGAAAACATTAGGAGGGATTGAGTGGAATTTTTAAAAAATTTATTAGATAAAGTCGGTTCAATAATGTATAAACGTGGGGAAGAGTATTATAAAAAGGGAAAGATATTAAAACTTCAAATAGAGAGTGTGGAAGAGGAATACTATGGAGAGGGTGTTCGTAATTTAACTGGAACTATAAAGGGTAGTAGTGGATATTTAAACTACAGAACTGATGTTATATTTAACTATAAAGAGGTTGTTGATTACAACTGTAGTTGTATGTATTTTAGAGAGAATATGTCTCCGTGTAAGCATATAGCTGCAGTGGGAATGGCAGCTTATAACCTAGTGCTAAAAAAAGAGATGAGTTCAAAATCAGAGGCAGATACTCATTTAGAATTTTTTAAAAAACCAACTTTAGAGAAAATGAATCCAATATTTTTAAAAATAACTCCAGAGGTAGAGGTAATAATAGGGCATAAAAGTCTTACTTTTAATATGGAGATAATTTCAAAGGGAAAAAAATATAAATTAACAAATAAATTTGCAAAATTTTTAGAAGCTTATGAGGCTGAGGAGTTTAGTTTTGGAAAAGCCTACAGCTACAACCCAAAAACAGATTATTTTCAAGGATGGGAAAAAAAATTCTTAGATTTTTTTAAAGAGTATGAAGGCATATTCAAAAGAAGTTATCATGGAGAGTTAAATTTAAATGAAGTTTTAGGAAATAAAAGAAGTTTTGATAGATTTATTGATATTTTAGGAGAAGGGAATCAAGCTATTGTAAAGGAAGTTTCATTAAAAGATATTTTAGATGTGGAGATGAAAGAGAGTGAAGATGAAACGGTAGCTGTGGAGTTTAAAAATGTAGATGATTTTATATTGAAAGGAGAAAGAACTCTTTTAAGTGTTATAAATAAAAATGAACCAGTTTTTTATAGAATTTCATCTTTAGATATGGAGATGTATAAAAATATTTTAAGAAGAACAAGTCGAAGTAAAGCTATGATAGTAAGTGAAAAAAACCTTCCAGTAGTTATAAATTCAGCTCAAAATATGGGAAGATTAGAGATATCTAAAAAATTAGAGGAAAAGATATATACCCCTAAAGTTATAGAGGATAAAATATATATAGACTCATATAACACATATGGTTTAAAGATTTATTCTAAGAGATTTTATGATGGAAAATCAGAAAGTGAGTTAGAGGATGTTATACTTTTAAATAACTCTTTAGAGGAGGAGTCCCTATATAGTAAAGTTTTAAAAGTGTATCACAATAATTTTGAAAATGGGTTTTACCATATTACAAATTTAGAAAGTATCTATAGGTTTGTTGTAGAAGCTATACCTGAACTTGAGAAAAAATATGAAATCTACTACTCAGAGGAGTTTAAAAATAAAAGCTACTCAACGGCAAGTTGTAGAGTAGAAACAAAGGTTACAGATATACTAGAGATAAAGTTTAATATAGATAATATAGATAAAAGTGAATTAAATGGAATTTTAAATGCCATTAGAGAGAGAAAAAAATATTACCTTTTAAAAAATGGTGGCATTATAGATGTGGGAGACAGTGAGGAGCTAAATGATTTAAGTGATCTTTTGAATATAGCAGAAGCCACTAAAAAAGAGATAGAGGCTGGAGTTATATCAAGAGCCAAGAATTATAGCTATTTTCTAAGCTCAACACTACAAAGAATTAAAAATGTAGTTTTTGATGAAAATTTTAAAGAGATGGAAAAAAATCTAAAAACTATATGTTTAAAAGGTGAAGAAAAAAGAATAAAAAAAGAGTTTCCAATGTTAAGAGATTATCAACTGTATGGAGTTCAGTGGTTAAAAACCCTTGAAAAATTAGGGCTTGGAGGTATTTTAGCAGATGATATGGGACTTGGAAAAACTCTTCAAACTATAGTGTATTTGGCTTTAGAGGAGAGAGAACTACCAAGCATAGTTATAGCACCAAAATCTTTAGTTTATAACTGGAAAAGTGAATTTGAAAAATTTGCACCAAATATAAAAGTAAAGATGTGCGTAGGAGTTAAATGGGAAAGAGAGGAGGTTATTAAGAATATAGGTAGCAAAGAGATAATAATAACAACCTATGGACTTTTAAAAAATGATTTAGGGCTTTATGAAAAGATGCTGTTTAAAGATGGGTTTGCAAATATAATTATAGATGAAGCTCAAAATATAAAAAATATTTTAGCAAAGACATCTAATGCTATAAAAGAGATAAAGGGAGAAACTAAAATAGCTCTTACAGGAACTCCTATTGAAAATAATATATTAGAGCTTTGGAGTATTTTTGATTTTGCATTTCCAGGGTACCTTGGAGCACACACAACTTTTAAAAAGAGATACTTAGATAATTTAAAAAGTTTAAAAAGTGTTGTGGGACCTTTTATTTTAAGACGAACTAAAAAAGAGGTATTAAAAGAATTACCAGAGAAAATAGAGCAGGATGTTGTTGTTGAGTTAGATGAGAAACAGAAAAAATTATATCTCACATATTTAGAGAAGTATAAAAAAGAGGTAGAAGCTGATGGTAGCGATGCTATAAAGATCCTTTCGTGCTTAACAAGACTACGTCAAATATGTAACCATCCAAAACTTTTTATAGAGGACTACAAAGGAAACAGTGGAAAATTAGAGGCTCTTTTAGAAATTCTTCAAGAAGCTAAAAGTGGTGGGCATAGGGTGCTTCTTTTTTCTCAATTTACAGAGATGCTAAGCATAATAAAAGAGTATTTGAAAAATGAGTTTAGTATGCTTTATTTAGATGGAAAAACTAAAATAGAAGAGAGATTAGAACTGGCAGAAAGGTTTAACAGTGGAGAGGGAGATATATTCATAATCTCTTTAAAGGCTGGAGGAAGCGGACTAAATTTAACTGGAGCTGATACAGTTGTACACTTTGATCCTTGGTGGAATCCATCTGTGGAAAATCAGGCCACAGATAGAGCTCATAGAATGGGACAAAAAAATACAGTGAATGTTTTTAGGATTATAACTAAGGGAACTATTGAAGAAAAGATAAGTCTCATTAAAAATGAGAAATCTAAAGTGATAAGCGAGGTTTTAGAAGGGGAGAAGCAGGAACTTTTAAAAATGAATCGAGAGGAACTTCTAAAATTATTTTAAGAAAAAAAAGAAAGATCAATAAAAAAAGGTATAATAGTTCAGAATAAGTATACTAAAATTTTAGAAATAAAACATATACAAAAAAAGTTGAACCGAGATTCAAAAAGTGCTATACTATATTTGAAAATAATGAATAAAAACAGAGGCGAGGAAAATGAAGAATTTAAAAAACTATTTTAAGTATTTGCCAGTGGCTCTAACAGGTTTAGCTTTAGGTGTATCTGGAGTTAGTGGAGCAGTGGCGGTTATACTTGATCCAAGAGCTTTATACTTAGGAAACTTTATATCTTTAATGTTGTTATTACCGATTATAATAAAGAATGTTCTTCACTTTGATGTGTTTAAAGAGGAACTAAAGCATCCAACACTTGGAAGTTTTATACCTACTTTAGATATGGCATTGATGAACTTTTCAGTTGTACTATATGAATTTTCACCAGTATTAGGAAAAGGATTATGGTTACTATGTATATTTTTACATCTGATCTTTGGAGTATCGTTTATATATCATAGATTTCGTTCTTGGAATATAGAGCATATGGTTCCAAGTTGGTTTGTTCCTCCAATAGGTGTTGTTGTTGCTTCAGTGGACTCAGCAGCTATGGGAATGCCAGAGTTAGCTAAGGCAATCTTTTTCATAGGGTTTGCATTTTACATAGTTATGCTTCCTATGATGCTTTATAGAATTATATTTGTTGAAAAGATAGATGATGCTAGACTACCAACGTTTGCTATAATGGCAGCGCCACCTAATCTTTGTTTAGCAGGTTATTTAGTTGCTTTTGAAACTCCAAACCCAGCAATGGTAGGATTTTTATTTCCTTTAGGAATATTTATGACAGCACTACTTTATATATCTATGGTAAAAATTATAAGACTTAAATTTACACCAGTATATGCATCATTTACATTCCCACTTGCAATAGGATCTACAGCAATTTTAAAATATTCTAAGTATATTGCAAGTATTGACCAAAGTAGAGGAATTTTCTGGTATAACTTTGGTGTAGCAGCAACAACTTTAGCAGTATTTTTTATAACAATTATATTTGTAAGAATAGTAAGAATAGTAATAAATCAAGTAAAAGAAATAAGAGGAAGCTTATAAAGCTTCCTCTTTTTTTTATAGTTATGTGTTATAATATATAAAAAAGTTTAGGAGGGAAATAATGTACGGTCTATCAGAAACTGATTTTTTTCAAATAATTGATATTTTAAAAAAATATAAAGAAAAAATAAAATGGGTAAAAATTTTTGGTTCTAGAGCCAGAGAAGATTATAAAAAAACTTCAGACATAGATTTAGCAATAAATTTTAGAGTGGAAAATATTCTTAATTTTGTAAAAGAAGATTTCTATGAATCAAATTTAAAATATACGGTAGATATTATAGAATATAATGATAAAATTGGAGAAAATATAAAAAAAAATATAGATAAAGATGGAATCTTAATATATAAAACTAATGATTTGGGGGAAATTCTAATGAATGAAAATAAATTGAAATATAAGCTTGAAGATTTTAGAAAAGCTCTTAATAAATTAAATATTGCTTTAGAAAAAGATGCTCATTTAGATGAGTTGTATTTAGATGGAACTATTCAAAGATTTGAATTTGTATACGAATTAAGTTGGAAACTTATGAAAAGTTATTTAGAGTATCAAGGAGTAGAAGTTGTTAGTCCAAGAGAAACTTTTAGAGAGGGATTTAAAGAGGGCTTAATTGAGGATGCTTCAGAGTGGATAAATCTTATGTTAAATAGAAATAGAACTTCTCATACATATAATGAGGAAACAGCTTGGGATATATATGATAAAATTAAATTAGAATATATAAATTTATTTAATAAATTTGAAACTATTATGATAGAGAAAATAAAGTAAAGAGGAAGCTTATAAAGCTTCCTCTTTTTTATAGTTATATAGTTCTTTCTAAAGTTTCAATAATATTTATTTTTCCTTCAATTAAATACTCTGTTGTAGGTAAAAAATGAATATCTCTATCATGACATTTCTCCCACTGAACATCGCCTTTCCAATACTCTTTTAAGCTGTCTGATATAGATTTAAAATCAGATTTTCTAATTTCAGAGATTATATCAGCATTGTGCTTTGATAGAGTGTACTTTTGAGATGTATCTACAGAGACCTTACAAATAGTGCCTTTCCAACCGTACATCTTAGTAGCTGCTAAAAGATCTGTAAGCTTTTCAAAAGCAAATTGAGCTCCACATCTAGATGGAAGATTGGGGAAAAATTTAGAACGAAATTTTTCTAATTCTTGCTCAGCTTCAATATGTACTAAGTCATCTCTTAAAAAAGCTGGAAATTGATTTAAATTAAAATTTAGTATATAGTTAATTTTATCCTCTTTACTTTGAAGATTGTAGTGAAAGTCGTCAATTAAATTAATTAAATAAAGTTGATTTTTTATAACTTCGCCAGTATTAGCAACAGTTATTAAAGCCATAATTGTACCTCCGTTGTTTCTTATAAAAAAAGACTCTAATAATAAGAGTCTTTTTTTCATTTGGTTTTTTTGGAAAAAGTTTTAAAAATTTCTTACCGTAGTTGAATTATAGTTCAAATTTTGCTAAAAGTCAAGAAAAAATTGAACCACGATTCAAATTTTTTATTTTATTTTTGTAAAAGGAATAAAATTAAAATATCAGTAAGAACTTTAAAAGGGTACAAAAGGGGGATTTTACATTGAGTTCATTAAAAACTATAGCTATATTCTGGGCTATATCTATACTTAGTTTTTCTCAAAATGGGATTATAAAATTAGAAGATTCAGTTATTGTTTCAACTAGTGGTTTTGAAACGCCTCTTCTTTCAGAGAATAAAAATGTTATAATTTTATTTAAAGAGCAGATTGATAATGGGAATTATAAAAATTTAGAAGAGGTTTTAAGAGGAGTTCCAAATGTTATTATACAAGATACATACTTTGGTCCAAGAGTTGATATAAGAGGAAATGGAGAGAAGTCAATAACGAAAGTTAAGGTGTTGTGTGACGGAGTGAGTTTAAATCCCATTGATGAGTCAATGGGAACTTTACCTATAAATACGATACCTTTAAACTCTATTGAAAAAATAGAAGTAATACCTGGAGGAGGAAGTGTTTTAAATGGTTCAGGAAGTTCAGGTGGAGTTATAAATATAATAACTAAATCCTCTTTAAAAAAGGATTTTTTAGTTTTAGAAAGTGGTTTAAAATCTTATAATTTTAGAGATGAAGCAATATCTTTAGGACAAAATTTAACAGAAAATTTATATACAAATTTCAATTATAACTATCTAAAAGGAGATGGTTATAGAGATGGAGATTCTCAAGAATCTAATAGCTTCAATGGTGGAATAGATTATAAAATAGATGAGAGAAACAGAGTTAAGTTTCAAATGGGTTACTTTCAGGAAAATAAAGATTATTCAACACCTGTATTTAAAGATGAGTTAGAAAAAAATAGGAAAACTATGGGGTTTCCAATAGATAGTAAATCTAAAAGAGAGAGTTATAGCTTAGATTATGAATATAAATTTACTGAGAACTTAACTGTTTTAAGTAGTTTTTACTATCAAAATTTTAAAAGAGAGTTTGAAGAGAATTCACTTATGGATTATGAGCTTCCTAAAGTTGGGAATATGCCCTTTGAAGTTTTAGGGGAGGATTTACTAGCATCTATGACAGGAGACTTTCAAGAGAGGAGTAAAGGAGCTAAAATTAGAGGTAAATATATATATGAAAATGGTGAGTTTATTTTAGGGTATGATTACGATTATACAAAACTTTTGAGAGATAGTGAAATAAAAGCTAATGGAGATTTTTTTCTAAAACCAAGACCAGACTTTAAAATAAAAGGAGATGTAGATATTGATCTAAAAAATAATATCTATAAAAAGACCAATGGTATCTATGGAATAAATCGATATAATTTAACAGAAAAATTTGAACTAATTTTAGGAACTAGATATGAACATTCGAGATTTGGTGGAAAAAGAAGTAGTGAAACTGAGATTTTATCTATGAATAGAATCTATGAATATAAAGAGATTGATAATGAAGAAAAAAGTGATAACTATGCCTTTGAAGTTGGAGGAACTTATAAAGATACAAGTACAAGAACATTTTATGCAAGATATGAAAGAGGTTTTACATCTCCTCTTCCAGGACAGATAACGGATAAAATAAATATGAAGTATATTCCAAATGATTTAAAGTCTGAAACTTCAGATAATATAGAGTTTGGAGTGAGAGACTTTATAGAACAAACCTATATAAATCTATCTCTATTTACAACGTTTACTCATGATGAGATAGTTTTAATTCAAAAAAATTCATATAATCCAGCACTAAAAGAGTGGCAGTATAAAAATTTAAATAAAGTGAGAAAGTTTGGAGGAGAACTATATTTAGAGCAATATTTTGAAAGATTAACAACATACCAATCTCTTTCATATGTAAACATAAAAATAATGAAGGGATTATACGAAGGAGAGGAGCTTCCAATGGTTCCTAAAGGAAAGATTATATTGGGAGTAAGTTATGATTTAAATAATAAAGTGGCACTAAACATAGATTTCAATTTAGTTGGAAGTTATATGTTTAAAGAGTATGGAAAAAAAGATGAGGTTATTGATACAAAAATAAGTAGTTATAATTACACTAATCTTATGCTGACATATAAAGTCACAGATATTTTAAGCATAGCCTTTGGAGTTAATAATGTTTTTGATCAGAAATATAACTATGAAGAGAGTAGTATCACAGCAGTTCCAGCTCCAGGAAGAAACTACTATATCTCTGGAAAACTTCAAATGTAAAAAGCTAAGTAGGTTTTTCTACTTAGCTTTATTTAGAGTTACAATTTAAAAAATCTTTTAACTTTATCTAAGAAACTTGTTTTAATTTTTCTGTTCTTATCTTTTAGTTTTTCATCAAACTCTTTAAGTAAAGTCTTTTGCTCATCATCTAAATCAACAGGAACTTCAATTACAATTTCAGCATAATGATTTCCTTTTTTCTTAGTTTTAGGATTAAAGATACCATACTCTCTAAGTGCAAAACGTTTTCCACTTTGAGTTCCAGCAGGTATTTTTATTTTTTTATTTCCACTTAAAGTAGGGACTTCCACTTCTCCACCAAGGGATGCAGTATAGTAACTAACAGGGACTTTACAGATAATGTCATAACCATCTCTTACAAAAAGATCATCTGCTTTAATTTTTATATGTATGTAAAGATCTCCATGTGGACCTCCACTTGTACTAGCATTACCAAACTTTGCAAGTTTTAATTTCTGTCCATCTGCTATACCAGCAGGTATTTTAAATTTCTTCTCAACCTCTTCAGGAGCTCCATTTTTTCCAGTACGAGCATATCTTATAGTTTTTTCTCCGCCTTTAGCAGATTCTTCTAAGGATATCTCAATCTCCATGGAAAGATCACTTCCTGGTTGAGGACCTCTTTTTCTAGAACCTCTACCTCCAAAGAATGATCCAAAAATGTCTCCTAAATCCTCTTCGTTACCACCGCCAAACTCATTGAAGTTAAAGTTGAAATTGCCAAAGTTAAAGTCTTGGTAATTCTGTCCACCACCATATTGTCCGTAACCTTGAGAACTACTTGGACCACCACCTTGTTCAAAAGCAGCGTGACCAAAAGTATCGTACTGAGTTCTTTTTTCAGGATCAGATAAAATCTGGTAAGCCTCATTAACCTCTTTAAATTTCTTTTCGGCGTTAGCCTTTTCAGTTTCGCTAGAAGCACTAAATTTGTCAGGGTGATATTTTCTAGCTTGTTTTCTATAAGCTTTTTTTATCTCAGCTTCACTGGCATTTTTATTAACTTCTAAAATCTTATAAAAATCCTCTTTTAGAGCCATAGCTAGCCTCCTTTTATAGTAAAACTATAATTAAATAATTTATATAACTATCTTTTTTACTTTACTAACTTAAGGAAGAAATTCCTTTAGATTTATAAAAGAAAAAAATATATAAAAAATAAAAAGAAAAATCTCTTTTTTGTAGAACAAAGGTTACAGAGAGTAAAAAAAATTATAATATATCTAAGGAAAGGTGATTTGCTATGTCTATAAAAATAACAACAGAAAAATTTGAATCATTTATTTTAGAGTGTGTTAATGAAATGAAAACTGGAGAGAAAGTTGAATTCAGTCAAGTAGAAAGAGAAGAGTTTACAAAAAAAGGAAAACCATTCTCAAAAGCTCATAAAATAACTTTAACAAAAGTTGATGATGATAGATTTACTATCATAGATAGAGGAAATGAAGATATAGAGTACTCAAATATTGACTTTAATGAAGTTATAAAAGAGTTAATGAAATTAAAAGAAAAAGAGTTTGGAGACTGTGAGCATTTCTTTGCTTATAGAGACTAATTAGAGCTTGAGTTATGAAGACTAGATGAAAAGATCTAGTCTTTTTTATTTCGTATCTGAAATTATTAACTAATTTGTAGGAGAATAAAAAAACATCTTGTATATTGAGAGCGTAAAACTAAAAAATAGGAGGATGAAGATGGATTCTAAAAGAGCAGTTGAAAGTTTATTGGACTATGCAGACATAAAAATTAATGGAGAGAGAGATTGGGATATACTAGTAAATGACGACTACTTCTATAGTCAAGTTTTAAAAGATGGTTCTCTTGGATTAGGAGAAGCATATATGGATAATCTTTGGGATTGTAAACAGCTAGATCAATTTATTTTTAATGTTTTAAGAGCTGATCTAAAAAGTAAATATGATAAAGAGGTTATGTTAGCAGCAGCAAAAGAAAAGCTAAAAGGAGTATTTTCATCACATACAATAAGTAACTGTAAAAAAGATATACATCACCACTATGATATAGGAAATGATCTTTTCAAAAATATGCTAGATGAGAGAATGGTTTATAGTTGTGGATACTGGAAAGGTGTAGGAAGTTTAGAGGAAGCTCAAGAGCAAAAGCTGGATTTAATTTGTAGAAAAATTGGGTTAAAGCCAGGAATGACACTTTTAGATGTAGGTTGTGGATGGGGTCCTTTTATGAAATATGCAGCTGAAAAATATGGAGCTGTATGCACAGGGGTGACTCTATCTAAAGAGCAGATAAAACTTGGAGAAGAACTTTGTGAAGGGTTGCCTGTAAAGTTTTTATATGAGGACTATAGACAGATAAAGGGAGAACAATTTGACAGAATAGTTTCTGTTGGAATGTTTGAGCATGTGGGACCAGAAAACTATAAAGTTTTTATGAAAAAGATGAATGAGTTATTAAAAGATGATGGAGTATTTTTACTTCATACAATAGGAGGATCTGACTCTGGAAAAGGAACTGATCCTTGGATAGTGAAATATATATTTCCAAATGGAGCTATACCAAGAATAAAAGGTATTGGAGAAGCAATGGAAGATAATTTCTATATGGAAGATTGGCATGATTTTGGTCCTGATTATGATAAGACGCTTATGGAATGGTATAAGAGATTTATAAAAAATTGGGACAACATAAAAGAAAACTATGATGAGAGATTTAAAAGGATGTGGGAATACTATATCTTAGCTTGTGCAGGAGCTTTTAGAGCTAGAGATCTATCACTTTGGCAAATTGTTATGACAAAGAAAAGAGTTGATAAGATAGATTGTCGTATCTCTTAAAAAACATAAAAAAAAAGAGGGATACCCCTCTTTTTTTAATAGCTTAAAATTCCGAATTTAACAAGTATCATCGCGATTGAATAGATAATAGGGAATGTTATAGCAGTTCTTAAAATAAAGAATTTAGCTACGTCTAATATAGAGAATCCCATCTTAGAGTTAACTAATATCATCCCAGTTTCACTTAAAAATATTAATTGTGCAAAAGAAAGAGTTCCAACTATAAATCTAGCTACTTCACTAGTTGTATTTTCAATAAATAAAGCAGGTAGATACATATCAGAGAAACCAACAATCATAGCTGGTGCCATTTGAGATGCAACTTCATGAGTGAATCCAAGCATCTTTAAAATTGGCATTAATGGCATAGAAAGGATATTGAAGAAACTAGTGTTTTCAGCAATAACTAAACCAATTGAACCAACACACATAATAACTGGAATGAAAGTTATATAGATAACTAAAACTTTAAAAAGAGAGTCTACAATAATCTCTTTTTCAGAGGCCTTTCCAGCTGTTGTAGTCGCTAAGTGAAGAGCTTCAGCAAAACTTTTAGCTCCGTTGTCATCCACTTTATTTCCATCGTAATATTCATTTTTAAACTTTTTTAAAGGTAGTCTAGCAATTATGAAACCAGCAACTATTGTTGAGAAAGCTATAGTTCCATAAAATACCCAGAAAATCTTAGAAAACTTAAGTAAATCTGCAACTACTGCAGCAAAAGATATACCAACTATTGAGAACGAAGTTGCAATTATAGCAGCTTCTCTTTGAGTATAGTAACCTTTTTGGTACTGTTGATCTGTAACTACAATTCCAATAGTTCCATCTCCAAGGAATGAAGCTAAAGCATCAATAGCAGCATATCCAGGAACTTTGAAAACTTTTCTCATTACAGGAGCGATTAGTGTCCCAATAAATTCAACTAATCCAAAAGATGTAAGAAGTGGCATTAGCATAACTCCTATGAAGAAAGTAACCATAAGAGGAGGGATCATATCTCCAGCCATTAAACCACCAGTGTTCTCGTTGCTTAAAAATTCAGGCGCAATTCCAAGTGAGATTAAAATAAACATGAACGAACCACCTATTCTTAAGATACCACTTAATTTATCTGTAACGAATAGATCGTTTAAATATTGTTCTTTAAAATTCTTTTTGATGAATCCAAGTATTGTTCCAGAAATTGTAATAACTGAACAAAACATTATTAAGAAATTAACCCAGCTTGAAAAATTATTTAGAACAAAGTTTTTTAGGTGACCCATAATAATAGATGATTCACCACCAATTGTAATAGGAGCTAGAAAAGCTAAAAGTCCCATTAAAGAATAAATACCAAATTTTAGTATTGCCATTATAAAAACCTCCAGAAATTAAAAAATTTCTGCCAAATAAAAAAACATACTTAATAAAAAGTATGCCTGAATTGAGAACTTATGTTATTAAGCGTATTACTATGGCAGCTTCGTAATACTTAATTCACAGGAACATGTCGTCATCGCCATCGGCCTTAGGCTCAAAACATATAAGTGAACTAACCTCTGTTTAAATTGTCAGTTAAGTATACTTGAAATCAAAGGGAATGTAAAGAAAAAAAATATTTTTTTTAGTAGAGAAATGGAAAAAAGCCTATGGCTAGAGAAAACGGTATATTTACTAAATATATTCAAATTAGTATATTAAAGGCAAAAAGAATTCTATAAATATAGAAAAAAGATTATAAAAGGAGTGAAATAAATGGGGGAGATTTTAAAAAAACGTATAGAATATTTAACAGGGAAAAATGCACCAGAAGAGGTTTTAAAAAAACTAGAGCATGAGTGTAAAGATATTTTAAAAGAGTGTAGTGAAAATAGTACATTAATAGATAAAGAGGAGAGTAAAGTTTTAGTTGAAAGGGTGAGAGATAGTTATAAAAAGATCCTGACTTTAGGAGTTGCTTATAACACAACTAATTCAAAATACTATAGAGATGAAAAAATAGTTGAAATAGCAAAGGGTGTTTTAGAAAATAACTATGAAAACTACTATAATCTAAACTCTATAGAACATACAAACTGGTGGCAGTGGGAGATTGGGTATCCTTTACTTTTAAATGATATCTTAATCCTTTTTAATAAAGAGTTAAAAAAAGAGCTTATAAATAAAATATTAGATGTAACAAAATATTTTTTGCCAGATGAAAATTACCTTGGAAATAATCCAGTGGCAATTCATCCTAGTGGAAAACCTTTAAGAAGAGCAACTGGTGGAAATCTAATAGATACAGCAAAGATTCTATTTTTAAGAGGGGTTCTTTTAAAGGATATGGCTATGTGTCAAAAGGCAGTGGAATCTATGTCTGAAACTTTAGAGATAATAGATGAAAAAAATGTAGAGACAATTAGTAATAGAGATGGTTTTTATGCAGATGGATCATTCATTCAACATGGATTTATACCATATGCAGGAACTTATGGAAATGTTTTACTTTCAGGGATAGCAGAGATAATATATCTAGTTAATAAAGAGTTGAGAGAGAAAATAGATACAGGTAAAATTTGTGAAAGAGTTTATGCTTCTTTTGAACCGCTGTTTTTTAAAGGAGCTATGACAGATATAGTCAATGGAAGAGCTATAACAAGAGCTGGTAATGATCATCAAATAGGACATGAGGTTATAAATTCCCTACTACTTTTAGCTGATGGGGTAGAGGAAACTGATAGAATAAAACTTTTAGAGATAGCTAAAAGAGAGTTAGCTTTAGATGAGTTTTATTCATATAAGAAGAAGGAGAAAAGAGCGATATTCTACAATTTATCTAAAGAGGTTTTAAAGAACTCAAAGATCAAAGTTAAAGATTATTCTAGTGAAGTAAAGTGTTTTAATGAGATGGATAGAGTATTTTATAGAAATAAAAATTTTGCAATAGGTATAGCTATGCATAGTAAAAATATAGGAACTTTTGAAAGTTTCAATGGTGAAAATACAAGGGGTTGGTTCACTGGAGATGGAGCAGTTTATATCTATTCTAGAGGAGATGAGTATATAGATTACTGGAAAGGAGTTGATTTTAACTATATTCCAGGAACAACTGAGATAAAAATGGATATGGAAAAAGTAAAAAATATAGAGAGTACTGTAGATAATATGCCTAAAAATAGTGTGGCAGAAGGATATGGAAATGAGGACTCTGGAGTTGCGTATATGGAGTTTATAAACTGGAATGGAAAGTTAAAAAGCAGAAAAAACTATATTTTTAAGAAGAGTGGAATGGTTTATTTAGAGAACTATATAACTGGGAAGGGAGAGGTTTATTCAACAGTTGCTAATATGAGAATATCTAATCTAAAAAACAAAACTGTACGTTTAGATGGAAAGCCAATGGAGGGAGAAAAGGTAACAGGGGAGTTTAAAGAGATCTCTTTAGGGAATTTAATATATAAATTTTATAAAAGTGAAAAAATAAATTTAGAAGTGTATGGATCAGATGAAAATAAGTTTATAAAAATTTGGATAGATTTAGGAGAGAATCCGATCAATTATACTATTGCATGGGAAGTGGTAGTTGTAGTATAATAAAATAAAAAGTTTTATAAAAGGGGAATCATGTTAAAAAAAGAACGTAAAAATGTATTTTTTTATAAAAAAGTCTATGCTTTTTTACTTTTATCTTCAATAATTATATGTTTATTTGGGGTTAGTGAGTATATTTCATATAAAAAAGAGGAAGAGTTAAGAGTTGAAAGAGTTTTAAATAAGATAAATTTAAAGATAGAATTAGTAATGTCATCAATAGGTGATTTAGAAAATACTGAACCAATAAAAGAGTATTATAACTTAAAAGATGTATCTTATTACAATTTAATTAAAGTTTTACAGGAGATACAAAAAAAGAATAATATATATGGAAAACTTGGATATAATTTAAGTTTAGGAAAAGATGATTCTGATGTTATAGTTACAGGAAATGGAACAAGAGAGAAAAATGTTCATTTAAAAAAAATAGGGGCTATGAAAAAAATAGAAACAGATTCTAATTTTCTTTTAATTCCAGGAAAAAAAGAGATAAGTTTTATTTTAAAAAATAAGATTTTTAACTTACAAGAAGGGATATTTTGGATAGTAACTTTAGATAGAGATCTTTTTTTCTCTGAACTTATAGATGATGAAGAGGGAAGATGGGATATATTAAAAAATGATAAAATATACTATCTAGATAAAAATATTGTGGTAAAAAGAAGAGGAAATGAGGGGTATATATTAAGAAGTAGTGGATTAAATTTCAAATTTTTATATACACCGAACTATTCAATTTTTTATCAGATGTTATTTTTAAAATCAGTTGTTATATTCGTGATTTTAGGTCTACTGTTTTTGCTTATTGATTACTCAATTAAGTTATATAAAGAGAGAAAACAGCTTATTGGAGAGATAAATAATTTAGCCGTTGTAGATAGAAGAAAAAACTTAAGAGATTTTGTTTTAGGTATTAAAAAAATTGATGAAGTTGGAGAGTTGACTAGAAAAGTAAAGGGACTTCAAGGAAGAAAGTTAAAAATTGTATTAGTAGAGATATATGATAGTGATGATGAAGGATTAGACTTTAAGAATTTCACTTCAGCTAGAGAGTATCTAAAAGAGAGCTTATCAACAGAGGGTGGATACGAATATATTAACATTGACTATAAAAGTATTGCTTTTATAATTCCAGAAGAGAGTGACTCTGTTATTGAAGACGCATTTCATTTTATATTGGAAAATATAAGTGTCAAATATGGTGTAGAATTAATAGCTGCTGCTTCTGATGAGTTTGTTTCTGTAGAAAGTTTCCCTCAAGAGTATATAACTTGTAAAAAGATTTTAGATGCTAAATTTATGGCAAAAGGAAGAAAAGTTTTATTCTCTGAAAATATAAAAAGTGGAAAATTAATACTTACATATCCAATAGAAACAGAGGCGAAATTAGTATCTAAGTTATTAAATGGAAATCTTCAAGGTGCTAAAAAAATAGTGGATGAGATTTTTATAGATAGAATAAATCCTGAGGCTATGGATAAAAAGGATATAAAGGAGTTCACAGGACTTTTATACAACACTTTAAATAGAGTTGTTGTACAACTAAAAGAGATTGAAAGTTCACTACATTGTGATGATTTGGATATAGAAAGTATTACAAAAACAGGAGATTTAGATAAAATTAGAAGTATTTTTAATGATTTAATATCTGAGATATGTAAACAAAAGAAGAGTAGCGAACAAGATGAAAATGAAGCTATAAGGGATAAGATAAAAAGTTACATAGATAATAATTATCATTTGGATTTTTCATTAGATAACTTAGCAGATTATTTAGGTCTTTCTTTTAAATATACAAGTATTTTATTCAAAAAAGTTATGGGAGATAACTTTAAAAACTATATAAATGTCTATAGGATAGAAAAAGCAAAAGAGATATTAAAAGAGAAAAAAGACATTAAAATTAAGGACTTAGCAGAAGAATTAGGATATAACAGTTCTAATACATTTATTAGAATATTCAAGAAATATGAGGGGATATCACCAACACAATTTAATCCTGAGGAGATTTTAGAAAAATAAAGCTAAAATGGAATATAAAATGTAATATAGAAAAAAGATGATACAAAAAAGATGATTTACAACTGAATAAATTCCCATTATAATCCACTTAAATTTAAAACTCAAAAGGGGAGATAAAAATGGAGATATTAAAAAAGACAAGAGAAAAATATTCAGAAGAGTTTAGATTATCAAAAGAGGATCTGTTTTTTGCAATGCATGAAGCTATGAAAAAAATAGATGAAAATTCAAAGGTATTTATTGATACATATCCAAGAGCTGCAAGTGTGAATAATATATACCCAGGAACAAAGAATGCAGAGGATTTTGACGACTGGACAGTGGGGTTCTGGACAGGAATGTTATGGTTATCTTATGAGGTTACAGAAAATGAAAAATATAGAAAAATAGCTGAGTATCAGTTAAAAGGATATAGAAGTAGAATTGAGAAGAAACTTCACTTAAATCACCATGATATAGGATTTTTATACTCTCTTTCAGCAGTAGCTCAAGAAAGAGTTACTGGAAGTGAATTAGCTAAAGAGGTTGGAATAAAGGCTGCAGAGCACTTAATTACAAGATTCCAAGAGAAAGGGCAGTTTATACAAGCTTGGGGAGATTTAGGAAAGCCAGAGGATTATAGACTTATTATAGATTGTAATATGAATGTACCTTTACTATTTTGGGCAACGGAGATGACTGGAGATAAAAAGTTTGCTGAAATAGGTGCAAAACATTTAGCTACAGCTTCAAGTGTTGTTGTGAGAGAGGATTCATCAACTCATCACACTTATTACTTCAATCATGAGACAGGAGAGCCTACAAGAGGAGTTACAGCTCAAGGGTATTCAGACAACTCTGCTTGGGCAAGAGGTCAAGCTTGGGGAGTTTATGGATTCCCATTGGCTTATGGGTACACAAAGGATAAGAGATACATAGATCTTTATAAAAGAGTTACAAACTACTTTATAAACAGTTTACCAGAGGATGACGTATGTTACTGGGATCTAGTGTTTACAGACGGTTCTGGGCAGCCTAGAGACACATCAGCAGCAGCAATAGCTGTTTGTGGAATACTAGAAATGGATAAATATTTAGATGAGAGTGATCCAGATAAAGAGATCTATTTAAATGCAGCTCATAAGATGATGAAATCTCTTATGAAAAACTATAGTACAAAAGATTTAGATTATTCTAATGGTCTTTTAACAGATGCTGTATACTCAATTCCTCATGGATCTGGAGTTAAAGAGTGTAACATTTGGGGAGATTACTATTATTTAGAGGCTCTAACAAGAATCTTTAAACCAGAGTGGAAGAAATACTGGTAGAATAAAAAAAGCAGAGTTATAACTCTGCTTTTTTATTTGTAAATATAGTTTTAAAAACCGATTATCTCTGGAACTACAATAACTGTATATTTATTAGGAAATTTTCTTCCGTGATGAACTATGCTGAAACTATCATTTGTTTCATTGAAATAGTTTCTTAAAGTTAAAATATCTTTTGATTTTTTATCGATTTCAGATAGATTTTTTATAATTTTATTTACTCCAACAATGACAAATATCTTATTTGGACCAAAGGTAGCTGCACAGCTAGCAAAATCATCTAAAAAGATTAACTCTCCATTTTCAGTTATAAAATCACACTCTACAATAAAATTATCAGCTAAAATAGCTTGGCGCTCTTTTTTATAATCGAATACTTTACACCCTTTTTTACCAATAGGAAGAAGAAGGTCTAAGGAGTTTAAAAAAGGAGACTGATCAAGAACTACTGAATCTGAAGAAGAGATTTTAGAGATTAAAAACTCTTTTACTCTTTCTAGATTTTCTAAAAGAATAGCGTCATACTCTTTAGAAAGTAGTGTTTGTGTGATATTTTCAGCTTTAATTTTATAAAACCATTTCATATTTTGATCCATTAGTATCCCACCTCTTCATTTATAATTATAACGGTTATAGGTTTACCCACTCTTTTACCAGATTTTATTATAGATGTAAAGTTACAGATTCGTTGTTTAGTCTGACAATCTTCGCAAGTTCCAGAGATATTGCAAGGGGTTTTATGATTGATTCTTTTAGAATTTAAAGGTCCTGCAAACTCTCTTATTCGAGCCATTCCATCTTGCCAAGTGCTCACTAGTTTATTTATTCCGCAAACGACAATAACGTTTTCAGGCCCCCAAAGTAGACTAGCCACTCTATTACCACCAGAATCAGTTTGTATAAGCTCACCATTTTCACTAATAGCATTTGTACTAGTTAGAAAATAATCTGCTAAAAGGCCCTCTCTCATACACTGGAGAGTTGTGGGCCAATCAGGTTGATTGTATCTATCGAAAAGTTGATATCCTCCATCTCTGAAGGTATCTATAACGTCTAGCTCATTGATTGTTACAGAGCCTCCAAGAGCGATAGATGAGTGTATAGGTATTAAATTTAATACGATCTCTCTGGCATCCTTTACACTATCTGCATATATAGGAATGTAGTCATTTTTAGAAAGGGTATCCATTAGAGTTAGGATTTTATTTTTATTTAAAGTTTTTTTTGATGTATCCATTATTAGTTCTCCTTAGATATTAGAGTAAAGTTTTCAGTAGCTCCATTTTTTAGATTAGAAATAGTTATAGTAGTAGAATCTTTAGTAGTATCTAATTTTATATTAGTATTAATATTTTCTAAAGTGTATATTCCTTTGATAGTGAAAACAACTTTAGAGTTTTTATGTGTTGGATCACTAACTGACATGAACATTTTATTTTTATCCCTTATAGCTAATATTGATGCAGGAGTTTTACTAGTGAAAATACCAACTTCGTCATTAGATTCTTGCCAAAAGTTTATAGCGGTAATGTTTTTAAAATTTATTCCATGAGCAAAGCTATCTTGTCTTAAAACTTTAATATCATTAATAGGGAAATTTTCTACATTTGTTAAATTATTCTCAGGAATTATAGCGTAGATATAGCTTTTTTCCTTAGGATTATTTCCGTGGTTGATGTATGATTTAACAAAGTTTTTAGAAAGTTCAGTGTTATCTTTATCCCAATTACCAACTCTTCTTTCTGTTGTTGTAACAAGAGCATTATCATCTAAGATGATAAATCCAGTGTAAAGATTTGAAATTGGATTTTTTAGAATTAGTCTATCTTTTGTAATTTTTTCAATTTCATCTTTAGTGTTGATAGATCTATTTTCAACAGTTGTGTGAACCTCTCCATCTTCACTTGCGATATTAGATCCCATAGCAACAGTGAATTCAGGAGTAATAAACCATGATTTTTTAGCTGTTGTAAGATCGTTCCAAGAGGAAAAATCCATTCCAATAATAGAGTTAATATTATCAGTAGTTCCACCGACAAAATCTTTCTGAACCATAGTTTTAGCGTGTCTTCTTTCACCAACACTATTTTCTCTATGAGTTATACTTTCAGTTGTACCAGGTAGGTGATATGGGTCTACTAAAGGCCAATATTCAGAGTACTCAGTTAAATTAGGAGTATAGATATAGTACATCCCATCAGCAGCGTGCCACCCTTTTGTATTTTCTTCTAAGATACTTTCAAAATTTCCAACTCTAGAAGAGTGTAAGCTTAAAACAATAGAATAATTAGGAGTTCTATTAACAACTCTATCCATATTTCCAAATATTTTAACTCCTGAAGGAGTGTTTGTTTTTATATTTTTGTCTTTTAATATATTTTCAACAACTCTTTTTTCTACAGGATTTTTGATTCTGCTTAAAATAACTCCTTTATCTCCTGTTTCTATGTTTCTTTTAACAATCTCTTGTAATTGAGTTTTATACTTTTCAGGAGCTCCTTGTGAGATCATAGCGATAGCAACAAGATTGCTAACACCTCTAGTTAAGTCACTAGAGTTTTTTCTAGTTACAGCTCGTCCACTTATTGAGTCTGATACTCTTCCGTTGAAGAAAAGAGGATTATATCCAATTATTAAAGAGTCGTAAATATTATTAAATCTAGGATCTTTAATCTCTAAATTTGTACCAGCAATTAAGTTTTGGATAGTTCCTAGACCGCTTAATAAAACCTCTCCATAAGTTCCTCCGTAAGGTATACTACTATGCTGAATAAAAGAACCATCTTTATAAAAACCATCTCCAGAAGTTACGTATTCAGCAACTTCACCAAGATTATTTAAAGCGTTTAGAACTTCATCTTTATTTTGAGTTAAGATACCTCTCATAAAAACAATGTAACAGGTATCAATTCTATTTCCACCAGTGGATAATCTTTTATTAGGTGATGTAGAAGTTTTAGCTCCTTCGCTATATCCAGACCATTCAGCGTAAGGTTGGAAATATTTGCTGCCATTTAAAAATGTTTGAACTTGTTCTTTAGAAAGATCTGGATACATATAGGCAACAATACGATTTAGTTCTTTAGGAATTCCAATCTCCCATTGCCACCAGTTACCTAATTCAGGTAGGTTCTCTCTATAAGCATTTTCTCTTAACCAGTTTAAAGAGTTAATAATTGTATTTTTAACCTCTTTATTGTGATATAGTGATGAGTTTTTATCAGTATAGGCTTTAATTATGTCTGTTAAATTTCTATAAGTAGATAAAATGTGAGGCCCATTTTTCATATCAGAAAACTGTTCCCAAAGAAAAACTCTATCAGGATTAGTGTTTAAAGTATCTAAAAGCTTTTTAGCTTTTTCATCGTTACTATTGTTGTTTGTAAGTTCTGTAAAACGCTCTCTGATAACAGAGTATGTATCGGTAGAAGAGGAGTTTCCAAAGGAAACCCCTCCTAAAAATATCAGTAAAAAAGATAAGAAAATTTTTTTCATAAAACCTCCTAAATATCAAGTATATAAATAAATCCAACTTTTCCTAGAACTCTACTTATTCTAGAAACTGATTTATCTGAATCTTTTGTTCTTTTGAAACTATTTAATGCAACTTCGGCATAAGTTGAGAAGTAATCAGTAACTTTATAACCCATAGTAGCAGTATATCTTGTTTCTTCGTTGTATTGAGCTACAATTCCCTGTCTATTTTCAACTCTTTCACCATTAGTTAAAGAGAATCTTCCTTGTAACTGTAGGAATGATCCATCTACGAAGTTGTATCTGATAACAGGTCTAAATTGAGTACTGTGAGCAGTTTTGCTATTATTTCCCATATATTTTTTATCTAGTCTGTAGATATTAGAAGTTAAAATTAGATTTTTGTTAATGATAAATCTAAATCCGTATATATTTTCAGCCCAATAGTTATGAGTGAATGGATAGCTATCTCTAGAATCGCTAATTTCATCCATAGCAAGTAGAGTTGAACCAAGGAAAGCAACATTTTTGTTTATTGTATAGTTAATTGCAGGAGCTATTCTGTATGAGTCAGTTGTGTTTCTCCAATGAGTTCCTTTAGAATCAGTTTGTTTTCTAACTTGATTTCTCCAACCAATGTAACCATGAATTTTTAAATTATCAGTAACTTGAAGACCTTTCCAGTTGATCTGTGGATTGATTCTTCTATTTGTATCTTTCCCCTCTTTTTCTTTTCTTCCTCCAAACCAGTCCTCTGTTTTATAGAAAGTATCCATTAAATAAACAAAGTCTCCTTTTTTGTCGTTAACACTTAAAATTAATCTAGGAGAGAATGATGTAGAACCAGCAGTTCCAGTGGTATTGTCGTCATAATCCTCTGATTCTAGCATGAAGTTAGAAGAAACTCTAAAACGCTTTTCTTTATCAAGGGTATTGAAGTAGTCAAATCCTTCTAGCATAGGTTTATCTAAAGAGTAAGTGAAGTTAGCTCCATATAAATCAGCGTCATAATCCTTTGCTAAAAGTTTGTTATAGCTAGCTCCAATATCTAAATTTTCAGTTAGATTAATATCAGCATTTACTCCAATATTAACAATGTCATCTTTATCTAAAGCATCAACCTTTGTTCTAACGCCATTGTTCCATAAAACTTTTTTATCCTTTATATTTCCCATCTCTTTTTCGTAGCTTGTTGAAAGCTTAAGAGAAACCTCTTTGTTTTGTAAAAGGAAAGATTTTTCTCCAGAAATACCTACAGTAGGTCTAACTGAGTCATAATATTCTGTGTTGTTTTTTGTATTGTACGTACCGTTGCTATATGTACCATGGAATATTTTAGCCCAATCTATTCCTCCGTTTAAATAAAGATTTAAGAATTCATTTGGAATAGGGTAACTTAAATGACTTCCAAAAGATAAACTCATAGATGGTGAAGTAGAAGAGTTATTCTCTATGTGCACTGAATCATGAGAGTGATTGTAAGACAAAATAGATGATAGAGCTATTTTATTTGAAAACTCATAAAAATGATATCCACCAGCGAAAAATATATCTCTATTAATTCTAATAGGTTGATCAAATTTTATTTTATTATCACCGCCTCCAATAAAAAATGCTATTTTTTCATTTGGACTTAATCTTTTTTGGAAAGTAGCTAGGTAAAGATTTGAATTTCCACTTCCATCTAAATCTCCTTTGTAGTTATCAGAAACATGTAAGTAATCAACTGAATTGATATATCTATCTTTTTCCCAAGTTGTTGGGTCGTTTTGTAAAGATGAACGAATAAATCTTCTGATATTATAGTTTTCTTCTAAGTTAGTTTCAGGAAGATGAGCGATACTTTTCCCTAAGTTTTCGCTTCCTTGTGATATTGTTCCAATTAGAAGTGTTAATAAAATAAAATTAGTAAAATAAAATTTTCTCATAAAATATACTCTCCCGTTTAATATACTTTTGAAACTAGTTCAATTGCCATATTACATTTAAAAAAACAGCATGTAAATATTCTGTTTTTTATGTTCTTTTTTCTTTGTATATTATTTTAAACAGAACGTTTTTAAATATATGTTTTTTTATTTATATGAGTTGAGCAAGAAAACGGAATATTGCTAACAATAGCTCAATAAAATATACTCATATAAAATTAGGAGGTGTTTTTTTAGTGAAGAAAAACTTGATTTTTATAACAACAGATCACCAAAGAGGGGACACCATAGGAATGGTGCAAAATGGGAAAGAGGTAACTCCCAATCTAAATAGATTAGCACAAGAGGGATTTGACTTTAAAAGAGCCTATACAACATGTCCTCTGTGTGTTCCAGCGAGAACAGCTCTAGCAACAGGTAGATTTCCAACTAAAAACAATGTGGTAATAAATGATTTGAAAAATATACCTGAGATTACAAGAGACTCTAAAACAATACATGAATATCTATTTGAAAATGGATATAACGTAAGTCATTTTGGAATGCAACATATAACTTTAAAACCAGCTTTAGAGGATAGAGTTAAGTTTACAAAGTTTTTAACAGATGATGACTATGAGAAAATATGTAAAAAAGAGAATATTCCACTGTTTGGAGTCGTTGAAGATAGAGTTAAGGTAAGTGAACGACATGGAAATATCTACGAGGATAGAGAGTACACAGGATCAAGAGTTTCGATTTTTGAAAAAGAGGAGAGTTTATTTAGAGATAGATTTTATCTAGATAACGCTCTTAAATATTTAGATAAAGAGAGTTTTGAAAGACCAATGGGAATGTTTGTAAATATTTGGGCTCCACATCCACCTTTTAGAGTTTTAAAGGAACTTATGGATAGGTTTCCAGATCCAGAACTTCCTGAAAATATAAATAAAGCATGTGAAGGAGAGCCTTCTAAAAGAAGAGAGGGAATAGCTGCCCAACTTGCTGAAGAGAAGAGTTTAGATCACTGGAAAGAGGTATGGAGAGCATATCTAGGTCTAACAAACTATGCAGATGAATTAATAGGAGAGTTAATTGAAAAATTAAAAGAGAAGGGACAGTATGAAAATACAATGTTTGTATTTACTGCAGATCATGGAGATCACCTAGGGCAACATAAGATGTTCCAAAAGATGGAGATGTATGAGCAGAGTATAAATGTTCCTTTAATAATAAAAGAGCCGGGAAAAAAGGCTAAGAAAATTGAAACAGTAGTAAGTCACTTAGATATACTGCCAACTATACTAGAAAGTTTAAATATAGAAAGCGATGAAGAGTTTGTAGGAGAGAACATATTAAATCCTAATGTACAAAATAAATCTAGATATGCTTATAGTCAATATTCAGGAAATCAAGTTGCCATTGGAGATATAAGAAGATCTATTGTCAGTGAAGATTTTAAATATATATATGATCCAAGGGATGTAGAGGAGCTATTTAACTTAAAAAAAGATCCTTTAGAGATGCAAAATGTTGAGGATAAAGTGGAGTATAAAGATGTAAAAAAAGATTTAAAAGATCAGCTGTCTTTATTTTTAAAAGAACAGAATGATTGGATAAATATTATATAAATTGGAGGGAGTTATGAATAAGAAAATCGGTTTACTACTATTAGTTGGGGCACTTTTACAAAATGGAGTTTTTGCAAATGAGCATAAAATCTCTGAAAAACCATTGGAATTAAGCATTTTAGCTATTCAGAATGGAAAAACATATGATGAGAACTGGACAGTTTTCCAAGAGGCTTTTAAAGATACAAATGTAAAACTAAAAAGTTATAGTTCAAAAAATTTAACAGATGAGATACAAGCGTTTAACCTAGCAGTTTCATCAGGAAATCTTCCAGATATTATATCTTTAGCATATCCTGAAAAATTAGAAAGTTTAGGTATGGATGGGGGAATTGTATCTTTAAATGAGTTGATAGATAAGCATGCACCAAACATAAAAGCATTCTTTGAAAAATATCCAAGATATAAGATGGATGCTGTAGCCGCTGATGGAAACATCTATTTTATACCAGATTATTATGATTGGTATAACATGAAGGCAGCTCAAGGTCTATTCATAAGAAAAGATTGGTTAAATAAATTAGGTTTAAAAACGCCTCAAACAATGGATGAACTTTATGAAGTTATGGTAGCTTTTAAAACAAAGGATCCAAATGGAAATGGAAAAGCAGATGAAATTCCATATTTTGAAAGATCAGTGGAGTTTGCAGATAAAGAGTTAGTAGGTCTTTTTGGAGCAGAGATTGGATTTTTTGTAGATGAAAATGGAAAAGTGAAGTTTGGACCAGCAACAGAAAGATATAAAGAAGCTATGCCTCAGGTTGTAAAATGGTATAAAGAGGGATTGATAGATCCTGAGATATTCACTAGAGGTTTCCAAGCAAGAGATTATATGCTAAGAAATGATTTAGGAGGAGTTACTTTTGACTGGTTTGCAAGTACAGCATCATATAATGAAGATAAAGAACTAAAGGATAAGGTAAAAGATTTTGAGTTTGTTGCAATAGCACCACCTCAATATAAAGGTAAGAGTTATGCACCAGATGCTAGAACAACTTACTTAGGAGGTTGGGGAATAAGCGCAACTTGTAAAGATCCTGTTGCAGCAATAAAATACTTTGATTATTGGTTCTCTCAAAAAGGATATGAGTTATCTAACTGGGGTGTAGAAAATGATACTTTTGTAAAAGACGAAAATGGTAAAAAGAAATTTACAGATACAGTTATGAAAGCCGATGGAAAGACACCTTTACAAGTTTTAAGAGATAAGGGAATCCAATTTAGAATAGGAGCATTACAAGATTATGAGTATGAGAAGGCTTGGGGAAATCCAAAAGCTTCAGAATGGGCAGAGATGTATATGAAAAATGGATATATAGTAGATCCTATGCCAACGCTAAAATATACAAAAGAGGAAAATAGAAAAATACAAAAGATAAATTCTCAACTTGATATGGCTGTAAAAGAGATGAATCAAAAATGGATTTTAGGAGCTGTAGATTTTAATAAGACATATGACGAATTTATAAAGAGATTAAATGAGATTGGTCTAAAAGAGGCGATAGAGATAAATCAGAAGGCATATGATAGATTCATTAATTCTAGCAACTAATAAAGAATAAAGTGTACTTTTATTGATTTAAAAGTAGAAAAATGATATATAGAAAAAGGTATATCCTAAAATGATGATTTACACTTTAAAATTTTTAAACTATAATCACCTTACAAAACGCAGATAAGTAAGGAGGGTTAGTATGAAAGAAAATATTTTAGAAATGGATGAAAGAATTGAGTCAGAAAAAGTAGGTCTCATAAAGAAAATAATGACTGGATTAAAAAGAGGAAATGTAAAAGATCAAATGTCATTATATCTTATCTTTCTTCCATTTATACTTTGGTATATGATATTTGCATATAAACCAATGTATGGTCTTATAATCGCTTTTAAGGATTACAATCTATTTAGGGGAATATCAGGAAGTGACTGGGTAGGACTAGCAAACTTTAAAGAGTTTTTAACAAGCCCATACTTTTATACAACTCTAAAAAATACAATATTTCTAAATATATATAGTTTAGTGTTTGAGTTTCCTTTTGCCATAATTTTAGCACTTATGCTAAATGAGGTAAAAAATAGATTTTTTAAATCTTTTGTTCAAACAGTTTCGTTTTTACCATACTTTATAGCAATAGTTGTAACAGCGGGAATAACTATAAATATTCTTTCTCCAAGTAGTGGGGTAATTAATCACATTCTTGAAAAATTTGGATTTGAAAGAATCTATTTCTTATCAAAACCAGAGTACTTTAGAGGAATATTTACAGGAATGAATATGTGGAAAAGTACAGGATTTAATGCAGTTATCTATTTAGCAGCTTTAACATCAGTAGATGAGTCATTATATGAAGCAGCGAGAATAGATGGAGCTACAAAGTTCCAACAGCTTAGATTTATAACTTTCCCATCAATTATACCAACAATAGTTATAATGTTAGTTTTAAAAGTTGGAAGTATGTTAAACGTTGCATTTGAAACAGTATTATTACTTTACCAACCAGCAACATATTCAACATCAGATGTTATAAGTACTTATGTTTATAGAACAGGTATGTTAATGCAAGACTTTGGTCTAGCTACAGCAGTTGGATTGTTTAATGCAGTTGTTGGATTTATCTTAGTTTACCTAGCAAATAGATGGAGTAAAAAAATAACAGCATCAGGACTTTGGTAAAAAGTAGTCTGTTTTAAAAAGTTGAAAGGAGAGATTTATGAGTAAAATTAAAAGATCAAAAGATGAAAAAATATTTGATTTTATCAATTATTCCCTATTAGCAATCTTTGGAATAATGTTTATATACCCAATTATATATGTATTTTCAGCATCAGTAACAAAACCTTACCTTTTAGAGATAGGAGAGATGTATCTTCTACCTAAAGGTGTTAGTATGGCCTCTTTTAAAGCAGCTATGAGCTTAGAGGGAATCTGGTTAGCTTATGCAAATAGTATCTTTATAACAGTTGTTGGAACTGCTGTAAGTATGTTTTTTACAATAACTGGAGCTTACGTTTTATCAAAACCAGAGTTAAAGTTTAGAAAAGTTCTAACTTTAATGGTAGTTGTAACAATGTGGTTTGATCCAGGAATGATACCTAAATATTTAAACTTTAGAGACTTAGGTCTTATTAATAGTTATACATCTGTAATCGTTGGATTTGCAGTAAACACATTCAACGTAATAATTTTAAAAAGTTTCTTTGAAGCTGTACCAAAATCACTAGAGGAGTCAGCAAGAATAGATGGAGCAACTCAGTGGCAAATTATGACAAAGATCTATTTACCACTATCTACATCAGCTTTGACAACGGTGTCATTATTCTATGCAATCTCTAGATGGAATGGATATTTCTGGACAATGGTTTTATTAACTGATGATTCTAAAGTTCCACTACAAGTTTTCTTAAAGAAATTAATTGTAGAGAAAAATATGGCTGGAGAAGCAGCACAAATTATAACACCAGAAAGTTTAACATCACCACAGTCAATAATATATGCTGTGATAGTTCTTTCGATAGTACCAATAATGATAATATATCCGTTTATCCAAAAGTTCTTTAGAAAAGGAGTTACTTTAGGAGCGGTAAAAGAATAAAATTTAGGAGGAGTTTCAATATGAGATTAGATACAAGATATGCAAATCACCCAGAGGATTCAAAGCACTATACAACAGAGGAGTTAAGAAAACATTACTTAATGGAAACAGTTTTCGTAGCTGACGAAGTTAACTTAATGTATTCTCATGTAGATAGAGTTATAGCTGGAGGAGTTATGCCAGTTGAAACAGAGGTAAAATTAGAGGGATGTAAAGAGTTAGGATCTGAGTTTTTCTTAGAAAGAAGAGAGCTTGGACTTATCAATATAGGTGGATCAGGTAAAGTAGTTCTTGATGGAGTTGAATATGATATGGCTTCAAGAGATGGACTATATGTTGGAATGGGAGTAAAAGAAATCACATTCAAATCTGATTCTGCAGAAAACCCAGCGAAGTACTACGTAAACAGTGCACCAGCTCATGTGGCTTACCCAACTGTAAAAATAGATATAGCAAATGCTAATGCAGTTCATTTAGGAGATTTAGAAAATTCAAACAAAAGAACTATATTCCAATATGTTCACCCTGCAGTTTGTAAATCGTGTCAACTTTTAATGGGAATGACTGTATTAGATCCAAATAACATGTGGAATACAATGCCAACACACACTCATGAGAGAAGAATGGAAGTTTACTTCTACTTTAATATGGATGAAAACACAAGAGTGTTCCATTTAATGGGACAGCCTCAAGAAACTCGTCACATTGTAATGGCTAATGAGCAAGCTGTAATATCTCCATCATGGTCAATTCACTCAGGTGTAGGAACTAAAAACTATACATTTATCTGGGGAATGGCTGGAGAGAACCAAACATTTACAGATATGGATCATATAGCAATGGATCAATTGAGATAATTAGGAGGATATTATGCTAAACATGTTTAATTTAGAGGGAAAAGTTGCAATGGTAACTGGTGGAAACGTAGGAATAGGAAATGCTCTTGCAATGGGACTTGCAAAAGCAGGAGCTGACCTATTTATCTTTACATATAATGATGATAATATGGCAAATATGATAAAAGAGGTAGAAGCTTTAGGAAGAAAGATTGCTTATGCAACTGGAGATTTATCAAAAGAGTCTGTGGCAATGGAAGCTGTTGCTGAGTGTATCGATGCTTTTGGAAGAATAGATATTTTAGTAAATAACGCAGGAACAATAAAAAGATCACCAATTTTAGAGGGAAGCAATGAAGATTGGAAATCAGTTATTGACTTAAATCTATCTTCAATATACTATTTAAGTAAGACTGCAGCAATAGAGATGAAAAAGCAAGGTGGAGGAAAGATAATAAACATAGCGTCAATGTTATCATTCCAAGGTGGAAAGTTTGTACCATCGTACACAGCAAGTAAGCATGGAGTAGCAGGGCTTACAAAAGCTTTTGCAAATGAGTTAGCAGCAGATAATATTCAAGTAAATGCAATAGCACCAGGATATATAGAAACAGCAAATACAGCACCAATTAGAGCTGACGAGAAAAGAAATGCTGAGATATTAGGAAGAATACCATCAGCAAGATGGGGACAAACATCAGACCTAGTAGGGGGAGCAATATTCTTATCATCAAAAGCAGCAGACTATGTAAATGGACATATTTTAGCTATAGATGGTGGATGGCTAGTTAGATAAAAATAAGGGGAGAAAGTTATAATGAAGAGAAAAATTGCAATGGGAGCGTTACTTTTATCAGCGCTTATGTTAAATGGATGTTCAAAAGATGCAGATGCAAAAAATACAGGGGCAGCTAAAGGAAAAGATAAAAATCTTTCTGTATTCTTAGTTTTTAATGGAATGCCTTTAGATAATGAGTGGGAAGTCTATAAAAAAGCTGAAGAAGCAACTGGAGTTAAAATAAAATCATACGCATCTAAAAATAATACAGATTCTACGCAAGCTTACAATCTTATGCTAGCTTCTAATGATTTCTCAGATATTATAGCTTATAGAGTTCCAGATTTAGAGAAGTTAGGTAGCGATGGAGGAATGATTCCTTTAAACGATCTAATAGATAAGCATGCACCAAATATAAAAAAGTTTATAGATGAAAATCCACTTTATAGAAAAGATATGTATTCACTAGATGGAAAGATATATGCTATTCCAACATACTATGATCTTGATAAATTAAGTGTATCATCTGGACTATTTATTAGAACAGACTGGTTAAAAAAGTTTGGTTTACCAGTGCCAAAAACATTAGAAGAAACTGAAAATGCTTTAACAATATTTAAAGAACAAGATGCTAATGGAAATGGAAGAAAAGATGAAGTTGGAATATTTGTTCGTGGAAATATACAAGCAGCACTAAATAACTTAACAGGAATTTTTGGAGCAAGACCATATAAAACATTCTACGTAGAAAATGATCAAGTTACTTTCGCAACTTTAGATCCAAATTTTAAAGAAGCGGTTAAGTTAGCAGCAGATTGGTACAAAAAAGGGCTTATAGATAAAGAGGTTTTCACTAGAGGTTGGGGCGCAAGAGATGCAGTGTTACCTACAAATATAGGTGGAATGACTTTAGATTGGTTTGGAAGTACAGCAAGTTATAATAGTTTAGCAACAACTCAAATACCAGGATTTGAATTTTATCCAATAGAACCTATTGAAATAAAAGATGGAGTAAAAAGTGTAACAGTTGGAAGAAATACAACTCCAGAGATAGGATGGGGAATTTCAGCAGCGGCTAAAAATCCAGAACAAGCAATTAAGTTTATGGATTGGTGGTTCTCAGAAGAGGGAAGAAGAACTTGGAACTTTGGAATTGAAGGAAAGCACTATACTATGGTAGATGGGAAACCAGTATTCACAGATTTAGTGTTAAATAATCCAGATGGAAAAGGACCTTTAAAAGTTTTACAAGAAGTTGGAGCTCAAGTTTCAGGACCTGGAGTACAGCAAAATGCAGAGTATGAATTCCAATACTCAAATGATATAGCTAAGCAGGGATTTGAAATGTATATGAGAGACGGAAACACTAAGAGACCTCTTCCTATATTAAAGTATAGTCCAAAAGATATAAAAGAGTTAGATAAGATAATGGCTCTTGTAAATCAAACAACAGAGGAGTATATGCAGAAATGGATTTTAGGAGTTTCTAACATAGATGCTGATTGGGATACTTATGTAAGTAGAATTCAACAAAATGGGGTAGAAAGAGCAAAAGAGATAGTACAACAAGGCTACAACCACTACAATAGTGTTAAATAAAAACATAAAAAAACTAGGTAGAATTACCTAGTTTTTTTATAGATTTATATATTGATAAGAGGGGGAGTAAAGTGAAAAAAATTGTATTAGGAGCGCTTATGTTAACAGGAATTTTGTATGGACAAGATGTAAAAGTTTATCAATTTGAAGATGGAGTACCAGAGAATGTGGTAGCCAAAAAAAATGATTCAGTCTCTATATCTAAAGAAAAATATAAGGATGGAGAGAACTCTTTAAAATGGAAATTTGGGAATAATGAATCTTTAAGCATTTTAGGAGATGTAGGTTATACAGTTTTTAAGGCAGGGGAGCAAGAAAAGGCTAGAAGTAGTTATAGTATGTGGATATATAATGAAAAGCCGACTATAGGGGAAATGTTAGTTCAATTTAAAAAAGATGGAGTTGTAAAATGTTGGTTTCCAATAAAAATGAATTTTAAAGGTTGGAGAACTATGTGGGTTCAGTATGATAGAGATATGAATGGAACTCCTGAAGAGGGAATGGACGAGATAACTTTTGTGGCTCCTGCAGAAAGTGGAGAGGTATTAATAGATCAGATTATACCTTCTGTACTAATAGATCCTAGACACAATGCAAGAGATGAGCAAGTGGATTTTATTAATTTAGAGGCAGATACAGCAGCTAATGCCCATTGGATGGCTCTATATAAAAACTATAATCAAATAGAAAAAAATGAAAAAAAGATAGTTTTAAATAAAGATGAAATAGAAGGAATAAAGAAAGTTGAAAAAAGATATAGAGATAAACTTCTAAAAAAAGTTGAAGTGACTCCAGAACTTATAAATGAAAAAGAGAGTGAATTTTCAGAATACAAAAAAATAAACTTAGAATTCATTCAAAGATTAGTTATATATAAAGACTTAAAGCCAGAAGAAAAAGATAAAATAAAATATATTGCAACTAAGGAGTTCGGAGTATATTTAAGAGAATTGGCAAATATGTATAACTCCACTGATAATGTTCAAGAAAAAGAGAGAATTGCAAAGCTTTTTAATGAAAGTTTAGAATATATGTATGATCAAGGTTGGACAAAGGGAAGTGCTCAAGGAACAATACATCATTTGGGATATCAAATGAGAGAGATATATGAAGCTATATTTTTAATGAAAGAGCCTTTAATAAAATTAGGAACTGCAAATAAAGCTAAAGAGATGGTAACTTGGTATAGCGCTATGGGAATGATATATACACCTAAAGAGAGTTTAAAAGGGGTAAATATAGATGTTTTAAATACAATGCTTCCAGGTATGTTAACTGCCATACTTTTAAATGAAAATCAAGAGAAAGAAGCTAAGGAGTTATATCAACTTCAAAGTTACTTAATGAACTCTATAAAATACTCACCTGGAGTTTTAGGAGGGTTCAAACATGATGGAACAGTTTTCCATCATATGCAAAACTATCCAGCTTATGCAAAGGGTGCTTTTGAAGGGTTAGTACCTATAATATACTATTTAAATGGAACTACTTATGCAGTTACAGGAGATCCTTTAAAAATAGTTAAGGATTCAATACTATTAACAAGAGTTTACTCTAATAAGTATAACTACCTTTTATCTTTAACAGGAAGACATCCCAATGGAAAATTTAAAATGGACGCAGAAGGGTTCAGACTTATGGCTCTTAGTGGTGAAAATGGAGTTGACAAAGAACTAGCAGAAGCATATTTGAGACTTGTTCCTCAAGGGAAAAGTGTAGAAA
The DNA here is from genome assembly GCF_024506395.1 of Cetobacterium sp. NK01. Lineage (NCBI taxonomy): Bacteria > Fusobacteriati > Fusobacteriota > Fusobacteriia > Fusobacteriales > Fusobacteriaceae > Cetobacterium > Cetobacterium sp. NK01. The sequence goes on from NZ_JANIBO010000001.1 coordinate 1,335,731, forward strand.
AGTTTAAAAGTATGGGCCTTAAAGAGGAGAAAGCTCCTGAAGGAGCATGGACTTTAAACATGGGTTCTATTCAACTTCATAGAAGAGGTGAGTGGTTAGCTGGAGTAAAAGGGTATAGTAGATATCTAGTTGGAAATGAGACTTATATAAAAAATAATTTATATGGAAGATATATGAGTTATGGAGCTTTCCAAATACTTGAGGGATCACTAAAAGAGAGTGGATATGTTCAAGAGGGATGGGACTGGAAACATTTTCCAGGAACTACAGCAATAGATGTACCTTTTGAAAAATTAAAATCTAATATATCACAAGTGGATACAAAAAGTGGAGTGGAAGAGATGTTACTTTCAGACGAAACATATTCTGGAGGAAACTCTTTAAATGATAACGGTATGTTTGCAATGAAACTGCATGAACATCCAAAATATAATGGTACTCATAGAGCTAGAAAATCAGTATTTTTCTTTGATGATAAAGCTGTTCTGCTAGGAAGTGGAATTGAAAATAATGATAAAGAAAACGAGACTCACACAACGCTATTCCAAAACTATCTTGGAAGTAATTTAAAAAATAGTTACACTCAAAAAGATAATATTATACTAGATTCTCAAAATAATATGTATAAAGTTGTAGAGGGTGAGGTAGTTCTAAGAAAAGGAAAGCAGGAATCAAAAGATCAAAATACTGGTGAAAAAACAGAAAATAACTATGAGTTAGGTTATATAAATCATGGAAAAGCACCTGAAAATGGTAAATATCACTATGCTATTTTAATAAAAGGAAATGAGGAAAAACAAGAGAAGTTTAAAAAAGATTCTAAATACCAAGTTTTAAATCAAGATAACGATAGTCATATAGTTAAAGATTTAAAAAGTAATACTATAGGATATGCATTATTTGAGGGCGGAAAAGTAAAGAATAACGAATTTATAGAGTCTGTTGATACCCCATCAATGGTTTTACTACAAAAAAGAGATAAAAACCTTCAAATGAGTTTTGTTGATCCAGACTTAAGACTTTATGAGGGAAAAGATCCAGAGCAATACGACAAGGATGGAGTTATGATTGAAAGAAGTATATACTCTAGACCTTGGATTGGAAATGTAGGTAAAGAACATACAACTTCAGTTGTTTTAAAGGGGAAATACAGTGTTATAGATAATCCTAAAGTGAAATCTGAGATAGATGGAGATTTTACAAAATTAAATATAACTTCTAAAAATGGTGAAATAGTAAAAATAGATTTAAAAGAAAAATAAAAATAGAGCTCTTTTGAGCTCTATTTTCTTTTTATACATATTTATTTGACATCTTTAAAAGGATCGTTATATTTTTCTCCCCATTTCACAAGATGATCCTTTAGATATTTTGTTTCCTCTGTTAAAGGAAGAGGATTTAATTGATATTCATCTTTTGTATTATCGTATAAAAACTCTTTAGCTTCATCATTTCCAGTATAATCATTAAAATGTACATATGTGTATCTTTCGTCAATAGCTGCTCTCCAACCATAAGCAAGAGTATTTAGTCCTCTTTCTTTAAGGTTATTTAAAACCTTTGGATTTCCAGTATAACATGCTGAGATGGCAATATTATTTACCTTTTCTCCATTTAAGGTAGGAGAGAGATCAACTCCTTCCATCTCTTTAGGAGTATCTAAATCCAAAAGAGAAAGGATAGTAGGTGCAATATCCGCTCCTGAAAGAGGTGTAGTTATTCTTTTATTTTTATATCTATCTCCATGAGAAAGCATAAAAGGAACTGAAACAGCTTCTTCAAACCAAACGTGTTTACTCCAAAGTCCATGGGAACAAAGCATCTCTCCGTGATCTGAAGTTACTATAATTATAGTATTTTCAAATAGATTATTCTTTTTTAAATAGTCTATTATCTTTCCAAAATGTTCATCTATACCTGTTATAGCAGCATAGTATTTTTTAACAGATTCTAAATAGTTTTGTTCATCTAAAGAGAAAGGAGCTATAGTTTTAGGATGATCAATTATATCTTCTAAAATAACATTTTCTCTTTTTTCCACTTTAACCTCATTATACATATCCACATATTTTTGTGGAATCAAATCAAGAGGTGTATGTGGTGGGTTCCAAGAAAGAAAAAGAGCAAAACTATCATCTTTATTTTTATTGATAAAATCTAAAGCGATATCAGTTTCATGTTCCACGGACCATTTATTCACTTTAATCATCTCGTGAGAATCCATCCAGTAATGTGGACTTAAGTGATTATCATCAGCTCCATATGAGTACCAAAAATCAAAACCGTGTCTTTTAGGTCCAGGAGGAGTAAAAGCATCCCAATCTCTAGCTCCTGAAAGAGGTAGATTTTCATCTTTTTTTTCAGGTTCATCAAGATGCCATTTACCGATGTACCCTGTTTTATAGTTATTAGACTTTAAAACATCTCCAATTGTAACTTCACTCTCTTTTAGAAAGATATTCTCAAGACCGGGCTTACAGTTTGTAATAACACCATGTGAGATTGGATTTTTACCAGTTAAAATAGTTGCTCTATTTGGTGAACAAAGAGGACAACTACTATAGGCTTTTTCAAATATAGCAGCTTCATTTGAAAAAGCGTCAAAATTTGGAGTTATAACAGGTTCTTTTTTCATAAAGCCAACTGCTTCTCTTCTCCATTGATCTGCAAAGATAAATAAAAGATTTGGTTTTTTCATAAAATTCTCCCCTCAAGCAAATAGTTGTTTTCTTTTATGATACCTTTTGTAAAAAAATAAGTAAATATTCTATTTTCAATACTTAAAATATATGCTTTTTAAGGAGAAAAATGTATATTTAAAAAGAAAAGGACTTAGATTTTATAAAAAAATCTAAGCCCTCAGGGGGTTGGTGTATATTAATAACCGTAATAAGGTTGTTGAACAGGTCTATAATAATCGTTATGATGATTGTTGTTATTAGCAATGATTCCACCAACAACGGCAGCACCAACAACAGCAGCACCAATAGCTTCTCTTCTTCTTTTTCTTCTAACAGCAGTTCTAATATCTCTTCTAACTTCTTTTCTAATCTCATTACGTACATGAGCTCTAACTATTGCACGTTTTACAGCTGGTCTAATAGGTCTATGATATCTAGCAAAAGATGTTGTACATAAAACTACAAGCATCACTAAAGCAAAAATCTTTTTCATAATTAATACGCTCCTTTTTTCAACATCTCTAAAAATGTTGAAACTTCATCTTTATTAAAGACAATATAATCTTCTGTTCCAGAAAAATCTAAAATAAGAACACCCTCTTTTTTATCATAGTGAATATGGTAAAATTGTAAAGCACTCTCTTCTGGATTGTTTGCATTTGCAATGACACCTGGGATTTCGTATCTAGGTTTTCCATCTTCAATTGCATTTATAAGCACAGATTTTGGAATACCAAAAGTTACAACACCACCATTTTTAGTTTGCAAAGCGAAAAAGGAGTTACTATTTTGAATAAACATTCCAACTTTATCAGTTGTAGTAGTTACATTATTTTTAACAATATCAGCAGCAAAAATATTTATAGAGGCTAGGATTCCTAAAATTACTAAAAACTTTTTCATAATTATTTTTCCTCCTTAACAGCTTTAAATATTTTATCTGTTTCATCCTTAGTAAATTCTATTGTAAAATCTTCATAAGTAGGTTTTACAATTAATTTATTTTCTAATAAGGATACATTATATAATTCAACATCTAATTTATTTTCATCTAAACTATCATAGAATCCTAAAACTTCCTGTTGATTATGTCCGTTTTTAACATCTAAAAAAACGTCGTTAGCTAATCCAAAAACATAAGCTTCTCCAGACTTACTAGCTAAAGCTATATATGTAGCACCTTCAACTTTCTCAAGTTTTAGATCTGGGAAATTCATACTACCATTATCATTTTTAATATCAGCACTAAATAAATTCATAGATATTAAAAAAGAGGCAGCTAATAAAACTTTTTTCATTTTAAACTCCTCTAAAATTTGTTACTTAAAACCTAGAGTATAGTAACACATATTCCTTAAATTGAGGATTTGAAAAAAGATTGTTAAAATTTGGTATTAAAATTCAATTATTTTATAATTAAGCTAAGTTGTGAAAGTTCAAAACTATCATCTAAGAAACATGCTCTATTTATTTTAATTAAAGGTATATTTAATTTAAAATTTTGTAGGTCGTCTATAGTTAGAATATAGTCAACTTGAAAAACATCTTCTAAGAGAGAGTTTATCTCATAACTTTCAATTATTTCAACAACTTCAATATAAGAGAAGTTTTTTAAATATTTTAAAAGCAATTTTGCATACATATGGTCAAATGTATCATCGACAATAGCTACTCTTTTATACTTATCTCGATCTAAGATATTGTTATTTTGATGTTTTTTTAAAATTATAGCAAGATGTAGTATATCTTCTAAATAAAACTTTGGAAAAATACTATGGATAATCTCCTTTAATGCCTTAAAAGTTTCTTTTTGAAGTTTATTAAAAGAGTAAACCTCTTTATTTTCATAGAAGTTATATTTACTTTTAAAATAACCCACTCTCAGTACATTAGAAACTCTCATTTTAGTTTCTAAATTGTTATTAAAATCTATATTAAAATTTTCTTTAATCTTTTCCATAAAAATTTTAGTGTAGTCATCGGGAACTTCATATCTTTTAATATCTAGATAAAATAGTGTTTCAATAACTGAATCTAATTCATAAGATTTTAAATAGTCTAGTCCTCTCATCTTTAAAAACTTTAAAGTTTTTTCATAGTTTTCATGATAAGTAACTTTTTTAGGGGAGAAATATTCCTCTTCAAAATCGATCTTATTCTCTCTTGTTGAGTTAACTAAAAGTATAGCAACTATTTTATAAAAATCCTCAGGAACTAAAGTAACTGAGATACTATTTAAAAGTCTTAAAACAAAGTTTTTATTATATTCGATTAAATCTTCATGAATATATTTAGATATCAAATCAGTAAAATGTTTATGGTTAATATTTTTATTAATTAAATATTTACTTAAGTAGATTGCAAAAAGTTCTCTTATTTTAGCTTCATTTCCTCTTAAAAATATTCCTCTACCAGAAATACTTTCTATCTTTATTCCTTCAGATTCTAGATAACTTTTAATATCTCTTAAATCATAGTTTAGAGTTCTTCTAGTAGTTTGAACTATATCTGTGTTGATATTTAAGTTAAGGGTGTTTTCAAAAAAAAGTTGAAGTAAAAGATAATCTTTTCTTTCAGTTACAGATAGTGGAGCAAACTGTAAAATATCTTTAATTTTATTTATAGAACAAGAGTTTAAAAAGAAAAAATCTTTAATTTTTTGGATACCTTGAATTTTATTGATAGTTAAAAAATCATTGATAATGTTTATATTGTTATCAATGGAACGTTTTTTTATATGCAGTATTTTTTCTAAATCTGAATAGCTAAATTTATTTAAAGAAAAAAATAGACTTAGTATATGTAGAGACTTTTTATTTAAAAACATTTTTCCACCTTTCTAAATATGATTTTAGTATTATGTAATAATGTATATTCTACAACAAAGTCCAAATATATACAAATAAAAAAAATGAGCCTAAAGGCTCAAATTAACTATTTTTTAATCTTATCTAACTCTTTTTCAGTTACGAACATTGTATTGTTCTTAGTTTTTATGTATAAACCGTCTCCAACTCTGTCTAGAGTAACAACTACTTGTCTATCCACATCAAGAATAACACCGTTTTTCTCAAGATCAGCAACAGACATTATTTTTCCTTTTCTAGTCATAGCCTTGAAAATATCAGTTTTTCTAACTTTAAAAGTTAAGTTAGGAATTCTAGATTCAAAACTAATTTGGTTTCCTTTCTCATAAGCTCTTATTTTTGTCATATTTCCATTAACTGAACCAGCTAAAGCAGTTAAGCTTAATGCTGCAGTTAACATAAGCATTTTTAATTTTCTCAATTTGTATCCTCCTAAAATTCTCTATAAATTAATGTATAAATATCTCTGTAGTGATGATATTTATTATATATGCATGAGAAAAAAATATCAATTTGAAATTAAAGACAAAAAAAATGCTACAAAATTTCAAAAGCAGAAACAATAAAAAAAAAGCTGAACTTTTTAAAGTTCAGCTTGAAAATTATCTTCTTATTTTATCTAATTCTCTTTCAGTTACAAACATTGAATGATTTCTAGATTTTATATGTAAACCATCTTTAACTCTATCTAAAGTAACAACTACTTTTCTATCTACATCTAAAATAATACCATTTCTTTCAAGATCAGCAACAGACATTATTTTTCCGTATCTAGTCATCGCTTTAAAAATATCTACTTTTTTAACTTGGAAACTTAAGTTAGGAATTCTAGATTCAAATCTAATTTGATTACCCTTTTCATAAGATCTTATTTTTGTCATTTTTCCGTTAACTATACCAGCAAAAGCAGTAAAACTTAAAGTTGTTGCTAATATAAGCATTTTTAATTTTCTCAATTGATGTCCTCCTAAAATGTGTATAATAATATATAAAATTTGTTTATATTTTAAGTACTGTATAATATTATACGACTGTCATAAGAAAATATCAATTTGAAATTTAATGTCAAAAAACATGTATTAAATTTCAATAATTTAGTTATAAATGAAATTTTATTTCGTTAAAAATGTACAACTTTCTCTTTTAATTAAAATAGGATTGAGACTTTTTTGTATAGGCATTTTATAACCAGTTAAAAGATAATCAATAGCTTTTGTCATCATAATATCTACAGGATGTTTAATACTAGTTATGTTTAAAGCTGTAGATATAATTGTGTCATCAAAGCTCAAAATAGAGATGTTTTTAGGAATATTTAATCCTCTTTTTTCTAACTCTTTAGTAAGATTTAAAGCTATGACATCATTTGATGTTATAAAAGCAGTTGGAAATTCATTTAAATTATCTAAAAGTGTAGATAAATTTTGAAGATTACTATTTGTAGTGTCAGTTTCAATAAACCATTCATTTAAAAATTTCATTTTTTTCTCTGAAAAAAACTCTTTAATTCCTAAAAGTTTTATATTCTTTTTATCAGCTCCAATAAAAGCTATTTTTTTATGATTTAAGCTATAAAGATACTGTGCGGCAATTTTTCCTCCATCTAAAAGTGAAGTGAAAATGCATGGATACTGAGGTATTTCAGAATCAATTACCACAAAGTTTTCAGATTGTTTTTTTAAAAACTCCAAATTTTCTCTATCAACAGGAGCTATAATTATACCATCTACATTTCGAGCTTGCAAATTTAAAATATGTTCTTTTTCTAAGTTTTTATCTCCTTGAGAGTTTAAAATAATAACTGTATAACCATTTTCTCCAGCTGCTTTTTCGACATATTTAATCATTTCTAAATAGTAATAGTTAGATAGATCAAAAAGAATAACTCCAATTATTTTAGATGAGTTGCTTCTTAAAGTTTTAGCACTAGAGTTAGGTTTAAAGCCTTGTTGTAAAATTATTTTTTCCACACGCTCTCGAACTTCAGGATCAACAGTGGGATTTCCATTTACCACTCTTGAGACAGTGGGCTGTGAAACTCCAGCTAGTTTAGCTATATCTTTCATTGTTAAATTTTTTTTCATAGAACCACCTTTCAAAAGTATTGAGAACTCAATTAAAGTATTTTTTTTGGAATTTGTCAAACAATTTTTAAAAAAACTATATTACTCTTGACAAAAACGTATTCATAGAATACACTCGTATCAAGAATACGTATTCTTGAAAAAGGAAAAGGTATTGATAGGGAGGAGAAATGAGATTTGTAGAGGAAAATATAGAGATAGATGGGGAAAAAACCCTTCTAATATCTGGAGCTATTCATTATTTTAGAACTTTACCTGAACAGTGGGAGGATCGATTTGAGAAGATTGCAGCAGCAGGTTTCAACTGTATAGAAACCTATGTACCTTGGAATTTACATGAACCTAAAGAGAAGGAGTATAATTTTTCAGGAATGCTAGATCTTGAGAGATTCTTAGAGTTAGCTGATAAAAAAGGACTTTACGTTATTTTAAGACCGTCTCCATACATATGTGCAGAGTGGGAATTTGGAGGATTGCCTGCATGGCTTTTAAAATATTCTGGAATAAGGCTTAGAACAATGGATTTAACATATATTGAAAAAGTTGACAGATACTACGATGTATTAATTCCTAAATTTACAAAATATCTTTCTACAAATGGCGGTCCTATAATAGCTGTTCAAATTGAAAATGAGTATGGAAGTTATGGAAATGACCATAAGTATTTAAGTTATTTAGAGGAAGCTTTAATAAAAAGAGGAGTAAATGTGCCTTTATTTACTTCAGATGGACCAACACACTGGATGTTATCAGGAGGAACACTTCCTCATATTTGGAAAACAATAAACTTTGGTTCAAAGACAGAGGAATCATTTGAACTATTTAAAAAATATCAAAGTAATATGCCTAAAATGGTTATGGAGTTTTGGATTGGATGGTTTGATCATTGGGGTCAAGAGCATATAACTAGAAAAGGTGAAGAGGTGGCAGAGGAGTTTAAGTATATGTTAGAAAATAATATATCTGTAAACTTCTATATGTTCCATGGAGGAACTAATTTTGGCTTTATGAATGGAGCAAACTATCATGATGAGCAACGTTGCACAGTAACAAGTTACGATTATGATGCTCTTTTAACTGAGGCTGGAGATTTAACTAAAAAATACCATTTAGTAAAGGACACTATTGATGGATTAAAAGGAAAAATAAATATTAAAAAACATAAAAATTACAAAGAGTATGAAGTAAAAGATTCAAAAAAAATAGCTTGTGGAAAAGTAGAGTTTAAGAGAAGTGCATCTCTTTGGAATAATTTAAATATACTATCTAAACACTATACTTCACCATATGTAAAAACTATGGAGGAGTTAGATCAAGATTATGGTTTTATACTTTATAAGACAAAAGTTAAAGGAATTATTGAAAATATGCCACTTACTTTACAAGAGGTTAGAGATAGAGCTCTAATCTATTTAAACGGGGAGTTTAAAGGAGTTATTGATAGAAATAATAAACAAGAGATAATATTGAACTGTGAAAAAGAGGAATCAACATTGGAGATCTTAGTTGAGAATATGGGAAGAATCAACTATGGGCCTCTATTAAAAGATAGTAAAGGTATAACAGAGGGAGTTAGACTTGATAGACAGTTTCTATTTAACTGGGAAATTTATACAATACCACTAGATAACATATCTAGTTTAAATTTTGAAGAGAATATTAAAGATGTTAAAAATCACCCAAGATTCTTTAAAGGAATTTTTAATGTATCTGAGATTGGAGATACTTTCTTAGATTTTACAGGATGGGAAAAGGGTGTTGTATATATAAATGGATTTAACTTAGGAAGATACTGGAGTGAAGGACCTCAAAAGAGATTATATGTTCCATCCCCTATTTTAAAAGAGGGTGAGAACGAAGTTGTTATCTTTGAACTTCATAGTAATGGAGAAACTATGGAGCTTTTTGCAGAAGCTAAACTTTTTTAAGGAGGGTAAAAAAATGAAAAGATATTTAAAGGTTTTAGGAATGGGGACAATGTTATTTATGGCTGCTTGTGGTGATGGGGAAAAGAAAGAGGTAGCTAAGACAGAGGATAAAAAAGTTGAACTGACTTTTGTAACATATTCAGGAACTGGAGAAGAGTACATGATGGATACAAATAGTCTTTCAGAAGCATATAAAAAGATCGCTCCAAATGTGACAATAAAAATGGAGAAAATACCAGCAACAGAGTATGACAATACAATGAAAATAAGAAACTCAGCTCAAAAACTTCCAGATATATTCCCAGTAAGGGTTGTAACTATGGAAAGTTTTAAAAGTGTGCTACTTCCTTTAAATGGAACAGAAGCTGCAAAGGTAAATAAATTTGCTAAAGATTTTGAAATAGATGGAAATATCTATGGATTGCCTATGTATGGATTTAATGAGTTTGTTTACTATAGAAAAAGTGTATTTAATGAATTAGGATTAGAGATACCAACGACTTGGGGAGAGTTTGTAGCTTTATCTGCAAAGATTAAAGAAAATGGAGTTTATACACCAATGGCACTAGGGGCTAAAGACTCTTGGACAACATATCCTTTTAATGAGTTTATGCCATTTTTAGTACCAGGAGGTAACGATATTTGGAGCAAAATGGCAGTGGAAAAAGATCCGTTTTCACCAGGAAAGCCATTTTATACAGCTTATGATATGTTAGATAAATATTATAATACAAAACCTTTTGGAGAGGATCCACTAGGGTATGGTTGGGACCAAGAAAAAAGTATGTTTGCTTCTAAAAAAGCAGCTATGTTAGCTTCAGGGCAGTGGTTTTATATGGATTTAGAAAAGGAGATGTCTAAAGAGACGTTAGAGGATATAGGGGTATTTGTGCTACCAGCTCGTGAAACAAAAGATGAACCATTTAGATACCTAGTTTCAGCAGAGGTATTTTTATCAATTCCAAAATATAGTAAAAATGCAGATGAAGCTAAAAAATTCTTAGACTGGTTCTTTACAAGTGACTACTATAAAGAGTATGTGACTTATATGAATGTGTTACCAGCTGTAGAGGGTGTAAAAGGTAGAGAGAGCATGTTCAATGTAGCTATAGCAAATATTCCAAATCCAGAGGTTGTACTTCAAAAAGGTGGAGATGAAAGATTTAGAAAAATAGCTAACTATATCTCTTTTGATGTTAAAAGAATGGGACAAGAGATGATTCAAGGAGTTAACTTTACAGAGTACATGAATGAGTTTAATAAAAGATGGACAGAAGCTCAAGAAAATACAAAGTAGTTGTTAGGAGTAAAGTATGAAAGATAAAACACAAAGAAGTATATTGTTAGCATGTTTTTTAGCAATACCAACTATATTGTTATTTGTATTTGTTCTTTATCCAGGATTTAAATTAGCTCTAATAAGTTTTACTGATTGGGATGGAATTAATCCAAATTATAACTATGTGGGACTAAAAAACTATACTCAGGTATTTCAAAGAAAAGATATCTGGCAAAGTTTAAAAAATAATAATCTATATTTTATGTTGCATCTACTTTTTATTCCAATAGAGATGTATTTAGCAATGCTTTTAGATAGATATATCAAAAAAAGTGAGTTTTTCAAAACTATAGTTTTTATGCCATACATAATAAATGGAGTTGCAATAGCCTATATGTTTTCATTTCTATATAGTTCAGAAGATGGTGTGTTAAATGGACTTTTAGCTCTTGGACATATTGGGAAAATTAGGTGGTTAAGTGATCCTAAAATTGTAAACTACTCATTAGTTGTAGTTTCTCTTTGGAGATTTACAGGAGTTCATATAATACTTTTCTTAGCGGGACTTCAATCTATAAATAAAGATATGCTAGAGGCTGCATTAATAGATGGAGCCTCAGTATTTCAGCAATTTATAAAAATAATAATACCTAATATGAAATCGATTCTTAGTATAGTATTGTTTTTAAATGTTAGAGGAGCACTGATGGTCTTTGATATACCTTTTGTTATGACTAGTGGAGGTCCTGGAACAAGTAGTACAACATTTGCTCTTCATACAGTAAAAACAGCCTTTGAATTTAGTAACTTTGGTTTAGCTTGTGCAATGGCTATAGTTTTAATAATAGCAATTATAGTTATATCAGTAGTTCAAGGATTAGTTTTAGAGCCTGAAAAATTTAAAGGTAAATTAGATAAAATAAAAGGATTAGTTAAAAAAGAGAAATTAAAAGTTGAAGAGGTAATAGAGAAGGAGGGAGAGAGACTTGAAGAAGAAAAAAGCAAGCGAGTTACTGTTTAATGCCCTTAATCACACAGTTTTTGTAGGTATAACTTTGATAGTTTTAGTACCTTTGCTTCTTGTAGTGTTATCATCTTTTAAAACTCCAGAGCAGATAGCTCAAGGTTATCATCTCTCTTTACCTGCACCATTTTCACTAGATAACTATAAAGAGGTTTTCAAAAATGGAAATGTTTTAACAGGATTTAAAAACTCTATGCTTTTAGTTTTAGGAACCATAACAATTAATGTTATTTTAAGTAGTATGGTTGCTTACTCTTTAAGTAGATTTGAGTTTAAATTAAAAAAAGTTTATTTCTTTCTATTTAGTTTTTCAATGTTGATACCTAGTTTTATTGCTGAGATAACAAGATTTGGAATAATAGGAAGACTTGGAATATATGATACTCTTTTAGCACCAATGGTAATCTATATATCAACAGATATACTTCAAATATATGTCTATAAACAATTTATAGATCAGATTCCATACTCTTTAGATGAAAGTGCTAGAATAGATGGATGTTCATATTTTAAAATCTATTGGAAAGTTATATTTCCACTTATATTACCAGCTACAGCAACACTTATAATATTAAAGTCTGTAGATGTATTAAATGATATGTTTACACCATATCTATATATGCCTAGTGCTGCTAATGCAACACTTACAACAATGCTAATGAATTATGTGGGGCGTAGTGGATCATGGGCTAAATTATCAGCTGCAATAGTAATAGTTATGTTACCAACAGTTATAATGTATTTGATATTTAAGAAAAAGATTTTATCAGGAATAGTTGCAGGAGCTGTTAAAGAGTAAAAGAAAATGGAGAAGTGAAAACTTCTCCATTTTTATTTTTCATTAGAGTTTTATTTTATACCAGTTGATGCCATTCCTTCAATAAATTTCTTTTGGAATATTATAAACATAATTAGCATAGGTAAAACTCCTAAAATAGCTCCAGCCATAGCTAAAGGATAATCAGTTCCGTGTTGTCCAGATAGAGCAGCAAGACCAGCAGAAAGGGTCATCTTATCAGTAGAAGTGTTAACAATAAGAGGCCACATAAGTTGGTTCCAACTAGCAAGAGCTGTTATTATAATTAAAGCTACAATACCAGGTTTAACAAGAGGTAGCATAATTTTATAATAGATTTGAAAATGATTACATCCATCTATAATTGCAGCTTCTTCTAATTCTTTAGGAAGAGTCATAAAAAATTGTCTCATTAAAAAAGTTCCAAAAGAACTAAATAATCCTGGGATAATAAGACCACTTAAAGTATTTAATAGTCCTAATTTTTGAATAATCATATATTGTGGTAGTAAAAAAATCTGCCCAGGAACCATTAAAACAGCTAGTAATAATAGAAATATTGTATTTCTAAATGGAAACTCAATCCTAGCAAAAGCATACGCAGCCATAGAACAAAAGATTATTTGTCCAATTGTTCTAACCACAGTATAAGCAATGGTGTTATAGTAAAACTTCATAAAAGGCATAGTAGCCATAACATCTTTATAATTACTCCATTTAAATTCAGATGGAAAAATAACAGGTGGAACTTGTATACTTTCCCCTAAAGTTTTAACAGAGGTTAGAAACATCCAAATAAATGGAATTAAAGTAAATATAACTCCAGTTATAAGAACAATATGCAAAAAAACTTTTTCTTTTTTGTTGTCCATATTTTCCTCCTAATAGTTAACTAGCTTTTTTTGTAGTTTAAGTTGAATCCAAGTGAAAGCCATAATAATGATAAATAAAACAACAGCAATAGCAGCAGCATAACCTCTTTCAGACATTTGGAAAGCATTTGTATAGAAGAAATATACAATTGTCATACTACTTTCAAAAGCTGGGTTAGTTCGATTTACCATCATAAAAACTAAGTCAAATATTTGGAATGAATTAATAAAAGACATTACGGTAACAAAGAATAGTGATGGACTAAGTAGTGGTAAAGTAATCTTAAAAAAACAGGTAACAGGACCAGCACCATCTATTTTAGCAGCTTCATAATACATTTTAGGAATACCTTGTAAACCAGCAAGAAGTATAACCATGTTATAGCCTATATTAGACCATATAGCAACAACTATAACAGCATATAAGGCTGTTTGAGGGTCTGACAACCAAGCTCTAGATTCAAAGCCAAAGTTATTTAGAAATTGATTTAAAAGACCAAACTCTTTATTATACATCCATCGCCAAACCATAGCAATAGCTGTAGGCATTGTAACAGCAGGTAGAAAATATAAAACTCTATAAATTGTAAGACCTTTAATTTTACTATTTAACATAGTAGCAACTAATGTAGAGCAAGTTATTCCCAAAGGAACAGAAAACAAAACATAAACAAAAGTATTTTTTAAAGCTTGATACATTTTAGGATCATACATAAGTTTTTCATAGTTTTTAAAACCAATATATTTAAATTGTCCAAAGGCTCCAAGGTTAGTTAAACTAAAATAAAGATTTTGGAAAAATGGAAATATATAAAAAATTCCAATACCAATAACTAAGGGGGCAATCATAAGATATGCCCACATACTATTTTGAAATTTATCTTTTCTCATAACTAAACTTCCTCTTTTAAAATAGCATTCATTTTTTCGTTTATAATCTCACAAGCTTTTTCAGGAGTTAATTCCCCCATCCAAACTTTATTTAGATACTCATTCATAACATCTTCCCATTTACCAGTATTTAAAGATGCAGGGTATTCAATTCCATTAGGTAACATCTTAGAATAACCATGTAGATTTAAGTTAGGATATGACTCAGTCCAAATCTCTTGAGATTCTATATAAGCAGGGATAACTATACCACTCTTAGCTTGAGTGTCGTGTGAATCTTTACTAGATAAGTATGTCACTAATTTTTTAGCTTCTTCAGGATGCTTAGTTTGTGAATAGATAGCGTAACCAAGACCATGAATAATAGCAGCATCCTTAGTTTTTAAAGGTAATTTAGCCAAATCAACTTTATCTTTTATGATTTCATTTTTCATATATTGTTTAACCATCCAAGAACCTGAATATGTCATAGCAACCTTCTGAGATTGGAAAAGATCAGAAGATCTAGTGTCTGCAATCTCTCCAAGACTAGGAATAACTTTTTCATCTAAAAGTTCTTTTATCTCTTTTACTGCAGCTATAGTATTTGGATCTGAAAATCCACTAGTTTTTTTATCAGGAGATATAACTCTTCCACCAAACTGAGATATTATTTCATAATAGTCCTCTTGTCCAGCAAAACCTAGAGCTAAACCATAGTTCCCAGTTTTATTTTTTATCTCTTTAGCAGTTGTTACCATGTCGTTCCAAGTCCAATTGTCATTAGGATATTGAAGTTTTAAAGAGTCAAAAATTTCTTTATTGTACCAAAGAGCTGTAGTATCAATATCTTTTGGAGCGGCCATAAGTTTATTGTCATAAGTATACATCTTGATCATTCCTTCAGGAAAAGAATCCTTGTTAATAGATTTATTATCTACTAGATCTTGAATAGGAAGAATCATATTGGCTTTAGCATATTTTGTAAAATTTGGAGCATTGATCCAGAATATATCTTGAAGTTGTCCGCCAGTAGCTGCAGTTTCAAGTTTAGTCCAATATTGAGAAAAAGGAGTTATTTCAACAACAACTTTAACACCTGGGTTTTCTTTTTCAAAATTACTGATCATACTTTCAATAACAGGTTTTTGGTTGGCATCCCAAAGAGCAAGTTTTAAAACTTTATCTTTATTTGAAGAAGTAGTTTTTTCATCACTACCACACCCTGTTAAAGAAGTTAAAAGACCTAGACTTAATAATGATAGAATAATTTTTTTCATAATACCCCCTTAAAATTGTATACGTATTCATAATTATTTGATAAAATATACCTCATAGATTAAGATTTGTCAAATTTATTTTAAACTACTCTTTCTAATTTCAATTCCTGGAGAAAGTTGAAGTGTTTTTTTAATACTTTGGTTGTTTAATATAATCTCAATACCCTCTTTAACCATAGCCTCTGTAGGTTGAGTGATACTTGTAATTTCAAGAAGTTTAGAAACTATAGTATTATCAAATCCTACTAAAGCAATATCTTCTGGAATTTTATAACCTGCTTCGTTGGCTTTTTTCATAAATAAACATGCAACTTCATCATTAGATGCAACATAAGCAGTACAAGAAAGTTTTTTCTTTTTTAAAACGTTCTCAATATCTTCCCCTGTTAGATTAACAGTATCAACTTTAATAAAAGAATCAGACTTAAAGTTTAAATTATTCTCTTTTAAAGCTTTCTTTACTCCATCAAGTTTTGGATTATATTTTTTATGATCTCCACCGATATAACCTATATGTTTATGTCCTTGATTAATAAGATGTTGACACGCTATTTCTCCACCTTCAACTAAAGATGTTGTAACGTAATTATGACCTGGAAAGTCTTCATTTAAAGCGACAAAAGGAACTGCAGTGCTCTCTAAAAAATCAAGATTTTTTTCATCTACAGGTGCTATAAGTATTCCTTCTACATTTCTAGCTAGCATCATTTTTATATGTTCTAATTCAAAATCAGCACTTTTTTCAGAGTTCATAACAAGTAAACTATATCCTTTTTCTCGAGCTAATTTTTCAGCATACTTAATCATATCTAAATAGTAATAATTAGAAAAGCTAAAAACAATAAATCCCAGTATTTTACTACCAACTCCTCTCATAGTTTTAGCATTTTCATTGGGAATAAATTTATATTTATCTATAAAATATTGTATTTTTTCTCTAACTTCAGGTTTTACTTTTTCTGGTTGATTAATGGCTCTTGATACGGTAGCTTGAGATACACCAACTAAATTAGCAATCTCTGTCATTGTCATTCTTTTGTTTTTCATGTATCCTCCCTGTTAAATAACTATATATGAAAAATAATACTCTATAAAATTGGGATAAGCAAATTTTTATGAAAAAAAATTTGACAATTTAAAAATCATAGACTATACTCACATTAAAAATATATGTATACGTATTCAAAATAGGAGGAAATTTTATGTTAAGAATCGGTGTAATAGGGGCAGGAAATAGGGGAAAGGATGTTTATGCTAATTTTATTTTAAAAAATAGTGATGAAGCAGAGATTGTAGCTGTGGCAGAACCAAATCCTATAAAGAGAGATCAGATGATAAAAGCTCATGGAATTTTACCTGAGTATGTGTTTAACTCTTGGGAGGAGTTTTTAGAAAAAGATAAATTTTGCGATGCTATAATTCTGGCAACAGGTGACGATATGCACTTTGAGCCGATAGAACTTGCAATGAAAAAAGGTTATGATATTCTTCTTGAAAAGCCTATGTCAAACAAAGTTGAAGAGTGCATTGAGATAGTTAAAATGGCTGAAAAATATGGAGTTAAGGTAATGGTTTGTCATGTACTTAGATATACACCATTTTTTAGCAAATTAAAAGAGTTAATTGATAGTGGAATAATAGGAGATGTTGTTGATATACAGCACAATGAGAATATAGGGAATTTTCACTTTGCTCATAGCTTTGTAAGAGGTAATTGGAGAAACTCAGATGAGACAAGCCCTCTTATTTTACAAAAGAGTTGTCACGATTTAGATATTTTATCTTGGCTTTTAAATGGAAATCCTTGTAAAAAAATTGCTTCTTTTGGAAATTTAAAACATTTCAGAAAAGAAAATGCCCCAGAAGGTTCAGCAGATAGATGCTTAGATTGTAAGTATATTGATAGTTGTATATATTCTCCTAAGAAAATATATTATAATAATATTGGAGCTTGGCCAACTTTAGTTGCTAGTGAGATTCAAACAGAGGAAGCTTTAACAAGATCTTTAGAGCATAATCAATATGGAAGATGTGTTTACAAATGTGATAACAATGTTGTAGATAATATGGTTTCTATAATTGAGTTTGAAAATGGAGTAAATGTGACTTTTAATCTATGTGCTTTTACAGATGAAGTATGTAGAACAATAAAAATTATGGGAACTAAAGGTGAAATAAGAGGAAATGATGCAAAAAATCATATAGAAGTTTATGAGTTTGGAAAAGGAAATGGACGTTTTGCAAATGGAAAGAGAACAGAGATTGTTCCAGATGTATTAGAAGGAGGACATGGAGGAGGAGATACAGGACTGATGAAAGATTTTGTAAATCTATGTTTAGGAAGACAAGAGGATTCTAGAACTAATCCAAGAACATCTTTAGAAAGTCATATAATGGCTTTTGCAGCAGAAGACTCTAGAGTTAATGGAAATGTTGTTTATATGGATGAGTATTTAAATAGATTTAATTAAAAATAGGGGTTAGCCATTTTGGTTAACCCCTTAGTTTTTTATTTAATATTTGTTAAAGCCTTATTTAAATCATCAATAAGATCGTCAACATGCTCTAATCCAATAGAAACTCTCATTACTCCAAGAGATAAACCAGTTGATTTAAATTGCTCAGGACTCATCTCTTTTAGATAACTTATAGCAGGAGCGTGAATAAGAGACTCATGTCCTCCCCAGCTAACTCCAATACTAAAGTGTTCTAAAGCGTTAACAAAGTTTTTAATATCTGCTAACTCCTCTGAGTCTATAACAAAACTCATAAGTCCACTGTAACCGTTCATTTGCTTTTTTCCAAGTTCAAATTGAGGGTGAGATTTCAATCCAGGATAGTTCACCGATTTTATCTTAGGGTGATTTTCTAAGAAACTAGCAACTTTTAAAGCGTTATTCTGATGTCTCTCCATTCTCATAGGTAGTGTTCTTAAACTTCTCATAAGTAACCATGCTTCAAATGGAGCCATTTTAGCACCGAATAAAAGAAATTCATTTTGGTAGATGCTATCAATATCTTTAGCTGAACCAATAATAACACCAGCTATAATATCACTGTGTCCTCCTAGATATTTAGAGCATGAATGTACCTCTAAATCAATTCCTAACTCTAAAGGCTTTTGAAATATAGGAGTTGCCCAAGTGTTATCAACGATAGTTTTAATATTGTGTTTTTTAGCTAAATCAGCGATAGCTTTTAAATTTTGCATAGAAAATATAGCTGATGACGGTGATTCTAAGTAGATAAGAGTAGTATTTTCTTTTATAGCATTTTCAATCTCTTCAACAGATTCTCCACTTACAAAAGTTACATCTACATTGAATTTATCTCTTAAATAGTTATCTAAAAAATTCATAGCAGGACCATAGATATTTCTTAAAGTAATCACATGACAATTAGCTTTAACACAACTCATAATAGCACTTGAAATAGCGGCCATTCCAGAAGAGAAAAGTCTAGCTTTTTCTCCACCAGCAATTTTGGCTAATTTTTTTTCAACAATAGAAACTGAAGGGTTGTTACCTCTAGTATATATATTGTTGTTTATAGGATCAGAAAAGGCATTATCAATATGATCCCAACTTTCAAAAGCAAATAGAGTATTTTGATAGATTGGTGGAACAATAGCTCCATTATGTTTATCTCTTTCCTCTCCGTAATGAGCAAGAATAGTTTCTAAATTATTTTTCATAGTTAATCTCCTTATTTAAAGTAATCTTCGTTATTAGATAGTTTCATTAGCAGCAGTTTCGTATTCAGAGATGCTACTTGTATTAGATTTATTAAGTTTTCTAGAAAGCATATATGTTTGAATAAAGAAAACAAATATACCAAATATATTAAAGAAACTCCATTTAACATATTCTGTGGTGAACACTCCTAAAGTAGTAGACATATATATAGCTGTAACATGCCAAGGTAAAAGACTTTCAAGTAAAGTCATACTATTTTCCATTGTTCTAGATAAAACTGAAAGAGGAACTCCTTGCTTTCTAAAACTTTCCTTAAATAGTTGTCCAGTAGTCATTATAGAAAACTGTCCATTACCAGTTATACCATTCATAACTCCACCAGTAAGGAATGTAACTGTAGTAAGACTAAATACACCAGTGATAGCTTTACTCATCTGTTGAACAACCTTATCTAAAGCTCCAGATACTTCCATGAAAGATCCAAAAGGCATAGCTAAGAAACAGAATAAAACAGCTCCACCCATCATTGATGCAAAACCACCACGATTTAAAAGTCCAAGTAATCTAGGAGTTATATCAGCTACGTTGATTCCAACACTTTCAGCCATGCTAATATTAAAACCTGATATTAAAGCATTAGCTGCATCATTAAATAAAAATCCATTGCTAAATACACCAATTAACATAGCTGTTATAGATGAACCAAGCATTAAAAGAAGTGGTGAAATACCAAAATATCCTCCACCAAAAACAATGATAGGTGGTATTAACATAGCAATATTGAAGTTATAGATAGAGTTTAAATCAGACATTATTTTTAAAGTTGTATCTGTAAGTTCAGAATTACCATTGAAATAGTATGAACCTACAATTGTAAAAGCTATTAGAGATAGAGCACCAGATATAATTACATTTGGTAACATACCTTTAATATGCTCATAAACAGTTATTTCTGAAGACATAGCACTTAAGTTTGTAGTATCAGAAACAGGAGAAACCTTATCTCCGAAAAAAGCACCAGATATAATAGCTCCAGCTACAACTGGTAAAGGAATTCCCATACTTTGAGCTATTCCCATAAACGCTACTCCAGACGTTGCAGCAGATCCCCAGCTAGTTCCAGTGAAAGTTGAAACTAATGCAGTAACAAGAAATGCGGTAACAACTACAAATTTTGGATTTAAAAATTTAAGACCATAATAAATCATCATAGGAACAGTTCCACTGAACATCCAAGTTCCAACTACACCACCAATAGCAATAAGAATAAGAATTGCTGGAAAAGCATCAGAAAATTTTTTAGTATAAGCATTCATCATTTCATCCCAAGATATTCCCACTCTGATAGCAATAATTGCAGAAAAAATAGAAGCTATAATCAATAAAAATTCTAATCTTATTCCCATAATGATATTCCCCACTAATACCATTAAAGCCATAACTATTATTGGTAGAAAAGCTTCAAAATTTGTTGGTGTTCTTTTTGATTTCATAAATACCCTCCGTGTTTTAAAATATATATTAATTTCGAATTAGAAGAGTTGGATCTAATTCAATATTTAATACCTTATTTTCATCCTTACAAGTACCATTTATTTTTTTGGTTAAAGTATCTAAAGATAACTCAATCATTTTTTTCATAGGCTGCTCAATACTAGAGATACCTAAAGCTTCAGCTAAAAGTGTATTATCAAAGCCTATAAATTCAATGTTGGAATAATCGATTTTTAGTTTTTTTAAAGTTTTGAGAAAGTGAAGTGCCATAAAGTCACTAGATACAAAATAAGCAGAACATTGAATTCCTTTATTTTTTATAAAACTTTCTAAGTCATTTATAAAGTTTGAATCTAAATTAGCAAAAAAATTACACTCATCTATATTAGAGATATATCGACTCTTAAAACCATCGAATTTAAGAGAGGGATACTCACCAATGTAACCAATATTAGAATGCCCCTTATTAATAAGAAAATTAGCTGCAATTTCACCACCTTTAAAAAGTGAAGTGGAGAAACTATCATAGTCTTTTAAAATTTCATTAACAACAACAAAAGGAATGCCTAATTTTTTAATAAAAGACATATTATCTTCAGACACTGGACAAGCTACGATTCCATCAACACCTCTTTTTTGAAGTTCAATAATATGTTTTTTTTCAAGAATAGATGAACGTTCAGAGTTCATGACAATAATAGAGTATCCCTTTTCTCTAGCGATTTTTTCAACATAATTGACTATTTCTAAATAGTATTGATTCTTAAAATCAACGGTAAGTAAACCGAGTATTTTTGATTTCTCTCCACGTAAAATCTGAGCACTATAATCAGGAAGAAATTCATTTTCATCTATAAATTTTAAAATTCGCTCACGAACGTCTTTTTTTATATTGGGGTGATTATTTATAACTCTTGAAACAGTTGATTGAGAAACACCAAGAAGATCTCCAATTTGTTTCATAGTTAGTTTATTCTTTTTCATAAATACCTCCTTTAATTTTGCATACGTATGCAAGAAAGGTTTGTAAACGAATTATTGCATACATTATGTACTGATGTCAATAAAAAAGTTTTAAAAAAACATAAAATATACAAAAAAATATATAAAAACATAGAGATATAAAGAGGTTGTAAAGAGTTATAAAAAATTCAAAAAATGAAATTAAATATTGAATATGAAATAAAATAAAAAAACAAAAGAATAGAAACATACAATATTAGAATATTATTATATATTTCAAAGAATAGGAATGAAAAAGAAAAATTGAAATGTTTAAATAAAAAACAAATTATGATATCATTTTTTTATAACGAAAATAGTTAAAGAATTTTGCATCTAAGGAGCGAGCTTAATTTACTTTTTTTACCGTTAAATAGTTAAGGGGGCAAAACTAATGGATGAAAGAGATGTAATGTTAGCAAAAAATGGTGACAGCGAAGCTATGGAAAAAGTTTTCTTAAAATATAAAAGTGATATTTTGAGAAATAGCAAGAACTTCTTCATAAAAGGTGGAGACATCGATGATCTACTACAAGAGGGGTATATAGGTCTTATGAAGGCGATAAAATCATATGATGAAACACGTGAGGTATGCTTTAGTACTTTTGCAAATCTATGTATAAAAAGACAGATTATTACAGCAGTAAAATCTTCTAATTCAAATAGAAATCAGAAGTTAAATAACTCAATAATTGGTGATAAAGATGTTAATTTAGATGATTTAGCTCAATATGCAAAGCCATCTGTAAATTTCTTTTCTCCTGAAGATATTCTTTTAGGAAAAGAGTTAGTAGTAATGCTTGGAGAGTTTTTAAATAAAAGTTTAACACCTTTAGAAAAAAAAGTTTTTTTCTACACATGTAAACAATATAAGTACAACGAGATTGCAGAGATGCTAAATGAGCCAAATAAAAAAATAGACAATGCAATTCAAAGAGTAAGAAAAAAAATATTGGGATATTTATCTGAGTATAGCAGAGGATAGAGCAAATTGTTAGGATGAAAGATTTAACTTTCATCCTTTTTATTTACTAAAAATTTACTTAAACTGTGATATAATATTTAAAACTTAAAGAGGTGGAAAATGAGATACAATATTTTAATTTTTGATGCAGATGATACACTATTTGATTTTAAAGCTTCTGAGAAAGAGGCTTTAGAAAAGACTTTAGTAGATTATAATATGAATTATGATGAGGATTATCATTTGAAAATTTATAAAGATATAAATACTAAGATTTGGAAAGAGTTAGAAGATGGACTTATAACACAAAAAGAACTTAAGATAGAACGTTTTAGAAGGTATTGCATGCAGTTAAATTTAGATTTTGATGTAACTGATTTTGCAAACAGATATATGGAGAATTTGTCTAACTCTTCAATATTATTTGAGGATAGTTTAGATTTAATTAAAGAGTTACATGGAAAGTTTCAACTTTTTATAATAACTAATGGTTTAAGCAAAGTTCAAAATGGAAGAATAAAAAACTCAATAATTTCAAAGTATTTTAATGATATTATAGTATCTGAAGAGGTTGGAGTTTCAAAACCAAATCCTGATATTTTTAAAATAACTTTAGAAAAGAATAAAATAAAAGATTCGGATAATATACTTATGATTGGAGATAGTTTAACTTCAGATATAAAAGGTGGAATAAATTTTGGAATTGATACCTGTTTATATAATCCAAAAAGGATTCAAATAACTGAAGAGATAAAGCCTACATATGAAATCTCAACTTTAAAAGAGCTTTTAAATCTATTGTAAAAATTAGGAGTAAATATGAGTTATTTAGAGAAAAAAATAATAGTAGCAATAGATACAATTGGTCCTACATTTGTGTCTAAGTTAGCAAATAGAATATTGGAAAATCAAAATGAGGTTAGAGAGTGTGTAAGAAAACTAATTAAAGAAAAGGTTTTAGAAAGAGTAGAAAATATAATGGTCGAGTATAAAACAAAAGAGGATAACATAGTTGTAAAGCATAGAAATCATACGTATTATAAGCTCACTAAATTGGGAGAGAAGATAGCTAAAGAGATAGAGGAAATAGAGGGGCTTGAAATAAGAGAGGCTTTTAAAACATATAATAAGGCTCTCCAGAACAAACTTGATAACTCTAAGGAGGAATCTCCAAAAAGATGTTATTGTGTAATAGATCTGCCATATTCTCAAGAGATAAATGTAAAATCAATTTTAGGTGATACTTTTGAACTTCTTCAAAAAGAATATGGACATACAATAACTTTAAGAGGAGAGATAACAGAACAAGAGAAGGAGAAAATATCAGATTTACCAAATATTGTTATTATTTAAGTAAAAGGAGAATTTGTGGAAGAGATAATAAAACAAGCAAGTGAATTTTTTATGAGTTTAGGATATTTCGGTATATTTATAATGATGTTTTTAGAATCATCTTTTATACCATTTCCATCTGAAGTTGCGTTATTACCAGCTGGATATTTAATAGGAACAAAAGAGATGAGCTTCTTACCAGTACTTTTTGCAGGAACACTTGGAAGTGTTGCAGGGGCTTGTTTGAACTATTTTTTAGGAAGAACTTTGGGAAGAAATCTTTTGTTGAAATATGGAAAATATTTTTTCCTAGATGAAGACAGATTATTACAAATGGAGGACCTTTTTAATAGAAGAGGGGAACTAATAGTATTTTTAGGTAGATTTATTCCTGTTGTAAGACAATATATATCTTTTCCCCCTGGAATTTTAGAAATGAATATTTTTAAATTTAGTATTTTTACAGGTTTAGGAGCTGGGATATATGTAGCTTTTATGGTTAATGTAGGAACTGTATATAAAGATTATGAAAAATTAATAAACACTTATATTTTAAAATATAGATATTTAGTGATATTATTAGCTTTATTTTATGTAGCGTATAAAATCTTAAAAATGAGAAAAAATAAAAAAGACTAACAAAAAGTTAGTCTTTTTTATAAGTATTTCTATTAGAAGAAATACTTAGCTCCAATACTTGCAATGAATAAAGGATCTTCATTAACTATAGGAGAGTCTGTGATTTCACTAGAGAATTTTTCTACTCCTAAGATTCCAATAAGTGAGAATTTCTCATTGTATTTGTATTCAGCACTTAAGTTAGCTCCAATAGATGCAGCTGCGTCAGCTTTATACTCTCTAGTTAGATTGTCTCTATTTGATCTATTAACTTCGCTTGATGTAACTCCAAAGTAGTAATCAGTATAGTCTCCAGAGAATCCTTTAACGTAGATTCCAGGAACTAAAGTGAACTTGTCATTAATGTTGTATGGTCTAAATGCACTGATTTTAGCTTCAGAACCGTGCTCACCAAATTGTACAGAAGCTCCTGTTCTAATACCAGCTATACCAGTATTTAAGTCAGCTCTTAATCCAACCATAGCTTGGAAATCTCTATCATCAATATTAGTATAACCGTGTCCCATATCTTTAGCTTTAATAGGGAAACCAGCCATTGGATCAAGGAAAACAGATAGTGATAAATCCTCTCCTTTAAAGAAGAAATATCCAGGTGTAATTCCTTTAACATAGAAGTTTCCATAGTTAATATCTAAAAGTGGTACAGGATAAGCTTTATCTTCTGCTCCTTTATAAATACTGTTAGAAACCCCAACTCCAACTCCAACTCCATATTTATTTTCTGCTAAAGCTAAAGTAGATAAAGACATGGCTAAAATACCAAAAATAATTTTTTTCATAAGTGCTCCTCCAAATAATAAATTTATAACGGAACAATTATATCATAGAATACTCAGTTTTAAAACCAAGGCCAATATTGAAATCTATTGCTAAAAGCAGTGTATTTTTTTTCCAAATGTAAGAAATCTCATCGTTAGATACTTATCTTATAATCTTCCTCTTTTATTAGAACTAATTTATTTATAAAAATAAAATTGCAAATATAACCAAAAAAGATTGGAAGGACTATAAATAAAACAAAAACAATAATAATATTTTTTAAATCCCAAGACATATGATTAAGAGCATTTATAGGACCAATTAATCCACTTATTCCAAATCCAGCACTAAAAGCAGTTCCTTTTATATTGAAAAAAGCTCCTAAGACACCTAAGATAAAGGCATTGGTAATAATAGGAATTATGATTAAAGGATTTTTTACGAAATTTGCCATTTGAATTTTAGCAGAACCCAAAACAGGAACTAAAGTAATACCAATGGGATTAACTTTAAATCCAGCAAGAGCAAGTCCAAAGGCAGCGGCACAAACTCCTAAATTAGCTGCTCCAGCAGCAATACCGCTAAGGTTAACAGCAAGAGCTATACCAACAGTAGAAAAAGGAGATATAATTAAAATAGAGAAAATGATAGCTATTATTCCTCCAGTTAAAAGCGGTTGCATTTTAACAATCTCTTCAATAGCCATTCCTATTCCACCGTTAATTTTACTGATAAGCGGAAGAAGAGTTAGACCAATCCATCCAACAGCAATAGAAATAATAATAGGAAGAGCTACCATACTTAAACTTTTAACTTTTTGTCTGAAAAAGTAGATAGCTAAAGAAGCAATAAAAGCTGTAACACCAGCATTTACAACATCCCCAGTTCCTGTTAGAACAATACTACCATTTGTAAAGGATACAACTCCTGATCCAATAAAAGTAGCAACTGAAACACAAATACTTTCTAGAGGAGTAAAACTAAGTTGATATGAAACACCAGTTCCAATTGCAAATGGAAGCAAACTTGTTGAAATTTTAGTTAAATTTAATAGATTCATTAAATTTAAACTTTTAGCAATTTCTCCAAGAATTGCAGAAGGGATTAAAGTTGCAACAATACCTAAACTCATACCATTTAATATTTTAAACATTAGTTCTTTTGTTTTCATTTCTTCACCGTCCTATATTATTAATTATATTTAAAACAATTCAGTTTTGTCATATTTATCAATAGACTTAATTTTGATAAAATAAAAAAGCTTTTGGTTTCCCAAAAGCTTTATACTGAAAGTGTCTTTAATAAAGTTGGGATATAAGCCTATATTTTTTTAATACAAATAGGCTCATATCTATAGTGCTAGATATAAACCTTAGTTTTAAAATAATATGTAAACCAAAATATAGCTCTAAAATTTCTTAAAGACATCTTATTAACCTCCGAATTTTTTTATTTGCATAAATATAACATAAAAAAATATTGTTGTAAACATATTTTTGAAAAAATATTTTCAAAAATAAAAAAAGGTGACTATTATATAACAGTCACCATGAGATTATTATAGTTGACAAAACTTGTTAAGACCTATATTAAAGGCTTTTTCTTCTAAAATCCCCTGGACTTTAGAATTACAATAAAAATCTATAACAAAAACATTAGAATTAACTTTTTCATCACTGATAATTAAATCGTAATTGCTACAGTTTGTAAGAAGATTTTTTTTATGAAAAAAAGAAGCTTCTAAATCAAAATTTATATTAGGAATAAGTTTATTTAAACTTTTTTTAAATAAGCTGTAATGGTTAGCATTGACCTCATTAAATAAAAATAAAACATTTTTAATATTGCTAAAATTTTCCTCTATTAGAGCTCTTTTTAAAGCAAAAACGACTGAAAATTTATCCCCTAAAAAGAAATCATAAGAGTATTTTTGTAAAACTAGATTTAATTTATCTAAAAGAATTTTTTCTCCTTCATCAAAATATGTATTCTTAAAATCTATTATTTTATTTTCAAACTTAAAAAAACCAAGATAGATATTGTGGAATAACATTTTTTCTAAATCTTTATTTAGATTAGAAATTTTAAACTCATCTTTTAAAACTTCTAAAATGTCTAGAGCTTTTTGTTTATTGTCACAATCAATATAATAATAATTTAGAATTATTGCTGTAAGGAAAAAAGTAAGATTTTCTTTATATTTTGGACTAAAGTCTTTACCATATTTATTGACTAAAAGCTTTATATTTTTAAACTCTTTAGTTTGTTCATAATCTTCATTTCTATAAAGAGACTCTTCAAAAAGTTCTGAACAAATTTCTAATGAATATAAAAATGCAAAAAGAAAATAGTTTATAGACACATCTGAAAACTTAAGTATAGGATAAATTTGAGATAATCTAGTCTTAGTGTCGAAGCTTTTAACGTCCTCTAAAAGAGATCTTAATGGAGGAACAAGAATATCCTCTTCAATGAAAAGTTTCATGACTTTTCTATGAAAAATTTTCTTATCAGCAAAACTCAATTCAGTTATGAGAAGTCCTTTACCATGAAGGTATTCATATCTAGTACCATTTTTTAAAAATTCATCTTTAACGCTTTGAAAACATCTAAGAATAGTACTTCTAGATAGATCTAAAATTTCTTTTTCTTTTTCTAAATTTAAAAAACCGTGAGCAATAAATTTAATATAGAGATAGTCTATTCGCTCCTCTGCAGTTAAGACATTAAAATTATTAAATAATGTTCTCCACTGATCTTTTGTGAGAATTAAATAAAAAATATCCTCTTTTTTTTCAATTTTCGGTAAATCAATAGACTCTAAAAAATCATTAATTTGCGAAATTGTTTTTAAAATGGCATTTTTTTCAACGTTTAAATACAGGTGCATATCTTCTACAGACATTTCAGTTTGTGATAAAATCTTTAAAATATTAGCAGCTGTTGTATTCATTGAACCACCTCCTACATGAAATAGTGTATCATATCTTTAATAAGAATAAAACTTAAAAAAGAACACCTGAAAAAGTGTTCTTTTATGTTTAATTATTGTTTAATTTTTTTAAACCACTTGTTAAAGCGTGATTTTCTAAAATATCATGAACATTAATAGTACTATAATATTCAACAACTTCTACATTAGAGACAATGTTACTGTCACTAATAATGATATCATAGTTTTCATGATTTTGGATAATATTTTTTTTATGAAAAAAAGTAGCTTCAACATCAAAGTTGATATTAGGAAGAAATACTCTAAGAGATTTTTTAAAAATAATCTGATCAGTAGCAGCAACTTCGTTAAAAAGAAGTAACACATTTTTTATATTAGAAAAGTTTTCATCTATAATAATTCTTCTAATAGCATAAACAATCATAAACTTATCAACTAAATACAAATCATAATTAAAATCTTTTAAAATAGATTCAAAATTATTTAAAATAAATTTGTGTGGCTTATTAAACGATACATTAATAATTTTTATAATTTTATTATTATATTTAAAAAATGAAAGATATAACTTATTAAAAAGCATTTTTTCAAGCTCTTTATTTTTTATATCTATTTTAAATTTCAATTTAATAGATTCAATGAGATTAAAACAAATACTTTTTATACTATTTTCTAAAATTCCCTTTTCCAAATAAAGATTCGTTAAAAAATGAGAAAGTTGATTTTTAAACTCTTCATTAAACTCTGGACCAAAAGTATCTATATTTTCTCTAATCTCTTTAAACTTATCTAAAGTTAAATTTGATTTATCAATAAAATTAAATCCTCCAAAAATATTTATACAAATTTCTAAAGAGCATATAAAAGAGAGTAAAAAATAGTTAATAGAAATATTAGAGTTTTTAAGTATAGGATAAAGTTGAGAAAGTCGTTCTTTTGTATCAAATGGTTTAATTGTATTTAAAAGATTTTTTCTTGCAGGAACAAGAATATCCTCCTCAATAAAAAGTTTCATAAGCTTTTTATAAAAATTTTGTTTATCTTTAAGTGAGAGTTCTTTTAAAACAAGGCCTTTTCCATGGTTATATTCATAGGTACTTCCATTCTTTGAAAATTCATCTTTAACATTTTGAAAGGATCTTAAAATAGTGCTTCTTGAAATATCTAAAATCTCTTTTTCTCTTTCTAAATTTAAAAACCCAGTGGAAATAAATTTAATAAAAAGATAATCAATTTTTTCATCAAAAGTTAAAATTGTAAAATTTTCAAAAACTATCTCTAGTTCTTTAGGTGTTAGTTTTAAAAAATAAATGTCATGAAATTTTGAAATAATAGGAAGTTCAATTGATTCTAAAAACTCATTAAGTTGTGTAATTGTTTTGATAATTGAGCTTCGCTCAACGTTAAAATACAGTTGCATATCATCAATAGACATCTCATTTTGAGATAAAACTTTTAGAACATTAGCAGCTGTTGTATTCATTAATACCACCCCCCGACTATAATAGTTTATCATAGATAGAGCAAGATTAGAATAGTAACACTATAAAAATGACTAAAGATCCAATATATCACTTTTGCTTCTCTAAAAAGAAAAATTGAAATATTTAATTTATAGATTATATATGATACTATAAATGCATATAAGAGATTAATTAAATCTCTATAAAGCTTTTATAAATGCGGAGGGGAACAGAATTATGACAAAAGGAACAGTAAAATGGTTTAACAAAGAGAAAGGATTTGGATTTGTAACTTGTGAAGAGGGAAAAGATTACTTTGTACACTTTTCAGGAATCATTGGTGATGGATTCAGATTTTTAGAAGAGGGACAAAACGTATCTTTCAAAATTGAAAGTGGAGATAAAGGACCTTTAGCAAAAGAGGTTCAAGCTAACTAGCACCTAATCCTAATAATAAAATATAAAAAAGGATGGATTTATTCCATCTTTTTTATTTATTATTGTTTTTAAGTTATATTCTAATTAAAAAAAGTATTGCAGAAAAAGATGTAAGTAGATATAATATAAAAAATAAAAATATACGGCAAACTATGAGAAATCATAGGACGCAAAGCTATAGGGCCTTTAAAATGGTAGCCAGTTGCACTTATTCTTTAATCAAGGGGTAAGTGTTTTTTTTTTGAAAAAATATTTTAAAGAAGGAAATAAAAAATATCTATAATATAAATAGATATAGATTAAATAATTAGGGGTGTTGTATTATGCATAAAACAGAGATAAAAAAGGAGTTAAATAAATATCATATTAATTCCACGCATGAAAAGATATTGAGAAGAATAAATGAAAACCCAGGGATAACATTATGCGAATTGACAAAGGGGATAGAACTATCAAAGGGTTCAGTATCAATTTGTATAAAAAAATTAGAAGAGAAAAATTTAATTCAAAAATATGGAACATTTGATGATAAAAGAGTTTTTAGACTTCATCCAACAAAAATGGGAAAAGATCTATGTAGTAGAATAAAATTAATGCAAATATTAAAAATATAACCTCTATAATTTTTATAGAGGTTACATTTTTATATGGGTAAAGAATATTGTTTTATAAAAGGGTAACGATTTATAACTTTTAGTTTTTCAAAAGTTATAACTGATAGATTTTCATCATTTGATATATAAGAATCTAATTCAGACTCCATTATAAATTTAGATATTCGAATGTTTTCTTTTATAAAGAAAGTATTTTGAATAATAGGATGTAAAAACTTAGGAATTTCTTTAAAAACAACAATAGTATCAGTAAGTTCTGAAATATTACTTTTATTTAAATTCCAAAGATAAAGAAAAATAATATTAGATAGTTGAATATTAAAATATATTTTTTTTAATTCTAAAAAAAGAGCAGCACATTCAAATTTAATTTTATTATCTAAAGATAGATTTAAAAATGAAAGATCAAACATACCTAAGAAAGAACTTTCTTTACTTGCTGTATTAACTCTATTTAAAAATTTTTCAAAAAAATTATCTTCAGATACACTGAAAGAGACATTTTTTAAAAAAAGTTCTTTTAATTTCAGGTTTTCTTTTTTTAGTGAAACACCATCTTTTTTTAATGTTCCATTGCAAAATTGTAAAGTTAAAGTAAAAATTCTTATATATTTAATTGGAAAATCTCCTAATAGTGAATTTTTGAAAAATTTGTATGCCCTTTCCATAGTTTTCATTGGAAAAACATCAAGAAAATATTTTTTAAACTCTTCAAAAGAAAGAGTTTTAATTTTATTTAAAGAGTTTTCATAACCATAAACTATATATAAGCTTTTAATTAATTTTTTATTGTTTATAAATATATCAAAATCAAATGTATAAGTAAAATAATCAATCTCATTATTTAATTTTATATAGATATTTTGTTGAAAAAATTCAGAATAATCTTGAGACATTATAAATGGAAGTTCATCAACTTCAATTAAAAATTTAAAAAGATACGATAAAGAACAAATTTTTTGGTCATCACAATCACCTAAAATACTAATTCCTTTACTAGGAATACTAGATATTTCCAAGTTATAAATTTTCAATTTTTTTTTAATACTTATTAAATCATCATTTAAAGTTCTTCTTGAAACATTGAAGATAATAGATAGAGTATTAAGGTTTAAATCATAATCTCTTAACAGTTTTAAAATAATATAAAAAATCCGATCATCTTTGCTAAAAATTTGATGTTTTTTTAAAGTTTTAAAAATAGTTTTATTATTATTAATCTCATTAATTATACTAGCTAATGAGTTGTTAGAATTTTTATTATCAATATAGTGATAAATTTGTTTTATATATAAAATTACATTTTGTTTATTCATTTTTAAGAATTTTGCAATGAACTCTATATTTTTTTCTGGAAGAAAATTTAATAATCGATATATTCTAATATGAGTAGTTGTAATATTTATTTTCATTTTAAATCCCTTTCAAAATAATATCAATCTAGTATATCATTTATATCAAAAAAATAAAACAAAAACAAAAAAATATTTTATTTATTAGAACATAGTTTTTTTAAAGTATTTTCTAAAATATGACTATTAATAGCAGATAAAATCTGGATAGGATTAAAGCTATTTACAATTAAAGTATTTATATTTAAACTAGGTTCATCACTTAAAATTAGGTCATATTTATTTTTATAATTTTCAGGATTTAATTTATAAAAAAAAGTGGACTCAATATCAAAATTAAATTTTTTACTATAATCAGCTAGATTATCTTTAAGGTATCTATCATCTGAAATAACGACTTCGTTAAATAATAAAAGAATATTTTTTAGAGAACTTTTATGATGTTCAACAATTATTTTAGTTAAAATTTGAATAATAGATATCTTGTCACAAAAGAATAACTTTATATTATTATAATCTAAAATATCATCAAAAATATTTAAAAGAAGTTTTTCATTGTCGTTTATTATAATGTTTCGAACTTTAAAAATATAGTTATCATGTTTAAAAAGTGAAAAGCATAATTTTTTTAATAAAACTTTTTCTAAAACAGGATCTAAATTATGTAAGTCTAGTTTATCTTTTAAGTTATTAATAACTGTTAAAGCTTTTTTTAATATATTTGGTTCAAAGTTAATATCATTATTTATTAAAGAGACTACAAAGAAAAAAACCTGATTTTGATAGTTAGAGTTATAATCTTTTAAAGTAGTTTTTATAACTTTTTCTAATTTAATATACTTATTATAATCATAATCTTTTTTAAAGTTAAATCCTCCAAAAACGTCTATAGATATATAAAGAGAACATAAAAAAGATATGATAAAGTGCGTAGTAGGAATATCTAAAGTTTTAAATATTGTATAGAGTTTATTGAGTAAAGACTTTATATTGTAATCCTTAATTAAATCAGTTATGAAAATAGAATGATTTAAAGAAAAGTCACATTTTACAAAAAATTTAACTAATTTTTTTGAAAAAATAGCTTTGTCCATTTCAGATAAAAAAGCTAGTCTTAGTCCTCTTCCTACACTATATTCATATTGTGATCCATTATTTTCTAATGTCCTTTTTACTTCATTAAAATATCTTATTATTGAACTTCTAGATAGATCTAATCGTTCTTTTTCAGCTTCTAAATTAATAAATTTATTATGTATGAATTTTATGTATAAGTAGTCTACGATCTCATCACTGGTGATGAAATCATTTCGCTTGAAAAGAGTTTCCCATTGAAACTTTGAAAGTTTAAGAGAATAATTGGTATTATTAAGTTCTATTAAAGGAAGTTTTTCATCCTTTAAAAAAGAGTTAATAGAATTGATATTTTTGTAAATAGATTTTTTTTCTAAGTTTAAATATAAAGAAAATTCATCTAAAGAAAACTCTCCTTGTGAAAGAAGTGTTAATATATTTATATTTGTTGTATTAATTTGAATCACCCCATTATAGGTTATATCATACAAGAAAAATAAAGAAAATATGAAAAATTTTATATTTAACCTAAAAATACATATAAAAATCTTCTATAAATAAAAAAGATAGTTATAAGATTAATAACTATCTTTTATATAATTTTTTAAAATGATGGTGGATTAGAAACCCACAGTATTTTTGCATGTCCTTTTCCACAGTTAGATAAGTAATGATTTTTTCCAGAGCTGTAATAGAAGGCTTCACCTTTTTTAGCTTTATGAATTTTATCACCTAAATGAATAAGAATTTCACCTTTTAAAACATAACCGAACTCTTGTCCATCATGGGCAATCTCTTCTTTATACCTTCCTCCCTCTTCTAAAGTCAAAAGAATAGGTTCCATTTGATTTTTTTGAGCATTGGGAATAATCCACTCAACTTTATATTTTAGTTTAGAATCAGTAAGTTCGAAGGCATCATTCTCATCAAAAACAATTTTTTCGTCACTATCATCACTAAAGAAATCTTTTAAATTTGTTCCAAGACCTTCAAGTATATCAGCTAAATTGGCAATAGAGGGAGATGTTAAATTTCTTTCTACTTGAGATATAAAACCTTTAGATAGCTCGCACCGACTAGCTAGCTCATCTTGAGTAAGATATTTTTCTTGTCTTAGTCTTTTTATTTTTTTACCGATTTCCATATAGATCTCTCCTTAAGTTATAGATAATATAGTATATGATCTTTTCTATAAAAAAGCAATTGACAAAAAATTAAAAAATGAATATTATGTAATAAAAGTTAAAAATATTAAATATTAAATATATTTTTTTAAACAAAAGTTTAATATTTTAATATTTAAATTTAATTTTTTATTAAAAAACTGATTTTAGGAGGGAAAATTGAAATTAGAAACACTTGGAAGACACATATTAATTGAGTTTTATAACTGCGATGAGGAGATATTAAAAAATCCCACTCTCATTGAAAAACACATGAATGAAGCAGCAGAGATTGCTAAAGCAACAATAGTTCAATCTGTATTTCATCATTTTAATCCTTATGGAGTATCAGGAGCAGTGATTATCTCAGAATCACATTTAGCTATACATACTTGGCCAGAATATGGTTATGCAGCAGTGGATGTCTTTACTTGTGGAGATAAAATAGACCCTTGGACAGCTTTTAAGTTTTTAGAAGATGTTTTTAAATCAGATAGAAGTGAATCAATAGAAGTGCCAAGAGGAATGGTAGAAAAAATAAGAAATTATTCAAAAAAAGATTTAGGAAAAATAACTTTTAAGCCTGAGGAGGAATAAGATGCTAGATTTATGGTTTACAGAAAGATGGTCAAAAGATACTAAGTTTTCAATAAAAGTAAAGGAACATCTTTATTCAGAGGAAACGCCTTTCCAAAAAATAGATTTTTTTACATCTGATGAGTATGGAAGATTTTTTACTTTAGATGGAATGATAATGATAACAGAGAAGGATGAGTTTATATATCATGAGATGATAACTCACGTGCCTATGTGTACAAATTTAAATATAAAAAAAGTTTTAGTTATCGGAGGTGGAGATGGAGGAACTGTGAGAGAGCTTACAAGATATAAAACTATTGAAAAAATAGATATGGTTGAAATTGATGAAAGAGTTGTAAGATTATCACAAAAATACCTTCCTTTTACAGCTGATAAATTAAAAGATAAAAGAGTTACCCTTTATTTTCAAGATGGTTTAAAATTTGTAGAGGAGTGTGCAAAAGATAGCTATGATTTAATTCTCGTAGATTCAACAGATCCAATATCAGTGGGAGAAGGCCTTTTTACAACAGAGTTTTATAAAAATTGTTATAGAGTTTTAAAAGAGGATGGAATTTTAGTAAATCAACACGAATCACCATATTATGAGAGATATTCTCAAGAGATGAAAAAAGCTCATAATAAAATAAAAAATATATTTTCAATTGCAAAAGTTTATCAATTTCATCAACCTACATATGCATCAGGGCATTGGTTATTTGGATTTGCTTCTAAAAAATATAATCCTATTTTAGATTGTAAATGTGAAGAGTGGAATAATTTAAATTTAACTACAAAATATTATAATACAGATATTCAGAAAGCGGCATTTGCTTTACCAAATTATGTAAAAAAACAATTGGAAGAAAAATAAATTTGGAGACATAAAAGAGATTTTGCTAAAATATACTATAAGAAAACTATAGTAGGGAGGCAAAATTGAAAAAAATACTTGGAGTGATGGTTTTTCTTTTAACAACACTTACATTTACAATGAATGATGATCAAAAGGTTATTTTAAATTTGGTGAATAAAGAAAGAGTTAGTAGAGGGTTAAAACCTATGAAATTAAATACTAAACTAAATAAATTAGCTAAAATTAAATCAGATGATATGCATAGAAATAGTTATTTTAGTCATAAATCACCAGTTTATGGCTCTCCATTTGATCTTATGAAAAAATATAATGTAGATTATATGACAGCAGGGGAAAATATAGCCAAAGGACAGGATACCCCAGAATTTGTTATGAAATCATGGATGAATTCATCCGGGCATAGAAAAAATATTTTAAATCCTAGATTCAAAGAGATGGGAGTTTCTAGAGATGAATATGGAAATAACATATGGACACAGATGTTTATAGGAAGTTAAATAATAATAGTAGGTTTTTATTAAAACCTGCTATTTTTTTATTGTGTCAACTCTTATAATATGGAAAATAACCCCTACAAGTATAAAGAAAAGAAAAATTTTTCCAATAATAAAAGGCATAAAAAACATTCCTAAAGTCATACCAAAAATTGTTGATACTATGCCAATAATTTTATTTTTTTTAGTAATTCCTTTATTTATTCTGTAATCTTTTAAGTGTTCGCCAAAATATTTATTATTAAGTAACCATTCATAAAATCTATCAGATCCTCTTTCAAAAAAATAAGCTGCAACTAAGATAAAAGGGACTGTTGGAACAATGGGAAGGAAAGCTCCTATAATTCCTAAAGCTAAAAAAATAAAACCTAAGAAGGTAAAAAATTTTCTTTTCACAGCGAAAACCTCCACATAAAAAGTTTTGGTAAGGATTTAAAAATAAATATAGTATAATACATAAAAGAAAAAAATAAAAGGGAGGAAATTATGATTTTAGGAATAGTATTTGTAATTATATTAGTTATATTAATCGCTTATATTATAGGGGTTTATAACAAATTAGTGAAGGAGAGAAACTTTGTAGATGAGGCGTTTTCAACTATTGATGCTTATTTAAAGAAAAGATATGATTTAATACCAAATTTAGTAGAAACAGTAAAAGGATACAAAAACTATGAAGGTAGTACATTAGAAGCTGTTATTGCAGCAAGAAACAGATATATGACAGCAACAACTCCAGAGGAAAAAATAGAAAATGAAAATATGATAACAGGAGCTTTAGGTAAGTTATTTGCTTTAACAGAAAATTATCCTGATTTAAAAGCTAATGAAAATTTTATGAAATTACAAAATGAATTAGTAAATATAGAGGAAGATATTTTACAAGCAAGAAAATATTATAATGGTAGCGTAAGAGTTTATAATACAATGTGTGAGACATTTCCAAGTGTTATAGTGGCTAATAACTTTGGATTTAAAAAATATCCATTCTTTAAAGTTGAAAATGAAGAGGAAAGACAAAATGTTAAAGTACATTTCTAGTTTGTTCTTTATATTTGTAACATTTATATTTGCAGATGCAGGTTATGTTATAGATAATTATAATATAGATATAAAAATAAATGAAAAAAATATCTATGATGTAAATGAAAATATAAGAGTGGATTTTTTACAGCCAAGAAGAGGAATATATAGAGTTATTCCAGAGGAGTTTAATGGAAGAGAGATAAAAATTTCTGATATAAAAACAAATGCTCCAACAGTTGCAAAAGATGAAGGGAACTATATCTATCTAAGATTAGGTGATCCAAACAGATATTTGACAGGTTTAAAAGACTATATAATTAAATATAAATATAATATTGGTTGGGACAGAGATTCTAGTTATGATGAAGTTTACTATAATTTAATTGGAAATGACTGGGATACAGATATAAATAGAGTTGAGTTTAAAATAGAATTGCCTAAAAGTTTTGACGCTAGTAAAATTAATTTTACAGTTGGAAGCTATGGTAGTACAAATACAAAAGGAGTTACTTATAGTGTTAATGGTAATACCATAACAGGCTATACAACTGTTATTTTAAAGCCAAAGGAAAGTGTAACAATAGCTCTTCCTTTACCAGAAGGATATTTTAATTTTACAGAGCAAAAAATAATGTTTTATGTATTTAAAGGTGTTTTATACTTAATATATTTAATAATACCAATAATTGCCATAACTCTTATGAAAAAATATAGAGATAAAGAGACTATTATCCAAACTGTAGAGTTTTATCCTCCTGATAACTTAACACCTACAGAGATAGGTTACTATATTGATGGAATTATACATTCAAAGGATTTAACAAGTTTAATTTTCTATTGGGCTAATAGGGGATATTTGAAAATATATGAGTTGAAAGGTAGTGGAATTTTTTCAAGAGATGAGTTTGAAATAGAATTTTTAAAAGACAGAATTGATTCAGAAAAAGATTTTGAAAAATATATGTACAATGCTCTTTCAGCATATAAAAATTCAGAGAATAAAGTAAATATAAAAAATTTAAGAAATAAATTTTATAAACATATAGATAAAGCAGCTGAGATTTTAGAAATAGATTTAATTATGAATAAAAAATCTTTATATAGTTCAAAGAGCTTAAGGGCTGGAAACACTATGAGAACTTCAATACTTTTTATAGCTGCAGCAAGTTTTGGTTATTTCTACTACTTTGGGGCAACTCAAGGGCTAAGCACTTTTATAACGGTTATTTTAGGGATGACCTCAGCTTTAGTAACACTAGCTGTTAGTGGAAAAATAAAAAGTAAAACACCATATGGATCGGAGATCTATGGAAAAGTATTAGGATTTAAAAGATTTTTAGAAACTGCAGAAAAAAGAAAATTAGAGATGCTTTTAGAAGAAAATCCTAGTTATTTTTATAACATACTTCCATATACGATTGTTTTAGGTGTAAGTAATATATGGGCAGATAAGTTTAAAGATCTTGTTGTAGAACCACCGCAGTGGTATGGCGGACCTAATGTTGGAGATGCTTTTGTATTAGGAGTTTTCATGGGTAGTTTTACTAACTCTTTATCAGCTTTTAATGATACGATGTTATCAGCTCCAAAAGCCCCTACTAACTTTGGAGGAGGCTCTTCATCTATGGGAGGCGGATCTTCTGGTGGCGGTGCCGGCGGAGGCGGAGGCGGAAGTTGGTAGTTAAGATAAAAAACATATATAAAAGCCTAGTATTAAATTGACCCCTTTAGTAGGATTTGATATAATAAAAGTCTATGTATAAATAAAAAGGGAGGATGAATGCTAAAGGTTTTTATATTATGTTTTCTTTTAACTCAGCTATTATTTGCTACAACTTACATACCTAAAAATATAAAAGAGGAAAAAATATTAGAGAGTTATAAAGGTCGACAATTAATTTTAGGTTTAAAAACATCAGAATTTGATAACACCATAGTAGATAATAAGTCGGTAAATAGTATAATAGAGGATCTATTGAAAAATTATTTAGGTCTTAATATCAAGGTAGTAAAAGGAAATTGGAATGAAATAATATCTATGTATAATAAAAAAGAGATAGATATTATAGGCTCAATAACTCAAAGTGAAGAGAGAAAAGAAAATAGTGTATTTAGTTTACCTTTATATGATGATTCAATATATTTAGCATCATCTAGTGATAAAAAGTTTAATCCTAAAGATTTAAAGAGTTTAGAGGGAAAAAATATTTTTGTAACAAAAGACTCTATTTATAAGGGATATTTAAAAAAGTTTTTAAGAGGAAATGATATAAATGTAAATTTAATAGAAGTAGATGATAGTTTTTCTAAAAAAGATGAAATAATTTTAACTTCTAAATATAATGTATATGGTTGGGAAAATATTCTGAAAATTGGGTATCTTCCAGATTCGACTATAGGATTAAAAAAAACTTTAGGAGACTTAAGAGTAATTATAAATAATGCGCTTTTAGAAAAATATCAGGGGGAGTTAGCTAAGCATCTTGAAAAACAATCTAATGTTGTGTTTAAAAAAAGTTTTTTGAACTCTTTAACAGCGGTAGAGCAAAATTATTTAGCAACACTACCTGATTTAACAATAGCTTTAGAACCAAATCATACCTTAAGTTACTATTCAAAAGAGTTAAATAAATTTGTAGGAGTTATACCATTTTTTATAGAAAGATTTTCTAAAAGAACAGGTGTAAAATTTAAAATTGTAAATGATAGAAATAACAATTGGGATGATATATATAAGGATTTTTTAAGGGAGAAAATTAGGATAGTACCTCTTCCTGAAAATAATGAATGGAATGATGAGATAGTTTTTACCGAACCTATATATAATCCAACTCTTTATAAGGTGTCGAGTTTTTTTTCTCATAACACAAAAATAGGAGTTGTAAAAGGCTCAATAGAAGAAAGTTTTGTTCAGGAATATTATTTGAAAAATGATATTTTATTTTTTAGAAATTATGATGATCTTGAAAAGGCTTTAAATAATTATATGATAAATGCAGCTTTTTTATTTGATATTAATAAGATGGATACAAGTAAATTTAAAGTTGATGAATTTATGAAAATTCCTATCTCTTTAGGACTTCATAAAAGTGATGAAACTTTAAAAGAGATATTTAATAAAGGAATAAAAAATGGATTGAGTCTAAAAAGACTAGAAGAGGAAGCAGATATTATAAAAAAGCAAGAGGCTTTTAACGAGTATCAAAAATTTCAACTGACTAATAAAATACTATATTTATTATTAGGAATTTCAATACTATTAGTAATGAGCTCTGTATATAAAATGCTTTTAAATCATAAAATAACGAAAGAGTTAAAGAAAGATTCAATTACAGGGCTTGCTAATAGAGTTGAGTTTTTAAATTTTATTGAAGAAAAAAAAGATACAAGGGGTTGTGCAGTAGTAATAGATATAGATAATTTTAAAGAGATAAATGATAAATATGGGCAAAGCTCAGGAGACTATATTTTAAGGGTTGTTGGACAATATTTAAAAAATATTTTTATGAATCAAAAAATATTTAGAGTTTCAGGAGATGAATTTAATATTTTTTATGAAGAGGAGTTTCTATTTAAAAAATTAGAACAATTAAAAAAAGAGCTACACTCTTTAAAATTAAGTTATCAAGTCAACCTAAGCATAGGGGTTTATGAAAATATTGATAAGGAATTAGAAGAAGCTTTTAAATATGCAAATATGGCTATGGAAGAGGCAAAAAAAAATAATGATTTCTCCTATATAAATGCAACAAAGGATCTAATTGAAAAAAAGGAGAGAGAACACTCTATAAAATCACTTTTAAGAAATAAAGAATTAGATGGAATTTATGCAGTATATCAACCTAAATTTCATATAAAAAATAAAAACATTATTGGAGCAGAAAGTCTTGCTAGATGGAAAGATAAAGAACTAGATATCATATATCCAGGAGAGTTTATACCAATAGCAGAGGATATAAATCTTATCTATTTAATAGATTATAAAATAGCAGAAGAAACTATAAAATTTATAAAAAGTTTGAAGGAT
The DNA here is from genome assembly GCF_024506395.1 of Cetobacterium sp. NK01. Classification (NCBI taxonomy): domain Bacteria; kingdom Fusobacteriati; phylum Fusobacteriota; class Fusobacteriia; order Fusobacteriales; family Fusobacteriaceae; genus Cetobacterium; species Cetobacterium sp. NK01. The sequence goes on from NZ_JANIBO010000001.1 coordinate 1,377,357, forward strand.
AAGCATTTAATAGACAGTAATTTTAGAATATCTTTTAATTTATCTATGAAGTCTTTAGAAAGAGACGATGTAGTAGAACATATAAAGAGATTATTAAATGAAAATGAAGTATTAGGAGAAAATATTGAAATAGAAATAACAGAATCAATATTTTCAACAAATTTAAAGGAAACTCTAGGAAAAATAAAAGAGTTAAAAAGTTTAAATATAGCTTTAGCGATGGATGACTTTACAGCAGGACATTCAACAGTTAGTTTGCTACCAATTTTACCATTAGATGTAATAAAGTTTGATAAAGGAATTTTAGATGCAATAGGAACTAAAGATGATTTAGTAGCATCAAATATATATATGGCTTTAATAGGGCTTGTAAAAGATTTAAATCTTAAAATTGTATCAGAGGGAATAGAAACAACATCCCAATTAGTGTTTTTAGAAAAAGCAGATGTTGATATTGGACAAGGATATATTTTTAGCAAACCTATAGAAGGCCCAGAGTTTCTAAAAAAACTCAATAAAAATACAGGTCCTCAATAGGAACCTGTATTTTTTATTATATATAACGGGAATTTATTGAAAAAGTTTAAATCTTTATTATTGTGCTGGTTTTGTTTCAGGAGCAACTTCTTGAACTTGTTCTTCAACAGTTTCTTCTACAGCTTGTACTCCAGGTTTACTTGCAGCTTCTTCAGCAGCTTTAATCTCTGCAGGAGTAGCAGGAGTAACCTCTTCTACAACAGTTTCTTCAATTGCTTCAACAGGTTGACTAGCGCTGTCAGTAGCTTGAGTATTAGAAGCTTCAGCTGGCTGTGCTAAATCAGTAGTTTGAACAGGTGGATTTGGGTCATTAGGAACAGCATCTTGTTTTTCTCCGCAAGCTACCATTGCTAAAGATAAAGCTAACATTGCTAATAATTTTTTCATAATAAATCTCTCCTTTTTAAAATAAAGTTATTTTTACAATGTATTATACTAAGAAAAAAAGTTGTTCCTTTAAAAAGAAATAAAAAAAAAGTTGAACCACGATTCAAAAAGTATTTACTTTTTGAAAAAATGTGCTATACTAAAAATGAACAAAAGATAAAAGAGTGTAAAAAAACGGAGGTGTTTACATGAAGCTGTCTAGCTATCTATCAGAAAAAGTAATTATTCCAAACATTAAAGGGAATAATATCAACGAATTGGTAGAAAATCTTTTAGACCAAGTTGTTGAAAACAACAAATCATTAAAAAATGAAAAGGCTCTTATGAAAAAGGCTGTATTAAAAAGAGAGGAAGAAGCATCTACATATTTAGGGCACGGAGTAGCTATTCCCCATGCAAGACTAGATCATTACGATGATATTTTAGTAGCCATTGGATTTCCAGAAAAACCGGTTATGGTTAAAACTCATGATAACAAAGAGGAAGAACTAAAAATAGTTATTCTTGTTATTGCAGATGTTTTAAAAGGTAAAAAAATTCTGAAAATAATGTCAGGTATATCTAAATTAGCTATGAAAAATAAGATGATTTTAGATAGAATAATAGAGGAGAAAAATCCTATTGAAACTATTAAGATATTAGAGGCTGCTAATATAGAAGTAGATCATAATATTACAGCAGAGGATTTAATGACAAATGTACCAAAACCAGTAAAAGAAACAAATACATTAGAGGACATTGCCAAAATAATAATAATGGATAAGGTAAGCGGAATTCCAGTAGTAGATAAGAACAATAATTTTTTAGGAGAGATAACTGAAAGAGAACTAATAGCTTTTGGAATGCCAAAATATACAACAATTTTAAATGACTTAAACTTCATGACTGTGGGAGAGCCATTTGAAAACTATCTAATAAATGAAAAAACAACAACTATCGAAGAGTTATATAGAAGAGAGGGTGTTGTAACAATAGATAGAGAGGCTTCATTAATGGAGGTATCATACCTATTTATGAACCGTGGTGTAACGAGAATATATGTTGTTGAGAGTGGAAAGTATCTTGGAATTATTTTAAGATCAGATATTATAAGAAAAATATTACATATATAAGAAGGAAGTGAAGATTTATGATAAGCTTAATATTAGGGCTTGGTATTTTTATAGCAGTGTTCTATTGTATCATAACAGAAAAAGTACCTGGAGCATGGGCAACGATGCTAGGTGGATTAGCAATGTCTATGGTAGGTATTTTTAATGAGGAACAGGCATTACATGCTATAGCAAGTAGATTAGAGATTTTATTTTTATTAATTGGTATGATGATAATAGTTCATCTTATATCTGAAACAGGTGTGTTCCAGTGGTTTGCTATTACATTAGCAAAATTTGTTAGAGGAGAACCATTTTTACTTATAGTTTTCCTAGCAATAGTAACAGCAGTTTGTTCGGCATTTTTAGATAACGTAACAACAATTTTACTAATGGCACCAATATCAATATTACTAGCGGGAGAGCTAAAATTAAACCCATTCCCATTTGTAATAACAGAGATAATGGCAGCTAACATCGGTGGTACTGCAACATTAATAGGTGACCCAACTCAACTGATCATAGGTCACGAAAGTGGATTAGGATTTAATGAATTTTTATTTAATACATCACCAGTAGCAGTAATTTCAATGATTATACTATTAGCTAATGTTTACTTTATTTATGGGAAAGATTTCCATGTTTCAACAGAGTTAAAAGCTAGAATTATGGAGATGAACCCAAGTAGAAGTTTGAAAGATAAGAAGCTATTAAGAGAAGCAGGAATAATATTCTCATTAGTAATTCTTGGATTTGTATTGAATAACTTTATAAATAAAGGACTTGCAATAATTGCTTTAAGTGGAGCATTTTTACTTGTAACATTGGCAAAGAAAAAACCAGCAGATATATTTAAGCATGTAGAGTGGGATACTCTGTTCTTCTTTATTGGATTATTTATGATGGTACTTGGAATCGAAAAAATTCATGTAATAGATATAGTAAGTGATAAAATGATTGCTTTAACTAAAGGAAACTTTGAGTTTGCAACAATGTCTGTTATGACATTATCAGCACTATTTACATCAGTAATTGGAAATGTTGCTAATGCTGCAACAGTTTCAAAAATTATAGATGTTATGGCTCCTACATTTAAAGGAGTTCATACAGATGCTCTTTGGTGGGCACTATCTTTTGGTTCATGTTTAGGTGGAAACATCTCTATTCTTGGTTCTGCAACAAACGTAGTAGCAGTTGGTGTAGCAGGAAAATCAGGATGTAAAATAGATTTCGTAAAATTCTTAAAGTTTGGTGCATTAATAGCAATACAAACTTTAGTAGTAGCAGGAATATATCTAAAATTAAGATATATGTAATATAAAAAATAATTAAAATACCCTCTAGTAAAAGAAGTAGCAAAGGTATATAATAACGGAGCAAGTTATTTTGTTACAATTTACGGAGGGATTTTTTTATGAAAAATAATATGAGTTCAAAGAGTGGTGGTGCTGTTTTAGGTGCCGCTTTTTTAATGGCGATGTCAGCAGTAGGACCGGGCTTTTTAACTCAAGCATCAATTTTTACAGAGCAATTTAAAACAGATTTTGCTTTTTCAATTTTAGTTTCAATAGTTATAACGTTAATAGTTCAGTTAAATATATCTAGAATTATTGGAGTTTCAGGGTTAAGAGGACAGGATTTAGCTAATAAGATTGTTCCAGGGCTAGGATATTTAATAGCTATATTAATTGTATTAGGAGGATTTGCTTTTAATATAGGTAATGTAGGAGGAGCTGCCTTAGGTTTAAATGTGTTATTTGGAATCGATCTTACATACTCAGCATTATTAGCTGGGGGAGTGGGGGCATTAATTTTTATTTCAAAAGATGCTGGAAAAATAATTGATAAATTTACTAGAGTACTTGGGATAGTTATGATTTTGGTAATATCTTATGTGGCTTTAGAAAGTAAACCACCAATATCAAAAGCAGCTTATAGTGCACTTTTTCCAGAGTGTTACAGTGATCTAAGTTTTTCTCTACTAACATTACTTGGAGGAACTATTGGAGGATATATAATTTTTGCAGGAGGACATAAACTTCTAGATGCAAATATAAAAGGAAAAGAAAATTTAAATAATATAGATAAAAGCTTATTAATAGGAGTTAGTATAGCCTCTATAATAAGGATAGTTTTATTTTTAGCTGTTTTAGGAGTAGTTTCAGCGGGAGCTACATTGAATCCAGAAAATCCACCTGCTTCAGCTTTTATGCAGGGAGCAGGAGTTGTAGGTTATAAAATATTTGGAGTTGTTATATTGGCTTCATCGTTAGGAACAATAGTAGGAGCAGCATATACCTCAATCTCATTTTTAAAAACTCTTTTTCCAGTTGTTTTACATCATGAAAAAGAATTTATAATAGGTTTTATACTTTTATCAACACTAGTTATGGCAAGCATAGGAAAGCCAGTATCTCTACTTCTTTTAGCTGGTGCATTAAATGGATTAATTTTACCAATAACTTTGGGGATTACGCTACTAGCTTCTAGAAAAAAAGAGATAGTAGGAGATTATAAGCATTCAATGATTTTAACGATCTTTGGTATAGCAATAGTTTTTATTATGGGGTACGAAGGTGTGATATCTTTAGGAAGCATAGCATCAATATTATAGAGTAGAAAAGGAGCTAATTATCTAGCTCCTTTTATCATATGTTTAAATATTTATCCTTGAGTTTGGAAAATTTTAAAGCTTCCACGATTTTCAATATAAGTTCCAAAGACAATATAATTTTCATCTCTATAAAAGAAAGTATCACCTTCTTTAAACTCCTTAATATCTTTTAAAAATTTAAAATTTAAAGAGTAGTAAAAGTTATAACCGATCATAATATTATAAATAGTTTTAGTAAAGGTTGTCACATCTTTATATAGAGATATCTTCTCTTTAATAAGTGTGTGATTATTTAATTGTAAAATTTCTTCAATATTTTCACCTTTTCTTTTTAAGTAGTTTATAAGTTCATCATCTGAAAGAGTAAGATTATTTTCTTTTAAGAAAAGAATAGCTCTTTTACACTGAATAAATCCAATCTCATTAATAGATGAATTGATACTTTCCCAAATCTTTTTATAGTCTTTAACATTACTTTTTATAAGTTGAATTAAATAGTTAGTTTCAGCACTTTTTTCAATAATAGAGTTATTTTTTAAAATAAATTCAATAGCAGTAACTTTATTATTTTTAGATTCACCTTTTTTTATTTTATTGTAGATAAGAGTGTAATTTGAATAAGAGTTTATATTTTCTACTAAAGGTTTTAAGAGAGCTTTTTCAAAATCAAAAAAACGATCGTAAGACTCATCTTTTACATTAAAAATCTCTTTTAATTCATCAATAGTTAAAAGAAGGTTTATATTTTCAGAACTATTTTTTAAGACTAAGTTAAAAAAGTTATGAGAAGATTTTTTTCTAAAATAGAAAAAAGTTTTTAGAGATATAAAGTTTTCAACACTATTCTTTTTAAAAGCATTGATAATCATAGGCGGTACAGAGATATAGAAGATATCTTTAGTTTGAGTGAAAAAACTGATGTGTGGAAAAGTGGTAAAAACACTGTTGTTATCACTATCAGTATAGGAGTAAGATATATATTTTCCCATTAATCCTTGAAGACCTACTTGAATATCTTGAGAGGATAATTTTTTAAAATCATTAGTTTCTAGAATTATATTTTCTTCGATATTATTTTCTAGTTTACTTAAAATGTTTAAAAATATAGTATTTTCTAGTTTTGAAGTTCGTTTATCTATATTTATATTTTGATTGGAAATTTTTAAATCCATAGATTCTCCTCTTATAAAAAATTTTTTTAATTTTTTTAATCTATTTTAACATAAAAATAGACGAAACAAAAAATAAAAAATAGATAATAAAAATCTGAAAACTTGAAAATAGACGAAACGAAAATTTAAAAATAGCAAATTTGACAAAAAAAATAGAAATAATGTATATTGAGAGCATAAGACAAAGAAAATAAGGGAGTGAAAAAATGTTAGAAAAAAAGTATATAAAGCTAAAACTAACAGGGAAGACAAAAGATGAGATACTACAAGAACTTGTAGAAGTTTTAAATAATGGTGGGGCATTAGAGAATAAAGATGAGTTTTTAAAAGTAGTAAAAGCTAGAGAGGCAACATCTTCAACAGGTTTAGAAGAAGGAATTGCAATACCTCATGGAAAAACAAAAGCGGTTAGAAAACCTGCTGTAGCATTTGGAAGATCAGAAGGAGTAGATTTTGACTCTTTAGATGGAGAACCATCAAAACTATTTTTTATGATTGCAGCTCCAGAAGATGCAACAGATTCTCATATAGAGACATTATCTAAACTTACTAATAAACTATTAGATGATGAAGTAAGAGAAAAATTAGAGAATGCTCAAACTGAAGAAGAGATAATTGAGATATTAAATGAAGAGAAGAAAGCAGAAAGCAAAACAACTGAAAAAAGAGATGGATATGTAATAGCAGTAACAGCTTGTCCAGTTGGTATTGCTCATACATATATGGCAGCTGACTCTTTAGTAAATAAAGGAAAAGAGTTAGGAGTGGAGATAAAAGTTGAAACAAATGGAAGTGTAGGGGTTAAAAATGAACTTACACCAGAGGATATAAAAAGAGCTACTGGAGTAATAGTTGCAGCTGATAAAACAATAGATATGGATAGATTTGCAGGAAAAAAAGTTATACAAGTTCCAGTAAAGCAAGCTATTAGAGCTCCGAAAGAGTTAATAGAAAAAACATTAAATGGAGAGGGAGAAATCTATAGAGCAACTTCAAAAGATTCAAAAGAAGCTCCTAAAAAAGAGAAAACAGGTATTTATAAACATTTAATGAATGGTGTTTCACATATGTTACCTTTAGTTGTATGTGGAGGAGTTTTAATTGCACTATCTATAGCACTTTCAGGAATTAAAGCTGGATCAGGAGCAGATGTAACAAACCCATTCTTTAAATCTATGTTAGATTTAGGAGTTGCAGCATTTGGACTTATGATTCCAATTCTTTCAGGATATATAGCTATGAGTATAGCTGATAGACCAGGACTTGCTCCAGGACTTGTTGGTGGTGCTTTAGCAAATACAGTTGGAGCAGGATTCTTAGGTGGTATGGTTGCCGGTTTTGCTGCAGGATATATAGCTAAGTGGGTAAAATCTTGGAATGTACCTGAGGGATTAAAACCTATTATGCCAATATTTGTAATACCATTAGTATCAACATCTTTAGTTGGAGTTATAATGTATTTCATAGGAGCACCTATTAGTGGATTTATGAATCTTTTAACAGATGTACTAAAAGGAATGGAATCTGGATCAGTATTTTTAGCACTTATTTTAGGATGTATGATATCATTTGATATGGGTGGACCAATAAATAAAGTTGCATTCCTATTTGGATCAGCAATGATAACTCAAGGAGTTCCAACAGTAATGGGACCAATAGCAGTTGCAATATGTATTCCACCAATTGGAATGGGAATAGCAACTATGATAGCACCTAAAAATTATGAAGTAGGAGAAAGAGAAGCAGGAAAAGCTGCTTTTGCAATGGGACTTATAGGAATTACTGAAGGAGCTATACCTTTCGCAGCGGCAGATCCATTTAGAGTTATTCCATCTATAATGGTTGGAAGTGGAGTTGGAGCTGTTATAGCAGCAATAGGAAAAGTTGCAGATCATGCTCCTCATGGGGGACCAATTGTTCTACCAGTTGTAGATAATAAGTTGATGTTTGTTATTGCAATTGTAGTTGGTTCTTTAATAAGTGCAATAATGGTTAATATTCTTAAAAAATTTAAAAAGCAATAGTAATAGATTAATATATTGATGAAATAAGACTCCCATGATACTATTTAGTAAAAAAGTACGTGGGAGTTTTTTTATGAGGAAAAGAGTTTTAAAAAGTGTTGTTCAAGTTATTCCTGTGTTTATAATTGGAGGGATTTTATCAGTAATATCATTATATACAGATAATCAATTTTTAAAAGATCTAAGTGGATATAGTTTTTTAATGGCACCACCACTTTTAGCAGGGTATATAGCTAAGGAGATTTCAGGAAGTGTTGGTTTTATTCCAGGATTAATTTTGGGGTATCTATCTGGAGTTATTGGACTTGGAATGTTTGGAGGGATATTAGTTGGAGTAATTCTGGGGTATTTTATAAATGCCTTAAAAAAAATAGAGATATCTATAGAGATGTCTTCAATAATGTATATAGTTGTAATACCGATACTATCAACTTTAGTTGTAGGTTTAGGACTTTATTATATTTTTCAAGGACCAATGAAATTTGTATTAGATGAACTAGGAGTATATTTAAATAGTTTAGATGATAAAAATAATGTTTTTTTAAATTTTGTTTTAGGAGGACTTATAGGAGTAGATTTAGGAGGACCAATAAATAAAGTGGCATATGTTTATGCTGTAAATACTTTAGAGTATGGAAGAGGAGATATAATGGGACCAATAGCAGTGGCTATATCAACGCCACCTTTAGCTTTGGGTTTATCTCAGTTTATATTGAAGAAAAGATTTTCAAAGACTGAAAGAGAAGCTGGAGTAATCTCAATATTGTTAGGTTTTTTAGGAATTACAGAGGGAGCACTTCTGTTTTTAACAAGAGATATAGCAGTTTTACCAACAACAGTTATAGGCGCAGCAATAGGTGCTGGTGCAGCATCAATATTAGAAGTAAAATCAGTTGTGCCTCATGGGGGAATTATAATACTTCCCTTAATAGAAAATAAACTTGGTTTTTTAATTGCACTTTCTATTGGGGTTACTTCGACAATATTTATGTTATATTTTTTAAAAAAAGGGGAAAGCAATGGATAGAAACGTAGAAAATATACATCTTCTTATGATAAAAGAGGATTTAAACTTTAATGAGAAAAAACTTCCAGAAGGATATAAATTTGTTATGTATAAACCTGAAATGATGGATAGATGGGTAGATATTCAAGTAGCATCAGGGCATATTTTAGATAGAAGTGAAGGAGAGGAATACTTTAAAGAGATATTTTTAAAAAAAGAAGATCTATTAGAAGAAGTTATGGTTTTTATAGAGGATGAAAATGGAGAGTTAGTTGGAACAGGAGCTATTTGGGAAGGGAAACATTTTCTAGAGGATAAAAACAAACAGATGCGTTTGCACTGGATAGCAGTGGATCCAAAACACGGAGGAAAAGGTTTAGCAAAAGCTTTAGTATCAAAATTATTATCAATATTTAAAGATAAAAAAATGGGAGAGGGATTATACCTCTCCACACAAACATGTAGCTATGTAGCTATAAAAATATATTTAGACTTTGGATTTAAACCTTACGATTTTGAAAAAAATAGAAAAGGTTGGAATATAGTTTTTGAAAAAATTAATGTTCAATAAAAATTTTATCAAATTCATTATGATAATCTAAAAATATATCTACAAGAGTGGGATCGAAATGTTGACCGCGCTCTTTTTTTATTATTTCAACAGTTTCCTCATGAGAAAATCCATGTTTATAAACTCTTTTTTGTCTAAGAGCATCATAAACATCAGCTAAGGCAACAATTCTAGCTTCTAATGGGATTTCGCTCTCTTTTAATCCGTAATAGTATCCTTTTCCATTCCATTTTTCATGATGGTAAAGTGCAACATTTTGAGCAACAGTTCCTAATTGCATTTTATCAATAAGTTTTTTACCTAAAAGAACATGTTTTTTCATCTCTTCAAATTCATGTGGAGATAATTTTCCAGGTTTTTTTAATATAGAATCAGAAACACCAATTTTTCCAATATCATGTAAAGAAGCATATTCTCCAATTTCTTCAATAAATTTTTTGTTACATTTTAATTTTTCAGCTAAAAGTTTAGAATAAAGGTTAACTCTTAAGATATGGTTTCCAGTATCTTCATCGTTTAATTCATTGGCGGCTTCAAAACTTTCAACTAAAGCTCGGGTAATAAGTCTCTCTTTTTTAGTAGCAATAATAGCTTTTCTAAGAAAATAAAATAAAATTGAAATAATTGATGTGGATATCAAAAATAAAATTAAAAAATATTTATAATTAGGAGACAATTTTCTAGGAACAACAAGTTCACTATAAAGTATTTTGCTTTCAGATAGATGACTTGGAAAAAGTTTATCAATAAAATTAGCTAAATCAGAATCACTTTTTATTCCAAATCCAACAGGAGTAATTTTATTAAAAAAACCAGCTACTTTAATATCACTTTCTAAATATTCATTAGAAATAGCCATAGAAATAATTTTAAAGTCTCCATAAAGATAATCGATATCTTTATTTAATAGAGAGGTTAGTGCTGATTTTGTATCTTCAAAAAATCTAAAGCTGTTAGAGGTAGTAAGATTTTTTATATCATTAATCTTAAGTGTTTCATAAGAAACAAGACCAATTTTTTTATTTTTAATATCTGAATATGAATCTACAAAATTATTATTTTTAAGAGAAAAAGCAGCTAATTGTGAGGCATAGTATGGAATAAAATATTTCTCAGAAGAATCGAATATTTTAGTATCAATAGCCTTAATATCATAGTTTCCCTTAGGATTATTTGTGTAATAAATGGGAATATCTGTTAGGTATGAAAGTTCGTTAAGACGATCAACAACATAGCCTTTATATCCATTTTTTGAAGAATAAAATAAAGGTACGATATCTCCATTACCAGGTATTAAAACCTTAAAATTTTTATAATTTTTTTTCAATCTTCCAATGACAGGATCATCTTTTAAAAGTTGTTTATAAAAAATTAGTCGTTCTTTTTTTAGTGACTTAACAACATCTTGCTCAGAAAAGTCCAATCTAAATTTTTCAATAATATCTCTTAAAATTGGGTATTTTTTGTTAACAACCATCCAAAGTTGAGAGGATGGGATATCATTTAAAGGAGTAAAGTTGTAATGTTTAAAAATATCATTACTGCTTTTTCCTACAATAGCATCTACTTCATTATTTTCTAGGGCAGAAAATCCAAAATTTCCATTGTCATCAACAGAAGTGAGATTTTTAAAATTAGGATAAAACTCTTGAATTAATATAGAATCAGAAGTTCCTTCAATATGGCCAATTTTATATTTGTTAATATTATTTAAATTAAGAGAAGTTCCTTTTTTACTGAATAATCCAACATTGTAGGTATTATAAGTTGGAATAAAAAAATAGTTTTTTTCTCTTTGTGCAGTTTTAGCCACATTAAAAAGAATATCTCCTTCCCCATTGGTAAGTAAATTTTTCATTTTATTTTTTCCAGAAGCTTGAATTTTGAATTTTAAACCTGTTTCTTGTTCTAATTTTTCAAAAAATTCTATATAAACTCCTGCTAGTTCACCAGAGTCTTTTTTATATAAATAAACATGATTTGGATTATAGCTATCAACTAAAAAAACTTTATTTTTATTTTCTTTAATCCAAGATTTTTCAGATTTAGTTAAATCAAGTGAAAATGCATTTAAAAATATGAGAAAAAAAAGAAAAAAAGATTTAAACAACTTAACACCTCCCCCTGTTTTAGAGAATTATATCATAGAAGTTGAAAAAGTTAAATAAATAGGAAATTATTTTTCAAAAGAAAAATAGTTCAAGAAAAATGAAAAAGGGTGTAAGGAGGTTAAAAAAAGAGTAAAAAAAATTTGGCGAATAAAAGGGCATGAAAGTAAAACATATGATTAAAAATTTTGGAGGGGATTATGAAACTAAGAAATTTATTTTACGGAATTGCATATTTATCATTATTTACAAAAATAATGGCATTTAATATAGGAATAGCTCCAACAGGATTTTATACATCTTTAGATAAAAATCAGACTCATGAGATTATGGTTACTAATAATACTCCAGAATCAGTAAGAGTAGAAATTAATGCTGAGCCTGCTCAAGGTTGGGAAAAATATGATATGAAAGATATGATGAAGATATATCCTAGAAGTATAACAGTTAAACCAAATGGAAGTCGAAGTGTAAGATTTGCTGTAAGAGGAGATAAGGATTTACCAGATGGAGAATATAAAACAAAGTTAGTTTTTAAAGAGGTAGGATCAAAACCACAAGAAATAAAGCAAAAAATTCAAGGGGAAAATGGCGAAGATATAGATGTGAAGTTTGAAATGTTAACTGAGCTACATTTAGCAGCTTATGGTTTAAAGGGAGAAAGAAAGGTTCAAGGTCAACTTACAAATAGTCAAATAAAAAGCGATTCTAGCGGAAATAAACATTTAGTAGCGAACTTTAACTTAAAAGGTAACAGCGGGTTTGCAGTAGTTGGGAATTTTGAATATCTTGATGCAAGTAAAAAAGTATTGGGAAAAGAGGAAATAAAGTTAGGAATAACTTCAAGAGAGCAAAATACAAAAATAGAAACATCTTTAGGAAATATTCCAAAAGGAGCTAAGTTTGTTAGAATTGATTTTAAAGATAAAAGTGGATTAAAGCTAGGTAGTAAAGAACTACCACTATAACTTGTAACTCAACTAAATTGAGTATATAAAAATAAACAGTGGAGGTATTAAGTATGAAGAAATTATTATCAGCATTATTTATTTTAGGATCAGTAGCAGCATTAGCAGAAACAGATTTAAGTCACGGTGGAGGAAACGGTGGAGGAAACGGTGGAGGGAATCCATCAGATTGCTATACGAGTGCATGTAAAGTGGAAGAGGATATGTATATAAAAGTACAAATACCTACACAATTAAAAATTAAATGTTTAGAGAATATTAATTTAGGAAAATGGTGTGGAACAAAAACTATAAAAGGAGAAGCGAGTTATAATTTAGAAGGTGAAGAAAATGCAAAAGTAAAAGTTAGTTTTAAAGAAGAAGAAGTTGAGTTTAAGAAAAAAACAAAAGATGGAAATCATGGAGCAGGGTTCTATGCAAAGATGTCTTTAGATTCAAAACATAAAATTTTAGATGATGAAGGAAAGGCAGATGGAATTGTAAAAGCTACACTAAATCCTGTAGATCACAATGTAAAACTAAAAGCAGGTGGAGAATACTTAGCAAAAGCTACTTTAATAGCTGAATATGACTCATTCTAGGAATAAAATATTTAGGGCATAGTTCAGTACTATGCCCTTTTATATAGGAGTGGTGAAGATGAGAAAAAAATTAATGTTAATATTTTTAATCTTATGTAATTATTTATTTTCTTTTGATATGGTAGGTCAAATATATAATTTACAAAAAAGAGGGTCAAGTTATAAGGGAACTCTTGATATTAAAAATAATAGTAAGAAAAAAAATTCTAGAATACAATTAATTCCATCTAAAGATATCGAATTGTTAGGAGTTAATGGACATAAAAATGAAAATAATATCTATGAAATAAATACTAATAGTTTAAAAATAGATTTTATATATAAAGATAAAATTAATTCTATAGAAGAAAAAATTCTAGTAGGTAAATTAGAATTTTTAAATGAAATTGGTAGAGTAGAAAATCTATATGGAAATATAGCTGTAGAATTTAGAAAACTGGGAAGTATAGATATGAAAGTAAAAGGAGATATAGATTTTGGTATTATTTCCTCAAAGATTCCAAAAAATGGTTTTAAAAGTAAAAGAGACTCACAAGTTGATATAACTTTAGATATAGATAAAAGAGATGTGGGAAATACAAAGATGTATTTTCAGTATCCTAAGGAAGTAAGTATGGCAAATGGTCAACTAATTGTAAAAATTGAAAGTAAAGAAAAAGGAGACTTTGTTTTAGAAAAAGTAGAAAATGGAAAACACGTAAAAATAGTGGGATTTATTCCTAAAAAAGAAAATACTAGAGAAAAAATTAAACTTGAAGGAAGAGTATATTCAACAGCACCAAATGTATCTCCAGGAAAATATAAAGAGAGTGTAATTTTAAAAGCTTACTATGAATATTTAGATTATTCGATTGAAAATAAGAGCTCTGATAAAAAAGTAATAATTAGAAGATAATTTAGATGGTGGGGAGGGACAATGAAAAGAAAAAAAAAAATAATTGTTTTATTTATTATATTTAAAACAATTATATTTTCAGCGCCTGAAGAGGCATATATAGAATTAAAGATGGGAAGACAAATAAATGAATTTTATAGAGTATTGATAGATGAAGGAAAACAAGAAGTATATGTAGGAATAGGAGAGTTTATAGACTTTATGAGATTTCCAGATTTAAAATTCGATAAAAAAAAATTAAGAATAAAAGGAAGATTAGATGGAAATATAAGTATTGATACTAGAATTTCTAAAGAGTCTATTATAGAAATGGATGATGATATTTTTTTAAAAGTAGAAGATTTAAAGAGGTATTTTCATATAAAAGATTATACTTGGGATGAAGAGAGGTATATTTTAAATTTAAATCCAAATTTTAAAACACAAAAAGAACAAGAGGAGGAATTAAATGCCCAAAGATCTCTTTTAGCTATAGCTAAAAGAGAAGAGGAATTACTGGGAAATGATGACTATATAAAAGCTAAAAAAAGTGTTTTAAGTCCTGGAATATTAAAATTGGTTTACATCAATGATGATTTTCAAGAAAATGATTACTCTTTTGACATAGATTATGGAACAGAGCTTTTATATGGAGAGTTTCAAGTTTCTCAAAAGATATATCCAGAAAGTAGTTTGGAATACATAAGATTACAATATAGCGAGATATTTGGAGATTATTTTTTAACATTTGGAGATTTTTATTTAGAAAGTGATAGTATATTTGATGCTGAAAGAAGTTTAAGAGGAGTTAGTTTTTCAAAAAATGAATATTACGGAGTACGAATAGACAATAGTACTATAATAGAAGGTCAAGCTTATAATGCAAACTTGGTAGAGTTATATAGAAACGGATTTCTATCAGATTTTCAGCTTATGACAGGAAATGATTTTAGATTTGATGTAAGAAATGTCTCTTCAGCAGATAGATATACAGTAAAGATTTTTTATAGAGATGGGAGAGAGGAAACAAAAGAAATATATATACTTGGAAATCAAAATATATTAAATAAAGGTGAAAGTGATTTTGTTTTACAAGGAGGACAAGGAATACAGGACAAAAAAATACAATACTTAGGTAAGTATTCCTATGGATTAACTAAAAATTTGACTAGTACTATTGGAACCTCATTTTTAGAAAATGATGAATCAGAAAAATATAATGTTCTTGAGGGAGGGTTGATTTATAGATTTGGACTAGAAAAATATCCTACACTAATCTCAGGAACAATTTTAGAGGAATTAAATGATAGTGAATTAAATTTTAAAGGGTTTGCTGAACAAAAATTACCTTGGGAAACCAATTTAATATTAAGATATGAAACCTATGGAAGTAAAACAGCTGAAAGGTTAAGAAGAGAAAAAACATATAATATAGAGCTTAATAAAACATTCAAACGTTTAAGTGGAAGTTTAGGTTATACTAAAGATATGTATATAGATGACGAGTATGAAGAGATTTATTTAAATCTAGATTATGTATTAGCAAGTAATCTTATGTTAAGTTTGACTAATGAATATTATAGAAATAATATTAGAAATGAAGATGTTACAAAATTAGAGGGATATGGCGTGGAAGCAAGGATGACATATTCTGCATCAAATGGAATAGTAGCTATATTAGAGGGAAAAATAAATTATGAAGAAAACGAAAGAATAGATGATGAAATAAAATTAGGAGTAGCTCGAACACCTACTGCTACGGGATTTTTTAAGAATATAGATACAACTTTTGAAGTTGGACATTCAACAGAAAAAGGAACATTTTTTGAAATGAGATTTACATATATATTTGATAATAATATATATATTGAATTCCCTGATATAAAAACGGAAGATAAGAAGACTAGAGTGGGAGGAAGAGTAGAAAAAGCTTTTTATTTAGGAAATCCATTGCTGCCTATAAACAATGACAATGTAACAGATGGATGGGTAGAAGGAAAAGTTTTTGTAGATGAAAATGGGAATGGGATAATGGATGGAAAAGAAGCAATATATGAAGGGGCAGAAGTAGTAACTCCAGGTGGAGATGGATTAGTAGATCAAAAAGGTAAATATATAGTTGGAAATATAAGTAATAGGGATATTCATACAATAGAAGTTAATAGAGAAACTATTGATCCTATGCTAATTCAAGGCAAAGAGATGATTAGATTTAAAGGTGGCATATCTTCTGGAGTAAAAGTAGATATACCTTTAGTACCAGTTTCTATGGTATCTGGTTTTATTGAGAGTGGAAAAGAAATCGAAGAAAGAAGATACAATGGAGTACTATCAGGAATAGATGTAATCTTGAAAAAAGACAATGAAGAGATAAAAAGAACTCAACCAGAAATAGATGGATATTATTTCTTTGAAGATATATTGCCAGGAGATTATGTTGTTGAATTAGTACCATCAAGTAAGCGTTATAAAGGTGACTTTGATAAGCAAAAAATAGAGATAAAGATAAAAACTGGTAGAGAAGGAGATTATTATGAAGATAATAATTTCTTAGTAAAAAATATTGAGATAGTTGAAGATGAAATTTTAGATGAAGAAGAAAAATCAGAAGAGTTAACTCAAGAAAATACACAGGAGGGAGAAAATGAAAAAAATAGTTAAAATAATAGTTATGATGTTAGCGGTTTTTAGTATAGTATTTTCCAATGAAAGAGATCCAAGAGAAGAGGAATTAACATATTTAATAGGTGAAAAAGTTGATAACTTTGAGGTAACATCTTTAGATGGAACAAAAACTATAAGTTTAGATGATTTAAAAGGAAAGAAAGTATTTTTAAATTTTACAACAACATGGTGTCCAGATTGTATAAAAGAAAAGGAGATATTAGGTCCTGAATATGCAGAGAAGTATAAGGATAGTAATGTTGAATTTATAATTGTATTTGGTCCATACAAAAGCGATAACAAAGAAAAAGTAGAAGAGTATATGAAGAAAAATGGATATACATTTACAGCATACTATGATACAGAGGGAAAAGAGCTTTATAATCAATTTGGTGTAGTAAATATTCCAACAACATTTTTTATAAATGAAGAGGGAGTTTTAGAAGATGTAAATGTAGAATCAGGATATAAAGAGATGAAATATTTCAAATAGTGTGAAAAAAAATTTAAATATAAAAAAAAATTTTTCATAGAGAAAAAAAATATAATAAAAATAAATTTTTTTTCATAAAGACTCATTTTGAAAAAAAAGATACAATATCTATATAAATTATTATTGGGGGAGGATATCAAATGGTTATAAATGAAAGATGCATAAATATATTATCTGTTTTAAATGAAACAAATGAATTTACTTTAAAAAAACTTTCAGAGAATTTTAATGTCCACACAAGAACAATAAGATATGATATAGATAATATAAATTATATTTTAAAAATGTATAAACTAAATACAATAAAAAAATGTGAAAAAGGTGTTTTTACTGTAAATTTAAAAAATAATGAGATAAATAAAATAATCAATGATTTTAGTGGAATGTTTTCTGAAAATAGAAGAAGATATTTGAAGCTTAAACTTTTTTCAAAATATATAGTGAATCTAACAAAAGAAGCAGATTATTTAAATACATCTAGAACAACACTAAAAAAGGATTTAATAGTAATAAAAGAAGAGTTTTTAAAAAAATCTTTAGAGATAAAAGAACTTCCATCAAAAGGGATAAAGATTGTAGGAAATGAAGAGATTATATCAGAAGTTTTAGAAAAAGAGATATTTGAAACAATGGAAAAACAGTTTATAAATCTTCCAAACTTAATAAAAAATATTGTTGGAAAAATAGTTGGAGATATAGCACCAGATGTTTTAAGAAATAGAGTTAAAGAGGTTCTTGGAGAGAACTATAGTAGAAACTCTTATAATAAAGTGTTTTGTAAATTAGCAGCTGTAAATACAAGACATAAATTAGATAAAAACATAAAAAAGTATAATACAGATGAGATTACTGAATTTATTCTTTGTGAATTAGGAGAAGAGTTTATAAAAAAAGTAGTTGGAGAAAATAACGATAAAAATAATAAAAAAGATAAAATAATAGAGATAAAAAGCATATTAAAAGATGTAATTGCAGAGTTAAAATTAGAAGATGAAGAAGATCTTCTAAATAGTCTTCTTTTAGAAATCAACGATGTTAGAGAGAGACTTCCAATTCCAGAAAAAATATGTGAAACTAATTTTTATAAAGAGTTTTGTGAAAAGATAAAACATACAGAACTTATAAAAAAGGATACACAGAGCGTATTTTATATTCTATATAATAATTTATTATTAAAAAATTATAAATCTTTTCAAGAAATGAAAATTTTATTTGTTTCAGATGAGATTGATAGTGTAAAAAATATTATATTAGGAAAATTAAAAAACATGTTTAATTTTCAAGAGGTAGATAAAGTATCCTCTCATATATTTGAGATATTTGGATGTGAGAAAGACTATGATTTAATAATAACAAGTGGAAATATAAATGATATACTTGATACACCAGTATATAGAATAAATAGATTTCCATTAGAATCAAATCTTTTAGATTTAAAATTTTTTATTTTAAAAAATATAAAGTAATATTAAAAGGATTAAATCCAATTGTAGGATTTAATCCTTTTTTATGTTGGTATCATTCTTTTATAGTTAGGAATAGGAAAAAATAGGTTTTTAACAGGGATGTTATTTTCGTAAATTTTAATGTTTTCTATTGTAATAATACTATTGATTGTATTATTTTTTTTATAATGATTAAAATCTTTTATATCAACTGATTCATAAATTTTAATATTATGTTTTTTATAAATCTCTTCAACAAGAGTCGGAATAATGGATTTTGGAAGATATTTAAATACAAAAATATTTTTATTTTTATTAGTTTCAATTTTAGAAAAATTGTACCATATAAAAATACTTTCAAAAAGTGTAAATTTAGGAATAATAAGATTTATCTCCTTTGTCATTTCATCAATGTTAGAATTAGCAAAATAATTTAAATTTAGGTTTAAAAAAGAATAATCTTCAATATTAAAGAGATCTTTAAGATAACTATAATTTATCCACGGATTAACTATATGAAAAAAATTAGGATCTTTATATACGTGATCTCCAATATATTTTGCAAAAATTGGACGAATTTCTTCAGCTTTAT
This sequence comes from Cetobacterium sp. NK01, assembly GCF_024506395.1. Lineage (NCBI taxonomy): Bacteria > Fusobacteriati > Fusobacteriota > Fusobacteriia > Fusobacteriales > Fusobacteriaceae > Cetobacterium > Cetobacterium sp. NK01. Next base: position 1,396,484 of record NZ_JANIBO010000001.1, read on the forward strand.
TATGAACAGATTTATTGAAACGACTTTTAAAATATTTAAAGATATCGATTAGATCGAAAATTCCGCTAAGAGAAGTAGAAGAGATATCCTTGAAAACACTATTTTTTAAAAATGTTAAAATTTCATAAAAAAAATCAGTGTTATAGTAATTGGGTTTATATTTTAAAGATTCTTGAAGAGATATATCTTCAATTTTTTTTTCTTGATTAGATGCTCTTAAACAGATATAAAAACAAAATAATGCTATTTCAGAATGAGTTGAAAAAGGACAATCTAATAGAGATATAAATGCTGTTATATCTTTTCTAATTTTATAAAAATTTTTAATTTTTATAAAACTTGTTAACTCCTCTCTTAATTTTTTTGGTAAAAAGTCTTTTTCTATAAAAAATTTAAAAATAAGAAGATAAGTGAATTTATTTATAGCATAGGGAGACCCTAAAAGAGTTAATCCTTTATTAGTTATCTTGATTTTCAAGTTATATGGATCAATAATTTTAGATATTTCTTCATAGTAGTTATTTAAATTTCGCTTTGTAAGTTCTAAATCTTCGCAAATATGCGAAAGTTTAATTTGCCGATCCTTAACTAATCTAAAAATAAGATAAAATATTTTTTGATTTTTAGTAAATTGTTGTGAATTTTTTAAAATATTTTTAGAGTTAGGAAAGTCTTTGATTTTTTTTATGATAGATTCTGTTTTTAAATCTCCTGACGATTCAAGAAAAAGTTCGCAGTAAATATCTTCGAGATGTATTTTAGTGTGTTGATTAGAAAGTAGAAAAATATCACTAATCTCTTTGATTGAAGAAACTTGGTTATTTTTTATAAATTTTAATATTTGAAGATGTTTGCTGTTAATATACATAAGTTTTCCCCCCAATTATAAATTAAATAAAAATAAATAACGTGACAATATCTACTGTTTTTTTATTTTGTTCCTTTTTTTATAGTTGTAAAAAAATACAAAGAATAAAAAATAATTAAAAAAAGTAAGTTAATATAAAAAAGAATTTTTTATAATTTTATTTTATAAGTAATAAAAATATAGTACTTAAAAGTATATAAAAGTGTTCGTTTAATACTTTTTTTATTTTGTTCTAAAACTTTTTTTCGGTAAAAAGGAATGAAAAGAAAACGATAGAAAAAACGTTAAAAGAAAATATATAAAAGGGGTGAAGTGAATGAGGGATAAAAAAAATTTAAAAAAATTACTATTTTTATCGGCATTTCTTGTTGTCACACGGAACACTTATACTGATGAGAAATTGGAGAATCAAGTTATTTTAAAAGAAATAACAACAGACAGTGAATTGCAAATCAATTTAGATGCACCTTATAAAGAGCAAAATTTAGTAACACCAGGAAGAATAACATTAAAAAATAATGGAGGATATATATATTCTATAGTAGATCCAATTCCTACAGATCCCAAACTTTCAATAGAAGCAAATAAAAAACAAAATATAGAAACAGAAGTAATAGAATTTTATGTATACTCAAATTATCAAGAAACAATAAAAAAATGGGAACTTTTAATCTATGAAGAGGAAGATATACATAGACTTGATCCGATAGGAAAGATAGAAGGAACAGAACTACTTTTAAATAAACCAATAATATTTAATTTTAATAAAAATAGCATTAAAGAGGGCGATAAATATTACTATACTTTAAAAGTTTATGATAAAGATGGAAGTTTTGATCAAACAGATATATATCCATTAGAATTTACAACTCCTATTAATGCAACTAAGAACGTAGATTTAGCTAATAAAGTGTATGGAGATGATGATACAGTAATAAGAAATATTCAACTTAAAGGTTCTAAGGTAAGAGTTTATGGTAAAGATCTTCAAGGAGTTCAAAAATTATCAATTAATAATAATCAAATTAATTTAGATTCTAAAGGTGATTTTGCATATGAATATTATACAGATATGATAGGAGATTTAAATTTACCTGTTTTAATGACAGATGAAGATGGAAATAATTATGAATACCCAATGTATATAGATTTACCCAAATCTTATGATTTTGCAGTTGGTATAGCAGATATATTCGTAGGAAGAAATTATGTTTCTGGAAGTGATGCGATACTTCAAGATAATTATAAATATGATGATAATGTATTTTCTTCAGGTAGATTAGCCTTTTATTATAAAAAAGTTTGGGATGATTATAGATTAACTGCACAGGCAGATACATGGGAGCAAGAAACAAAGTATCTATTTAAAGGGTTTTCAAAAAGAAGACCCCGAGATCTTTTTGAAAAATTAGAAAGAGATGATATTGAATTTAATTTAGGAGATGAATCAACATACTATAGAGATACTGATACTGCAGGTAAGTTTTATGTTAAATTAGAAAAACAAAAATCAAGTATATTATGGGGAAGTTTTAATACTGGTTTTACAGGTAACTATTATGCAGATTATGATAGAAGTCTATATGGACTCCAAGGATTATACAATAGTAATGAATCTACAAAATTTGGAGATACAAGAACTCAAGCAAATATTTTTGTAAGTGAACCAGAAACACTGTTTACTAGAGATGAATTTAGAGGGACAGGTGGAAGTGTTTATTTTTTAAGTTTCCAAGATATAGTAACAGGAAGTGCTAAAGTAAAAATTCAAGTAACTGATGGAAGAACAGGTAGAATTTTACGAGAGATAGTTTTACAAGATGGAAGAGATTATGATGTTAATGAACTTCAAGGTAGAATTATTTTGAAAAATCCATTACCAACAATAATTGCAACAACAGATGGTGGAATAATAAAAGATGAGCCTTATTATGGAGATAATGTAAATTTAGTTGTAGACTATGAATTTTATTCTAATGACACAGATTTTGCAAAAACAACTTATGGAATTAGAGGAAAATCTTGGGTAACAGATTATGTTGCAATAGGAGGAACATTAGTATCAGAAGCAAGAGGAGACGAGTTACAAGACTATGAGTTACAAGGAGTAGATGTAACTTTAAGAAAAACAGATAATACTTTTATGAGAGTTGAATATGCTCATTCAAAAGGGACTCAAGCTTTAGTAAATAATTTCTCTTTTAATGGTGGATATGATTCATTCTTAGATAGAGATAAATATGAAGAGATTATAGCTAATCCTATGAAATATTTTAATAGTATATCAGGAGATGCTTATTCAATATCAGGAGAAATTGCTTTTAGAGATTTTAGTGATAAATTTGATAGTCGAGATAGTGGAACATTTTGGTATAACAGAAAAGATAAAGGATTTTCTAGTGCTGGATTTTCAAATAGTAGTGAGCATGATGATTACGGATTTACAAGTAAATTTCAATTAAATGATAAATGGGATATAGGATTTGGAGCAAATAAATTTAAAGAAAATGATTCAGATTTATATACAGGAAATCCGATATCGCTAGAGGAAGATAGAATAAATGGAACTATTGGATATCAATATACAGAAAAATTAAAATTATCAGCTGAATTAGAGTATTTAAAAAATAAAGAGAGTGGAATTGAAAATCTAGGTAATCCAAATGAAGAGGCCCTTTTAGCAGGAATTAGAGCAGATTATGAGTTTCAACCAAACAGAACAATATATGGAATAGTACAAACTGCAATTTGGGATGAAAATTATGGAGCAAATAATATTTATACCTTAGGTACGGATTTAAGAGTAACAGATAAATTTAGACTAAATGCAGAAGGCAGTACAGGAAATAAAGGTAATGGAGTAGAAGTATTAGGAACATATGATTTCACACCTGAGCATAGTCTTTATATGGGATACGCATTAGATGATAATAATGACTTTGGATCAAATTATGGACAAGAACATACATTTACAGTGGGACAAAAATTCTTGTATGATGAAAAGACATCTATGTATCATGAGAATCAGTTTTTAAAAGACAATGTTGGAAAGGGTATTCTACAATCTTATGGTGTGGATTACACATATTCTGAAGATATGACAGTTGGAGCATTAATTCAAGATGGTGATTTAGATACTTATGATGGAAATTTATCAAGAACATCAGTAAGTGTTTATAGCAGATACTATAAAAGAGATTTTATGATTAGAAATAAACTTGAATTTGGAAAAGATAGAGGAGCAGGTATGTCAGCTGATAGATGGGCTACTATAAATAGAGGAAAGTTAATATTAAACGATGAATACACACTATTTGGAGAACTTAACTATTTATATAGAGATGCTAAGGAAGAAAAAGATGATAGATCAGTTGAAGCCGGTTTAGGATTAGGATATAGACCAATCTGGAATGATAGATTAAATCTTATAGGAAAGTATGAGTATGTACAAAATATAGGAATTAATAATCAATTTAATGCAACAAATGATACTAAAGCTCATATAATATCTTTAGAAGGAATTTATGAATTAACTCAAAGACTTGATATTGGTGGAAAATATGCATTCCGTACAGAAGAACTTCGTGCAGGTAGAGGAGAAGGAGATTGGTTCAATTCAAAATTAGATCTATATGCAGTTAGATTAAATTATGAAGTTGTTAAGAGTTGGTATGCTTTTGGAGAATACCACTTGCTAAGAGAGATAGAGGATGATTCGTACGAGCACGGGGCAATTTTAGGAGTTTATAAAGAAGTGCAGCAGAATTTGAAAGTTGGAGTAGGATATAACTTTACTAAATTCGATGATGATTTAAGTGACTTAGACTATAATGCTAAGGGTTGGTTTATTAACATTATAGGTAAATTCTAGAGAGGGAGGTTATTATGAAGTTAAAGTATAAAGATCATATAAAAAATTTGATATTTATATTAGTATTTTTTATAAATAGCTTAATGTTGATAGCAGGGCAATCTCTATTAGATGGAAAATCGGTTGAACGAAGTTCTTCAAAAGAACTATTTGATTATGGAGATGCACCAGATACTGGAAATGGGAATGGAAATGGAGATTACAAAACATTAGGAACTTCAGGTGCAAGACATAAAAAAGTATTTGAAGGTCCATATTTTGGAGAAAGAGTTGATTATGAGAGTGAAGAGGATATAATACCTTTAGGTATTAATGCAGACGCAGATGATAAAAATCAAAGTAACTATTATTTAGGAAATTCTAGTGGTGATGATGAAGATGGTATTATATCAGTGAATGGAATTATTTATACAAATGGCCCAATATATTTAAGAGAAGGAGCTTCTAAACAAGATAAAAAGAAAAATATAATTAAAATTAAAGTAAAAGGTGTAAGAAAAGAATCGCCAGCAAAAGTAAAAATATGGCTTGATGGATCTAACAATGGTAATATAAATTCTACGTTTGATAATGGAGAATATATTTATGATCAAAAAATAGATAGTTCAGGAGAAATAGATATAGATTTTTATTTACCAAAATTAGATAAAGAAAGAACATACTTAAGAATGAGAATAGCGAGTACTAAAAAAAGTAATGATGTTTTAAATCAAGCAGGGGGAACAGAAGAGGATGGAGAAGTTGAAGACTATGCAGTAATAATAGAAACGGTAAAAGGAGAAATAGAAAAGACAGGAAAAATCTCAACAACTGATGCAACTTTAGTAAACTATACAGTAACATTAAAAAATACTGGAAATGTATTGATACCATTAAATACATTAAAAGATACAATATTGACTGAAGATAGAGAATATATAGTATCAACATCAGGAAGTTATAGATATGATTCATCAATAGATACCAATGATAAAACAGGAACATATGCATACGCATCAGGAGTAATATCATTTAATGGTTTACCAGCATCAATAGCAGCAGGTGAAATAGTGACATTAAGCTATGATGTAAAGATAGATAGTTCGAAGTATACTCCAACAAATCCAAACATAACAAATACGGTTAGTATATTGATAGATAACAAGGATGAGAAAGCAGAATCAACGGTAGAGCTAGCAAAAGTAAATAAAGGAACAATCTCAAAAGTTGGAAAAATCTCAACAACTGATGCAACTTTAGTAAACTATACAGTAACATTAAAAAATACTGGAAATGTATTGATACCATTAAATACATTAAAAGATACAATATTGACTGAAGATAGAGAATATATAGTATCAACATCAGGAAGTTATAGATATGATTCATCAATAGATACCAATGATAAAACAGGAACATATACATATGCATCAGGAGTAATATCATTTAATGGTTTACCAGCATCAATAGTAGCAGGTGAAATAGTGACATTAAGCTATGATGTAAAGATAGATAGTTCGAAGTATACTCCAACAAATCCAAACATAACAAATACGGTTAGTATATTGATAGATAACAAGGATGAGAAAGCAGAATCAACGGTAGAGCTAGCAAAAGTAAATAAAGGAACAATCTCAAAAGTTGGAAAAATCTCAACAACTGATGCAACTTTAGTAAACTATACAGTAACATTAAAAAATACTGGAAATGTATTGATACCATTAAATACATTAAAAGATACAATATTGACTGAAGATAGAGAATATATAGTATCAACATCAGGAAGTTATAGATATGATTCATCAATAGATACCAATGATAAAACAGGAACATATGCATACGCATCAGGAGTAATATCATTTAATGGTTTACCAGCATCAATAGCAGCAGGTGAAATAGTGACATTAAGCTATGATGTAAAGATAGATAGTTCGAAGTATACTCCAACAAATCCAAACATAACAAATACGGTTAGTATATTGATAGATAACAAGGATGAGAAAGCAGAATCAACGGTAGAGCTAGCAAAAGTAAATAAAGGAACAATCTCAAAAGTTGGAAAAATCTCAACAACTGATGCAACTTTAGTAAACTATACAGTAACATTAAAAAATACTGGAAATGTATTGATACCATTAAATACATTAAAAGATACAATATTGACTGAAGATAGAGAATATATAGTATCAACATCAGGAAGTTATAGATATGATTCATCAATAGATACCAATGATAAAACAGGAACATATGCATACGCATCAGGAGTAATATCATTTAATGGTTTACCAGCATCAATAGTAGCAGGTGAAATAGTGACATTAAGCTATGATGTAAAGATAGATAGTTCGAAGTATACTCCAACAAATCCAAACATAACAAATACGGTTAGTATATTGATAGATAACAAGGATGAGAAAGCAGAATCAACGGTAGAGCTAGCAAAAGTAAATAAAGGAACAATCTCAAAAGTTGGAAAAATCTCAACAACTGATGCAACTTTAGTAAACTATACAGTAACATTAAAAAATACTGGAAATGTATTGATACCATTAAATACATTAAAAGATACAATATTGACTGAAGATAGAGAATATATAGTATCAACATCAGGAAGTTATAGATATGATTCATCAATAGATACCAATGATAAAACAGGAACATATACATATGCATCAGGAGTAATATCATTTAATGGTTTACCAGCATCAATAGCAGCAGGTGAAATAGTGACATTAAGCTATGATGTAAAGATAGATAGTTCGAAGTATACTCCAACAAATCCAAACATAACAAATACGGTTAGTATATTGATAGATAACAAGGATGAGAAAGCAGAATCAACGGTAGAGCTAGCAAAAGTAAATAAAGGAACAATCTCAAAAGTTGGAAAAATCTCAACAACTGATGCAACTTTAGTAAACTATACAGTAACATTAAAAAATACTGGAAATGTATTGATACCATTAAATACATTAAAAGATACAATATTGACTGAAGATAGAGAATATATAGTATCAACATCAGGAAGTTATAGATATGATTCATCAATAGATACCAATGATAAAACAGGAACATATGCATATGCATCAGGAGTAATATCATTTAATGGTTTACCAGCATCAATAGTAGCAGGTGAAATAGTGACATTAAGCTATGATGTAAAGATAGATAGTTCGAAGTATACTCCAACAAATCCAAACATAACAAATACGGTTAGTATATTGATAGATAACAAGGATGAGAAAGCAGAATCAACGGTAGAGCTAGCAAAAGTAAATAAAGGAACAATCTCAAAAGTTGGAAAAATCTCAACAACTGATGCAACTTTAGTAAACTATACAGTAACATTATATATACTGTAAATGTATTGATACCATTAAATACATTAAAAGATACAATATTGACTGAAGATAGAGAATATATAGTATCAACATCAGGAAGTTATAGATATGATTCATCAATAGATACCAATGATAAAACAGGAACATATACATATGCATCAGGAGTAATATCATTTAATGGTTTACCAGCATCAATAGCAGCAGGTGAAATAGTGACATTAAGCTATGATGTAAAGATAGATAGTTCGAAGTATACTCCAACAAATCCAAACATAACAAATACGGTTAGTATATTGATAGATAACAAGGATGAGAAAGCAGAATCAACGGTAGAGCTAGCAAAAGTAAATAAAGGAACAATCTCAAAAGTTGGAAAAATCTCAACAACTGATGCAACTTTAGTAAACTATACAGTAACATTAAAAAATACTGGAAATGTATTGATACCATTAAATACATTAAAAGATACAATATTGACTGAAGATAGAGAATATATAGTATCAACATCAGGAAGTTATAGATATGATTCATCAATAGATACCAATGATAAAACAGGAACATATACATATGCATCAGGAGTAATATCATTTAATGGTTTACCAGCATCAATAGTAGCAGGTGAAATAGTGACATTAAGCTATGATGTAAAGATAGATAGTTCGAAGTATACTCCAACAAATCCAAACATAACAAATACGGTTAGTATATTGATAGATAACAAGGATGAGAAAGCAGAATCAACGGTAGAACTAGCAAAAGTAAATAAAGGAACAATCTCAAAAGTTGGAAAAATCTCAACAACTGATGCAACTTTAGTAAACTATACAGTAACATTAAAAAATACTGGAAATGTATTGATACCATTAAATACATTAAAAGATACAATATTGACTGAAGATAGAGAATATATAGTATCAACATCAGGAAGTTATAGATATGATTCATCAATAGATACCAATGATAAAACAGGAACATATACATATGCATCAGGAGTAATATCATTTAATGGTTTACCAGCATCAATAGTAGCAGGTGAAATAGTGACATTAAGCTATGATGTAAAGATAGATAGTTCGAAGTATACTCCAACAAATCCAAACATAACAAATACGGTTAGTATATTGATAGATAACAAGGATGAGAAAGCAGAATCAACGGTGGAGCTTTCATTTGTAAAAATATTAAAATCCTCGGATAAAACAGGAAAAGTAGTTCAAGCAGGAGAAGTAATAAGTTATACATTAAAATTGACAAATACAACAAAAGTAGATGCAAAGAACTATGCAGTAAAAGATACGCTATTAAGTAATCCACTGTTAACAAAGCCAGAAGAAGTGTTAGTAGAAGGAGGAGAGTTAACAGGAGATATATTTGAAAGTGAAGGAGGAAGTGTAACAGTACCAGCAGGAAAAACAGTAACGATAACATACAAAGTAACAGTACCAAGCGATTATCCAAATGAGACAATAGTAAACTCAGTAAATAATGGAGAAGAAGTGGTAGTGGATTATGATGCTCCAAAGGTACTAGTAGCAAAGAGTTCAGATAAAACAGGAAAAGTAGTTCAAGCGGGAGAAGTGATAGAGTATAAATTGACATTAACAAATACAGGAAAAACTCCAGCGAATAATTATATAGTAAAAGACAATCTGTTAACAGCAAATACAGGATTAACAAAACCGACGAATCTAGCTATAACAGGGGGAACTTTAACAGGAGATATATTTGAAAGTGAAGGAGGAACAGTAACAGTACCGGCACAAATAGATACAATGCCAGGATTGGTAACGATAGTATATACAATAAAAGTACCAGAAAATTATTTGAATAAAACAATACTAAACTCAGTAAATGCTGGAGAAGATATAATAATCGAAGTAGATAAACCTGTAGTTAGATTGAGACACGATGCATTTGAATATGATGAAAAATTTGACAATTCAGATGAACTTATAAATCAAGACAACGGTATAGTAACAGATTTTGAAAATATCGAAAATAAGAATAGCAATCCACCAGTTATATTTCCGGGCAACAAAGCGATCCAGTTTATAAGTTTAGTTAATCCTTCTAAGGTAGATTTAAAAGGTAAATCTGATATAAATCACCAATTAGACGGAAAACAACTAAAAGATGATGAAGGAAATCCTGTTTTTAGTGAGCATATGTTCCAAGGAATTGTATTGACAAATCTAGATACAAATGAAAAAGTCTTCTATAGTGAAAAAGAATTAAATGGAGGACAGACAAAAACTAAAAATACAAGAGCAGCAAGAATTTTACCAGGAGTTAGTGAATTAAAGATAACACCAAAAACTAGCAGCTTTACTTTTGAAGAGAAAATACCTTCAAGAACAGCTATTTCTTTTGTATTCTCTTCAACTGTTAATCCAAAAGGAGTGTTTAATAAAAATACAAGAATAACATCCTATGCATTCTTACCATTTGATCCAGAGCAAAATACTAGTGAAGGAGAATTAAGAAAAGCTGTAATTGTAATAGGAAGAAGGGAAGCTGATTTAGTATTAAGTAAGAGTGTTGAAATAGAAGAAGCTTCAGTAGGTAAATTTGTACCTTATACAATAGAAATCAAAAATATGGGGCAGGATCCTGTAGATAATATTATTATATCAGATAAACTTCCACCAGGATTTACATATGTAGAAGGTTCTGCTGTACAAGAACTAAAAGATGGATATGCACAGAAAAAACTTCAAGTGATAGGAACAAAAGAGATAGAGATCGGACCTATTTCTCAGATAAAATCTGGGGAAACAATAGTAATAAAATATTTATTAAAGGTTGGAGTTGGTGTAAAACCAGGAACATATAAAAATATAGCTGTTGTAAAAAATGAAAATAAAGAAAATATTTCAAATACAGACACTGTTGATATTGATATAGTTGCAGATCCAATATTTGAACATACAACAGTTATAGGGAAAGTTTTCCACGATAGAGATGAAGATGGAATTCAAGATTATGCTGACGCAAGAAAAGTTCATATAACAGTTAATATTCCAAAAGAGTATTATGCAAAAAATACAACAACAGTTTCTAAAGATGGAAAAACATACTCTTTTGCTGATAATTATGCAACAATAACAATAAGAAATATTAAGGGAAGAGTATCAGAATTAGAACCAGCAACAAATAATATGGTTGTTATAAGAAAAGAGTTAGTAAAACCTGTAATGGCAAGTGTAAGAGTTCAAACATTTGGTGGAACAGATATAACTCAACAAGGTAACGGAAAAGTTATAACAAATCATATAGGTGATAAAGCAAAAGGAATGACAAATCAAGACATAGTAATAACTCAAAGAGTAGTGAAAAATAAAGATAATAAAATAATGCTTGAGATTTTTGTATTAAATAATGGTATACAAGAAGAGGGATTACCAGGTGTTAGATTAGCTACTCCAGAAGGAATAGTTGTAGAAACTGATAGATTTGGAAGATATCATGTACCTCCAGTAGCAGAAACATTAGGGAAAAATTATATTATTAAAGTAGATCCAACTACTTTACCAAAAGATACACAGTTTACAACTGAAAATCCAAGAGTTAGACATTTAGGAAAAGTTATGATGAAGTTTAATTTTGGGGTTAAATTACCGCCGCTAAAAGATTTAGAAATGGAAAAAAAGAATAAATAAAAAATGAGAGAGTTTTTAACTCTCTCATTTTTATAAATTTATTGAAAAAGTTGAAATTCAGTGATAAAATAGAGTGATTAGTAAAAATAGGAGGAGTTTTAAGTTGGAAGAGAAAGTCACAATAACTATGCTAATTTTACTTACATTAATGTTCATGAGAAATATAGCTTAAAATAAAAAAGCCCATATTTGGGCTTTTTTATTTTATATTTAAAGAAAGTATAATACCTTTTCCAACTCCTTCTAAATTAAAATTATTTCCACAAGCAATTAGAGTATCTCCAGCATTTAAAAGATATTCATTAGTATTAATATACGCATGTTTACTTTCTTCTAAATTATAAAAAATATTTATAGCTTTTGAAGAAAGAGAGTTACCAATAAAATTTTTTTCCACAATTTTAAATTCTAAAAGTTCAATGTTATCCTTATAAATTAAATTGAAGTCAATACAATTTTTACTAGTAGAACTGCTCGTATGACTATCACCTGAAAAAAATATATGAGAAAGAGGTTCTAAAAAGTACTCTTTTTCATCAACTTCTAATTTTAGACTTCCTGAAAGAAGGATAAGGAGTCTTTTATATCCTTTAAAGGATGTGAAATTGTATTCTCCGGGATTTATAGTTGCTGTTGAAACTCTAAAATTAAATGGGCTGTTAATAGTAGAACCATCAGGATATATATACAGTTCTTTAGAAACTCCCCCAGTCCAAAGACGTTCTTTTTGGTTTTCTTTTCTAACAATTTTATAATCCATAGTACCCTCCATATATTGAAGTTAATCTCACTACTTATATAGCTCATAAAATCCAAATAATCAAGGTAAATTTTACAAAAAATAAAAAAAACTCTCAAAATTATATTAAGAGAGTTATTAAGCAATCTCCATAAGAGGTTTGTCATTTTTAAAAGTATTAATTATAGAATCGTTCTCATCAGTAGCTTCTAATCCTAGAATTATTAAGTCTAATAATTCATCCACAGTCTTACCTTTTAGTAGTTCTTTTATGTTAGTTTCTAGCATTTTTACACCTCACTAAAAAAGTTTTAATCGTACACATATTATAATACAAAAATTTTATAAAATAGTCAAACAAAAAAGAGATTTTTTTTTAAAAAAATGTTATACTTTCTAGTGAAAATGATTTTTAATAGAACAAGAGGTCAAAATGAAGAAGATAATATTACCGTTATTAGTAGTTATCTCTATTTTTATAATGGCAATTTACTCACCTAAACTCAGTGTGGATTTAAAGGGAAAGACAAAGTTTCCACAAGAGTTTGTAAAGGGTGAAGTAACTAAGGTTATAGATGAAGAGTTAATGAAAGATCCTATTATGAAAGGAAAATTTAGAGGTGGACAAAATTTAGAAGTAAAAATATTAGAAGGAAAGCATAAAGGTGAATCTTTTAAGGTTTATAACTCTCTTAGTGCTCTTCATAATGTTTATGCAGATGTTGGTTTAAAGGCGATATTTACTGTAAGAGAGGAGAAAGATAAGACAACAGTTTGGTTATATAATCTGAAAAGAGATCGAGCAATCTATCTTTTAGGAGCAATTTTTATAGGGGCAGTTTTAATATTAGGTAAAATGAAAGGCTTAAAATCTCTTTTAGCTTTAATTTTTACAGGGTCAGTAATAATTTATATATTATTACCACTTCTTTTTAAAGGAGTAGATCCAATTTCTACTTCGATACTATTATCATCAATTATAATAGTTGTGAGTTTCCTTCTTATAGGAGGTTATGACAGAAAGACATACTCTGCAATAATAGGAACAATAAGTGGAATAACAATTGCAGGATTAATATCTTATGGATTTGGAAAAATAATGAGTTTAAGTGGATTAAATTTATCAGAAGGACAGCAATTACTTTATATAACAAGAGATTTTAAACTTCAAATAGAGGGGCTACTATTTGTTTCGATATTAATAGCTTCTTTAGGGGCAGTTATGGATGTGGCGATGTCTATATCATCATCTGTAAATGAAATTTATCAACATAAAAAAACTTTAACATCAAAAGAACTATTTCATTCAGCAATGGAAATAGGAAAAGATATTGTAGGAACAATGATAAATACATTAATACTTGCATTTGCAGGAGGATCATTACCTCTTATGATGATGATTTGGGGATATGGAATGGTTTATCAACAATTTATAAATATACCAGCTATAGCTATTGAGGTAGTGAATGCTTTGGCTGGAAGTATAGGTATAATAGCAACTGTACCGGTAACGGCAGTTGTTTCAATATTATTAATAAAAAGAAAAGGGGAGGAAAAATAGTGAGAAGTACTAAATTCTTAGTTTTAGGAGCTCTTTTATCTATGACTTTAATAGGTTGTGGAAAGAAGGAGGAAGCACCTAAAACAGCAACAAACACAGAGGTTAAGGAGTATAAGGAAAATAAACTTGATCTAGAGAAAAAAGTTATTAAAAAGGGAGAGGCAGGACCAGAAGAGGTAACTCTTTCATTTGCAGCTACATCAGATGTACACGGAAGAATATATCCATATGAGTATGGAATAGATTCTGAAGATAAGAGTGCAGGATTTGCTAAAACATATACAATTGTAAAAAATTTAAGAGAGAAAAATCCAAACTTAATTTTAATGGATATTGGAGATACTGTTCAAGATAATAGTGCTGAGTTATTTAACAACTTAGAAACGCACCCAATGGTTGAAGCTATGAATACAATGGATTATGATGCATGGATTTTAGGAAACCATGAATTTAACTTTGAAAAAGATTTCTTATTAAGAAATGTTAAAAATTTCAAAGGATCTGTAATTTCTGTAAACATAGAAAATGAAGATGATGGATCAAAATTTGTATTGCCATATCAAATATATGATATTCAAGGAGTAAAGGTAGCTTTAGTTGGAGGAATACCGCCTCATGTACCTATGTGGGAAGCTTCAGCACCAGAACACTTTAAAGGACTTACTTTTGAAGATCCTATGACAGCAGTAAAAGAAACTTTAGATGAGTTAGAAGGAAAGTATGACGTACTTGTAGGAGCATTTCACTTAGGAAGAAAAGATGAGTACGGGAAAACTGGAGTATTTGATTTAGCAGAAGCATACCCTCAATTTGATCTTATATTTGCAGGTCATGAGCATGCTAGATATGTAACAGATGTAAATGGAACTACTGTTCTTGAGCCAGGTGCTTATGGATGGGGAGTTTCAAATGGTGAGATTAAAGTAGTTAAGAAAGATGGAAAATGGGAGATTAAAGATATTGTGGCTAAAAACGTTGAAACAAAAGATGTTCAAGCAGATAGCTCAATGTTAGATCAATTTAAAAATGTTCATGATGAGTCTAGAGCAGATGCAAATAAAGTAGTTGGAAAAGTTAATGGCAAATTTATTGAAGGAACAGATTATATAACTGGTGAAGACAAAGTTACAACAATGCCAACATCTCAACTTCAAGATAATGCTATAATAGAGCTTATTAATGAAGTGCAAAATCATTTTGCTAAATCTGACGTATCAGCAGCAGCGGTTTTCAATTTTGACTCTAATTTAAATGCAGGAGATTTTAAAAAGAAAGATGTAGCATTTATCTATAAGTATACAAATACTTTGATGGGTGTAAATATGACTGGAGAAAATCTATTGAAATACATGGAATGGTCAATGGATTATTATAATCAAACTAAACCTGGTGATGTAACTGTATCATTTAATCCAAAAGTTAGAGGATACAACTATGATATGTTTGATGGTGTGAACTATAAAGTAGATATATCTAAACCAGCTGGACAAAGAATCGTAGATGCTACAATAAAGGGAGAGCCAATTGATCCTAAAAAGACATACAAAGTAGCAGTAAATAATTATAGATTTGGAACACTTATGAATTTAGGTCTTGTAACAGATAGGGACAAATATTATGATTCATATGAAGAATTACAAGATGGTGGAAGAATTAGAGATCTTATTGTAAGATATGTTCAAGAAAATTTAAATGGAGAATTAAATCCAAAAGTAGATAACAACTGGGAAATAATAGGGTTTGATGAAAATGTACCTGGAAAAGCTGAAATTATTGAAAAAATAAAAACAGGTGAAATTAAAATACCTATGTCTGAGGATGGAAGAACGTTAAATGTTCAATCAGTAAACGTTAATGATCTATAATCGGAACAAAAGCATTAAAGAGGAAAGTTTTTTCCTCTTTTTTTTTGTTTACTTTTTTGATAAATCAAGTTACAATAAAGGGAATTAAAAAAATCATATACTAAATATATGCCATTTGTGTAAGTTACAGGAGGAAAGATGTATCTATTAAAATTTAAAAAAAATTTAGTTGAAAAAGTATGGGGAGGAAGAGGATTTCAAAAAACTTTGGGATTTGATCTACCAACAGATGAGTTATATGGAGAATCTTGGGAAGTTAGCTGCCATCCAGCTGGAATGTCTTATGTCGAAAATGGAGAATTAGAAGGAAAAAGTCTAGAGGAGATTTTTGTAAAATATGGAAAAGATCTTGTAGGTGAGGAAATTATAGAGAAATATGGAGATAAATTTCCACTTCTAATAAAGTATTTAGATATTAACGATAAACTATCAGTACAAGTTCATCCAAGTGATGAATATGCATTGAGAGTAGAAAAAGAATTTGGAAAAAGTGAAGTTTGGTATGTAATGGAAGCAAGTTCAGATGCGAAATTAATTTTAGGTCTGAAAAATGATGTTACACCAGAAATATATAAAGAGAAGGTTGATAAAAAAGATTTTACAGGTTTATTTAATGAGATTAGTGTAAAAAAAGGGGACTTTATAGATGTTAAACCTGGAGTAGTTCATGGTACACTAGAAGGATCTATATTGATATGTGAGATACAACAAAATTCAGATACAACATATAGAATATATGATTTTGATAGAGAGGTTAACGGAGTTAAAAGAGAGCTACACCTAGATAAAGCTATGGATGTTATTGAGTTTGGAAAAGATGTTGAAATAAGTTCTGAGGAATCAAGAAAAAAAATAAAAATTCAAGATGCAACGGTTGAAGAGCTAATAAGAGGAGATTATTTTTCAATTGATAGAATATTAGTTGATGGAACTTTTAGTGACAAGAGTTACAAAAATTTTAAAATATACTCGATATTAGACGGAGATGGAGTATTAAATTCTGAAGATAAAGAATATAAGGTAAAAAAGGGAGATACTTACTTTATACCAGCTAAGATGTCAGTTGAAATTAGTGGGAAGTTAGAGATTATGAAAAGTTACATATAAAAAAAATAGGGGGATGGTATATGTCAAATAAAGCAATAGCTCTGCTAAAAGTTTTGTTACATGGAGATATCCAATTAGATGAGATAACAAAATATGTAGATTTAGATATTAATTCCATAGAAAGAAATATAAACGTTTTAAATGAATATTTAAAAGAAAGAGGAATTGATCCTATAAGAAAAATTAATAATAGTTATAGTCTTCAAAATAAAGATGAAAAATTTTCTGAGTTTTTTTCAAAATTAGATATTTTATCATCAAGAGAAAGACAAGATATATATTGTATAAGATTATTACTAGATGGGTTTATTAATTTAGAAAAAGAAAGACAACTGATGGGAGTTTCAAGAACTACAGCTATAAAAGATTTGAAAAAAGTGAAAGAATTTTTAGAGGAAAAGAATATAAAAGTTGAATCAAGAAATTCTAAAGGAATTTTTTTGAAAGAAGTAAATGAAGGAAATTTGTATAATATACTTTGTGAAAAAATAATGAAACTTCTTATAGATAGAGAGTTTTTATCTAAGCAGAGGAAGGAACTTTTAGAAGAGATAGCAATACTAGAAGAGGATGTTTATTTAGAGATTTATAGCAGTATAACAGAAAAGTTTAATTTGAAAAAATCGGTATTTTCTTTTTATGCAGTTTATACTATGGCTATTATTGAGAAGTTAAAAGGACCAATAAATTATGAATTAAGTCAAATTGAAACGCATAAAAATTATCATGATGTATGTTTAGCTTTGGAAAAAATGGAGTTTCCAATAGAATTGTCACCTCAGTTTAAAAATTTTTTAGCAAGTGTAATTTTAAAAATAAGATATAATTGTAACTTAGATACACCATTAAAAGAGAGTTATAAAAAGTTTATTGATAAAATAAAAAATATTTTTAAACTTACAGAAAAAGAGAGCGAAGAGCTTCATAGACAACTAATTACTTGTTATACAATGGGTTACTTAGACAAGAAGTATGGAGTATTGTGGGTGAGAAAAAGTCCTAATTCTGAAAGGTGTAAAAGATTGGGGCAGTTAGTAGAAAGAGTTTTAAAAGAGTTAAATATAGAAATGATATATTCAGATATTTTAAGATTAGCAGGATGTATAACTAATTTTTTTATGATAGAGGAATATGTAGAGGGATTTAAAGTACTAAGCGTATCAAGAGATGTAAATAATGAATATAGTCAAAGAGTTATTAACTCATTAAAAGTTTTTTATCCAAAAATCTCTTTTACAACAGAGTCTTTTTTAGAGTTTAGGTTTAAAAGTAAAAAAGAGATTGAAAGTTATAATTTAATAATATCAGATACAGAAAGCTATACTATAAAAAATTTAAGAAAAGTTAATACATTAAGTTTAAGAGAGATTCAAAGATGTTTTATAGAATATGCATTGGATAAACGTTTTAAAAATCTTGAAGAAATATAATATATTTTTTATGAAGAGAAAAACAATAAAAAAAGTATATATACAGAGGTAAGTAAAAATGATACTCTATACGTACAAATCCTTTTCTCTAATATATCCCCCCTAATATATATTTGAGAAAATTCCAGAAGAACTCCACCCCCCGGAGTTCTTTTTTTATTACTAATTTAATAGTAAAATAAAAACGGGATATATAAAAATATCCCGTTTGTTTTAAAAATTAATGTGGTAGTCTTAATTTTTAAATATATATTACTTGTTAGAAATAGATTCTACACCTGGTAATTTTTTACCTTCTAAATATTCTAGAGAAGCTCCTCCACCAGTAGAGATGTGAGAGAACTTATCAGCGAATCCTAAAGAGATAGCAGCAGCAGCAGAGTCTCCTCCACCGATGATAGTTGTAGCGTTCTCTAAGTTAGCGATAGCTTCACAAACTCCGATAGTTCCTTTAGCGTAGTTAGACATCTCAAATACACCCATAGGTCCGTTCCATACAACTGTTTTTGCTCCAACTAATTGATCAGCAAATAGCTTAACTGTAGCAGGTCCTACATCTAATCCCATCTCGTCATCAGGAATTGCATCTACAGATACAACTGAGTGAGGTGCATCGTTAGAGAACTCTTTACAGATTACAGTATCAATAGGTAATACAATCTTTCCATTAGCTTTTTCTAATAAAGATTTAGCTAACTCAACTTTATCCTCTTCAACAAGAGATTTTCCTGTATTTTTTCCTAAAGCTTTGAAGAATGTGAACATCATAGCTCCACCGATTAATATTTTATCAGCTTTAACTAATAAGTTTTCAATAACTCCAATTTTATCAGAAACTTTAGCTCCTCCTAAGATAGCAACTAAAGGTCTCTCTGGTGCATCAACAGCTCCACCGATAAACTTGATCTCTTTTTCCATTAAGAATCCAGCAGCAGTGTTTCCTTCTCCAATGTTAGCAGCGATTCCAACGTTAGAAGCATGAGCTCTGTGAGCAGTTCCAAATGCATCGTTAACGAATAAATCTCCTAAAGAAGCCCAGTATTTTCCTAACTCTGGATCATTTTTAGATTCTTTTTTACCATCTAAATCTTCAAATCTAGTGTTTTGGAACATTAAGATTTCTCCGTCTTTTAAGTTAGCAACAGCCTTTTCTAACTCCTCTCCTCTTGTAGCATTGATGAAAGTTACAGGTTGTCCTAAAAGCTCAGCTAATCTCTTAGCAACAGGCTCAATATTTCTTTTTTCTAAATCAGCAGCTTCTTTAACTTTTCCTAAGTGAGAGAAAGCGATTACTTTTCCTCCATTTTCTAAAACATACTTTATAGTTGGTAAAGCAGCTACGATTCTGTTTTCGTCAGTGATTTTTCCATCTTTCATAGGAACGTTAAAATCAACTCTCATTAAAACTTTCTTACCAGCTACATTTAAATCAGTTACAATTTTCTTTGCCATTTTGTATGAACCTCCCAAAATTTTAATAAATTTCTTTATATTTTCTTAAAAAAAAGCGGAACTAAATAGTCCCGCTATTCTGTTTATTCTGTTTTTCCTAGATGCTCTAATTACTTAGAAATTTCTACGAAGTACTTTAAAGTTCTTATTAATTGAGCAGTATAAGACATTTCGTTATCGTACCAAGCAACAGTTTTAACTAATTGCTTATCTCCAACTGTCATAACTCTTGTTTGAGTTGCATCAAATAATGATCCGAATTCGATTCCGATGATATCAGAAGATACTAACTCCTCTTCAGTGTATCCGAATGACTCGTTTGCAGCAGCTTTCATAGCAGCGTTGATTTCAGCAACAGTTACTGGCTTCTCTAAAACAGTTACTAACTCAGTTAATGATCCAGTGATTACTGGTACTCTTTGAGCAGCTCCATCTAATTTTCCAGCTAGTGCAGGGATTACTAATCCGATTGCTTTTGCAGCTCCAGTTGTGTTAGGAACGATGTTAGCAGCAGCAGCTCTACCTCTTCTTAAATCTCCTTTACCGTGTGGTCCATCTAATGTGTTTTGGTCATTTGTATAAGCGTGGATAGTAGTCATTAATCCTTCTACAACTCCAAACTCATTGTTTAATACGTTAGCCATTGGTGCTAAACAGTTAGTTGTACAAGAAGCTCCAGAAATTACTGTCTCTGTACCATCTAAAATTTGGTGGTTTACGTTATAAACTACAGTTTTGATATCTCCTGTTGCAGGTGCAGATATAACAACTTTCTTAGCTCCAGCTTCTAAGTGAAGTCCAGCTTTCTCTTGAGAAGTGAAGAATCCAGTACACTCAAGAACAACGTCTACGTTTAACTCTCCCCATGGTAAGTTTTTAGGATCTCTATCAGCTAAAACTTTAATCTCTTTTCCGTTAACTGAGAATCCTCCTTCGATAACCTCGATAGTTCCGTTGAATCTACCTTGTGCAGAGTCATACTTGAAAAGGTGAGCAAGAGTTTTTGCATCTGTTAAGTCGTTTATTGCTACTACCTCAAACTCAGGGTTGTTCATCATTAATCTTAATGCTAATCTTCCAATTCTTCCGAATCCATTAATCGCTACTTTAACTGCCATTTGGAAACCTCCTAAAAATTTATATTTTTTTTAAATTAAGTTCGATAAATATTTGTACATCTTTTAAGGAATACGAGAAAAACCTGTATTTCCTTTTTTCTTTTTTTCTAAAATGCTTTTGTTTATGTTTTAATGATATATTATCTTGTTTAATTTGTCAATTTATTCATGGGAACTAAAATTAATCTTTTTATGATTACTTTTTCATTAAAATTATAGTATAATTGAAAAAAATAAATTTGAGGGAGATTAAATACATGTTAAAAGTTATACTCTTTTCTCTTTTTTTATATACCGCTATAGTGGGGAAAGAACATGTAATATTACTAGAAAATGAAAATAGTTTTTTCTTTTATAAAGAAAAAAATGACTATAAAGGTTTATATCCTAAAATATTTAAAGATATAAATAAAAAGAAAAAAATGAATTTAAAATTAAAAGAATTAGAGACTAATTTAATTTTAGATATGGAAAAGGGAAAAGATATATTAATAATGGATTTAATTGAAACTGATGAAAGAAGAGAAAAGTACTACTTTATTCCTACTTTTTTTTATTTAAAAGCAAATATGTATTTTTTAAATGATAAATATATAGATATAACTAATTTTTATAAAAAGAAAGTAGGAATTGTAAAAGGAACTTATTTGGATAAAGAATTTTTAGAAAAATATGATTTTTTAGAAACTCAAATTATAGATATTCAAACTCGTGAAAAAGGCTTAGAAATGCTTAAAAATAGAGAGATAGATGGATTTGTAACGGATAATCAGTATGGTTTTAAAGATAATTTAAGAAAAATAGAGTTAAATAGAATTCCTATAATGGTAACAACTTTAGCAGTTCCTAAAACAGAAAAAAAACTTTATACTGAATTGAAAAAATATTTTGAAGAGATATCACCTAAGGTTTTAAAAGCAATGATAAGTAAATCTCGTAAAGAATATTATATAGATAAGTTTAAAGATAAGTATGTTGATTTAAAAGGAAAAGAGATAGATGTAGTGTTTCCCACTGAAAAAAGCAATTATCCTCTTTATTATATAGAGGATGGAGTAGAAAAAGGCTTGGCTATAGAATATCTAAAGGATGTAGAAGAGATATTAGAGATTAAAATTAAAAAAGTATTTTTTTCTAAAAAAGAGGATTGGAAAATAAATCACATAACAATAGCTTCTACAATAGAGAGTAGCATAAAAGATAATAAAAATTATACAAATCCATATTATACTTTAACTCCTGTTATATTTAATAGAAAAGAGGATGGCTTTATAAATAATTTAGTTGAAGCAAGAAAAAAAAGATTTGCAGTTGTAGAAAACTCCTATTATATGGATTACTTGAAAAGATTTTTAAAAGAAGAAAATTTTATATATGTAAAAGATATAGATGAAGCAATAGAAAAAGTTAGAAAAAAAGAAGCTGATTACAGTGTATGTGACTACAAAACATTAAGTAATAAACTTTATAATAGTGGATTTGATAAAGAGATTAAAATAGCTGGAATTTTAGATAAAAAATATGATGTATCTATGGTAACAAAAGATGATGAAGAGGATCTCTATGAAGCTTTAAAAGATATATCTGCAAGTTTTTTAAATGAAAATATGAGTAAAAATATATACTTAGAAAAAAATAGTTATGAGACAGATAAATCAAAAGAAATATTGTTATTTTCTTTAGGATTATTATTGTTAAGTTTAATCTTATTATATAGAGGAAGAAAAAATTTAATTGAAAAAAGAAAATACGAAGATTTAATGCTTTCTTTGGTTTCTTCTTTAGAAGCAGTAAATCAATTTAATGATTTAGAGACAGGGAATCATATAAAAAGATTAAATATGTACTCAGAACTACTAGCTAATAAACTAGGATCTAGTAAGAAATTTTATGAAGAAATTGGAAGAGTTGCCTCGTTACATGATGTAGGAAAAATAGGTATAGATAGAAGTATATTGAAAAAACCAGGAAAATTAACTGATGATGAATTTGAAGCCATAAAAGCACACCCTGAAATAGGATATGAAATTATTAAAAAATCAGGGGTTAGTATAATGGCTGAACATATAGCAAGATACCATCATGAAAAATGGGATGGATCAGGTTATCCGTGTGGTTTAAAAGGGTATGAAATTCCTTTAGAAGCAAGAATAGTTTCTGTTGTAGATGTATATGATGCACTGAGACAAAAAAGAATATATAAAGAGGGATTTACTCATGAGAAAGCTATAAATATAATAAGAGAAGAAAGTGGAAGAAGTTTTGATCCATATATTGTAAAAGTATTTTTAGAAAATGAATTTAAATTTGAAAGGTTGTTTAATTCAAATATATAAAAAGGAGCTAGAATTAGCTCCTTTTTATTAAATCTAAATATTTAAAATTATTTTTTTATGATAGGCTCTAATCCTTGAACATCTAACCATTGAGAAAGAGTAAGGTTATTTAGTTCACCAAAACCTTTTTCAGGAATAGCTTTTCTAGCTAAAGTAACATATGGTCCACAAGTTAAAGATGTACCTATTTCACCAGGTTTCATAATAGTATAGGCAAATCCTACATACGTTCTATCATACGCAACATGAGAGTCTTTTCCACATTCAACAACAGACCAAATAATAGCTTTTCTATGATCTTCTAAGAATTTTTTTAAATCTTCAGGATTATCGTTTTCAGTCCAAACTCCAGCATCTTCTATAAATAAACTAGCGTCTTTATCTCTATCTTTAGCTATAGAAATTGCTATGAAACACCAAACTCCATACCCTTCGTTTTCTTTGAACTCTCTATCTTCAATTGGTCTATATGCAGTAACTCCTTTATTAGCACAAATCATATGAGAACCAGGAAGTGGAGTAAATCTTCTTTTTGATTCAGTACCAAAAAGTTCAACACCAGCTTCTAAAAGGGGTTTGGCATCATACACTTTTAAAATTGAGCCATCAAATTGTGGAACTTCTAAAACTGTTGGATTTAAATCATCAGCAATTGAATCATGTTTAGCTAAATCATATCCCCAAACTTGACCAGCAAGACCACAGAAAGATGAAGCAGTTAACATATTAATTTGTCCAACGTAAGCATCATTAACCTCAGCTCTATCGTAAGCAACAATCCCATCTATTAAAATATCATCTGTTTTAGGAACTGTACCTACAGAAACTTTTAAAACAGAAACATATCCATTTCCTGTCGATCCAGGAGCTCCATATCCATCACAATAATCCTCATAAAAACTAATAGCTGTTTTGTCAATTCTCATTTTTGTTCCTCCTTTAATTTAAAAAAGTTCGGCAATCATACATCTAACTGATCCCCCACCATATGTTTCAATAGTAGAGATGTCAGAATAAATAATATCAGACCTTTTTTTAATTGTTTTGATTTGGTCTTCTGTAAAGCCATTAAAAGCTGACTTTGACATAAGAGTGTAGTGTTTTCCTGAAGAATTTTTTAATTCTAAAACATTACCACAAAATTGTAAAACTTGATCTAAAGAGATATCTATAATCTCTTTTCCAGAATTTATAATAGAATTTTTAACAAATTCACGTTCTTTCAAATCTATTATTGAATTTAAACAGATTACAACAAAACTTTCGGTAACTCCCATCATTACATTGGTATGATATATAGCAGTTTCCTTGTTGTTAAAATCTTGCAAGGAATGAAATTTAATGGCTTTATAATTTAGCAATTTACAAAATTCTTCTAAAACATCTTCATTTGCTCTAGGAGAAATAGAACAATATGCAATTTTATTAACTCTATCTAAAACTAGCGCTCCTGTTCCCTCTAAAAATTTATTCTCTTTTTCAAAAGATGTTAAATCTATAATATTAATAGATTCAGTGTAAAAGCTTTTTAATGTTGGAAGGAATTTATCTCTTTCAAGTCTTCTATTTTCTGCAAACATAGGATATATAATAAGTGTATTGTTCGAGTGAGAACTAAACCAATTATTTGGAAAAATACTATCAGGTGTATACGGTGTGGACGTATCTTGAATAACGTCCACATCAATTCCAACACTTTTCATTTTATTAACAAGAGAATCAAATTCATTTAAAGCTTTTTGTTCTACTATCTCAGGATTTTCCTCAAGATTTTTTTGATAGGCATTATTTACAGCTGTTTGAGCATTATAATAAAATTTAATAGGCTTTATCATAAGAACTTTATTTGTAATTTGACTATTCATTTTTATCATCTCTTTTCTATTATCCTAGTAAAGATTTATAATTCATAATTAAGTATATAAGTCCTAATACTCCAAGTATAAATAGAATTATTGAGAAAACTTTTTCCTCTTTAGTAAATTCAGGATTACTAGGATCAAATTCTTTTCTTGCTTTAACGAAAAATGGAATACCAATAGCGTAGATAACAGCAGCAAGTAACATGTAATTTAATCCAGCAGCATAAACTAACCATAAACCATAAACAGTTCCTAAAAGTCCTGTGATTTCGGCATTTTTTCTGCTTGCAAATATATTAGTTGGATAATTATCGTTTTTAGCAGCAATTTTCCATAAGTAAGCTGTACAAACAATATAGCATGGTAATACCATTACTCCAGTTATACTAAGCATTAGATTCCAAGCGTTATTAGAGAAATAAACTACAACCATTGTAACTTGCATAATGATACTTGAAATTAGTAGAGAGAATGATGGAGAATCATTTTTATTCACTGTAGCAAAAGCTTTAGGGAAAGTTTTACCCTTAGCAGCAGCAAATGGAAGTTCAGCAAGCATAATAGTCCAAACTAACCAAGAACTTAAAATTGCTATCATAACACCAATATTCATTAACCAGTCTCCCCACTGCCCAACAATTCCACCTAAAACAGCAGCAGTTGATGGTGCTGCCATAGATGATAATTGACCTTGTGAGTAATGTCCAAGAGGAAGTAAAGATAATAAAGTATAAAGAATCAAACATCCTAAAAATCCTAAAAGAGTTGCTTTACCAACTTCAGATTGATCTTTTGCTCTATCAGATACAACAACAGCTCCTTCTATTCCAATGAATACCCAAAGAGTAACAAGCATAGTACCTTTAACTTGCTCTAAAAGGCTACCAAGAGGTTTGTCTGAAAGTGTAGTTATAGTTTCTGTTCCCCAAAAATTTGTAAAGAAAAATCCAACCTTGAACACAAAAGCGGTAATTAATAAAAATAATACAATTGGAACTAATTTTCCTATTGTTCCTATAGTGTTCAAAGAAGTAGCTCCTTTAACACCTGCAAGAACTATAAAATAAATAATCCAAATAACTAAAGAACCACCAATAACTGAGTTAAAGTTATTTCCACCTGTAAAATACCCTGGGAAGAAATAATTTAATGAGTCCATTAGTAAAACTGCATAACCAATATTAGCAAAACAGTTACAAATCCAATAACCCCAAGCCATAAGGAAACCAGTGAAGTTTCCAAAACCAAGTTCTCCATAAGCATAAATTCCTGTTGTTGCATCAGGTCTAGCTTCTGCTAAAATTCTAAATGTATTAGCAACAAACCACATACCTATACCCGTTATAACCCATGCAATAATAATTGCTCCTGCTCCCGCCGATTGAGCCATGTTTTGAGGTAGATTAAATACTCCTCCACCAATCATAGCACTAATAACAACGGCAGTAAGAGCTACTAAACCAAGTTTTTTACTATCATCAGCCATTTTAAACCCTCCTTAAAAAATTAATTTTTTATAACCATAGTATGGAATCGTCTAACTCCATCATTGTCAACAAAAGCCTCTATTCCATGAATATCACTAAAATATCCAGGGAATACTCTTTCAAACTCTTCCCTTGCTAAAAGGAAATCTAAAATAGGTTTAGATACTTCATCTATTTTTTCTCCACCCATTAATACAGGAATTCCTGGAGGATAAGGTACAACAATAACTCCAGCTACTCTATTAATACAATCTTTTATTGGTAAATGTTCAATATTTCCTCTAAATACTTCTCTTGAAGCTTCAGCAGGAGTTAATTCTTGCTTAGGAATAATTTGAAATGCTTTATCCATAAGCTCTAAAAGTTTTGATTCTATAATATATCTATGCATATCTAAACAATGATCTTTTAGTCCTTTGTTGAAATATTTCTCAGGATAAGATTTAACTAAATCTGGGAATATTTCAATAAGTGGAGTATTTTTATCAAAATCTTTTTTAAAGTCCATTAAAACTTTAATAAGAGCTTCTTGTTTTGTTATAGTAGTTCCAATAGAGTGAAGGAATAGAAGAGAGTATGTATCCGTTTTTTCATTTACCACACCTCTATCGATAATGTAGTTACTTAAAATAGATGCAGGAATACCAATATCTTCATATTTTCCATCAACATTTAAACCAGGACACTTTAATGTTAATTTTATTGGATCTAACATTACATAATCCTTTTCAATATCATTGAAACCATGCCAGTTATTATTAGAATCTAAAGTCCAACAACTTTGATTTTCAAGTAAATATTTATCAGGAACATCTTCAAAATTAGTTAAAACACCATTATATAAAACTTTTTCAGGTTGCCATAAAGAGAAAAACCACTGGTTGAAACTAGCATATTCTTTATTTAATTTAGCAATTCTTTTTCTAAAGTGAATTGCATTTAATATAGTTTCATCCATAAGTTCTTTACCAGAAAAATCCATCATAGCAGTAGAGACATCTAAAGATGCAATCATACTGTACTGAGGAGAAGTTGAACCATACATTAAATAAGCTTCGTCAAAAACAACAAAATCAACTTTATCTTTAGTTCCATCTTTTACATGAAGCATAGAAGCTTGAGAAAATGCTCCTAACAACTTGTGTGTAGAATGCGAAGCAAAAATTGGTGGATGTTCAATAAAGTTATCAGATTCAGTCATAGCATAGTGATTTTTATATATAGGATGAAACTTAGCATATGCATACCAAGCTTCGTCAAAATGTAGATTTTCTACATTATTATTTAAAGTTTCTTTTATTTTGTTGACGTTATAACAAAGTCCATCATAAGTGGAGTTTGTTAATGCAGACATCTTAATTTTTTGTTTTTTCTGTTCATCAGTTAATTTTGGATTACTGTTAATCATTTTTTCAATATATTCTTTTGTAAATTCATTTAATTTAACAGGACCGATTATACCTAAACTATTTCTTCTTGGAATCATGTACATAGGAATAGCTTCAGTTATAACCATTCCATAGTTTAAAGATTTATGACAGTTACGATCGACAAAAGCTAAATTATCTTTAGTAACTCTACCTTTCCAAATAACTTGGTTAACTGAACTTGTACCATTTAATATATAATAAGTTTTATCTGCAGAGAAAACTCGAGCAGAATTACTTTCAGCATCTTTAACAGGTCCCTCATTGTCAAGAAGAGAACCTAGTTCAGGAACTGAGATAGAAAGGTCAGCTCTAAGAGTATTTTCTCCGTAAAAATCAAGCATCATTTTTCCAATTGGATTAGTCATAAACATAAGTCCACCAGCATGTCCTGGAGTGTGCCAAGGATATTTGAATTTTTGAGTATAATCCATAAGTTCTCCGAAGAAAACAGGTTTTATAGATTTTAAATATTTTTCAATTTCAATTTCTAGTTGTCCAGCTAAGAATGTTGAACTATCTTCGAAAATGTTCATAACAATATTAATTGAACTTAAAATTTGTAAAGGAATCTCAGAAGAACTTTTTTCTGTTAAAAGAATAATTGGGATTTTAGGGTTGCTTTTTCTGACAAATTTAACTAAATCTTCAAGTTGTTCTTTAGAGTCTAAAATAATTCCAGAAATAGCTTTATCTGAGGAGAAAACTCTTTTAAAATCAGTCGTATTATCAACAAAAGAAGTGTTGAAACATTCTAAAAGTGCATCTAGTTGTTTAGAAGATTCATAAGTTGAATCTAATTCATGAAATACTAATAGTGGCCAATTTAAATAATCAATAGTCTTCATAATAAAACCTCCTTAATTCAGAAAAAAAATTGTTCTAGTTATTGTTAAAAAAAATAATTTATTTTCCTTTAAAAAATATTTTTAATTCTAATTTTTATTAGATCCTTAATATTTTCTATAAGTAAAAAATAAGTAGCCTTATTTTCAATATTTAGATTTTTTTCATCAATTTCTTTTTTAAAACGATTTTCAGAGTGTTTGATTTTTTTTAAAAGGATATTATATGCGTAGGTGTTAGCATTAAGAGTAGCTAATTCCTTTAATATAGAAGCCAATTCAGAGGTGATTGGAATATCAGTAGATATTTTATTAAAACACTCTCTGATTTTTAAAAGAGTTACATATTCTGAAAATTTCAAAGAATAATTTTTTGAGATATCGACTTTCTTAAAGAAGAAGTTGTTATCTTTTTCCATTTCTACTAAATTTTTGCAATTATCTAGATTTATCTTTAACTCTTCAAAAAGTTCATCTTGTCTCAAAGAAACCGCTTTGTATTTTAAAGCTTTAGCGAAATCAAAAATGATATCTTTCATGATTGAATCAATTTTTTCAAGTTGAGATAAGATTTCATTATTTTGACTAGGCATATAAAGGTTAAAAATAATAGCGCAAAGAACTCCAACAAGTAAAAGAAGATATTGATCAAAAACAAATGTAAGAGAAACATTTTTATCTAATAAAAAATGTGTTGCTAAAACAATGTTGGTAAAAAAACCTTGCATTAAATTGAAACGAATACAAAGAGGCATAAAAATACCTGTGAATAAAACTAGAGATATCGGATTAAAATGAAAAAATTTAATTATGCAAGCAGATAAAATTAATCCAAAAGATGCTGCTAAAACTCTTTCAAAAGAACTTCTAAGAGAAGCTTTTCGAGTACTTTCTAGACTTAAAATACAAATGGTAGCAGCAGAGTACTGATATTCTAAGGAAAAATACTGAGCAATAAGAACTGCAGTATATGGAGCGAGCATGTTTTTAAAAACTTTATGTTTATCATAGGTACTTAACTTATCAAAAATCATAATAACTCCTCCAAATAAAAAATATTAGTATATAAACTATATTCTGAAAAAAAATATAAAATCCTGTAAAACTAAAAACTAAAAAAATATTTTCAAAAAAAATAAATACAAAAAAATAATTTATTTTTTCCTTGATTTTTTTGATTTTTGAATATATAATTTGTTTTGTAAGAATAAGAATTTAAAAAGGAGTGAATTTGAATGAAAAAATTAAGTTTAACTAACAAGATATTTATATCATTGATTTTAGGAGTTATAAGTGGGTTGGTTTTGTATCCCTTTAAAGATAACTTAATTGTAAAAAAATATATTATAGATTTCTTTTTTAACTTCTTAGGAACTGGTTTTATTAGAGCGATTAGAATGATTGTTGTTCCATTGGTATTTTGTTCTTTAACTGTTGGAGCAGCAGGAATAGAAGACATAAAAAAATTAGGAAGAGTGGGAGTAAAAACTTTAGCATTTTATCTTGGAACCACAGCAGTAGCAATAACATTAGCTTTAGGTG
This sequence comes from Cetobacterium sp. NK01, assembly GCF_024506395.1. Lineage (NCBI taxonomy): Bacteria > Fusobacteriati > Fusobacteriota > Fusobacteriia > Fusobacteriales > Fusobacteriaceae > Cetobacterium > Cetobacterium sp. NK01. The sequence continues at coordinate 1,426,973 of NZ_JANIBO010000001.1, forward strand.
TGGGTTCTTTAATAAATCCTGGAAAAGGTATAGTTTTATCACAAATAGCTACAACTAATGTTTCGGTAGCTGAGACAAAGCCCTTTGTAGATATTTTATTGGGAATGATTCCTATAAATCCCATAGAAGCTCTGGCAAAAGGAGATATGTTACAAATAATAATTTTCTCTATTTTATGTGGTGTTGCTATGGCTATGTTAGGAGATAAAGTTTCAACGATAAGAAAAGGGATGGAAGAGTTAAATAACTTAGTTTTAAAACTAGTTGAAATAATTATGCAATTAGCACCATTTGGAGTATATGGGTTAATAGGAAAAACATTTGCAACATTGGGGTATGCAGCAATGTTACCGTTATTCAAATATTTTATAGGAGTAATAGTGGTTTTATTGTTACACTATTTAATAACTTATCAAAGTTTATTAGTATTTGTCGCAAAATATAATCCAATTAAATTTTTGAAAAAGTTTTCAGGACCTATGATGGTAGCTTTTTCAACGTCTTCAAGTAGCGCTACTTTACCAGCATCGATGGAAACATTGCAAGATGATTTTGGTGTGTCAAAGGGAATATCATCTTTTACACTTCCTTTAGGAAGTACAATAAATATGGATGGAACAGCAATAATGCAGGGAGTTGCGACAATTTTTATAGCTCAGATTTACGGGGTTAACTTAACAATGGGAGATTTTGTAACAGTTATTATAACGGCAACATTAGCATCTATAGGTACAGCTGGAGTACCTGGAGTGGGAGTAATAATGTTAGGAATGGTACTTCAACAAGTTGGTCTGCCTTTAGAGGGAATGGCTCTAGTAATGGGAATAGATAGATTTGTAGATATGTTTAGAACAACTGTTAATATAACAGGAGATGCAGTTTGTACACTGATTGTAGCTAGAACAGAGGGGGAATTAAAAGGAGAAGAGGTAGCTACAACAGTTAAGAAGAATAAATTAGCTTAAAGTAAAAAAAGATACCATGTTTGGTATCTTTTTTTAATGTTAATAAAGTTATTTTGCAATGTGAAGAATATTTTTAAAATCTTCTGGTAAAGGAGCTTGAACTTGGATTTTTTCACCACTTTCAACATCTGTGAAAATTAATTTAAAAGCGTGAAGAAGTTGTCTTTTAGCTCTAATGTCATCGCCACCATAAAGTTCATCTCCCAGAATTGGATGTCCAACTAATGACATGTGAGCACGAATCTGATGTGTTCTACCTGTAAATAATTTTAATTCAATTAGGGTTAAATCCTCATTAGGAAAACGTTCTAAAACCTTCATTTGAGTTTTAGCTGTTTGTCCTCCATTTTCTGGAGACATCTCTTTACGTCTAAGTTCGTCTCCTTCTTTACCGATAGGGATTTCAATTATCATTTCATCTTCTTTTACAATACCTTTAACAATAGCTTGATAAAACTTAGAAACTTTTTCTTTATCACTTTGTAAAAAAGCTTGTGTATATGCATTTTTAGCTACAACAATCAGCCCTGATGTATTCATATCTAAACGATTAAAAAATCTAGGAGGTTGTATTTTTCCTGTTTGTTCTTGAAGATAGTATATAACACCATTAGCTAAAGTTAAATCAGTTTTTTTTGTAGTAGGGTGAACAACAAGAAATGGATCTTTATCAATTATAAGAAGATTTTTATCTTCGTATATTATTTTTAAATCCATTTGAATAGATCTAATACCAACCTCTTTTTCCTTTTCTTTAACTAGAAGTCTGGCATTTTTTTTAACTTGTTTTGTTGTCTTTGTTCTTTTTCCATTTAAATAAACTTCTACATTTCTAATACCTCTTCCCGAATATCCTTTTTCTTTAAGGTATTGAGAAATTTTCATATTATGAAATTCAGGTTCAACCACAAATTTTTTCATTTTTCCACCTTTAAAATTATTATTGTTTTTAATATTTTATAATGAAATTGAGAAAAAAACAATCTTTTGATAAAAAAATGATAAAAAAATGATCATGACAACACTAGTGTATAAGTATACTAGTGTTGTATAAAATTAGAATTTGACAGGACATTCAAAAGTAAAAACTTTATTAGAAAAATAAAGAAATAAAACTATGACCAAATACCTTTCGACTAAAAATTCAAATTTAACCAAAGAGTAAAAAATAGGAATTAATGGTTTACAAAAAAACATAAAGGTTGTAATATAAACATATAATGGATTGAATAAAAATTCAAATAACAGGGAGGCAAAGTAAGAATGGGATACAAAATAACAGCAGAAAATTTTGATAGCTTGTTAAAAGATCTTAGTAAAGAGTATAAAATTTATGCTCCAAAGAGATTTCCTAAGCAGGGAAGATATTCAGACACAGACATTGTGAGATATGATAGAGTTTATTCGGCAAATGAGATTGTACATGAAGAGAAATCAGATTACGCAGCAAAGGAAGCATTAAGCCCTATAACAGAAACAGTTTTATATTTTACAGATGCAGATTATAGAGAGTCAAAAGTTGTTGACGATAGACCAATGCTTGTATTTGCAAGAGCTTGCGATATTCACTCAATCAAAAGATATGATGATATCTTCTTAAAAAATGGAGGATTTGAGGATTCATATTATAAGAGAATGAGAGAAAAAACAAAGTTTATATTAATGGAGTGCCCTTCAAAAGGTTGGGATACTTGCTTCTGTGCTTCAATGGGTACTGGATCAGCTGATGAGTACGCATTTGGAGTAAAGTTTAATGGTGAAGAAGTTTTAGTAGAAACTAAAGATGAAGCTTTTAATTCTTACTTTGCAGGAAATGAAGCAATTGATTTCTTAGTAACTCCAGTTGTAGAAAATGAGAGAGTTGTAAGAATTCCAGAAATAAATGATAAAGAAACTCAGATCGCAGTAAAATCTTTAGAGATGTGGAAAGAGTTTGATAAGAGATGTTTAATGTGTGGAAGCTGTACTGTATCATGCTCTACTTGTACTTGTTTCACAACTTACGATATGAACTACAGTTCTGATACAAATGCAGGAGAGAGAAGAAGAATAAATGCATCTTGTCACGTGGATGGATATACTGACATGGCAGGAAACCACTCATTTAGAAAAACTGGTGGAGAAAGAATGAGATTTAAAGTTATGCATAAGATCCATGACCATAAGAAGAGATTCAAAGAGCACCATATGTGTGTTGGATGTGGAAGATGTGACGATAAGTGTCCAGTGTTTATATCTTTCTCAACTACTGTAAACAAGTTAGCTGCAGAAGTTGATAAACTAAATGGAGGTAATAAGTAATGGAAAATTTAATAATGCCAACGCCATATAGACTTTTAGATGTAAAAAAAGTTACTGATATAGAATACTTATTTAGAGTTGAATATCCAGAGGCAGGAAATGTAAAGTTTGGACAATTCATGCAATTATCTTTACCAAAGGTAGGAGAGTGTCCAATATCTGTTACAGATTTCTCTGCAGCAGAAGGTTGGGTAGAGTTCTTAATTAGAAAAGTTGGAATAGTAACTGATGAGATTTTTAATCTTCACGCAGGAGATTTATTACCAATGAGAGGACCTTATGGAAAAGGTTTTGATGCAATTGATATAAAAAATAAAAAAGTGGTTATTGTAACAGGAGGATCAGGATTAGCTCCAGTTAGATCTTTAATCAATCATATTTATAGAAATCCAGAAGAAGTTCAATCAATGGAGTTATTATTTGGATTTAAAGATGATTCATCTATATTATTTAGAGATGAAATTATCAACTGGAGAAAGAAACATCCAATGGTATTAACAGTAGATAAAGGATGCGGATTAGATGGTGAGTGTGTAGGACTTGTAACTGAGTATGTACCTCATTTAAAAATGGTATCAGATAAATTCGACGATTTAGAAGTTGTAATTGTTGGGCCGCCTAATATGATGAAATATACAGCTATTGAATTTGAAAAGCTAGGAGTTCCAGCTGATAAGATTTGGGTTTCTTTTGAAAGAAAGATGTCATGTGCAATTGGAAAATGTGGTCACTGCAGAATTGATGAAGTTTATGTATGTCTAGAAGGACCAGTATTTAACTATTCTCAAGCTAAATATTTAATCGACTAAGGGGGTAAAATAAGTGAATCACGATATTAATATAACTAAACTGAAATTAAACTGCTTCCGTCAATCAAAAGTACCTGGAGAGTTCATGATCCAACTTCGTGTTCCAGGTGGATTAATAGAAGCTAAATATTTAAAAGTAATACAAGAGATTGCAGAGAGATGGGGAGATGGAACATTCCACATGGGTATGAGACAAACTCTTAACGCTCCTGGAATAAAATTTGAAAATGTAGACGCAGTAAATGCTTATTTAGAAGAATATATTAAAGAAGTAGATGTAGAGATGTGTGGAGCTGAGATGGAAGTTAACAAAGCTGGATATCCTACTATCGGAGCTAGAAACATCATGGCATGTATAGGAAACTCTCACTGTGTAAAAGCTAACATCAATACTTGGGAGTTAGCGAGAAAACTTGAGAAGAAAATTTTCCCAAGCCACTATCATATTAAGATGGCTATAGCTGGATGTCCAAATGACTGTGCTAAAGCTCACTTTAACGATTTTGGAATCATGGGTGTAACTAAGCCAATTTACTTAAAAGATAGATGTATCGGATGTGGAAGATGTGTTAAAGTTTGTGACCACGCTGCTACAAGAGTTTTAAAGTTAGAAAATCATAGAATTGTAAAAGATTCTTGCTGTTGTGTAGGATGTGGAGAGTGTGTTGAAGCATGTCCATCATCTGCATGGGTTAGACCAGAGCAAAAATTATATAGAATGACAATAGGTGGAAGAACAGGAAAGCAATATCCAAGAATGGGTAAAATGTTCCTAAACTGGGTAACAGAAGATGTAATTCTTCAAGTTATAGGAAACTGGCAAAAATTCTCTGCTAACGTATTACACCATAAACCTATGTATATCCATGGAGGTCACTTAATTGACAGAGCTGGATACCAAAAGTTTAAAGAGATGATACTTGATGGAGTAGAATTAAATCCAGAAGCACAAGTAGCACAAAGAATTCTTTGGGCAGAGACAGAGTATAGAGCTAACATCAACGTTAAGCCTATTTCTCAACATCCAAGTCCAGGAGAATCTTATACTTTAGAGAAGCCTTTTAACTACGGTGGAGGACACTAAAAAGAGTTTAAAAATTAAAAATATAGTCAGAGTAATGGGGACCCCAAAAGGGTTCCCATTAGTCATGTTTGGGACTTTGAATACTAGTTCAACAGAGCACATTAAAAAAAACCTAGGGGGTAAAAATGGAAGCTATAAAAGAGAACAAAAAAAGTTTAAAGGAAACGGTACTAGATTTATTTAAGTTTGAGGACTACTGGGCAATATTATTAGCAACAATTATACTTATATTTTGTGTATCTATTTATATGGGGTCAGATTCGCAAAGTGTTTTAGGTAAGGCAGAAGTTTATAATAGTATAATGAAATCTGAGGGAGAGAAAGCACCTTTTAAAACGGTTCAGTGGCACGAAGCACAGTTTGATAAAAATAGTTTGGCTATAAAGACATCTACATCACAAAAAGTAAAAGAAATATTAGGAAAACCTAAAAAATGGGTTAAAAATCCAGTTGAATCAATATATTTAAGTGAAAGTGCAGCTAAAGCAAAAGGTGCACCATTTGCTCAACAATATGAGGATTTAAAGAAAGAAACAATATCAATTAAAAATCAAGCGTTAGCAGCAACTGCTTTAGCACAAGAAAAAGCTTTTGCAGATACAAATTTAAATACTGCAGCAAGTGATTTAGTAGATAAGTGGTTAATTAGTAGAGATAAAGAGAATAAAATGAAATCAAAAGCAATTGTAAAACCATACAATTTAATTCCTAATTTAGCGATATTATTGGCATTTATTGGAATTTACTTCAGTGTAGGAATGAAAAAAATGGGAAGAGATAGAGAAGGATTTTTACAAGGATTTCCAGCAGTATTTGCTTTAGCTACAGGAGCTTATTTGTTAGGAGAGCAAGAAACTTTAAAAGCTTGGGGTCTAGGATATGTTTTCTGGGGTCTAGTTTTGGGATTAATAGTTAGTAATACAGTAGGGACACCGAAAAAGCTTTTAGCAGCAGCTCAAACAGAATATTTTATAAAAACAGGATTAATACTGTTAGGATCAACAGTTTTAGTAAATAAAGTTTTATTAATAGGTATACCAGGTATTTTCGTAACTTGGTTTGTAACTCCAGTAGTTTTAGTTTTAACTTTTGGATTTGGAGATAAAATTTTAAAGATGGAGTCAAAAAGTTTAAATATGGTAATGTCAGCAGATATGTCTGTAAGTGGAGTATCAGCAGCAATTGCAGCAGCAGCAGCTTGTAAGGCTAAAAAAGAGGAGCTAACATTATCTGTAAGTATTTCAATTATGTTTACTGCGTTTATGATGATCGCAATGCCAATGTTTATAAAAGCTCTAAATATGGATCCGGTATTAGGGGGAGCTTGGATTGGAGGAACAGTTGATTCTACAGGTGCTGTAGTAGCAGCTGGAGAATACTTAGGGCCAGTGGCAAGAGATGTAGCAGCAACAATAAAAATGATTCAAAATATCATAATTGGAGTTATGGCTTTAGGAGTAGCAGCTTATTGGTCATTAAAAGTTGATAAATCTATGGCTGAAGAAAGAGATTTTTCATTAAAAGGATCATTAGTTGAGATTTGGACAAGATTCCCTAAATTTATTTTAGGATTTATAGGAGCTTCTCTTGTATTTTCAGGAATTTACGGGATATTAGGAATAGATGGATCTAAGATAATCATAGACAAAGGAATGGTTAATGGATTAATATCACCTTTACAAGGATGGTTGTTCTGTTTAGCCTTTACAAGTATTGGATTATCTACGAACTTTGGAGAGTTAAGCAAACTATTTAAAGGTGGGAAACCAATAACTCTTTATATAGTAGGAAAGATTATAAACTTAGGAGTAACTTTTGGAGCAGCATACTTAATGTTCCACGTAGTTTTCCCTGATATAACAAAATCTTTAATGAGCTTATAAGATGTATTAGGAGGAGATATGATAAAAAAGTGGTCAGCTTTCATAGGTAGTTTTGTATGTATATACTTCTTTTGTTTTTCTGTGTTACCTTTTTTAGATGAAACATTAGGATTTAAAGAAGCTCATCAAAAATTGGCAGAGGAAGATATTGAATCTGGAGCGTGGTATTATATCTTTGTAAAAAAAGTTGAACCAAGCTCAGAAAATGTTAGACATACATTAACTTACTCTAATTGGGGAGAGAGTAAAGATGCAAAACGTTGATATTTTTATAGAAGAAGAAAAAAAAAGAGCGGTAGAAATATCAAATGAAATAATAGAAAAACCTAAGATATCTATGATGGTAGTTATATTTCCTTTTCTTTTAATTAACTTTATTCAAGAATTAAGAGTGTATCGCTATAAAAAAGAGTTTTTCTTAAAAGAATATCTATATCTAAAAAAAATAGTAATTGATTTATTGAAGAACGGGTGTTCCAATCAACAAGAATTAAAAGAGAAAATAGAATCGTTCTTAATAAAAGATGAAAAATATATTGAGTTTTATGAATATCAAATCCAAGAAGCTTTAACTATAAGAGATTATATTTTTCAGGAAAAAAGTGAAAAAATAATGAGATTAAAAGAGATTGAAACTTTAAAAAAGTGGATGGATATTTTTAAATCAGAAGGGGACAATTTAGAAGTTAGTTTAAAACTTTTGAATGTATTAAATAGCAAAATATAAAACAGATAAAAAACTGCATTTGTATGCAGTTTTTTCTTTTACAATTTTGTCTAAATATGATAAAATATGTTCGAATTTAATTGAAAAATAGGGTTAATTAGGGAGGAAGAATGAATAAAAATTTAAAAGTTTTTGGTTTGATGGGATTGGTTTTAGCCCTTTCGGCGTGTAAAGTATTACCACCAAAAGATGGGGAATATGAAATGACTCTAGTTCATGTAAATGATGTTCATGGAAGAGCAAAAGAGGGGAAATATGATGGTGTAGGGTTAGCTAGAGTAGCAACAATAGCTAAAGCCTTAGAACAGGATAAAAATAATGGAAAAGTTTTACTTATAGATGCTGGAGATACAATGCATGGAACAACTTTTGCGACATTAACAAAGGGAGAATCTATGGTTGAGACATTAAATGCTGCAGGACTTGATTATGCAACATTGGGAAATCATGATTTCAACTATGGACAAGATAGATTAGAAGAGTTATTATCTATGCAAAAATATAAGACATTAGCAGCAAATGTTGTAGATAAAACAACAGGAAAGCCAATAGCGGGAACATATGATATAAAAAAAATAGATGGTAAAAAAGTTGGTTTCTTTGGATTAGCAACTCCTGAAACATATTTTAAAACAAATCCAAATAATGTAAAAAATATAACAATAGCTGATCCAATATCAACTGCGAAATCAGTTGTGGCTCAAATGAAAAAAGAGGGAGTTAAATTTATTGTCGTTATATCTCACTTAGGGGACGATGAGAGTACAGCTAAGAAATTACAAAGTATAGGATTAGCTGAAGCAGTACCTGAAATAGATTTAATCATTGATGGACATAGCCATACTGAGTTAAAAGAGAAAAAAGTTGTAAATGGAGTAACAATAGTACAAACTGGAGAATATGCTAAAAATGTTGGAGTTGTAAAGGTAGATTTTGACAAATTAAAAAATAAAATTGAAGCTATCGATTATACTTTATATACAAAAAATGTAATTATGAATGGAGATAATCCAGTTCCAGAAGATGCTAAGGTAAAGGCTACAATAGATGAGATTTCAAGAAAGCAAGAGATGATAACAAGTGTAAAAGTAGGAGAGTCACCAATTTTATTACAGGGAGATAGAGCATATGTTAGAACAGGAGAAACAAATCTTTCTCAACTTATAACAGATGCAATGTTGTGGAAAACAGGAGCAGACGTGGCATTAACAAATGGTGGAGGAATTAGAGCATCTATAAATCCAGGAGAAGTGACTGTAGGAGATGTAATCAGTGTATTACCATTTGGAAATTATGTTATAACAAAAGAAGTTAAAGGATCAGACTTACAAAAAGCTGTTGAAAATGGAATAAGATCTTACCCAGAATCTTTAGGAGCAATGGCACAAGTTGCTGGAATGACAGTTAAATTTAATGTTAAAAATCCAGCATATAGAAGAATTTTAGAAATAAAAGTAGGAAATGAAAAGTTAGATCCAAATAAAACATATGTTGTTGCGACAAATGACTTTATGGCAGCTGGAGGAGATGGATATTCATCTTTAGCTAATGGAAAAGAATTAGGACATTACCCGGCTTTAGATGAAGTTCTAATTGAATATATTCAAAAAGTTGGATTAGACGGTAGAGATAAGGTAGTTCCAAGATTGATACCAAAAAAATAGAAGGGGTTATGAATGAATAAAGAATCTTTAAGAAAAAAGTTAGTATTAGCTTTTGTAGTAATTGGAATATTACTGGGAATATATGAAGCGAATAAGCCAGGACCGTTGGTTGTAGAAGGAACATCGACAGGTTATAATGGAGATTTAACAGTAAAGTTACAGGTGAAACCAAAAGGTGAAGGTTTTAAAATAATAGGATTTGATGTAATACATCAAGATACACCACCAATTGCAGATCCAGCTATAGATGTTGTAAAGACATATATTTTAAAAAATCAAAATACAGAATTTGATGTAGTTTCAGGAGCGACTTATACATCTGAAGGTGTAAGAGAAGCTACTAAAAATGCAATTGAAAAAATAAAGTAAGAATAAAAAAGAGAGTTCTTTAAGAACTCTCTTTTTAAATTTTTTAATAAGCTGGGAATATTTGAATTTCAACTCTTCTATTTTGAGCTCTACCTGTAGCAGTAGCGTTGCTTGCGATAGGTCTATCTGGACCAAAACCGTTAATAGTAATTCTATTAGGGTTTACTCCTCTACGAACTAAATAATCAGCTACACTTCTTGCTCTTTTAACTGATAGGTTCATATTATAAGAGTAAGCACCAGTGTTATCTGTATTACCAGAAATAACTATTCTTGTTTCAGGATATTGATTTAAAACAGAGGCAATATCATTAAGAGGCCCATAGAATCCATTGCCTATAACATATCCATTTGTAGGAAATGTAACTCCACCAGGAAGATTAAGATTTATATAGTTTCCTTCATCGGTAACTTTTACTTGAGTATTTTGTAATCTAGCTTGTAACTCTTTTGTTTGTTGATCTTTGTACGCTCCCCAACCTAATCCGGCAAGAGCTCCAATTCCAGCACCAATAAGAGTTCCTTTAGTATCTTGTCCAATAGCTTGTCCTATTAAAGCACCAACAGCAGCTCCACCAGCAGTACCAGTAGTTTTACTGTTATATCCAGTAGCTGTACATGCTCCGAAAAGAGAACCAGCTAAAAGAACTGAACAAATAAGTTTTGTGTTTTTCATTATAAAACCTCCTTAGCAAAAATAATTATTAATATTATAAAAAAACTTTTTAAATTTGTATATAGATTATTATTCTTTTTTAGCAAAATCAATCCTTCTTTTTGAGTATAGAAATAAATATAAAAATAAAAAATAAAAAAAATAAAAAACTTTATTGACAGAAATAATAATTTGTGATACTATAATTTTGTAGCGAACAAGAGCTACGAAAAATAAATAGTCGGAATATAGCGCAGTCCGGTAGCGCACCTGCCTTGGGAGCAGGGGGCCGCAAGTTCGAATCTTGCTATTCCGACCATCTGCGGGAGTAGCTCAGTTGGTAGAGCGTCAGCCTTCCAAGCTGAATGTCGCGAGTTCGACCCTCGTCTCCCGCTCCAATTTAATATTTATCAAATGTGTCTGTAGCTCAGCTGGATAGAGCAACGCCCTTCTAAGGCGTGGGTCAGGAGTTCGAATCTCTTCAGACACGCCATTTGGTGGCCGTAGTTCAGTTGGTAGAGCGCCAGTTTGTGGCACTGGTTGTCGCGGGTTCGAATCCCGTCGGTCACCCCAAATAATTTTATAAAGATGCGTCATTAGCTCAGATGGTAGAGCACACGACTTTTAATCGTGTTGTCACTGGTTCGAGCCCAGTATGACGCACCATCTTTTTGCGAGGGTGGCGGAATTGGCAGACGCACCAGACTTAGGATCTGGCGTTTCGACGTGAGGGTTCAAGTCCCTCCTCTCGCACCACATATGATATTACAGAGTCTTGATTTTTCAAGACTTTTTTTTATATATAAGCAAAAGGAAAAGGAGAAGGAATTGGTAAGAAATATAAAATTGACATATAGTTATGATGGAAGTGAGTTCTATGGCTTTCAAAGACAACCTAATTTAAGAACTGTTCAAGGAGAGCTAGAAAAAGTTTTGAAAATAGTATTTAAAATTGAAATTGATTTAGTTTCAGCAGGTAGAACAGATAGAGGGGTTCATGCTAAAAAGCAAGTTTCTAATTTTTTCACGACTTCAAAAATACCTTTAGAAAAAATAAGGAAAATTTTGAATGATCTTCTGCCTAAAGATATTTTTATTTTAGAGGTTGAGGAGATGGATGTAGAATTTAGTTCAAGATTTTCTGCTACATATAGAGCTTATGAATACTATATCGGTGAGGAGAAGAATCCGTTTCAATCGAGATACGTGACTTTTGTAGAAGAGAGTTTAGATTTAAATAGATTAAATAATATAGTTACACCTTTGGTTGGAAGGCATAATTTTTCTAATTTTAGACTTTCAGATTGTGGAAGTAATACTACTATTAGAGATATATATGAAGCTAAATTTCAAAGAGTTGATGAAAAAACTATTAAATTATATGTAAAAGGAAATGCCTTTTTAAAATCTCAAATAAGAATAATTGTTGGAACAGTGTTGGCTGTTTATTTTGAAAAAAAACCAAAAAATTATTTGATAGAGATGTTGAATAATCCAGATGTTCATTATCCTAAAATAGTTGCAGAACCTAATGGACTACATCTATTCGATATAGGATATTAGGAGGAATTATGAGAGTGGTAGAAGTGCAATCAAAAGATCGAGAATTAATAGAAAAGATATATTTGAATGAGTTAGAAAGTTTTGGAGTTATGGGTGGAGCTGATATGTGGATGATTATGAGCTTTATACGATATGGTAAACTTTATACTTTAGTGGATGAAAAGGATAATTTGTTGTCAGTTGCTCAATATCAAGGGGTCATTGGAAAACAAGAAGCTTTTTTATATGGATTTTCAACTTCTTTAAAGGAAAGAGGAAAGGGATATGGAAAAATACTTCTGAAAGATACTCATAGAAAATTAAAAGATATAGGAATAAAAAAAATCTACCTCACTGTAGATCCTCAAAATAAAATAGCTATAAATATGTATGAAAAAGAAGGGTATAAAATAGAAGAATTACAACAAGATGAGTATGGTAGAGGAGTTCATAGATATTTAATGATGAAAAAGTTAATGTGAAATCTTGACAAAAATACTAAAAAAGTGTATATTAAAAGAAAAAGAATGGTTACAAAATTGTAATTATTTCAAAAGGAGGAAACATGTATATTGAAAATATAGGTGAACATCTAAAAATACATGACATAAAACCTTCATATCAAAGAATGAAAATATTTGAATATTTGTTAGAGAATAAAACTCATCCAACTGTAGATGAGATTTATAAAGCTTTATGTCCTGAGATTCCTACTCTTTCAAAAACTACAGTTTATAATACATTAAATCTTTTTATAGAAAAAGGGATAGCTAAAGTAATAACAATAGAAGAAAATGAAACGCGATATGATGTTGATACACATGTACATGGACACTTTAAATGTGTAGAGTGTAAAAAAGTGTATGATATTCCAGTTGTAATAGATCAACTTATAACAGGAAATATGAAAGAATTTAAAATAGATGAGTATCATGTTTATTTTAAAGGAATTTGTCCTCATTGCCAGAATAAATAAAGTGTTTTATAAAGTTAAAACTATTTTGAATTAGTTTAAGGAGGTTGTTATGAAAGTTTATGAAATTTACAAAGTGAAAGAAAATCCTGTATTAGTAGAGGTAGTTGTAGCTGATAAGGAGGATGTTGTAATAGAAGGATTAGAGTTAGTGAAAGAAAAAACTCAAGATGCTTCAACTGAAAAACATGTACCTTATGTAGAAGAAAAAGAGGATGGATATCTAGTAAAAGTTGGAAAAGAAGCAGCACATCCGATGACACCAGAACACTATATTCAAATAATTGAAATTTGTGTAGACGACTTTTTATATAGAAAATATTTAAAGCCAGGAGAAGCACCAGAAGCATATTTTAAAGTTCCAAAAGGTGCAAGCGTATGTGCAAGAGAATATTGTAATATTCACGGGTTATGGAGTAATTAAGAGAAATGAGGGGGTTTTTTAATGAGTAAGCACATGAGATGTGTTATATGTGATTATGTTTATGATGAATCGGTTGGAGATCCTGAAAATGGTGTAGCTCCAGGAACAAAATGGGAAGATGTACCAGAAGACTGGATATGTCCACTTTGTTATGTAGGAAAAGATCATTTTGAAGAGATGTAATTAGAAGAGATAACCTCTTAGCAAGTATATGCTAAGAGGTTTTTTTATGATATAATATAAAACAGATTATTTGTTGAAAGGAAGTGCTATGAAGTTAGCAGTACTAGGAAGTGGAAGTAAAGGAAATTCTATATTTTTAGAAACTGATAATATAAACTTATTGATAGACGCAGGATTTAGTGGAAAAAAAATAGAGGAGCAATTAAAGAAAATAGGAGTAGATATTTGTAATATAGATGGGATTTTAATAACTCATGAGCATGGAGATCATATTCAGGGTGCAGGTATAATATCTAGAAAATATGATGTTCCAATCTATATTACAAAGGAAAGTTATGAAGCGGGAGTTTTAAAGCTAGGAAAAATAAAAGATGAAAACTTAAGATTTATAAATGAAGCTTTTTGGGTTGGAGAAAGTATGGTTTATCCATTTGATGTAATGCACGATGCTGAAAGAACGATAGGTTTTAGAATAGAGGAAAGTTCAGGTAGTAAAGTTGCAATAGCAACAGACTTGGGGTACATTGATAATACTGTTAGAGAATCCTTTAGAGATGTGGACGTAATGGTTATAGAGTGTAATTATGATTATCATAAGTTAATGGAATGTTCTTATCCATGGGATTTGAAAGCTCGTGTAAAAAGTAGGAATGGACATCTTTCAAACAATGATTGTGCAAGATTTGTAAAAGAGATGCATCATGAGAATTTAAAAAAGGTGTATTTAGCTCATATGAGTAAAGATAGTAATGATCCTAAAATTGCTATTGATGCAGTTTTAGACGAACTACTGAGACACAACATAGATATATCAATAGAGATAGCTCATCAAGATATATGTAGTGAATTGATTAAGTTTTAGGAGGTTGTTATGGAGGAGATTCAAAAAATATTGGAAGAGCTAAAGTTTGAAATAGGGACAACAGATGCTTTGAAAGATACTAAAGAAAAAATTGTTTTAGGAACAGGAAATTTTACTGGAAATGTTCTTTTTATAGGAGATGACGTAAATTTATATATAGATGAAAATTTTAAGGTAAAACCGGGTTCTAGTGGAGAGTTCTTAATAAAACTTTGTGATATAGTTGGATTATTGCCGGAGGATTACTATATTACTACACTTACAAAATCAGAGAAAAATTATAGAGAGTTAGAAGAAAAAGATAAAAGAGATTTGAAAGAGTATTTAATGGTTCAAATATCACTTATGAACCCTAAGGTTATAGTGTCCTTAGGACAAGATGTAGCAGAGCTTTTACTTGAAAGAGAATTTAAGTTTCTTCAAGAAAAGGGTAAAGTTATGAATTGGAAAGGCGACATAAAATTGTTAGTGACATATGATGCAAATTTTGCTAAAAAATCAAGGGATGATGGTGGAAAAAGAGCTAAAGTAGCAGTGGATTTTTGGGGAGATTTAAAAACAATAAAAAATTTAATAGAGGAGATCTAGGATGAAGATTTTAGTGGTTAGATTTAAACAAATTGGGGATGCAATACTCTCTTCTGTAATATGTAAAAGTTTAAAAGAGACATATCCAGAAGCAAAGATAGATTACGTTTTATATGATCATGTAGCACCACTATTTGAGCATCAAGAATATTTAAATAAAGTTATATCGATTTCTAAGGAAGAGCAAAAGAATCCTTTTAAATACTTGAAAAAGGTTTGGAATGTAACAAGAGCCGATTATGATATTGTTATAGATATAATGTCAACTCCTAAAAGTGAAGCATTTACATTTTTCTCTAAAAAAGCTAAGTATAGAATAGGAAGATGGAAACCTAAAAGAGGTTATACTTACACTCATAGTATTCCTGAACCTTCAAGTGAATATGATAAAGCTGAGAAATTCTTAAAAATGTTAGATCCACTTGTAAATGATGGTATAGATGTAAAGCTAGATAAGAATTATTCTTTAACATTTTTAGAAGAAGAAAAAGAAGAGTTGAGAGAAAGAATGATACAAGCAGGGGTAGACTTTAGTAAAATAATTATCCCTCTTGCTATAAATTCAAGGAGAGAACCTAAAGTATATCCAGTTGACCTAATGAGAGAGTTAGCAAAGAAAATTTTAGATACGTTTAATTGTCAAATAATTTTATATTATTCTCCAAATGAAAAAGAGTTCGCTAAAAAATTTCATGAAGCTCTTAATTGGGATAAAAGAATAATTTCGGATATAAACACAAAGAGTATCAGAGAACTAGGATCTCTTCTTTCAAATTGTGATATTTTTGTGGGGAATGAAGGTGGACCAAGACATTTGGCTCAAGCCATAGATATACCAAGTTTTGCTATATTTAGTCCAGGATCTAGTAAAAGAGATTGGTTATCTAGAGATAATAAAAGACATGAAGGAATAGAACCAAAAGAGATTTTATCAGACGAGACATATGAAAATTTATCATATGAAGAAAAATATAGATTGATAACTCCTGATATAATTTTAGATAAAGTAAAGGAAAAAATGTTGTTAGTGCCCAAATATATTGAAAAAAAATAGGGCTTATGATAAAATTTAAAGAGATATTTAAAAAATAAGGAGGAGTTTTTGTGGCAGGACATAGTAAATGGTCTAATATAAAGCATAGAAAAGGTGCTCAAGACGCTAAAAGAGGAAAACTATTCACAAAATTAGGAAAAGAGTTAACGATAGCAGCTAAGGAAGCTGGAGGAGATCCTAACTTTAATCCTAGATTAAGACTTGCAATAGATAAAGCAAAAGCTGCTAATATGCCAAAAGATAACCTGGAGAGAGCTATCAAAAAAGGTACTGGAGAACTTGATGGTGTGGATTACATGGAGATTAGATATGAAGGGTATGGTCCAGAGGGAACAGCTTTCATAGTTGAAGTTGTAACTGATAATAAAAATAGATCAGCTTCAGAAGTAAGAACTGCATTTTCTAGAAGAAATGGAAACTTAGGTACAGATGGTGCTGTATCATGGATGTTCCAAAGAAAAGGAGAAATTATTGTTGCATCTGAAGGCGTAGACGCAGATGAGCTAATGATGGCTGCTTTAGAAGCTGGTGCGGAAGACGTTAAAGAAGAAGATGGAGAATTTACTGTTTTAACAGATTCAGCAGAGTGTAATACAGTTGCAGAAGAATTGAAAAAAGCTGGGTACAATGTAACTGAAGCTGAAGTTGCAATGATTCCTGATAATAAAGTTCAAATTACTGATTTAGATACAGCTAAAAAAGTAATGGCATTATATGAAGCGTTAGATGATTTAGATGATGTTAATGATGTTTATTCAAACTTTGATATATCAGATGAATTATTAGAGCAATTATAAAAAGAAAAAGATAGGTCCTGTTTTAAACAGGACCTATTTAAATCTTACTTTCATAGTTAAAGTTCCGGAATAATCACCAACAAGTGCATTAGGAGGGACTATAAGTTCAGTGTCAAAAGAATATCTATATTCTCCTTTTTCATTTAATTTTGTATCATTTCCATCATTTTTTTCATTTTTTAATTGAACACTTAAAGTTTGAGAATTATTTTCTTTATGAATAAGGGGAATAGAATTTTTTTGAGCGTTTATATTTTTTTCATTAAGAGTTATATCAACATCTTGTTTTGGTTCTCCATAGATTGTAAAAATATGTCTTGTAGTTGAATGGGTAGAACCCTGAATTATTTTTCCATAGTTTATATCACCATTGTGAATAACTCGTAAAGGTTTTATAACAGTTGCCTTTATATCCATATTTTTTTCTGAAGTATTAGAAGAAAATATACTGGTAAAAGTTAATAAAAATAAAGTTAAAATTAATGCCATAAATAACCCCCTATATGAAAACAACTGGGATTTCCCAGTTGTTTATTATTATTGATATTGAACTCTAGCTACTAAAGTTCCAGTATATGTTCCAACATGTTGATCTTTAGGAACATTTAAAAATCCTTGAACAGAAACATTAGCATTTCCATCTTTATCTAATGATTTAGGAAGCTGAGTTTTTATTCCAACAGCTAGAGACGTTTTAGCTTTTTGATTAGATAATAAAACTGAATTATCAATTGTAACAATTATTGGCTGTCCTTTTTCACCAGTTATAGTATATCCAGAATCAGCAGTAGCTGTAGTTCCTTGAATTATATTTCCAAAATCCATATCACCAGTTTTAGCTATAGTTAAAGGTTTTATTACCGTCGCTGTTATATTCATAGTAGCAGATTTTTCTTCATTTCCATGTGGAGCTGCAAAAGTTGTCATAGCCATAGTTAAAGATAAAAGTGTTAATAGTTTTTTCATAGATTTAATTTTCTCCTGTAGTTTATATTTTAGATATTTGTTTATTATTGGTATTGAACTCTAGCTATAATTTGTCCTTTGTAAGTTCCTGGAGCAGTTTCTGTACTAGGAGTGATACTACCATAGATATTTAAAGGGAGTTCACCATCTGTTCCTAGAGCATATCCAGTTAAAGGCATAGGCATATTTAATTCTATTGGTAGAGTTGATCTAGAGACTACATTAAATAAATTTTCAGGAAATGTAGTAGTAACAGTTATCTTTTGACCAGGTTCTCCATTTATTAAATACTTTCCTGTAGCAGTAACTTTATTTCCTTGAATAACAGTTCCGAAGTTCATATGATCTACAACTTCAACAGTAAGAGGTCTAATAACAGTAGCAGTAATATTCATAGTAGCAGATTTTTCTTCATTTCCATGTGGAGCTGCAAAAGTTGTCATAGCCATAGTTAAAGATAAAAGTGTTAATAATTTTTTCATAATTTTATTCCCTCCCATAATTTCATAAAATTTTCAAAATAAAAAAGCCAGTTGCATTTATACTCTGGATAACCAAAGTGTAATAGCAACTGGCTGTCATTTTAAAGACCCTATAGTTTTGCGTCATAGAGTTTCCTCTACTTTGCCTATTAATTTTATACAATAATAATATATTAAAAGATGAAAAATGTCAAACAAAAATTACAAAAAAAGAGAAGATATTTTTTTCACAACTCCTTATTTTATGGGTGTTTATTACAAAAATATAAAACATATTATAAAGTGTACAAAAGGATATACAAGTATGTTATAATTAAAAAAAGGTGGTGATTGAGATATATAAAAATATTTATAAGGAGATAGAGCTCTTTAACTTAAAAGGAGTTTCTACTGCAACTTATTCTAAACTAAAAAAATTAAATATAGAAACCCTTTATGAACTGATATATTATTTTCCAAGAGCTTATGATGATAGAACAAATTTGAAGAAAATAGGTGAATTAAGAGGAGATGAATATGTTGTTTTAAAAGGAAATATAATGAATATCTCTGCTCCTCCTACAAGAACAGGAATGAAAATGATAAAAGCCACAATAAATGATGGAACGGGAGTTCTTGAAGTGATTTGGTTTCAAAGACCGTATTTAAGAAATAGTTTAAAAATGGGTGAAGAATATATATTTATAGGAAATGTGAAAAGAGGATACACTTTTCAAATGACAAATCCAGAGTTTAAGCTTTATAAAGGGCAAGAAAATAAAGGAGAGATATTACCAATATATAGCTCTATAAAAGAGTTGAATCAAAATAATATAAGAAAGATATTAAAAGAAGCTTTAAAAGATTACTTGAATTTATTTGAAGAAAATATTCCAAGTGAAATCATAGAAAAATATAGATTGATGGATAGAAAAAAAGCTTTGAAAGAGATTCATTATCCAACTAATCCAAGAAATTTAGAAGAGGCAAAAAGACGTTTTGCAATAGAGGAATTACTTATTTTAGAAATGGGAATACTTCAGAAAAGATTTGAAGTAGATATGAATAATAAGAATATATATAATATAGAAGGAAAAAAAACTTTAGTCACAAAATTTTTAAAAGATCTACCTTTTTCTTTGACAACAGCTCAAAAGAGAGTTATAACAGAAGTGTATAAAGGAATAAATGCTGGTAAAATTATAAATTATCTAATTCAAGGAGATGTTGGGAGTGGGAAAACAATAGTTGCAGTTCTGCTGCTACTATATATGGTGGAAAATGGTTACCAAGGAGTTCTAATGGCTCCTACAGAGATTTTAGCAACTCAACATTATCTGTCAATTTATGAAACTTTAGAATGTTTAGGTATAAAAGTTGAACTTTTAACTGGAAGTGTAAAAGGGAAAAGAAAAAGCGAAATTCTAGAGAGAATAAGAACAGGGGAGACTAATATTGTAGTAGGTACTCATGCTATAATAGAGGAAAGTGTAGAGTTCTTTAAACTAGGGTTAATAGTTATAGATGAACAGCATAGATTTGGTGTTTTACAAAGAAAAAGATTAAGAGATAAAGGGGTTTTAGCTAATTTAATAGTTATGAGTGCTACCCCAATTCCTAGATCTTTAGCACTTAGTATCTATGGAGATTTAGATGTGGCAGTTATAGATGAACTGCCTCCAGGAAGGAAGCCTATTAAAACTAAATGGATAAGTGAGAAAGAAAATGAAGAAAAGATGTTTAGTTTCATAGATAAAAAATTAAAAGAGGGAAGGCAAGCTTATTTTGTAGCATCTTTGATAGATGAAAGTGATAAACTTTCAGCTAAATCAACAGAAGAGCTTTATCAAGAGGTATTAAAGAATCTTCCAGGATATAGAGTTGGTATTTTGCATGGAAGAATGAAAAATAGAGAAAAGGATGAAATTATGCATCTTTTTAAAAATCATAAGTTAGATATTTTGGTTTCAACGTTAGTAATTGAAGTAGGGGTGAATGTTCCTAACTCAAGTATAATGGTCATAACAAATTCTGAACGTTTTGGATTAGCTACTTTACATCAGCTTAGAGGAAGAGTTGGAAGAGGGCAACATCAATCGTATTGTTTTCTATTATCTTCTACAGAAAATGATAACTCAGCTGCAAGACTTAAAGTTTTAGAAAGTACAGAAGATGGATTTAAAATTGCAGAAGAGGATTTGAGACTTAGAAAAGCAGGAGAAATGTTTGGTGTAAAACAAAGTGGTCTAAGTGATCTTAAGTTTATAGATATTGTCCATGATATAAAAACAATAAAGTTAGTAAAAGATATATGTATGGATTATTTAAAAGATAATGAAGGAAAAATTAAAAGTGAAATTTTAAAATGGGATATAGAGGAAAAGTTTAACAAAAGTTTGACCTCGTAAAAGATGTTATGATAGAATATGAGGTAAAATTAATTAAAAAAAGTGGAGGATAAGATGAGATTAAGTAAATACTATGTAAAAACTCTTAAGGAAACTCCTAAAGAGGCAGAAGTAATAAGTCATAAACTATTACTGAGATCTGGAATGATCAAAAGATTAGCAAGTGGAGTTTATACATACCTTCCTTTAGGTTTAAAAGCTTTAAAGAAAGTTGAAAATATTGTAAGAGAAGAGATGGATAGAGCTGGAGCTCAAGAAATATTTATGCCAGTATTACAACCAGCAGAGCTTTGGAAAGAAAGTGGAAGATGGGATGTAATGGGTGCTGAAATGATGAGAATTCAAGATAGACACTCTAGAGAGTTTGCATTAGGACCAACACACGAAGAGGTAATAACGGATATTATTAGAAATGATATATCATCTTATAAATCTTTACCATTAAATTTATATCAAATTCAAACTAAATTTAGAGATGAGAGAAGACCTAGATTCGGACTTATGAGAGGAAGAGAGTTTATGATGAAGGATGCATACTCATTCCATGCAAATAAAGAATCTTTAGATGAAGAATTTGAAAATATGAAGGCTGCTTATACAAGAGTATTTGAAAGATGCGGACTTAAATTTAGAGCAGTTGAAGCAGATTCAGGAGCAATTGGTGGAAGTGGATCACAAGAGTTCCATGTACTAGCAGATTCAGGAGAGGACGAAATCATTTACTGTACATCATGCGACTATGCAGCAAACGTTGAAACAGCAACAAGTACAATAGTTGAGTTACCAAAAACAGAGGCATTAGAGATTAAATTAGTAGATACGCCAAATGTATCAAAAATTGTTGATGTTGTGGAATACTTAAATGTACCTGTAGAGCAAACTGTAAAAGCTATGATGTATAAAGATGTTGTAACAGATGATGTTTATATGGTTCTTATAAGAGGGGATTTTGAAGTTAATGAAGTTAAATTAAAAAATATAATTGACACAATAGATGTTGTATTATTGACTGATTCAGAAATTGAGGATTTAGGATTAGTAAAAGGATTTATAGGACCAGTTGGTGCTGATCTAACAAAAATAAAAGTTATAGCAGATAAGAGTATTGTAGGAATATCTAACCACACAGCAGGTGGAAATAAATTAGATACACATTATATTAATGTTAATTATGGAAAAGATTATGAAGCTGAAGTAATTGCAGATGTAAGAACAGTAGTAGTTGGGGAAAAGTGTCCAAAATGTGGTGGAGAACTTGCAAGTGCAAGAGGAATCGAAAGTGGACATATATTTAAATTAGGTGATAAGTACTCAAAAGCATTAAATGCAACTTTCTTAGATGAAAATGGTAAGAGTCAAGTTATGGAAATGGGATGTTACGGTATAGGAGTTTCTAGAACTATGGCGTCAGCAATTGAGCAAAATAATGATGAAAATGGAATTATTTGGCCGTCAGCAATTGCACCTTTTGTAGTTGAAGTAATACCGGCAAATATGAAATCAGAAGAGCAAGTGACTTTAGCAGAAGAGATCTATAAGAATTTCCAAGAGGCTAACATTGATGTTGCATTAGATGACAGAGATGAAAGAATAGGATTCAAATTTAAAGATGGAGATTTAATAGGATATCCATTTAAAATTGTAGCTGGAAAGAAGGCCGCAGAAGGTATTGTTGAATTAAAAATTAGAAGAACAAATGAAACAGTAGAAGTTAATAAAGATGAAGTTGTTTCAAAAGTAAAAGAATTGATGAAACAATATTAATAAAAATAAGGAGAGGTATTACCTCTCCTTATTTTTATTTAGAGTAAGAACCTAAATAAATTAGGATTTTTTTCTTAATTCTTTGAATAGTATTGTCTATTTTTTTTGGAGGTTCATTTAAAAAATCAGCAATCTCAACATAAGTATACTCTTTACATAAGTATGCAAAAACTTTTTTTTCTAAACTACTTAAATTTTTCTCTAGAAAATCACCTAATAAGTTAACTAACTCTTTTCCTAAGAAAATATCTTCAGGAGAATAAAAACCTAAAGAAGGTCTTCTATAATGGATGGTTTCTTCATGATTTGAATAGCCTTCTCCTTGCATAGCTAAATTTAAGTTTTTGTATTTATCAGAGTTATGATTTTTAACAGCTGTAATCATCTGTCTTCTGATACAAAGATTAGCAAAAGTGCTAAAACATGCGTTTCGTGTTTCGTCATAAGATTTTATAGCCTTGATAAGTCCTATAAATCCCTCTTGCATCAAATCGTCACTATCTCCACCTTTTAGAAAGAATGAACGATTATTTTTATAGATTGCACCTTGATATTCTTTGATGATTTTTTCAATTGATTCTTCGTCTCCGTTTTGTGCTAAAATTATATCTTCTTTTTCAATCATAGTTATGTCCCCCGACCTTTCTAAAAATTAAATAAAAAAAATAAAAAAGCTAAACTTTTAAAAGAACCTTGTTTTTTTAAAACAAAAAACAATACTATAATATTATGATATCAGAAAAAAATGCAGTTATCTATATTTCAATTTTTCCAAAATATAGTTCCTATTTGAATTATAAATTTAAAAATAAAATTTAAAGAAGGAAAAGCTCAAAAAAAATGTAGTAAACATTAGGAGTATTTTTATCAAGTGGAGGTGTTTTTATGTTAAATGGAATAAGCAAAAAAGCTACAGATTTAGATTATGCGATTCAGAGCTTGAAAGAGGAGTTACAAGCTGTAGATGACTATAATCAAAGAGCTGAAATGGCAGTGGACCCCGAGTTAAAAGAAGTTATGATTCATAATAGAAATGAAGAGATGGAACATGCAGTTATGATTGTAGAATGGTTAAGAAGAAATCAATTTGAATTTGGAAAAGAGATGGAAGATTACATATTTAGACAGGGTAAAATTGTAGGTATAGAAGCTCAATTAATGGGACGAAATGGAGCAGAAGAAATGCCTCAAACTAACAAACAAGGAAATAATGTAAAATCATTAAATATAGGTTCATTAAAGGGATAAGGAGGAAATAATATGGATTTTTTAAAAAAAGAGTTAGCACCAATAAGTGAGCATGTGTGGAAAGAAATTGAAGATAGAGCTAGAGAGGTTTTAACAACTCAATTATCAGCAAGAAGATTTGTTAGAGTAACTGGACCTATAGGAAAAGAAAAAGGTGGAGTTAACACGGGAAGATTAGCAATTCATAAAAAAGATGATCTAAGCTACGGAGTATATCAAACACAACCTTTTGTAGAAAATAGAATAACTTTTAAGTTAAGTAGATGGGAACTTGATAACTATGAAAGAGGAGCAAGAGATATAGATTATACTAGTTTAGATGAAGCTTTAAAAAAAGCAGCGAAATTTGAAGAGGAAGCAATTTATTTTGGATTGGATGAAGCTTGTATTCTTGGTCTTTTTAAAGATGATAAACAAACAATTGATTTTGGAAAAACAGAGCCAGAAACAATAAAGAACTTAATGTATGGAGTTTCGAAGCTTAGAAATACAGGATTTAGTAAAGGTCCATATGCGTTAGTTGTTGGACTTGAAAAATTTATATATTTAAATATGGTTAATTTAAATGACTCTTTAGCGAAAAGATTAGAAAAGATTTTAGGGATGCCAATAATAGTTTCAAATAATATAACTGGAGCTTTATTAGTGCCATATGATAATGAAAATATAGAACTTATTTTAGGAGAGGACTTTTCTTTAGGATATCAAGGGCATACAAATGAAGAGGTAGAATTATTTGTTACAGAAACATTTACATTTAGAGTATTAGATGATACAAGAGTTGTAACTTATAAATAAATTAAAAAGGAGATAACTAAACAGTTATCTCCTTTTCTATATTTAAAATGCTTTCTACCAGATATTAAATCTGTAACCAACTGAAAGAGTAACTCTCTCGTAGTCGTTATCAAATTTATCGCTACCATTATTTCCGTCAACTTTAGTTTTAGCATAGTTAGCACCATATAAAACATCTACGTTAAAGTCTTCGTATTGAACTCCAACACCAGCTGCCCAATATAATCCATCGTCAACTTTAGTTCCCCAGTCTCTATCAGGAGTATTTACACTCTTTGAGTCAAAGTTAAATGAGTAACCAACATTAGCTTTGATATATGGAGTAGCAGCCCAATCCCAGTAATTGATATCATATCTACCAGTTACATATAAAGGAACTGAAGAGAATTCTCCTCCAGAAACACCATTAGAAGATTTTCTCTTCATGTGATGTTGATAAGCAACTCCAAGACCTAGATCGAAATAGTCCCAAGACTTGTAAGCTTCAATAGCTAATTCTCCACCAAAGTCTTTAGTTTTTTTAGAAAGATCAGTATCATAAGCTTCATGTCTGTTAAAGTTTCCATATTCACTCCAGAAATCCCATCCAGCTCTTAAGTTAATGAATCCCCAAGGGTTTTCAACAACTGGAGCTACAACTACCTCCTCGATTACAACTGGCTCAGCTACAACCTCTTTAGAACTTGTAACAGGAGCAGCAACCTCTTTCGCTTGTGCTACAGCAGCAAAAGCAAATAAAGAACATGCTAAAAGTGTTAATTTTTTCATAAAAATAACCTCCTCGTCTTAATTAATCTCCTTAAATTAAAAATGGAATTAATATTTCTTCACCATTCTGTAACATATATACTCAAAAAATTTCAATTTCTTTTTTTTTTGAGTAATAATTTTGTAATAGAAAATAACTTATGATATAATTTTATCTAGAAAGTATAGAGTTAAATTAGGATGTGACGTATGGAGAAATATAAAGAAATTATAGAGATAATTGTAAAAGATGAGGACAAAGGAAAGCGATTGGACAGCTTTTTAAGTGAAAATTTTGAAGATGCAACAAGAAGCTATATTCAAAAACTAATAGATAATGAAAATGTAGTTATAGATAATAAATCTAAAACAAAAAGTGGAAATAAATTAAAAGGAAAAGAGAAAATAATTGTAAAAATTCCAGAGGATGAACTTTTAGAAGTTTTACCAGAAAATTTACCGATAGAAATTGTATATGAAGATAAAGATTTAGTAATTATAAATAAAGATGCTGGAGTAATAGTTCACCCAGCTCAAGGTTATTATACAGGAACTCTTGTAAATGCAGTACTTTATCATATAAAAGATTTATCTACAATAAATGGTGTAATAAGACCGGGGATTGTTCATAGACTAGATAAAGATACTAGTGGATTGATTGTAATTGCTAAAAATGATATAGCACATGTAAAACTAACAGACATGTTTAAAGAAAAAACTATTGAAAAAAGATATGTTTGCATATGTAAGGGGAATTTTAAAAGTTCAAGTGGAAGAATAGAAACTTTAATAGGGAGAGATCCAAAAGATAGAAAAAAAATGGCTGTTGTTGATGATAATGGAAAGATAGCCATAACAAATTATGAAGTGGTAGATAGTGTGCCTGGATTTTCGTTAGTTGATGTGGGTATAGAAACAGGAAGAACTCATCAGATAAGAGTACATATGAAAAGTTTAAATCACCCTATTTTAGGAGATTCTGTATATGGTAATACTTCAGAAGTTGCTAAGCGACAGATGCTTCATTCTTATTACTTAAAATTTAACCATCCAATAACAAATAAAGAATTAGTAATTTTAGGTCAATTAAAAGAGGATTTTAAAATAATTGCTAAAAAATTAAAGCTGGATTTAAATAAGATTTATAGACTATATAAATAAAGGAAAACTAAAAAAAAATAGGTAGAAATTATGAATAGTGGAGATAAAATGAAAATAAAAAATGAAATGTACATTTTTGATTTAGAAAATGGAAAAATAGTTGGGGTTGATGAAGCAGGAAGAGGTCCTTTAGCTGGACCAGTTGTAGCAGCTGTAGCTAAGTTAAAAAGTTTTGATGAAAAACTAAATAAAATAAATGATTCTAAAAAGTTGTCTGAAAAATCAAGAGAAGAACTGTTTGAAATTATTAAAGAACATTTTTATATAGGAATAGGAATAGCTACTGTAGAAGAAATAGACAATGTAAATATATTGAATGCAACTTTTTTAGCAATGAGAAGAGCCCTTGCTCAAATAGAAGATGAAAAAATATTTTTTGAAAGAGTATTAGTGGATGGAAATCATAAAATTAGAGAATATTCTGGAGAACAGCTACCTATAATTAAAGGTGATTCTAAAAGTTTATCTATAGCAGCAGCATCTATAATTGCTAAAGTGACTAGAGATAGAATAATGTTAGATATAGCAAAAGATTATCCAGAATATGTTTTTGAAAAGCATAAAGGATATGGAACTAAATTACATCGTGAAATTATAATAACAAAAGGACCTATAGAAGGAATTCACAGAAAAAGTTTCTTAAAGAAAATTTTAGGAGAGTAAAATGATGAATAAAAGAAGCAAGGGTAAAGAATATGAAGAGAAAGGTAAAAAATTTTTAGAAAGTATTGGTGTAAAAATATTAGATATGAATTTTCAAGGTTCCTTCGGTGAAATAGACATAATTGGCTATGATGATAATACCCTTGTTTTTTTTGAAGTTAAATATAGAAAAAACGATTATTTTGGTTTGCCACAAGAGGCAATAGATAGAAAAAAAAGGAATAAAATATATATAACAGCAAAAGAGTTTATAAGAAAAAATAGGTTAGAAAATGAAAAAATACGTTTTGATGCAATAGTTTTTTTTAGAGAAGATTTAGATTGGATTAAGAATATTTTTTGGGGTGATGAACTTGGAATATAGATGTTTAAAATGTGGAAGTGATAGATACATAGTCAAAACTGCAGTAATACCAGAAAAAAGCCCTGGATTAAAGATAGAGATAGGAACTTATTATGTAAAAACTTGTGTAGAGTGTGGCTATACTGAGTTTTACTCAGCTAAAATAGTTGATAAGGAATTTGCAAAAAGTAAAAAAGGAAAGCGGTATGCTAAAGCGACTCCTTAGATTATTTTTATTTGATAATACCTGTTCTTTATGTAATTGTCATCTTGAGACTGAAGACTACTTATGTTGCAAATGTAGGATAAAACTTGAAAAAATGAGTACTCTAAAGCAAAGAAAAAATTTGTATTATTTATATTATTATACAGATGTAAAAAAAATAATATTTGATTTGAAATTTAAAAACAGAAAAGGGGTTTCAAAAAGTCTAAGTAAGTATATTAAAACTTCGATAGACAGTATAGTGATGAAAGAACAAATAGACACGATAATATCTGTTCCAATAAACAAGAAAAGATTCTTAGAAAGAGGATATAATCAAGTTGATGAAATTCTAAAATCAGCGAATATAAAATTTGAGAGTATTGAAAGAGTTAAAAATACAAAATATATGTATAAGATAAAAAATCATATTGAAAGAGAAAAAAATATAAAAAATGCTTTTAAAATAAGAAGTGATTATTCTCAAAAAAAAATATTAATAGTTGATGATATTGTCACTACAGGAACAACAATAAAAGAGTTAGAAAATGAACTGTTAGAAAATCAAAAAGCAGAAAAAGTAGTTTTTTTTACATTAACTGTAGTTAGAGAATATTTTAAATGACTGAATTAAGGATGGGTGGAAATGGAGATTTTTATAAATGGAGAAAAAATAAATATTGGAATAAAAAATACTAAGTTATTAAATGTTCTAGAAAAGATAGAGGCCAATGTAATAAAACATGGGGAAGTAATTGTTGAATTGAAACTAGATGGAGAAATGGTAGATGGGAAATCATTACCATTGAATAAAAAGGTTAAAGTTTTAGAATTGACAACTCGATCTCATAGAGAGATTTTAATAGAATCATTGTATCTTTTAGAGCCATATACAGAAAGATTTTTTGAAAATTTTGATGAGCTAGAAGAAGATGTTCAAGATTTGACAAAGATAATAGAGATGGTAAGCTTTGTTGAATGGGTATTAGGAATAGTCTTATCTTTAAAGGAAGCTACAGCGATTGATCTTATATATACAGATTATAATGATTACGCACAAGAGTTTAAAAAATATGCAGAAGAAGCTTTTGAGGCCTTTAAAAAAGAGGATTTTGTAGAACTTTTAGAAATTTTAGAAGGAGCTATAGTTCCTTTAGTTGAAGACTTACTTATAAATTCTAAAGACTATTTGAAAGAAGTTTTAAAAGAAGAAAGTAGAAAGAAATTCTTGAATTAGAGAAAAAAGTACTCAAAATAGGATGAAAATATAGACAATATGGTGCGTGTTAAAAAGGAAAAAATTATGTTATTATAAAATTAAAATTAATAAAAGTTTTGGAGGGAGAAATCAATGAGAAAAACAATAATCGCAGGAAACTGGAAAATGAATAAAACAGTAGCAGAGACAAAAGCTACATTATCAGAGTTAAAAGAATTAACAAATGGTGTAGAAGGAGTAGAAATTGTAATTGGAGCTCCATTCACAGCTTTAGAATCGGCTGTAAAAACTGTAGAGGGATCAAATGTTGCAATAGCTGCACAAAATATGCATCCAAAAGATTCAGGAGCGTACACTGGAGAAGTATCGCCAGTTATGTTAAAAGAGATTGGAGTAAAATATGTTATATTAGGTCACTCAGAAAGAAGAGAGTATTTCCATGAAACAAATGCTTTCATTAATGAAAAGGTAAAGGCAGCTTTAGCTCACGACTTAATCCCAATTCTATGTATTGGAGAAAAATTAGAGGAAAGAGAATCAGGAAAAACATCTGAAGTAAACGAAAAGCAAATTAGAGAAGGATTAGCAGGATTAACACCTGAAGAGGCAGTTAAAGTTATTGTAGCATATGAGCCAGTATGGGCTATAGGAACTGGAAAAACAGCTACACCTGAGATGGCAGAAGAGACTCATAAAGAAATAAGAGATGTTTTAGCAGCTATGTTCGGTGCAGAAGCAGCAGCAGAGATTACAATCCAATATGGTGGATCAATGAATGCTAAAAATGCAGCAGAGTTATTAGCTATGGAAGATATAGATGGAGGACTTGTTGGAGGAGCTTCGTTAGATGCACCTACATTTATTCAAGTTATAAAAGCAGGAGCGAAATAATAAAAAATTAGGAGGCTTAAAAATGGCTAAAAAACCTTTAATGTTAATGGTTCTTGATGGGTGGGGATACAACCCAAATGCAGCAGAAAAAAATGCTATAGCAGAAGCGAAACCAGAAAATTTTGAAAGATTATTTAATACTTATCCACATACATTGATAAAAGCATCAGGAGAAGCTGTGGGATTACCAGAAGGGCAAATGGGTAACTCAGAAGTAGGACACTTAAATTTAGGTGCTGGAAGAGTTATTTATCAACCTCTAGTAGAAATTACAAAAGAGATTAGAGATGGAGAATTTTTTGAAAAAGCTAAAGTTGTAGAAGCATTTAACTATGCTAAAAATAATGATAAAGCAATTCACTTCATGGGACTTTTATCAGATGGAGGAGTTCACTCTCATATTAATCACCTATTTGGATTATTAGAGATGGCAAAAAGAACAGGATTAACAAAAGTGTATATCCATGCATTTATGGATGGAAGAGATACTGCTCCTACTTCAGGATTAGAGTTTATAAAAAAATTAGAAGAGAAAATAAAAGAGATAGGGGTAGGAGAAATTGCTACTATTTCTGGAAGATACTTTTCAATGGATAGAGATACTAACTGGGATAGAACAGAAAAGGCTTATGATGCTATAGTAGGAAAAGTTGAAGTGACTGAAAAAACTCCAGAGCAGATTATAGAAGATTCATATGCTGAAAAGATAACTGATGAGTTTATAAAACCAGTTTTATTAACAAAATCAGGAGAGGTTAAAAAAGGGGATGTTGTAATAAACTTCAACTATAGACCAGATAGAGCTAGACAAATAACAAGAGCTTTAACAGATAAAGATTTTAAAGGATTCCAAAGAGAATATTTAGAGCCTAAATACTACTGCATGAGACAGTATGATTCGACTATAGATGCAGAAATTATTTATACAGATAAAGACATAACTAACACTTTAGGAGAAGTTATATCTAACCACAACTTAACTCAGTTAAGAACAGCTGAAACTGAAAAATATGCACACGTTACTTTCTTCTTTAATGGAGGAAAAGAAACTGAATTTAAAGGTGAAGAAAGAATATTAGTTGCATCTCCAAAAGTTGCAACATATGATTTACAACCAGAAATGTCAGCTCCAGAATTAACAAAGAAAGTTTTAGAAGCTTTAGATTCTGATAAGTTTGATGTTATTGTAATGAACTTTGCTAACCCTGATATGGTAGGACACACTGGTGTATTTGATGCAGCTGTAAAAGCGATAAAAGCTGTTGATAAAGGTGTGGGAGAAATTGTTAATAAAGTACTAGAGTTAGATGGAACAGTATTAATAACAGCTGACCATGGGAATGCAGAAAAAATGGTGGATCCAGTAACTAATGAAGCGTTTACTGCGCATACAACAAATGAAGTACCATTTGTATATGTTTCTAATAATTTTAAAGGAGAATTAAACCACGGAAAGTTAGCTGATGTGGCTCCAACAATGCTAGAAATATTACATATTGAGAAACCTGCTGAAATGAACGGTGTTTCTTTAATAAAAAAATAATTGACAGAGAAAACAAATAATGATACTATAATTTAAAGTTTCGAAAATTTAATATTTAGGTAGAGGTTGCGAATAACAAGAGTAACTCAATGGAGCTAGACAGAGCTGTGAAGTTGAGAGAAAGGGGAATTCGCCGAAATAAAGATTGTGTCAAAAATCTTTATTGGGCATGTGAAAAAAATTCACATGACTGTCATCAGATGGACTCTGGTGTTGTGCTATCCAAAATTTGTGATATATTTTGCAGATTAGCTACCGTATTTTTTATACGGTAGTTTTTTTTACCTAAAATTTCAGTGAAACTAAACTAATAAAATTAAACTTGGAGGTTTTAGGATGAACAGAATAACAGAACTATTAAAATTAAGTCCAGTTGCAGTATTGGCAATGTTAATGTTTATGGGATATGATGCATTAATTGCTGCCCCAATAGCAACAGTATACGCAGCATTAGTTGCAGGGGTTGTAGAAAAGAAAAAAGTAAATGATATAATAGAAGCAGTTATAAATAACGCAAAAGAGATGCAAGTAGCATTCTTTATATTAATGGTTGCATATGCTATGGCTGAAGTATTTATGTCCACAGGAGTTGGAGCATCAATAATAAATTTAGCATTAAATGTAGGTTTAACAGGAAGAACAGTTGCAGTTGTTGGAATTGTTGTGACATCAGTTTTATCTATAGCAACAGGAACAAGCTGGGGAACATTTGCTGCTTGTGCACCTATATTTTTATGGCTTAACCATATTGTAGGAGGAAACATTGCTTTAACAGTAGGAGCGATAGCTGGTGGAGCATGTTTTGGAGATAACATAGGACTTATATCAGATACAACAATAGTAAGTTCTGGAATTCAAAAAGTTGAAGTAATAAAGAGAATAAGACACCAAGGATATTGGTCTGGAATGGTTTTAATTTTAGGAATAGTGGCATTTTATATAGCAGGAGTTGTGATGGGATTACCTACAACTACAGGAGATGCAGCAACAGCTATAGGACAAATACCTGAAGAAGTTTGGACAGTGCTAGCAGAAAAAAGAGAATCGGCGGTAACATTATTAAACCAAGTTAAAACAGGTGTGCCAACTTATATGATAATACCTTTAATTCTTGTTTTAATAGCAGCGTTTAGAGGATTAACAACACTTTTATGTTTGTTTATAGGTATATTTGCAGCATATATATTAGGTATGTTTGCAGGAACAGTTGAAAACACAGGAGCATTTTTAAATCTACTATATTCAGGATTTGAGGGTGCAGGATCTTGGGTAATTGTAATGATGATGTGGGTTGCTGCATTTGGCGGAATTATGAAGCTTATGGATGCTTTCAGACCTTTATCAAATATAGTGGTTGCAGTATCAAAAAATGTAAGACAACTTATGTTTTGTAATGGAGTATTATCGATATTAGGAAATGCCGGTTTAGCAGATGAGATGGCTCAAATAGTTACTATGGGACCAATTATAAGAGAGATTGTTGAGAAAAATGTTGAAGGATCACCAGAGGATATTGAGACACTAAGACTTAGAAATGCAACATTTAGTGATGCTCTAGGAGTGTTTGGATCACAACTAATTCCATGGCATGTATATATAGGATTTTATTTAGGAATAGCTCAAGCTGTTTATCCATTGTATAAATTTAGTGCAATGGATATAATCAAATTCAATTTCTTAGCATTAATAGCAGTATCAACAATTTTAATAGCAACATTAACAGGATTAGATAGATTTATTCCAAGATTTGGATTACCAAGTGAACCAAAAGTAAGATTAAAAAAGGCAACTGTAGAAAATTGTGTAGGTGAAAAAGCTTAAAAATTAAAACCCTTACTAAATAAAGTGAGGGTTTTTTTATTTACAAAAGGTTTTATATATGGTAAAATCTAAAGTAAAATAAAATTTCAGGAGGAATCTCTAAAATGATAGGTATAGGAATAGTAGGACTTCCAAATGTTGGAAAGTCAACTCTTTTTAACGCAATAACAAAAGCTGGAGCGGCAGAAGCAGCAAACTATCCGTTCTGTACAATAGAACCAAACGTAGGAATGGTAACAGTTCCAGATCAAAGATTAGATGAGTTATCAAAAATAATAAATCCCCAAAGAGTTCAACATGCAACAGTTGAATTTGTTGATATTGCAGGTTTAGTTGAGGGAGCAGCAAAAGGAGAAGGACTAGGAAATAAGTTCCTATCAAATATTAGAACTACTGCTGCTATTTGCCAAGTTGTTAGATGTTTTGAAGATGAAAACATTATTCACGTAAGTGGAAGCGTAGATCCAATAAGAGATATTGAAATAATCAATGGAGAGTTAATCTTAGCTGATATGGAGACTATTGAAAAAGCTATAGAAAAACAATCGAAATTATTCAAGGCAAAAAATAAAGAAGCGTTAGTTTTAATGCCAGTTTTAGAAAAGTGTAAAGCTCATTTAGATGAGTATAAAATGTTAAGAACACTAGCATTAACTCCTGAAGAACAAGAGTTAATGAGAACATACCAACTTTTAACACAAAAACCAATGATGTTTGCAGCAAATGTATCAGAAGATGAGTTAGCTACAGGAAACGAATATGTAGAGAAAGTAAAAGAGTATGCAGGGAATTTAGGAGCGGAAGTTGTAGTGGTTTCTGCAAAAGTTGAATCAGAACTTCAAGAGATGGAAGATGAAGATAAAAAAGAGTTTTTAGAAGCTTTAGGTGTAGAAGAGCCAGGTTTAAATAGATTGATAAGAGCAGGATTTAAACTACTAGGATTACAAACTTATTTTACAGCAGGAGTAAAAGAAGTAAGAGCATGGACTATAAAAATAGGTGATACAGCTCCAAAGGCAGCAGGAGAGATCCATACAGATTTTGAAAGAGGATTTATCAGAGCAAAAGTTGTTGGATATGAAGACTTCATAAAATATTCTGGATGGAAAGGAGCTCAGGAAGCTGGAGTTCTAAGACTAGAAGGAAAAGAATATATTGTAAAAGATGGAGACTTAATGGAGTTTTTATTTAATGTATAAAATATAAAGGGTTGTTAAGAAAAATTACTTGACAACCTCTAAAAAAACTAGTAAAATATTAAGGTATTGTAATTATAAGGAGGATAACATTGATAATCAAGCTTAGTGAAATTATTAATGAATCAGAGGTAGCCTTTGATTATGTTGAAAAGACTATGGATTCTATGGACACTCCAGAAGGTGTAACTATAAAAGGAAAAGCCTATAAAGAGGGAAATAGTTATGTAGTTGAAGGGTCTTATAGAGCAGTACTAAGATTAGAGTGTGTTAGATGTTTGGCGGAAATAGAACCTTTAATTCAAGGCGAATTTAAAGGAGAATATCTAGATCCGAAAGAATATTCTAAGTATATGTCTAGTCTGAAGCCAGAAGAGGAGTTTGGAGACAAACATTTTGAAGAAGCTGTAAATAGCGAAATAAATATCTCAAATCTGGTTAGAGAATATATAATACTTGATTTGTCACAATATGAGGCATGTCTTCCAGAGTGTTCGGATACTTCTGAAGTAGAGAAATACTCTAAAGAAGATGTTGACCCAAGATGGCAGCAATTATTAGACATAAAATTTTAAATTTTTAAATATGAATGTATTAGGAGGGAAACTAAGATGGCAGTACCTAAGAAGAAAACTTCGAAAGCTAAGAAAAACATGAGAAGATCTCACCACGCATTAACAGGTTCTACTTTAGCTACTTGTGACAAATGTGGAGCACCAAGAAGACCGCACAGAGTTTGTCTTGCATGTGGAGATTACAACGGAAAGCAAGTATTAGCTACTGAAGTAGAGTAATATCTTATAAAAAAAAGCGGGATAGTTAAATCTTGCTTTTTTTTATTTCCCAAAATATGATATAATACTTAATAATTATATATTGATTGAGGAGAAAATATGAGAATCGCTTTAGATGCCATGGGTGGAGATTTTGCACCTTTTGAAACAGTAAAAGGAGCAGTACAGGCTTTAGATGAACTAAAAAATTTAACTGTGGTTTTAGTTGGAAAAAAAGAAAAAATAGAAGAAGAATTAAAAAAGTATACATATGATAAAAATAGAATAGAGATCTTTGATGCTAGAGAAGTGGTAGAAATGACAGATGACCCAATGACGGCTGTAAAAACAAAAAAAGATTCATCTATGAATAGAATGTTAGAGCTAGTAAAATCAGGAGATGTAGAAGCGTCAGTTTCTGCTGGTAATACAGGAGCTCTAATTAGTGCTAGTCAATTGAAACTAAGAAGAATAAAAGGAGTTTTAAGACCGGCCATAACAACAATATTTCCTAGTAAAAAAAGAGATATAGTTCTAATGGATGTTGGAGCTAATGCAGATTGTAGACCTGAATTCATAAACCAATTTGGATTAATGGGATCATTGTATTACGAAGAAATGTTCGGAGTAAATAATCCAAGAGTTGGATTGCTCAATATTGGAACGGAAGAGGGAAAAGGAAATGAAATAACAAGAGAAGCCTTTAATCTTCTAAAAAATAATGATAAAATAAACTTTATAGGAAATATAGAGAGTAGAGAGATGATGGACGGAGATGTAGATGTAGTTGTAACTGATGGTTTTACAGGAAATATGGTCTTGAAAACAGCTGAAGGTACAGCTAAATTTATATTTTCTATATTAAAAGATGAAATTCAAAAAAGTTTATTAGGAAAAATAGGAGCTCTTTTTCTAAAGCCTATTTTTAAAAATTTAAAAAGAAAATTGGATTCTTCTGAATATGGAGGAGCATTATTTTTAGGAATAAATGGAATCTCTATAAAAGCTCACGGGAATTCAACAGCTAGAGGAATAAAAAATGCTTTAAAAGTTGCCAATAAGTTTGCTGAAGACAAATTTATAGATAGATTAACAGAGGTAATGAAACAGAGCCAAGGAGGAAGCGATGAAGCTTAAAAATGTAGGTATAATAGGATTAGGAACATATGTTCCAGAAAATGTAATGACAAATTTTGATTTTGAAAAAATTATAGATACATCAGATGAGTGGATTAGAACAAGAACTGGAATAGAGGAAAGAAGGTTTGCAAGTGAAAATCAAGCTACATCAGATCTTGGAGCAGAAGCATCGAAAAAAGCTTTAGAAAAAGCTGGAATCTCTGCAGAAGATATAGATATGATAATTTTAGCTACAACAACACCTGATTATCCAATTCAAAGTACAGCTTGTGTTGTGCAAGAGTTAATAGGAGCTGTGAATGCAGCAGCAGTTGATATAAATGCGGCTTGTAGTGGATTTGTATATGCATTAACAATGGCAAAAGGACTTATATCATCAGGAATGAATAAAAAAATATTAGTTATAGGAGCAGAAGTTCTTTCGAAATGTGTAGATATGCAAGATAGAAATACTTGTGTTTTATTTGGAGACGGAGCAGCAGCAGCAGTAGTAGCAGAAGTAGAAGATGGATACGGAATGATATCTCAATTCTTAGGAGCTGAAGCCGATATAAAAGGGGCTTTAAGAACACCAGCAGGTGGAACTAGAAAACCATTAAGTCAAGAAGTTTTAGATGAGAGATCTAACTTTTTACAAATGAAAGGGCAAGATGTGTTTAAGTTTGCTGTAAAAGCTCTTCCAAAAGCGACATTAGAAGCTTTAGAGGGTGCAAATTTAAAAGCAGAGGATATAGACATGGTATTTCCACATCAAGCAAATGTAAGAATAATTGAAGCAGCTTCAAAAAGACTTGAAATTCCAATGGAAAAATTCTATTTAAATTTAAATAGATATGGAAATACTTCTTCAGCTTCAATAGGATTAGCTTTAGGAGAAGCTCTAGAGAAAGGGCTTGTTAAGAAAGGAGATACAATTGCTTTAACAGGATTTGGAGCAGGGTTAACATATGCATCAATGATTATAAAGTGGTCGTATTAAATTTAAAATTGACATAGTAAAAATAATATGGTATATTAAAAAACACATGTTATTTATAAAAAAGGAGTTAAGATGAGTAAAATAGCTTTTGTTTTTCCTGGTCAAGGTACACAGTATGTTGGAATGGGAAAAGAACTTTATGAAAATAACGAAATAGCTAAAAAGGAGTTTGATAAGATCTTCTCTAATTTAGATTTTGATTTAAAAGCGGTTATGTTTGAAGGAACTGAGGAAGAGTTAAAAGATACTAAAAATACTCAACCAGCAATAGTCGCTATGAGTTTAGTTTTAGAAAAATTATTAAGAGCAAAAGGAATAAATCCAGATTTTGTAGCAGGACATTCAGTAGGAGAATACTCAGCAATAGGATCTGCTGGATTTTTATCAATGGAAGATACAGTAAAGTTAACTTCTTTAAGAGGAAGAGCTATGAGCAAAGTTTCAGGAGAAGTTTCAGGAACAATGGCAGCAATAATAGGGCTTGATTCTGATAAAATAGTTGAAACTTTAAAAGAAATTGACGGAGTTGTGGAAGCTGTAAATTTCAATGAACCAAAGCAAACTGTAATAGCTGGAGAAAAAGAAGCTATTGGAAAAGCTTGTATTGCTTTAAAAGAAGCAGGAGCAAGAAGAGCTATGGAATTAGCTGTTTCAGGACCATTTCACTCGAGTTTAATGCAACCAGCTGGACAAATACTAAAAGAAGCTTTAGAAGAGTTTAAGTTTAAAAATTCTGAGATACCATTAATAGCTAATACTACAGCAAAAGAAATAACAACAGTAGAGGAATTAAAAGAAGAGTTATACAGACAAAGTTTTGGACCTGTAAAATGGGTAGATACAATAACGACTTTAAAAGATAATGGAGTGACGACTATATATGAGATTGGGCCAGGAAAAGTATTGAATGGCTTAATAAAGAAAATTGATAAAGAGATTGAAGTTATCAATGTAGAAAAACTTTCAGATTTAGCTTAGTCTTTTAAAGATTATAAAACTTGAAAAAATATATTAAATTTGCTAATATATTAATATAAATAATTTAAAAATTAGGAGGAAAACAAATGTTAGATAAAATAAGAGAAATAGTTGTAGAGCAATTAGGAGTTGACGCTGATCAAGTAACTTTAGAGGCAAACTTCGTAGAGGATTTAGGAGCAGATTCATTAGATACTGTTGAGTTAATAATGGCTTTTGAAGAGGAGTTCGACGTAGAGATTCCTGATACAGAAGCAGAGAAAATTAAAACTGTTCAAGATGTTGTAAACTACATTGAGGCAAATAAGTAAGATAAATTCAAAGGGGTATGAAAGTACCCCTTTAGTTATATTTTTTGGAAAAATAATAAAGAGGTGGATAAATAATGAGAAGAGTAGTTGTAACAGGAGTTGGTTTAATAACTTCACTGGGAACTGGGACGGAAAAATCTTGGGAAGCTATAAAAGCTGGAAAATGTGGAATAAAAGAGATTAAATCTTTTGATACAACAGAGAGTGCTGTTAAGATAGCAGGAGAGGTTACTGACTTTGATCCAACTGAGTTTGGAATAGAAAAAAAAGAGGTAAAAAAATTAGCTAGAAATACACAATTTGCAATTGCCGCTGCAAAAATGGCATTAGAGGACTCAGGTCTTGTTATAGATGAAAAAAATGCAACTAAAGTTGGAACAATTGTATCGTCAGGAATTGGTGGAATAGAAATTTTTGAAGATCAATATGGAACAATGTTAGAAAAGGGAGCAAGAAGAATATCTCCATTTACAATTCCAGCTATGATAAATAACATGGCATCAGGAAATGTAGGAATATATTTTGGAGCTAAAGGGCCTAATAAGGCTGTAGTAACAGCATGTGCGGCAGGAACTCACTCAATTGGTGATTCTTATGAGATGATAAAATCAGGAAGAACAGATGCAATGATTACAGGTGGAACAGAAGCTTGTATAACAAAGTTTGCTATAAATGCTTTTGCAAATATGAAAGCTTTATCGACTAGAAATGATGAGCCACAAAAAGCTTCAAGACCTTTTACAGCAGATAGAGACGGATTTGTTATGGGAGAGGGAGCAGGAATTCTTATTTTAGAAGAGTTAGAATCAGCAAAAGCAAGAGGAGCAAAAATATATGCAGAAGTAGTAGGATACGGTGAAACTTGCGATGCTTATCACATAACATCTCCAGCAGAAGGTGGAGAAGGAGCAACAAGAGCATTTGTTATGGCTATGGAAGAGGGAAATATAAAACCTGAAGAAGTTGGATATATTAACGCTCATGGAACATCAACACCAGCTAATGATAGAAATGAAACTGCTGCAATAAAAGATGCTTTCGGTGAAGCAGCATATAAGATGAATATATCTTCAACAAAAGGTGCAACAGGGCATGGATTAGGAGCAGCAGGTGGAATTGAAGGAGTAATTTTAGCTCTATCAATAGCAGAAGGGGTAGTACCACCTACTATAAACTTAGATAATCCAGATCCAACATTAGATTTAAACTATACTCCGAATGAAATGGTAAAAAGAGAGATTGAAGTTGCAATGTCAAGTTCATTAGGATTTGGTGGACATAATGCTGTAATAGCAATGAGAAAATATAAATAAAAAAGGAGAAGATAAGTGAAAAAATCATATCTAGAATTAGAAGATAAAATAGGTTATACCTTTAATAATAAGGAACTATTAAAAAATGCACTTATCCATAGATCTTTTGGTAATGAACACGCTAAATACAGAAAGTTAAATAATGAGAGACTAGAACTGCTAGGAGACGCAGTTCTAGATCTTATTGTAACAGAGTATTTATATAAAAGTTATCCAAATGCTTTGGAAGGAGATTTAGCAAAGTTAAAAGCTATGGTAGTAAGTGAGCCTGTATTGGCAAAGATATCAAAAAATTTAGATTTTGGTCAATATTTAATGCTAAGTAAAGGTGAAGAATTAACAGGTGGAAGAGAAAGAAACTCGATATTAGGAGATGTTTTTGAAGCTATATTAGGAGCAATCTATTTAGATTCAGATTTTGTAACAGCTAAAAATATAGCCATGAAATATTTAAAATATCCAATTGAACATATAAATGAAAATGAAGATATACTTGATTTTAAAACAATATTGCAGGAGTACAGTCAGAAAGAATATAAGATAATCCCAACGTATCAAGTAGTAAGCGAAGTGGGACCAGATCATTTAAAAGTTTTTGAGGTTGTTGCAATTATAAAAGATGATTTAAAAGGATATGGAAAAGGAAAAAATAAAAAAAGTGCAGAACAATCAGCAGCAAAAGATATCTGCAAAAATTTGGGAGTAAAACTTTATGAAACACTATAATATTCCAATTTTTATAAGTCATTTTGGATGTCCAAATGATTGTGTTTTCTGTAATCAAAAAAAAATTAATGGTAGAGAAACAGATGTAACTACAGAAGATATAAAAAGTATAATTGAAACATACTTAAAAACTCTTCCAAAAAAATCCAAGAAAGAGGTGGCTTTTTTTGGTGGAACTTTTACAGGAATTTCTATAAAATTGCAAGAGGAATATCTAGCTGTAGTTTATGAATATATAAAAAAAGGTTTTGTTGATGGAATAAGGTTATCTACAAGACCAGATTATATAAATAAAGAGATAGTAGATATGCTAAAAAAATATGGAGTAACTACTGTAGAGTTAGGAGTTCAATCGTTAGATGAACAAGTATTAATTCAAACACATAGATTTTATCCGATGGAGAAAGTATATATAGCTTCACGATTAATAAAAGAAGCAGGTATTGAATTAGGGATACAACTTATGTTAGGATTACCTGGATCTAGTGATGAAAGTGATTTTTTAAGTGCAATAAAAACAGTTGAATTAAAACCTGATATAGCTAGAATATATCCAACATTAGTTATAAAAGAAACTGAAATGGCAGACATGTTTAAAAAGGGAAGATATATTCCTTTATCACTAAACGAAGCAATAAAAAGATGTAAAAAAATATACTCACTTTTAGATTATAATAATATAAATATTGTTAGAGTTGGATTGCAACCAACTGAAGAATTAAATGATAATGAGAATGTCTTAGGGGGACCATTCCATCCAGCTTTTCGTGAATTAGTAGTTGGTGAAATATATTATGATTTTCTAAAAAAAATAAATGATATAGAGGAAAAGTTAGAAGTAGAAACAAATGAACGGAATGTTTCCAAAATTGTAGGAATAAATAAAATTAATAGAGAAAAATTAGGAAAGAATCTAAAGATTAAAATAAATAATACAATGAAGATAGATGCAATTAAAGTCAATGAAAAGATTTACTCGTGGAAACAGGTTCTTAGGGGAGAGATAGATGAACCAAGTAATAATAAATACCAATAAATTTAAAACAAGAGCAGCAGTTTTAGAGAATGGAAAAGTTATGGAAGTTCATATTGAAAGAGAGGGAGAAGGGACATTAAACGGTAATATATATAAAGGAAAGGTTGCCAATGTTTTACCTGGGATGGAATCAGCTTTTGTCAATATAGGACTTGAAAAAAATGGATTTTTGTATGTTAAGGATTTGAGAGATTTTGAAGAGAAATATTTAATAGGAATAGCAAATAGTGTAAAGCCAATTGATGAACTTCTAAATGTTGGTGATGATGTAGTAGTTCAAGTTTTAAGTGATCCAAGAGGAAGTAAAGGTGCTAGAGTAACTACTCACTATACAATTCCTGGAAAGTTTTTAGTGTTGATGCCAAATAATAATCATATCGCCATTTCTAAAAAAATAAAAAATGAAGTAGAAAGAGAAAGGTTAGAAAAATTATTTACAGAAATAGTTCCTGAAGGAATGGGAGTTATTATAAGAACAGCAGCAGAAGGAAAAAGTATTTATCACTTTGAAAAAGAATTGCAATATTTAATTAAAAAATGGGAAGAAATAGAGGTTAAAATAAAACAATCAAAAATAGGTGATCTTTTATATAAAGATAATGGTATTGTAAGCAAAGTATTAAGAGATATCATAGGTAATGATATAGATGAAATAATTGTTGATAATGAAGAGGTTTATTGGGAGATAATAGACTATGTAAGAGCTTTTACTGAAGGTATACCTAAAATGAAAATAAAATTATACTCTGAAAAAGAGGAGATTTTCTATAAATATGGAATTCAAAAAGAGATAGAAAAATCTTTAGAAACTACTACTATGTTAGAGTGTGGAGGATCTATTGTAATTGAAAAAACAGAAGCATTAGTAAGTATAGATGTTAATACTGGTAAGAATATTGGAAGTATGAGCTTAGAAGAAACTGTTGTTAAAACAAATATAGAAGCAGCAGAAGAGATAGCAAGACAACTTAGAATAAGAAATTTAAGTGGTATAATAATAATAGACTTTATCGATATGAAAATTGAAGAAGATAAAGAAAAAGTACTAAAGGTTTTAGAAGAGAATTTAGTGAAAGATAGAGTTAAAACTAATATAATTCATTTTACTGATTTAGGATTAGTTGAGATGACGAGAAAAAGATTAGGAAAACCACTTAGCTATTATTTTCAAGATGAATGTCCTATGTGTAAGGGAACTGGTAAAATAAAAGGAAGTAGAGCAATTGTTGAAAATATAATAAAAGAGCTAAAAGATATAATACAAGAAAAAGATATAAAAAAAGTAAAAATAGTTACAAAACCTTCTGTAAAAGAGAAAATAGAAGAAATTTATTTAGAATTTATAAAAGCTCTTTTACAAAATTCTGGAAAATCAATTGAAATAACTAGTAAAAATAGGGATTTATTAAAAGACTATGAAATAATATTAGAAAGTTAGGTGTCGAATGAAATTAGCTTTATATTCAGGAACGTTTGATCCTATAACAAAAGGACATAAAGAGATAATAAAAAGAGCTAGTAAAATGTGTGATAAATTAGTTGTTGCAGTTTTAAATAATAACTCGAAAAAAACATTGTTTTCTTTAGAAGAGCGTAAAGAAATGGTTGAAGAAACCTTAAAAGGAATAAAAAATATAGAGGTAGTTGAACATAGTGGACTCTTAGTTGATTATATGAAAGAAATAAAGTGTCGATATATAATCAGAGGATTGAGAGCTGTAATAGACTATGAATATGAGTTATCTTTAGCTTATGGAAATTACGATATATCCGAAGGTGAGATAGAAACAGTTTTTATTCCAGCATCTAAAGAGTACTTATATGTAAGTTCTTCTGTTGTTAGAGAACTAGCCCTATATAATGGTAAATTAGACAATTATTTAGATGAATATGTAATAGAAAAGATAAAAAAAAGATTTAAGGAGTAATGATGGCAAAGGCAAAAAGTTTTTATGTATGTAGTGAATGTGGTTTTAAAACTATAAAATGGATGGGAAAATGTGATGGATGCGGTGAGTGGGGAACTTTTGAAGAGGAAATCGAAATTTCACCTATAGCAGCTAAAAGTATAAAATCATCCACAAATTCATTAGTTAATATACAAGAAAAAGTAGTTTCATTTGCCAATGTCCAAATCGAAAAAAATTTTAGATATAAAACTAAAATATCTGAATTTGACAGAATCCTAGGTGGAGGCTTAGTAAAGGGAGAAGTTGTTTTAATAACAGGTAATCCAGGAATTGGAAAGTCAACTTTGCTTTTACAGACAGCTAAAGAATATACAGAATATGGCGATGTTCTTTATGTTTCAGGAGAGGAATCGCCAGCTCAGATAAAATCTAGAGGTGAGAGATTAGGGATATATTCAGAGAATCTTTATTTAATGTCAGAAACAGATATTCAGAGTATATATGAGTATGTTATTACAAAAAAACCAAAAATAGTTATTGTTGATTCGATTCAAACACTGTATAATTCAGATGTAGATTCTATTCCAGGGACACCTACCCAAATAAGAGAGTGTACTTTGAAAATTATAGAACTTGCTAAAAAAAATGAAGTTTCATTTTTTATAGTGGGTCATATAACGAAAGATGGTAAAGTTGCAGGACCGAAATTATTAGAACATATGGTTGATGCTGTATTCCATTTTGAGGGAGAAG
This sequence comes from Cetobacterium sp. NK01, assembly GCF_024506395.1. Lineage (NCBI taxonomy): Bacteria > Fusobacteriati > Fusobacteriota > Fusobacteriia > Fusobacteriales > Fusobacteriaceae > Cetobacterium > Cetobacterium sp. NK01. Next base: position 1,471,206 of record NZ_JANIBO010000001.1, read on the forward strand.
AAGGACTTTTTTATAGAATACTAAGAAGTTTGAAAAATAGATTTGGTTCTACAAATGAGTTAGCAGTATTTAGTATGGAAGATACAGGAATTCATGAAGTTAAAAATTCTTCAGAATTTTTCTTAAGCGAAAGAGATGAAAAAAATATTGGAAGTATGGTAGTTCCTGTTTTAGAAGGAACTAAAGTTTTTCTTTTAGAGATACAAACCCTTTTAACAGATTGTACAATTGGAATACCTAAAAGGATTGTTCAGGGGTTTGATAGAAATAGAATGCAAATATTAACAGCAATTGCGGAAAAAAGAATGGGATTAAGTTTAGGAATGAAGGACCTTTTTATAAATATTCCAGGTGGACTGTCTATAAATGATCCAGCAGCGGACTTAGGGGCTTTAATATCTATAGTTTCTCTATATAGAAATGTAGCTATTAGTCAAAAAATAGCAGCTATTGGTGAATTGGGTTTAAGAGGAGAAATAAGAAAAGCTTTCTTTATAGATAGAAGACTAAGAGAATTAGAAAAGTTAGGATTTAAAGGGGTTTATGTTCCGGAAGCAAATAGAAAAGAGATAGAAAAAAATAGTTATAAATTAAAGATAATATATTTAAAAAATTTAGAAGAATTTTTAGAGAGGATGAGTAAAGATGAATAACCCAGAATTCTTAGAGATTCTTTCTCTTTTGGCTCCAGGAACAAGATTAAGAGAGGGAATACATAATGTTTTAGATGGTGAAATGGGAGCTTTAATAGTTGTTGGTCTAGATAATGAGGTTCAAAAAATTATGGACGGGGGATTTGAAATAAATTGTGAATATACACCAGAGAAATTATTTGAATTGTGTAAAATGGATGGAGCTATAATATTAGATTCTGATATAACAAGAATTCATTCAGCAAATGTTCATTTACAACCAAGTATGAGATTTTCAACAAATGAAAGTGGTACAAGACATAGAACAGCTCAAAGAGTAGCAAAACAAACAGATAAATTGGTAATTGCTGTATCCGAAAGAAAAAAAGTTGTAACTATATATAAGGGAGAAATGAAACATAGGCTCAGAAATACTCCAGATTTAATGGGAGAAGCATCACAAGGTTTAAATACTTTAGAGCGTTACAGATTTGTTTTAGATAAAGCTTTAGGTAATTTAACAATTCTTGAATTAGATGATTTAGTTACACTATACGAAGTAACTGTTGTATTACAAAGATTTGAAAAAGTAACAAGAATATTTCAAGAAATGAATGCTTATATGACTGAATTAGGAGTCGATGGAAGACTTGTCAGACTACATTTAAATGATTTAATCCAAGATATAGAAAGCGAGAAAGAAGATTTTTTAAGAGATTATTGGAATTGTTCTAACTCTCCTTTTGATTTAGATGAAATAACAGATAGACTATCTAAATTAACTGATGATGAATTAAAAGAACTAGAAAAATTATCAGCAGTTTTAGATTACGGAAAAACATACTCAACTTTGGGCAATAGAGTAACACCAAAGGGATATAGAATTTTAGATAAAATAACAAAATTAACAAAAAGAGATATTGATAAAATAGTAAATAATTATGGAAATTTATCGAAAATACAAGAAGCTTCAACAGAAGAGCTTTTAGAAATAAAAGGAATCAGTAAATTTAAAATAAAAGCAATTCAAACAGGTTTAAAGAGATTGAAGGTAACAGTTGAATTAGAAAAATAAAAATCTACTCAATAAAGAGTGGATTTTTTTTTATTTGTATGTTATTATCATACTATAGGGGTGTACCCTATAAAATAGGAGGTGTTAAAATGGAAAAAAGATATAGAATTGGGAATGTTACTTGTCAAAGTTGTGTGGCATTAATAGAAAAAATATTAACATCTACACAAGGAATTAATAATGCTAAAGTAAATTTAGCTACAGAAGAATTGTTTGTTAATTTTGATGAAAAAGTTATAAAGGAAGAGGATGTAAAAAATAAAATTGTTCCTCTAGGATATACTTTAGAAGAGATTAAAGATTTGAAAACAGTTATCTTTTCAATTAAGGGATTGCATTGTCAAAGTTGTGTAGGAACTGTAGAAAAAATAATTTCAGGAATGAAGGGAGTAGATTCGATAGTTGTAAATTTAGCTACAGAAAAGGCTACAATAACTTATGATTCGGCTATAGTAAAACTATCAGAAGTATTCCATTTAATAGCAAAGTTTGGATATACAGGAGAGAGAATAACAGAAGAGGTAATAGATAGAAGAGCAGAAGAGAAAAAATTAGAACTAAAAAGAGAATTTAATGAATTTTTAATAGCTATAATCTTTGGAGCAATAATATTTTACATATCAATGGGAAGTATGATAGGGTTACCTGTACCAAATGTAATTCATTATGATACAAATCCACTATTGTTTGCAATGATTCAACTGATTCTTTCAATACCAGTTGTTTATGTTGGTAGAGATTTTTATATATCGGGATTAAAAAAATTAAAATCCAAAACTCCTAGTATGGATTCTTTAATAGCTTTAGGAACAGGAGCAGCATTCATATACAGTTTATATGGAACGTTTAAAATATATGAAGGTGATTTACATTTTGTTCATAATCTTTATTATGAATCAGGGGTAGTGATAATTGCTTTAATATCTTTGGGAAAATATTTAGAAAATGTGAGTAAAGGAAAGACATCTGAAGCTATAAAAAAATTAATGAGTTTACAAAGTAAAAGAGCAAATCTTTTTAGAAATGGAAAAATAGTAACAGTTGATATAGAAGAAGTTGAAGTAGGAGATGTTCTTTTGATTAAACCAGGAGAATCAATTCCTACAGATGGAGTTGTAATAGATGGTATTTCAAGTGTTGATGAAGCAATGTTGACAGGAGAGAGTATACCTGTAAAAAAAATAGATGGAAGTAAAGTTTATGGAGCTACTATAAATGGAACTGGGAGTTTAAAAATAGAAGTTACAGAAACTGGAGAAAATACAACTCTTTCTAGAATAATAAGACTTGTTGAAAATGCTCAAGGTTCAAAAGCTCCAATAGCTAGAATGGCAGATGTTATATCTAGTTATTTTGTACCAGTAGTTATTGCAATAGCAGTAATCTCAAGTTTAACATGGTATATTGTAGGAACTTTAGGATTAGTATCACTAAATGAAACGCCAAGTGTGTTTGCTTTAACAATATTGATTTCAGTTCTAGTAATAGCGTGTCCTTGTTCTTTAGGGCTAGCTACTCCCACAGCTATAATGGTTGGAACAGGAAGAGGAGCAGAGTTAGGAATTTTAATAAAATCAGGAGAAGCTTTAGAAAAAACTTGTAAGGTCGATACTGTTGTATTTGATAAAACTGGTACAATAACTATGGGGAGACCTACAGTAACAAATATATTATCTAATAGATTGGAAGAAAATGTACTCTTAAAAGTAGTTGGAAGTTTAGAACAAAATTCAGAACATCCTTTAGCAGATGCTATTATGAGAGAGGTAAACTTAAGAAAACTTGAGATGTTTAGTGTGAGAAGTTTTAATTCGGTTACAGGAGAAGGGGTTACAGGAACATTAGAAGATACCCCTGTTGGAGATGTAGAAGTAATAGTAGGTAATAAAAAAATAATGGATAGATATAATATCAATATAGAAGAGCATTTAGAAGAGGGAGCAAAACTATTTGATGAAGGAAAGACAGTTATATACATAGCAGCTAAGGATACATATCTTGGAATGATAGCAATAGCAGATAAAGTTAGAGAAAGCTCTAAAGTTGTTATTGAAGAGTTAAAAAATATTGGGATAGATGTTATAATGTTAACTGGTGATAATGAGAGAACAGCGAGAGCAATTGCAAAAGAAGTTGGATTGACAAAAGTTATAGCAGAGGTATCTCCTGAGCAAAAATATTCACAAATAAAGAAACTACAAATTTCAGGTAAAAAAGTAGCAATGGTTGGAGATGGAATTAATGACTCACCCGCATTAACACAAGCTGATATAGGAATTGCTGTGGGTGGAGGAGCGGATATTGCTTTAGAAAGTGCAGATATAGTTTTGATGAGTAAAAATATAAAAGATGTACCAAAAGCTATAGAGTTAAGTAGAGCAACGATGAAAAATATAAAGCAAAATTTATTTTGGGCATTTATATATAATGGCCTAGGAATACCTGTGGCTGCAGGAATACTGTATCCATTTACAGGACATCTTTTAAATCCTATGATAGCTGGAGCAGCAATGGCAATGAGTTCTGTTTCTGTTGTTTCAAATGCCTTGAGATTAAAGTGGTTTAAATAGTAACAGGAGGATTTATGGAAGATAATTGTTCAAATAAAATATGTGGTGACAAAAAGAAGCTTATTGCAAGAGCAAATAGAGTAGAAGGACAAATTAGAGGAATAAAAAGAATGATAGAAGAAGATGCTTATTGTGATGATGTACTAAATCAAATATCATCAGCTAAAGCAGCTTTAGATGGAATAGCAAAAGTTATACTAGAAAATCATTTGAGAAAGTGTGTTGTATCAGGGATAAAAAATAATGAAGAGAACAAAGTAATCGATGAATTAATATATACATTAGGAAAAATGATGAAATAATAGTAAATTTTTCTTTGATTTAAGTTAATAATATGTTAAAATTCTACTAGTATAAAGTTATTTAGGAGGGTGTTAATGAGAAAAATAGTTACTTTTGTAATGTCAATGATGTTAGCAATTGGATTATTTGCAGCAAAACCAACTAGAGTAGGAATAGTTCTTTCTACTGGAGGGTTGGGAGATAAGTCATTTAATGACGCTGCTTACAGAGGATTAGAGCAAGCACAAAAAGAGTTAGGGATTGAATTTAAATATGTTGAACCTGCTTCTCCTGCAGAGGATGAAGAGTTTTTAAGAGAGTATGCTGAAGCTGGATATGATTTGATAATAGCTACAGGATTCCAAATGACAGAATCAGCAAGAACAGTTGCAGCGGACTATCCAGATGCAAAGTTTTTAATGATTGATGATGTAGTAGATTTACCAAATGTTAAGTCAATGGTATTTAAAGAGGAAGAGGGATCTTTCTTAGTTGGAGTTATAGCTGGATTAATGACAAAAAATAATGCAGTTGGATTTGTTGGAGGAATGGAAAATCCTTTAATTAAAAAATTCGAAGTTGGATTTAAGCAAGGTGCAGAGTATGTAAATCCTAAGGTTAAATTCTTCTCTGTATACACAACTGGACCAAATCCATTTAATGACCCAGTAAGAGGTAAAGAAAATGCAATTTCTGAAATCAATCAAGGTGCAGATGTAATATATCATGCAGCTGGTGGAACAGGAATGGGAGTTATCGCAGCAGCAAAAGAAAAGGGTGTATTTGCTATTGGAGTTGACTCAAATCAAGATGGTGTAGAGCCAGGAACTGTATTAACATCAATGTTAAAAAATGTTGATGTTGGAGTTTTTGATACAATAAAAGCTTTAACTAAAGGAGAGTTTGTACCAGGATTAGCTGTTTATGGAGCTAAAGAAAATGGAGTTGGAGTAACAGATTTCCAATTTACAAAAGAGATTATAGGTGCAGAAAAACTTGCTAAATTTGAAGAAATAAAAGCTAAATTAATGGCTGGAGAAATTAAGGTAAGTGATAAATAATAAATGGGGGGCTGGTCATATTTGATCAGCCTTTTGTTACCTCATAAAAAAGGAGATGGATTACTATGGAAAAAATAGAAAGAGTTACACTAATAGTACTTGACAGTGCTGGAGTTGGGGCTTTACCAGATGCGAAAGAGTTTGGAGATGAGGGGACAAATACACTAGGAAATATAGCCCTTGCAACAGGTGGATTAAATCTAAAGAATATGGAGAGATTAGGTTTAGGAAATATAACAGAAATTCTGGGAGTTGATAAAACAAACGTTGCTTCTGGAGCTTATGGAAAAGCACTAGAGCTTTCTAAAGGGAAGGACACAACAACAGGTCATTGGGAGATTGCAGGAATAGTTCAAGAGAAAGCATTCCCAACTTATGCCAATGGATTTCCAAAAGAGACAATAGAAGCTTTTGAAAAAGCTACTGGAAGAAAAGTAATTTGCAATTTACCATATTCAGGAACAGATGTTTTAGATGTTTATGGAGAAGAACAATTAGCTACAGGAGCTTGGATAGTTTATACATCAGCAGACCCAGTATTTCAAATTGCAGCAAACGAGGAGTTAATTAGTTTAGATGAGCTTTATTCAGCGTGTAAAAAAGCACTAGAAATATGTAGCGAGCTATCTCCAGTAGCGAGAGTTATAGCAAGACCTTATACAGGGAAAAGAGCTGGAGAGTTTGTTAGAACATCAAATAGACATGATTATTCAGTGGAACCTCCAATTGAAAGCATGCTAGATAGAATAAAAAAATCAGGATTAGATGTAATTGGAATTGGAAAAACAAGTGATATTTTTGCTGGTGTGGGAATAACTGAAAGCAGAGGAACAAATAAAGATAATTTAGATGGTATTTTAAAAACTATAGATGAACTAAAAAAAGATACAAAAGGAATTATATTTACTAATTTAGTTGATTTTGATATGAAATATGGTCATAGAAGAGACCCAAAAGGGTATAAATTAGCTTTAGAAGAATTTGATAACTATTTACCTGAGATAATGGAAAATTTAAAAGAAAATGAAATACTTGTTTTAACTGCAGACCATGGATGTGACCCTACATACAAAGGAAGTGATCACACAAGAGAGTATATTCCAGTATTAGTGTACGGGAAAAATTTAAAAGAAAATGTTGATTTAGGAGTCCAAGAAGGGTTTTCAACAATAGCTGCAACAATAGAGGAGCTTTTATTAGGAAGAACAAACTTAAAAGGAAGCTTTGCTGATAAAATAACAAAATAAAAAGACCAATTAGGAGGGTAAAATGAGTGTACATATAGGAGCAAAAAAGGGAGAAATAGCAGAAACAGTATTATTACCAGGAGATCCATTAAGAGCTAAATGGATAGCAGAAACATTTTTAGAAGATGTTGTTTGTTATAATGAAGTTAGAGGTATGTATGGATTCACGGGAACTTATAAAGGGAAAAGAATTTCTGTTCAAGGAACAGGAATGGGAGTTCCATCAATATCAATATATGTAAATGAACTTATAAGAGAGTACGGAGTAAAAAATCTTATTAGAGTTGGAACGGCAGGTTCATACAGAGAAGATGTAAAAGTAAGAGATGTAATTTTAGCGATGTCATCATCAACAACTTCAGGAATGAATAGACTTAGATTTGGTGGAGCAGATTATGCCCCTACAGCAGACTTTGGATTATTTATGAAAGCTGCTGAAGCTGCTAAAGCAAAAGGAATAGCAGTAAAAGGTGGAAATGTATTAACAGCAGATGAGTTTTACGGAGATAATTTCGAATCTTATAAAAAATGGGCAGAATTTGGAGTTTTATGTGTTGAGATGGAAACAGCTGCACTTTATACTATAGCAGCTAAGTATAATGCGAAAGCTTTAACTATATTAACAATTTCAGATTCGTTAGTAACTGGAGAAGAAACAACATCTCAAGAAAGACAGACAACTTTAAGAGATATGATAGAAATTGCATTAGAAAGTGTAGCGGAGTAATTATTATGAAAAAACAATTAGACAAAAAAATAATTTTAGAATATATTGATAAGGCTATCGCAGCAAGAGAGAATGCTTATGCACCATACTCGAAGTTTAAAGTGGGAGCAGTATTAGTAGATGAAAATGGAAACGAAACATCAGGCGCAAATATAGAAAATGGTTCTTATGGACTTTCTAATTGTGCAGAAAGAAGTGCAATTTTTGCTGCGGCAAGTAAAGGTATGAGAAAAATAAAATTAATAGCTGTTGTAGCAGATACAACAGGACCTGTAAGTCCGTGTGGAGCATGTAGACAGGTTATAAAAGAGTTTGCAAATGATGATACAGTAATTATTTTAGGGAATTTAAAAAGAGATTACAAAATAATGTCAATGGAAGAATTATTACCATATGGATTTGAACTATAGTGTAAAATAGAGGTGTATATCACCTCTATTTTTTATGTTGAAATATTGAGTTTGACAAAGTAACTAGTATATTCTATTATAAAGATATATTTAAAATTAAATTTTAGGAGGAAGTAATGTCAAGAGAAAATAGCAACTCTGCTTACGCATACAAGATATTAAAGAGAAATATATTTGAATTAAATTTAAAACCAGGAAGTGAACTTAGTGAAAAAGTTATAGGTGAAAAATTAGGAATGAGTAGAACTCCTATTAGGGAAGCTTTGATTCTTTTAAAGCATGATCAATTAATAGAAAGCATTCCGCAAAAAGGAACTTTTGTAACGAAAATTAGTGCTCAAAAAGTTCTTGAGGCAAAAGTTTTAAGAGTTGCTTTAGAAACAGCAGCTTTTGAAAGAGTAATAGAAACTTTAGATGAAGAGTTTATAGAGGATTTAAGAACAAACATAAAAATGCAAAGAGTATATTGTGAGGGAAATCGTAATTATTTAGAATTTCATAAAATGGATAATGACTTCCATAAAATGATATTTGAAAAAGCAGGAATTCCAGGATTGTGGGAGCTAGCTTTAAATGGAACGGGTCATTATCAAAGGGTTCGTGTTTTAAATGCTAAAAATAAAACTAGTGATATATCTGTTGTTAAAGAACACGAAGAAATACTAGAGGCTCTAGAAAAAAAAGATATAGAAAAATTAAGAGGAATGTTAGAACATCATTTAGGAAGAACACTTCTAAAATTAAAAAAATTAGAAGCTGAAAATCCAGAATATTTTGAAATTAAAGAAGAAGTTTCTAAAGATGATACATTTATATTATTAAAATAAAAATGTATTAAAAATACCTTGACTTTTAAAAAAAAACCAGTATACTTTAAAACATAAAAGCACGAATGAACGGATAAAGAACGAAATGTTTATTTTCAAAAAGAAACAAAATGAAAATAAAATTTTATACTTTGGATTTTTATGTTCTGGGGAAAATAAAGGGAAGGTGAAAAAGTTGGAGAAGTTTAGATTAGAAAGTGATTCAATAGGAGTATTAGAGGTACCTGTGCATGCATATTATGGAGTTCAATCATTGAGAGGTAAAAATAATTTTCATATTACTGGATATAAATTAGGAAATGATTTTATAAAAGCTTTGGCATACGTAAAAAAAGCTTCGGCCATTGCAAACTTAGAAGCAGGAATGTTAGATGAGGAAATTGTAGAAGCTATTGTTAAAGCATCTGAAGAGATTATAGAAGGGAAATTTATAGATCAATTCATAACTGATGTTATTCAAGGTGGGGCAGGGACATCAATGAATATGAATATGAATGAGGTTATTGCTAATAGAGCTGGGGAACTATTAGGTGGAGAATTGGGAAAATATGATAAAGTTCATCCAAATGATCATGTAAACTACGGGCAATCAACGAACGATGTAATTCCTACAGCTGGAAAATTAGCTTTACAAATGATGTCTGATGAATTATTGAAAACTTTAGAGAGATTAAACGAAACTCTGTTGAATAAAAGTATAGAGTTTGATAATGTTATAAAAATGGGTAGAACTCATTTACAGGATGCAGTGCCTATTAGATTAGGACAAGAGTTTAAAGCTTATGCTCAGCCTATAGCAAGAGATATAAAAAGAATAAAGATGGCTCTAGAAGATTTAAAAACTGTTAATATGGGAGCTACAGCAGTAGGAACAGGTATTAATGCAGATACTAAATATGTAGAGGATGTTGTTAGAATTTTATCAGAAGTTACAGGAGTTAACTTTATTCAAGCTGATGATTTAGTTGATGGAACAAGAAATTTAGATAGTTTTGTATGGCTATCTTCAGCACTTAAGGTTACAGCAGTTAACTTATCAAAAATGGCTAATGATTTAAGATTAATGGCTTCAGGACCAAAAACAGGGTTAGCTGAAATCAACTTACCTCAGCAACAACCAGGATCATCAATAATGCCAGGAAAAGTAAATCCTGTGATTCCAGAAGTTATGAATCAAGTTTGTTTTCAAATTTTTGGAAATGATCAAACAGTAACTAAAGCTGCTGAAGCAGGACAGCTAGAATTAAATGTATTTGAACCGGTATTATTTTTTAATCTTTTTCAATCTATAGAAATTTTAAAAAATGGTGTAAATACATTGATAGATAATTGTTTAGTTGGAATTACGGCTAATAAAGAAAGATGTCAACAATTAGTTGATATGAGTGTTGGAACGATAACAGCGTTAAATCCTCATATAGGTTATAAAAATGCAGCAGATATAGCAAAAACATCTATAAAAACTGGAGTATCAGTTGTAGATTTGATTTTAGAAAGAAAGTTGTTAACAAAAGAGGAGTTAGATATAATTTTAAATCCTTTTGAGATGACGAAGCCAGGGATACCAGGAAAGAGTTTGTTGAAAAATAGATAAAAATTTAATAAAAAACGATCTACGTACAAGTAGATCGTTTTTTTATTTACATAAAAAAGAAATAAGTTTTTCCTGTGAAATGATTTCATCACCATTTTTAATAACAATATGATTTTTTATTTTACTAGTTTCTAAAACTACTTTTATATTATCAGCTTCATAGAATTCACCAGTGTAGTTGTTAAAGATAACACCTTGAACTGGAATATTTTTTTCCTTTAAAAAATTAATTGTAAGCATTGTATGATTTATAGATCCAACTTTTGTTGAACAAACAAGTATAACTGGAATATTTAAGTCTTTTATGAAATCAAACATGAAGTATTGATTACGAATTATAGGAACATATATTCCGCCGGCAGCTTCAATAAAAGTTGTTTGGTATTTAGAACTTAAGGTATTCCACTGTTTGAAAATATTTTCCATAATAATGGGGATATTTTCTAATTCAGAAGCTAAATGAGGAGAAACAGGAGTTTTAAAAAGATAAGTAGTCATCTCATCTTTTAGTGTAACTTCACTAAAATCACATAAAAACTTAGGATCTAATGGAACTAAATTTTCATTTTCTAAGTAACATCCTGTTTGAAAAGGTTTATAGTAACCTATATTATAATCTTTTAGAGATTTAAAGATAAGAGAAGAAACGTAGGTTTTTCCGATATCAGTATCTGTTCCTATAATAAAATAACCAATATTCACTTTATTTATCAAGAATAAACCCCTCCTTTATAATCATCTCTTTATCAGATGAGATTGTACTTCCTGTAGTTGTTAAAAAGTTTCCTGTTAAAGCTGAATTTATTCCACCTTTAATTCCTTGAACTTCCAAATTACCTAATTGTAGTCTTCCTCCAGCATATCTTAAAGAAGAATCAGGAAGAATAAAACGATAAATTGCAATAGTTTTAATAATTTCCATAGGTTCTAGAGGTTGATAATTTTCCATAGGTGTTCCAGGAATAGGAGTTAAAAAATTTAAAGGTATTGATTTAATGTTTAGCTCTCTTAATTCAAAAGCCATATTAAGCCTATCAATAGAAGTTTCACCTAAACCAAATATTCCTCCACTACAAACTTCTAATCCTGCTTGTTGAGCAATTAAAACTGTATCAACTCTATCTTGGAAAGTATGAGTAGTACAAATTTTATCGTAAAACTCTCTAGAAGTTTCAAGGTTGTGGTGATATGTTTTTACACCAGCCTCTTTTAAAGCTTTTGCAGATTCTTTTGTAAGTAGACCATGAGAGGCACAAAGATGAATGTTTGAATTTTTATTTATAAATTTATAAATATTGGAAATCTCTAGTGTCTCTTTTGAAGAAAATAGCCCTCTTCCACTTGTAACTAAAGCAAACCTATTTGCGCCTTCTCTTTCTACATCTAGAGCAAGCTTTAAAGCTTCGTCTTTATTTGTCAAGGGATATACAGGAGAAGATGTTTTAAAATGCGCTGATTGAGCGCAATATTTACAATCTTCTGGGCATTTTCCTGACTTTGCATTCATAATAGTACAAAGATTAAAATTATCTCCACAAAAGAACTTTCTAATTTCGTTTGCACAATTAGATAAAAACAAAATATCATCTAATTGTGTTGTAACGTCTAAATCTAAGAGTCGTTTAGCTTCATCAAAAGAGATTTGCTTACCGTTAAGTATATTTTTTTTTAAAGTAAGAATAAAGTCTTTCAAATTAATAGTCACCTCTAAAATTATTTTTGATAAACATCAAGTTTGTTGTATGGGATTTCAATTCCGTTTTCATCAAATTTCTTTTTAACAAGCTCTTGAAGATCGAAGAATACGTCCCAGTAGTGCTCCTTTTTCGCCCAAACTCTCATTGTAAAATCCAATGAACTTGAGTTATGTTTACTAAGTCTTACAAAGATATCTTTATCCTGAAGAATTAGATGGTGGTTTTTAGCAATGTCAGTTAAAAGTTCTTTAACTTGATCGATAGATGTATCGTACGAAACAGAGAATACGCAATCTACTCTTCTTTCAGCATTAGCACCAGCATTAACAATAACCTCACCAGAAAGTTTACCGTTAGGTACAACAACAAACTTGTTATCTACAGTGTGTAAAACAGTGTAAAGGAAAGTTATTCTTTGAACAGTTCCTTCAACGCTACAAGTTATAATATAGTCTCCCTTAGTAAAATATCTAGAAGCTAGTATTTGCATACCACCAGCAAGGTCAGACAAACTTCCTTTTAAGGCAAGTCCAATACCGATACCAATAGATCCAAGAAGTGCTAAGATAGATGTCATTTCAATACCAAGTATTTGAATTATATTTAAAGCATAAAATATAATTATTAAAATATTTAAAAAAGACTGTAAAAAATGTACTAAAAGTTCGTCAAGTTTTTTTAGTGATAAAAACTTATTGAAAGCTTTCATAATAAATCCTTGAACAGGTCTATAAGTAACCCATAAAATTGCTAAAAAAATCAATTTTTTAATGAATATAGGTGCTGATTTAGCAAGAGCAGCAGTAAATTCGTTGATAAAAGTTGCCAGTGTTTGTTCCATTTGTTGAAATCCTCCTATGTAAAAAATTATAAATAAAATTAAATGTTACCACCATTTTTTCTTTTTGAAGAAATAAGCAGTTCCTGCAATTATAGATCCCATAATTCCTAAAAGTATAAAATATCCATATTTCCAGCTTAATTCAGGCATATGCTCAAAGTTCATACCGTATAACCCAGCAAGAAAACTTAAGGGAATAAATATGCTAGAAATCATAGTTAAAACTTTCATAATCTCGTTCATTCCAGTACTAATAGTAGAGTGATAAAGCTGTAAAAGTTCATTGCCTCTATTAAAAAGAGCATCGTTTGATTCGTTTGCTATAATTATATGATCTTGCAAATCACGTAAATAGATATCTATATCTTCTCCAAGATATTCTTGAATATCAGAATCTTTAAATTTTGAAGAGACTTCTTTTAAAGGAGTTAATGCTCTTCTGAATTTTAGGAGCTCTTTTTTTAGCTCTAATATTTCATCAAAATCTTCTTTTTTAGGATCGGTAGTAACTTTATCTTCTAAATCATCAATTCTTTCTTCTAAATCTTCAATAATGACAAAATAGTTATCAACTATTCTATCAATTAAAGAGTAAGTTAAATATCCTTCCTTTTTTGTTCTAAGACGTCCACTTCTTTTTTCAATCCGACATCTAATACTGTCAAAAACATCAAATGGATTTTCTTGAAAGGTTATTAAAAGATTAGAAAATAATATAAAAGATATTTGCTCATATTCATATTTGTGCTTTTTGCTAGAGTGAGAAATCATTTTTAAAGTGATAAAAATGTAATCATCTCTAATTTCTAACTTAGGTCTTTGGGAACTGTTTAACAAGTCTTCTAAAATTAATGAATCAATATTAAAAGCTTCCCCTACTTTTTTTATAAGATCTGTATTATGAATACCTCCAATATTTAACCAATTGACATGTGAAGGATGTAATTCTATAAAAAGATCATCTCTAAAAATAAAACTATTTTTTTTGAAAGATTCATGATTGTAAGTGTAGTGAGTTATAGGAATCTCTAAGGTTGATTGTCGATCACCGGTATAAAGAAGAGTTCCTGGTTGTAATCCAACTTTTTTATTCAAAATAGTACCTCCTATTAGATAGTATAGTAATATATTATACTATATCTTACTATATCAATAAAAGAAAAACAACAGGTAAATAAAACAAGATAAATGAAGAGTGAAAAATTGTAAAAAAATAGGAAAGTATGTTAAAATAGAAATAGTAAATTAAGTTTTTAAGGAGAAAGTTATGAATTATTTTTTATTTTTAAATCATCCTAAAGGTGAAGAAGTTTATAAAGTGAATAAAAAAAGAGAAGAAATGTTAAGAGAGCATTTTTCTAGAGTAGACATATTAAAAACTGAAGTTATATTAAGAGGAAAAACGTATGAAGCTATTGTTGATTATACAGCTTTTTCAAATTTAGCTAACTTTGATTGCTTTAATTGCCAAGATCCATGTTGTGCTGATAATCCAGTGATTTATGAGAAAAATACAAGAGAGTTTATTTTAGATAACATAGAAAGCTATAATAAAAAAACTAAAAATATTGATATTTTATTAGAATGTGGGTATAAGATTGAAGAAATAATAAAAAGTATAGAAGAAGATTCGTGTATGGTTCCTAATGAAGTGGTAGAGAATGAAGTTTCCCTTTGTACATGTTCATTTAAACCAAATAATGAATCAGTGCTTTGTTCACTTCATGCTATTTGTTTAGAAAATGAATCAGGCATTGAAGAGATTGTTAAGAAAAAACCTTTAGTTTGTAGCTTATGGCCTATAGATATTATAACAGAAGATGATGAGAGTTTATTATACATAACTGTTCCAGATGATTTTACTACTGGCTTTACAATTGAAGATTACTATGATACGCCCTGTATAAATAAAGAGCTTACACAAAGTTCAAAATTTAGAAGAAAAAATCCAGAAGGTTTTTTAGAGCAAGAATATTTTCCATTGATAATGGCATATGGTGAAACGTTAAAGTATAGTTTAGGAGAAAAGTTTTGTGATGAGGTAAAAGAAAAATTACTAATTGAAAACCTTATTTTTATTGAAGAGTTAGATATAAAAGAAAAACAAATATTAAAAAAATAAAAAAACTTGTTGACGAAGTTTAAAATTTATGATACTATAATTTTTGTCAGCGGGAAACACCGCCGGCAAGAATTATAGAAAAGGACATTAACAACCGAATAGAGAAAATAGTCAGAAGTTATGAAAATAACAAATGCCAGAAATGGCAAACCAATAAATGGTGTAAACGTAAGTCTTAGGACTTTAAATATATTTGAATGAAGAGTTTGATCCTGGCTCAGGATGAACGCTGACAGAATGCTTAACACATGCAAGTCGATTCGATTTACCTTCGGGTAATGAGGATGGCGGACGGGTGAGTAACGCGTAAGGAACTTGCCTCTTGGTCTGGGACAACTGTTGGAAACGACAGCTAATACCGGATATTATGAGATTCTCGCATGGGAAACTTATGAAAGCTATATGCGCCAAGAGAGAGCCTTGCGTTCCATTAGCTAGTTGGTGGGGTAACGGCCCACCAAGGCGACGATGGATAGCCGGCCTGAGAGGGTGAACGGCCACAAGGGGACTGAGACACGGCCCTTACTCCTACGGGAGGCAGCAGTGGGGAATATTGGACAATGGGCCACAAGCCTGATCCAGCAATTCTGTGTGCACGATGAAGGTCTTCGGATTGTAAAGTGCTTTCAGTTGGGAAGAAGAAAGTGACGGTACCAACAGAAGAAGCGACGGCTAAATACGTGCCAGCAGCCGCGGTAATACGTATGTCGCAAGCGTTATCCGGATTTATTGGGCGTAAAGCGCGTCTAGGCGGAAAAATAAGTCTGATGTTAAAATGCGGGGCTCAACTCCGTATTGCGTTGGAAACTGTTTTTCTAGAGTACTGGAGAGGTGGGCGGAACTACAAGTGTAGAGGTGAAATTCGTAGATATTTGTAGGAATGCCGATGGAGAAGTCAGCTCACTGGACAGATACTGACGCTGAAGCGCGAAAGCGTGGGGAGCAAACAGGATTAGATACCCTGGTAGTCCACGCCGTAAACGATGATCACTAGGTGTTGGGGGTCGAACCTCAGCGCCCAAGCTAACGCGATAAGTGATCCGCCTGGGGAGTACGCACGCAAGTGTGAAACTCAAAGGAATTGACGGGGACCCGCACAAGCGGTGGAGCATGTGGTTTAATTCGACGCAACGCGAGAAACCTTACCAGCGTTTGACATCCTAAGAAGTTTCTAGAGATAGATTCGTGCCGGCTTGCCGGAACTTAGTGACAGGTGGTGCATGGCTGTCGTCAGCTCGTGTCGTGAGATGTTGGGTTAAGTCCCGCAACGAGCGCAACCCCTATTGTATGTTGCTACCATTAAGTTGAGCACTCATGCGATACTGCCTGCGATGAGCAGGAGGAAGGTGGGGATGACGTCAAGTCATCATGCCCCTTATACGCTGGGCTACACACGTGCTACAATGGGCAGTACAGAGAGTTGCCAACCCGCGAGGGTGAGCTAATCTCTTAAAGCTGTTCTTAGTTCGGATTGTACTCTGCAACTCGAGTACATGAAGTTGGAATCGCTAGTAATCGCAAATCAGCATGTTGCGGTGAATACGTTCTCGGGTCTTGTACACACCGCCCGTCACACCACGAGAGTTGGTTGCACCTGAAGTAGCAGGCCTAACCGTAAGGAGGGATGTTCCTAAGGTGTGATTAGCGATTGGGGTGAAGTCGTAACAAGGTATCCGTACGGGAACGTGCGGATGGATCACCTCCTTTCTAAGGAGACTATTTCTCTATTCGATTGATAGTGTTCTTTACTATCAAACTTGGACATTGGAAACTATATAGTAGATATTGAGAAAATATTCTAAATTAACTAACAATTCATTTTTAAGTCAATCTTAAATTGAGTAGTTAGTCTGTCTAAATAATATGAATTATATTACAAGGTTAAAATATTAAGGGCACACGAAGGATGCCTAGGAAGTAAGAGCCGATGAAGGACGTGGTAAGCTGCGATAAGCTTGGTGGAGTTGCAATCGAACTGTGATGCCAAGATTTCCGAATGGAGAAATCTGCTAAGATGGAGTCTTAGCACGAAAGAGGGAACCGGGTGAACTGAAACATCTAAGTAACCCGAGGAAAAGAAAGTAAACACGGTCCCTAAGTACCGGCGAGCGAACGGGGGTGAGCCCAAACCGTAGATGTGCCAAGGATGCAGCCGTTGCATCTACGGGGTAGCGGGAAGATCGTCTG
Organism: Cetobacterium sp. NK01; assembly: GCF_024506395.1. Lineage (NCBI taxonomy): Bacteria > Fusobacteriati > Fusobacteriota > Fusobacteriia > Fusobacteriales > Fusobacteriaceae > Cetobacterium > Cetobacterium sp. NK01. The sequence goes on from NZ_JANIBO010000001.1 coordinate 1,488,478, forward strand.
AAGAACTGCAAGGTATTCGACATTATGATACGCCGAACTGGAAAGGTCTGGAAAGGCCTGCCGTAGAGAGTGAAAGCCTCGTACAGGTAAACCGTATCAAATGTATGATCTCTCCCAAGTAGCACGGAACACGAGGAATTCTGTGTGAATCTGCGAGGACCATATCTCGTAAGGCTAAATACTCTTACTTACCGATAGCGCATAGTACCGTGAGGGAAAGGTGAAAAGAACCCCGGGAGGGGAGTGAAATAGAACCTGAAATCGTGTGCTTACAAGCGGTCAGAGCCCTTTGGGGTGATGGCGTGCCTTTTGGAGAATGATCCTGCGAGTTACGTTCAGTGGCAAGGTTAAGTTTAACGGAGCCGAAGGAAAGCGAGTCTGAATAGGGCCAGATAGTCGCTGGGCATAGAGGAGGAACCTGGTGTTCTAAGCCTGTCCAGGGTGCTGTGGTAAGACACAGTGGAGGCCCGAACTCACCGCCGTTGAAAAGTTGGGAGATGAGGTAGGTTTAGGGGTGAAAAGCCAATCGAACCAGGAGATAGCTCGTTCTCTCCGAAATGCATTTAGGTGCAGCCTTGAGTGTTCAATTATGGGGGTAGAGCACTGAATGACCTAGGGGGCATACTGCTTACCGAAGTCAATCAAACTCCGAATACCATAATTCTAGAGCTCAGGAGTGAGACTATGGGAATTAACTTCCATGGTCAAAAGGAAACAACCCAGACCACCAGCTAAGGTCCCTAATTATAACTAAGTGGGAAAGGAGGTGGAGATTCACAAACAACCAGGAGGTTGGCTTAGAAGCAGCCATACCTTTAAAGAGTGCGTAATAGCTCACTGGTCGAGAGTCTCTGCGCCGACAATGTAACGGGGCTAAGTTATAAACCGAAGCTGTGGAGTTGCGTAAGCGACTGGTAGGAGAGCGTTCTGTAGGCCGTTGAAGGAGAATCGACAAGAGACTCTGGAGGTATCAGAAGTGAGAATGCAGGAATAAGTAGCGAGAATGGGGCGAGAATCCCCCACGCCGGAAGACCAAGGGTTCCAGGGTAAAGTTTGTCTCCCCTGGGTAAGCCGGGTCCTAAGCCGAGGCTAGATTGCGTAGGCGAATGGAAAACAGATTAATATTTCTGTGCCACTGATATCAAGTGATGGAGGGACGCAGGAGGTTATGCACGCTGGCGAACGGAAGTGCCAGTTCAAGCATGTAGCGTGGTCTAGTAGGAAAATCCGCTAGACTAAACGTGAGGTGTGATGAGGAGTCGTAAGATGGAAGGTGCAAATACCACACTGCCGAGAAAAGCTTCTAAGCGTTATAAAGATATTAGTGCCCGTACCCCAAACCGACACAGGTGGTCAGGATGAGAAATCTAAGGCGGACAGGCTAACTCTCGTTAAGGAACTCTGCAAAATAGCCCCGTAACTTCGGGAGAAGGGGTGCCTTTTATGGTGAGTGTACACGCGACGCAAAGCTATGAGAGGCCGCAGTGAAGAGTCTCAGGCGACTGTTTAACAAAAACACAGGTCTATGCTAAGCTGTAAGGCGACGTATATGGGCTGACACCTGCCCAGTGCCGGAAGGTTAAGAGGAGGAGTGAGAGCTCCGAATTGAAGCCCCGGTGAACGGCGGCCGTAACTATAACGGTCCTAAGGTAGCGAAATTCCTTGTCGGGTAAGTTCCGACCTGCACGAATGGTGTAACGATCTGAGAGCTGTCTTGACGGGAGGCCTGGTGAAATTGTATTACCGGTGAAGATACCGGTTACCTGCAGTAGGACGGAAAGACCCCATGGAGCTTTACTGTAGCTTGGTATTGGGTTTTGGCATCGTATGTATAGGATAGTTGGGAGACTAAGATGTGTGGTCGCTAGATTACGCGGAGTCACTGGTGGAATACCAACCATACTATGTCGGAATTCTAATTTGAGGTTTGTACCCTCGAAGACAGTGCTAGGTGGGCAGTTTGACTGGGGCGGTCGCCTCCGAAAGAGTAACGGAGGCGTTCAAAGGTTCTCTCAGGTTGGATGGAAATCAACCGTAGAGTGCAATGGCATAAGAGAGCTTAACTGCGAGACTGACGGGTCGAGCAGGTGCGAAAGCAGGACATAGTGATCCGGCGATTCCGAATGGAAGGGTCGTCGCTCAACGGATAAAAGCTACCCTGGGGATAACAGGCTGATTCTACCCGAGAGTCCATATCGACGGTAGAGTTTGGCACCTCGATGTCGGCTCATCGCATCCTGGGGCTGGAGAAGGTCCCAAGGGTTGGGCTGTTCGCCCATTAAAGCGGTACGTGAGCTGGGTTCAGAACGTCGTGAGACAGTTCGGTCCCTATCCACTGTAGGCGTTAGAGTATTGAGAAGATCTGTCCTTAGTACGAGAGGACCGGGATGGACAAACCTCTGATGTACCAGTTGTCACGCCAGTGGCACAGCTGGGTAGTCACGTTTGGAACAGATAACCGCTGAAAGCATCTAAGCGGGAAACTGACTTCAAGATAAGTACTCTTTAAGATACCTTCGAGACTAGGAGGTTGATAGGTTGGGGGTGTAAGAGTTGTGAGACTTTTAGCTGACCAATACTAATATATCGAAGTTTTAACCTTAATATACTACTATATAGTTTCAAGTGTTCAAGAACACAAATAAATATTGATTGGCAACGATAGCTATGGAGGTACACCCAGTAACATTTCGAACCTGGAAGTTAAGCCCATAAACGCTGAAAGTACTTGGGGGGCAGCCCCCTGGGAGGATAGGAAGTTGCCAATCTTTTTTTTATACCCAAAAAACTGGAGGATGATTATATGATAAAAAAAAGAAAAGTAAAATTGATATATAATCCTGTTTCAGGTGGTGGAAAAATTTTAAAAGAGCTGGATAAAATTTTTGAAGTATACCAAGAACATGGATATATTGTTGATATTTTTAGAGTTTCACATAGTTGTAATAAAAATGAAATTTTAGAAAATGTAGACGATTATCATCATTTTTTGATTTCTGGTGGAGATGGAACAATAAATAGTTTTGTTAATATTTTAAAAAAAAATAATATAGATATTCCAATTGCTGTATTGCCAACAGGAACAGCTAATGATTTTGCAAATGTTATAGGAATGCCTAAAAATATAGAAAAAGCTTGTAGAAAAATATTATCAACTGAGATAAAAGAGATAGATTTAGGAAAAATAAATAGTCAATATTTTATAAATATAGTTAGCATTGGTGTTTTTTCAACAATCTCTCAAACAACAGATAGAAATATGATAAAAACTATGGGAAAATTAGCTTACGTTTTAAATGGTATAAAGGAGATTGCAAAAATAAAAAAATTAAAAATAATATTAGAAAGTGATGAATATAGTGCAATGACTGATATGGTTTCACTTTTAGTTTTTAATGGGAGAAGTGCAGGAAATTTTGAATTAGCTTATAATGCAAAATTAGATGATGGATATTTTGACGTATTACTTTTAAAACCAGATTTTATTGTTGATGTTCCAGAAATAAGCGCAGCATTAGCAACAAAAACTCATTTAGAAAAGAATATTCATTCAGTAAAATATTTTAAAACTAAATTTATGAAAATAGTTGGAATTGAGAATTATCCTACAGATATTGATGGAGAAACTGGACCTAAATTGCCAATAGAAATAGAATGTATCCATAAAGGATTAAAAGTTTTAGGGATTGGTTAAAAAAAATTTGAAAAGAGTACTAAAAAAATGGTAAAATATGAAGCGAATATAAAAAAAGGGGATGTAGAATTGAAAGTATTTACTAAAGTTTTATCAGACTATTTTCAAAAGCTAAAAATAAGTGTACCAAAAGAATTATCAATTAAGAATGTACAAATGGATAGTAAAAAAGTAGAAAAGGGATCATTATTTATTGCTATAAATAATGGGAATAACTATATAGAGGAAGCTCTTGAAAAAGGAGCTGAGCTTATTATCTGTGACAAAGATTTAGATATCATTAACTCAAAAATAATAAAAGTTTCAAATAGTATAAAGTTTTTACAAGATATAGCTAAAATATATAGAGAAAATTTAAATATAAAAATTATAGCTGTAACAGGTAGCGAAGGAAAAACTACAACAAAAGACTTAATATTTGGAGTCTTATCACATAAATATAAAGCAAAAAAAACATTGGGTAATTATAACAATCAAATAGGATTACCATTTTCAATTCTTCAATTGGATGAAAAGGATGAAGTTGCTGTTTTAGAGATGGGAATGAGCAATTTAGGAGAAATAGATTTGTTATCTAAGATATCAAAGCCAGATTATGCTATAATAACAAATATTGGAGATTCTCACTTAGAATTTTTAATAAATAGAGATAATGTTTTTAAAGCTAAGACTGAAGTTTTGAAATATTTAAACAAAAATCATGTATTAGTTTATGGTGATGATCCATATCTTAAAAATTTAGATACTTTAAAAGTTGGTTTTGATTTGAAAAGTAATTTTAAAATAAGTGATGAAGTTGAAGTATACGAAGGAGTTCATTTTAGATTAAATGATGAAAAGTATTTTGTCCCTTTAAATGGCTTATATAATGCTGTGAATGCTTCTTTTGCAATTTCTATAGGGAAATTATTAGGTATGTCTTATCAAGAGATAAAACAATCTTTGGAAAAGATAAAAATAACTTCTATGAGATTTGAAAAAATAGAAAAAGATGGAATACTTTTTATAAATGATGCATATAATGCTAGTCCGGTATCAATGGAGATGGCTTTAAAAGCTTTCTCATCATTGCCACTAAGTAGAAAAAAAATTATTGTTTTAGGGGATGCTTTAGAATTAGGTGAGAAAGAAATAGAGTATCATAAGATTATTTTATTAGAAGCTTTGAGGCATAGCTTTGACAAAATATTTATTTATGGTCAAAGAATGAAAAAAGCTTCAGAAATTTTAAATAATTCTAAAATAACTTATTTTGCAGAAAAAAGTATTATTAGAGATGAGCTGAATAAAATGGAAAATATAGCTGTTTTATTAAAAGGATCAAGAGGGATGAAGTTAGAAGAAATAATTATGTAATTAAAGGAGTAAGAGGGATGCTATATTTATTGGCAGGGTATTTACCAGTTTTAGAGGGGCTTAAATCGATATATTTAAGAAGTTTTTTAGCTTTTATACTAGCATTTTTAGTTGTTTTAGTAACTGGAAAACCGTTTATACAGTATTTAAAGGTAAAAAAATTTGGAGAGTCTATAAGAGAAGAGGGACCAGTAAGCCACTTTTCAAAAAAGGGAACTCCAACAATGGGTGGAATTTTAATAATTTTTGGAACTTTATTGACATCATTATTAGTTGGTGATTTATTTAATAAATTTTTAATTTTAATGTTTGTTATAACAATTCTTTTTAGTAGTATAGGATTTGTAGATGATTATAAAAAATTTACTGTTAACAAAAAAGGATTGTCAGGGAAGAAGAAATTAATTGGACAATGTTTTATAGCCATTGTAACATGGTTTTTTATAAAAGAGTTTGGATTGACAGGAAATAAAGTTCTAGATTTATCAATTGTAAATCCGGTTATATCTAATAGTAGTTTTTATTTAGGAAGTTTTTTGATGCTTATTTTTATAGCATTGGTATTAATGGGAACTTCAAACGCAGTAAATATAACAGATGGATTAGATGGACTAGCAATAATGCCTGTAATAATAGGGGCAACAATTTTAGGGATAATAGCTTATTTCACAGGTCATATAGAGTTAAGTAATCACCTTAATTTACACTATATAGCAGGGATTGGTGAGTTATCGGTGTTTTTATCTGCTCTAATAGGAGCTGGATTAGGATTCTTATGGTATAATTTTTATCCTGCTCAAATATTCATGGGAGACACAGGATCCTTGACATTAGGAGGGATTTTGGGAGTTGTAGCAATTCTTTTAAAACAAGAACTTCTTTTACCGATAATAGGTGGAGTATTTGTTTTAGAAGCGATATCTGTTATTCTTCAGGTGGGTTCTTTTAAAATGAGAGGAAAAAGAGTATTTAGAATGGCACCGATACATCATCACTTTGAATTGGCTGGATTACCTGAGACAAAGGTGACAATGAGATTTTGGATTGTGGCATTATTTTTAGGAATGATAGCTTTAGGTATAGTGAGATTAAGAGGAATACTATAATAAGACCACAGTGAAAGTCACTGTGGTTTTTGTCGTTTAAAAATAAGGAGGTAAATCCATGAGAAAAGCAATGGTATTTGGAGCTGGAGTTAGTGGAAAAGGCTCAGAAAAAACATTAAAAGAAATGGGATATGAAGTTTTTTTAATTGATGATAAAACGGATATTTCTTCAGAGGAAGGACTAAAAATTCTAGAAAACGAAAAAATAGATATTTTTATAAAAAGTCCAGGAGTACCATATACAAATTTAGTAAAAAAAGCATTAGAGTTAAAAATAGAAGTAATTGATGATATAGAATTAGGTTATAGATATAAAATAAATAACAATATTAAAGGGAAAATAATAGCAATAACAGGAACAAATGGAAAAACAACAGTAACATCAAAAATTAATGAAATGTTAGAAAAAGCAGGTTACACTTCAAAAGTATGTGGAAATATTGGATATTCTTTTAGTGAAACTATTATGGAAAATCCGAGTTTAGATTATTATGTTTTAGAGGCAAGTTCTTATCAATTAGAAAATATAAAAGATTTTAAAGCAGACATATCTTTAATAGTTAATTTGACTCCAGATCATTTGTCTCGATACAAAACTTTAGATCATTATTATGACACAAAGTTTAATATAGGGAGGAATCAAAAGGAAAATGAATATTTTATAGTAAATACTTCATGTGCTGAAAGTTTAAAAAGAGTTGAAAAAATTTCTGGAAAAAAAATTTTTATAGGAATGAATAAAACAAATAAAAATGAATTATGTTTTGTAAAAGAAGGAGATATATATTATGAGAGAGAACTTGTTTTAAATGAAAATTTAGCTTCTTTAAAGGGAAAACATAACTTGGAAAATATGCTATTTATAGTTACTGTAGGAAAATTATTAGGGATATCTACTAATCTTATAAGAGAATTTTTATATTCTACTAAAACTTTAGAACATAGAATGGAAAAATTTTTTAACTATGGAAAAGTAGAATTTATAAATGATTCTAAAGGAACAAATATAGATTCAACAAAATTTGCAGTAGAAGCTTTCAAAAATCCGATTCTAATATGTGGTGGCTATGATAAAGAGTTAGATCTTTCACCATTGGAGAAATTAATTAAAAACAATGTTAAAGAGGTTTATTTGATTGGAGATATAGCAAATAAACTTGAAGAAGGATTAGCAAAAATAAATTATCCTAAAAATAAAGTTTTTAATTTAAAAACTTTAGATAAAGTTTTAGAAGAATTAAAGCTAAAAATTGATAAAGATCAAGAGGAGATAATATTGTTTTCACCAGCAACATCAAGTTTTGACCAATTTAAAAACTTTGAAGAGAGAGGGAAAGTTTTCAAAGAATTGGTAATACGTTATTTTAATTAGGAGAGAGTTTATGAAAAAAAAGATAATAATAACAACTGGTGGAACAGGAGGACATATATATCCAGCTTTAGCAGTGGGGAAGAAACTTTTAAATAGAAATATGGAAGTTTTATTTGTAGGAAGTTCTACTAGAATGGAAAAGGATCTTGTTCCAGAAGAAGGATTTAGGTTTTTAGGAATAGACGTTTATCCATTTCAAAATCTAAAAAAAATAGTATCAAATATGAAAGCTTTTTTACAAGCTTTTAAAATTGTAAAAAAAGAACAGCCAGATATAATAATAGGATTTGGAAATTATATATCAATACCAGTGTTGTTAGCAGGAATGATTTTGGGAAAAAAAATATATTTACAAGAACAAAATGCGGATTTAGGAATGGCAAATAAGTTATTTTATAAAATAGCAAAAAAATGTTTTTTAGCTTTTGATACAACATATGAAGAGATATCAATAAAAGATCAGCACAAATTTTTAGTAACTGGAAATCCTTTGAGAGAGGATATCTACGCTATGGATAAAGAAACAGAAAGAGAACGATTAAAAATTGGAAAAGATGAAAAAGTTCTTTTAATAACTGGAGGAAGTTTAGGAGCAAAATCTTTAAATGAAGCTGTAATTAAAAGTTTAAAAGATATTTATAAAGATAAAAGCATCAGGATTTATTGGGCAACTGGTGAAAAAAACTTTAATGAAATTAATGAAAAATTAGAAGATCAGCAAATAAAAGTCAGTGATATAATAAAACCGTATTTTAATAATATGATAAATATTATGGCAGCAGCAGATTTAATTGTTTGTAGAGCAGGTGCTCTTACAGTTTCTGAAATAATGCAGTTAGAAAAACCATCTATTTTGATACCATACAACTCAATTAAAGTTGGACAATATCAAAATGCTAAAATATTATCAGAAAATGAAGCAGCTCTTTTATATAGTGATAGTAAAGCAGAAGAGGCGCTAGAAAAAGCTCTTGAATTAATAAAAAATGAAGAGGAGCTAAACAAGATGAGCAAAAAAGCTAAAAATTTAAAGAAAAGCAATGCGGCTGAAAAAATTGTTGAATGCTTAGACATATGGAGGAGTTAAATGAATAATATATATTTTATTGGAATAAATGGTATTGGAATGAGTGGATTAGCGAAAATTATGAAGCTAAAAGGTTATGAGGTTTCAGGAGCGGATCTTTCTAGAAACTATGTAACTGAAGAACTAGAGAGCTTAGGAATAAAAATTTATGGGGAGCATGTAGCTAAAAATATAGAAGGAGTAGATTTAGTTGTAGCTTCAAGTGCAATAAAACAGGAAAATCCTGAGATTCAAAGAGCTAAAGAGTTGGGGATAAAGATAATTAAAAGAGGAGAGTTGTTATCTTTATTGATGAATAAAGAAAAAGGAATAGCAGTAGCTGGAACTCACGGTAAAACAACAACAAGTTCAATGTTAGGATCATTACTTCTAGACATTGATCCAACAATAGTAGTAGGAGGGATTCTACCAGAGATCGGTTCTAATGCTAGATGTGGAAAAGCAGAGATTTTTATTGCAGAAGCAGATGAAAGTGATAACTCATTTTTACATCTAACACCAGAAATTTCAATAATAACAAATATTGAAGCAGATCATCTTGAAAATCATGGATCTCTTGAGAATATAAAAAAGTCATTTAAGCAATTTATGGATCAAACAAAAAAGGAAATTCTGGTTTGTGATGATTGTCAAGAAAGTTTAGATTTAATAAAAAATAGAGAAAATATAAAAACATATAGTATAAAAAAGTTAAATTCAGATATAATAGCCACAGATATTAGAATAATAGATTCAAAAACAAAGTTTAAGGTAACTATAGATGGAGAATTATTTGGAGAGTTTGAATTATCAATTCCAGGAAATCATAATATTCAAAATGCATTACCTGTTATATATTTGGCAAAAAAATATGGAATTAAAAAAGAAATAATAGCAGAAAAACTTTTGAAATTTAAAGGTGCGAAAAGAAGATATGATATTCTTCACAGTGATAAAATAAGAATAATAGATGATTATGCTCATCATCCAACAGAGATAAAAGCGACAATTCAAGGAGCAAAAACTATAGAAAAAAATAAAACAGTAGCTATATTTCAACCTCATAGATATAGTCGTGTAAAATTTCTTTTGAATGAGTTTAAGGGAAGTTTTGAAGGCGTAGATGAGGTTATATTAATGCCAGTTTATAGTGCTGGAGAAAAAAATGAGTTTGGGGTAACTCTTGAAAAGTTAAAAGAAAAGATAGGGCATAAGCACTGTAGAATAATAGAAAAAAATGAAGAAATAGAAAAATTAGTAGTAGGAGAAAAGGGTGCTGCCACATTTTTATTTATGGGGGCAGGAAGTATATCTACACTAGCTCATACAATAGCTGATAATATAGGGAGAATAGGAAATGAAGTTATATAAAAATCACATTATGAAAGAACACTCGAATATGAAGATAGGAGGAGTGGCAAAAGAGTTTATAGAAGTAGAGAATAGAGACGAATTATTGGAGATTTTAAAAGAGAAAGAGAATACATTTATTTTAGGAAATGGAACAAATACTTTAATAGCTGATGGAGATTTAGAAACAATATTTATCTCTCTTAAGGCAATTGATTATATAGATGATAAGGGAAATGGAATTGTAGAAGTTGGAGCTGGATTAGATTTTTCTAAATTAATAGATTATATGGAAGAAAAAAATTACACAGGATTAGAAAATTTAGCAGGAATACCAGGAAGCGTAGGTGGACTTGTTTTTATGAATGGTGGAGCTCATGGAACAGAGATTTTTGATAAGATAATATCAGTTGAAGTTATAGATGAAAATAATGAGCTTAGAAAAATAAAAAAAGAAAACTTAAAATTTTCATATAGAGTGACAGAGATAAAAGAAAAAAAATGGGTTGTAGTAAGTGCCACATTTAAATTTGAAGAGGGATATTTAAAGGAAGTTGTAGAAAAATATAAACTTAAAAGAAGTGAAAATCATCCATTAAATGAACCAAATTTAGGAAGCACTTTTAAGAATCCAGAAGGGCATTTTTCTGCAAGACTTATAATAGAGGCAGGACTTCAAGGAAAAAGAGTTGGTGGAGCTGAAATATCTATGATTCATCCAAACTTTGTTGTAAATAAGGGAGAAGCAAGATTTGAAGATATTATTGAAATAATTGAAGAAGTAAAAATAGGTGTAAAAAATAAAACTGGAATACAATTAGAAGAAGAGATTATAATTGTAAGAAACTAACTAGGAGGAAAAAGTGAAAATAGCAGTTGTTATGGGTGGGATTACATCAGAAAGAGAAGTTTCTTTAAGAAGTGGACAAGCTATTTTGAATAGCTTATTAAGACAAGGATATGATGCTTATAAAATAGATTTAACAAAAGATAATTTAGTATCAGCATTTATTGAAAATGAATATGATTTAGTTTATTTAGCTCTTCATGGAGAATATGGAGAGGATGGTAGAGTTCAGTCAGTATTAGATATGCTAGGGAAAAAATATACAGGTTCTGGAGTAACAGGAAGTGCTGTTGCTATGGATAAAATTTTAACTAAAATAATAGCTAAAGATTTAGGAATTAGAATAGCTAAAACTTATGAAGCTGTAGAATATATTGATAGTTATCCAGTAGTTATAAAACCTGCTAAAGAGGGATCTAGTGTAGGACTATATATATGTAATACTGAGGAAGAGGCAAGAAAAGCATATGAAATATTAAAAGAAAAAGAACCATTAATAGAGGAGTTTATCAAAGGAGAAGAGTTAACTGCAGGTGTTTTAAATGGTGAAAAATTGGGAGTAGTTAGAATAAAACCAAAATCAGGATTATATGATTATGAGTCAAAGTACACAGTTGGAATGACAGAATACGAATGTCCTGCACAAATAGATAAAAATGCTTATGAAGAAGCTTCTGAAGCTGCTAGAAAAATTCATGAGAAATTAGGATTGAAAGGTGTAACAAGAAGTGATTTTATATTAAAAGATGGAAAAACTTACTTTTTAGAAGTGAATACTTGCCCAGGGATGACAGAAACAAGTTTAGCACCAAAATTAGCAACACTAAAGGGATATTCTTTTGATGATTTAACAAGAATAATAGTAGAAAGCTGCTAAGTAGAAAATATATGAAATAACAGGGAGAGATTCTTGAAAAAAATATTTAAAATTGCTATAATATTGGCACTAACTTTTATTATAATTCAAGTTGAGAAAGACTTTAAAAATAGAGATTTTTTCAACATTTCAAAAGTTCAAATTAGTGAAGTTTCGCCAAATCTAAAATCAGACTTAGAAAAAATAAAAAATGAAATTTTAGGAAAAAATATTAATGATTTAAATTTAGAAGGACTAGAAAAAAAATTACTAAAAGATATAAGAATAAAAAAAGCGGTTGTTTCTAAGCAAAATTTAAATGAAATAACTATAGATATTACAGAAAAAGATAGTAGCTATTATGCTCAGCATAAATCAGGAATTTATACGATGGATGAAGAAGGTACGATTTTTGGAAAACTAGAAGAATATCCTAAAAAAAGTATGCCAATTCTTGTAGTAAAGGCTAATGGAGAACAACAAGAACTTTTAGAAATAATGGATAAATTAAAAGAGCTAGATTTAAAAGATGAAGTTTCTCAATTATATGTAGATAATAAAAAGTTAATCTATATAATACTGAGAGATGGAACGAGAATAAAAACAGAACCAGAAGTTTCAAAAAATAAGTATGAAATAACAATGAATCTATATAAGGAATTAATAAAAACTAAATTAATAGATTATATAGATATAAGATTTAAAGATATAGTAGTAAGGGAAAAGGAGGGGAAAAGTGCGAGATAATATTACAAAATTAGCTTTAGATATTGGAAATGGAAAAATAAAATTTATTCTTGGAGAACTTAGTACAGAGGGATTAAAGTTAAGAGTACTGGATTACTTAGAGGTGCCTAGTGAAGGTATAAAGAGATCAATAGTAGAAGATTCAGAGCTTTTAAGTGCAAGCATAGCTAAAGGTTTGAAAGAGTTGCAACAAAGAAATGGAAGAGAATTTGAGGTAGTATCTTTAGGAGTTAGTAATGACAGAATTATATCAAAAACTGATCATGGTTGTATCGAATTTAATGAAAAAGAGATTACCGCTCAAGATATGTATAATTTAATTGAATTAGTAAAAAGTAATCTTTTAAAAGAGGATGAAATTGTAATAGAACAAGAAGCTTATAACGTTAGAGTTAATAGTTCTGGAATATTAAAAAATCCAATTGGGCAGATTGGAAAAAGTATTCAAGGAGATGTACATTTAATAACTATAAAAAAAGATCAACTAGACCCAATAGTAGAGGTTGTAAATAATGCTGGGTTAGAGATTGAAGATATATTCTTAAATGCATCATCTTCTGCAAAATCTACACTAGAATATGAAGATAGACAAATGGGAGTAGCTTTGATAGATATAGGAGAAGGAGTTACAGACATTGCTATTTATAAAAATGATAAAATAATTTATACAAAATCTTTATCAATAGGTGGAATGCATTTTGTGAATGATATAAGTTATCTTTTAAAAATACCAAAAAAAGAAGCCAAAGAGATACTGGAAAAATTGAGAAGTAAGCAGTATTCAAATGGAGTTATAAAAACAGAAAATGGTGAGTATAGTTTAGATGAAATAAAGGAAATAATCGATGCTAGAACAGGAGATTTAATTAATTTTATTTCTAAAACTATAGAGGAGTCAGGTTTTAATGGTTATTTAGGTAAAGGATTAGCCTTTACTGGAGGAGCTGTAGCAATAGATGAAATTTTTAGTAAAGTAGGAAGTAAAATGGAATGTGCAGTAAGAAAAGTTAATCCTTTTCCATTGAGAGGATTAGAGAATGTTAATCCATCAATGTCAACAGTAATAGGTATTTTATTAACAAAACTAGAAACAGAATTTCAAAAGAGAAACGAAGTAAAAACTGATAGTTTAAAAGATGAATTTATAGCTATTGAACAAGAAGAGGAAACGTTTGTAGAACTTCCTATAAATGAAACAGCATTTAGACAAGAGGACTATGAAGAGGAATACGAAGAAGAAGTGGTTACAGATGGAGCATTAAATAAAATTAAAAAATGGATTTCTAACTTTATATAATAAGGAGCTGTATGAAAATGTTTAATAACGAGTGTGAAGTAAAGATAAAAGTAATCGGAGCTGGAGGAGCTGGAGGAAATGCAATAAACGACATGATTTCAGCTGGAGTAACAGGAGTAGAATATATTGCGGCAAATACAGATGCCCAAGATTTAAATAACTCTTTAGCAGATATAAGAGTTCAATTAGGAGAAAAATTAACAAGAGGTTTAGGAGCAGGAGCAGATCCAGAAGTTGGTAAACAAGCAGCTGAAGAGGATGTTGAAAAATTAAGAAATCTACTAGAAGAAACAGATATGTTATTTATAACAGCAGGTATGGGTGGTGGAACAGGAACAGGTTCAGCACCAGTAATTGCTAAAATAGCAAAAGAAATGGGAGTTTTAACAATAGGTATTGTAACTAGACCATTCTCTTTTGAGGGAAGAAAGAGAAAAAATAATGCAGATTTAGGATTAGCAAATTTAGAAAAGCATGTAGATTCATTGGTAATTATACCTAATGATAAGTTATTTGAATTACCAGAAAAAACAATAACTCTTCAAAACGCATTTAAAGAAGCTAATAATATTTTAAAAATAGGAATTAAAGGTATTGCCGATTTAATGATAGGTAGAGGTCTTATAAATTTAGACTTTGCAGATATTAAAGCAACAATGCAAAATTCTGGAGTAGCTGTTTTAGGATTTGGAGAAGGAGAGGGAGAAAACAGAGTTGCTAAAGCTACTGAGAAAGCTTTATCATCACCTCTTTTAGAAAAATCAATTATGGGAGCAAGCAAAGTTTTAATAAATATAGCAGGATCATCAAACTTAGGATTGATGGAAGCACAGGCTATAGCTAACATCGTAAAAGAAGCTGCTGGAAAAACAGCTGAAGATATAATGTTTGGTATTACTGCAGATGAAACATATGGAGATAAAATTCAAGTTACAATAATTGCAAATAGTTTTGGTGATGAGCAAGAAAAAACAGAATCATTTATAAATGTAGAGAAAAAAGCAGAAACTCCAAAGGTAGAGGAAACAGCTGAAGTAAGAGATGAGTTAGATCTTCCACCATGGATTAGAGCTAATAGAAGAGATTAATAAAAAATACTTGTAAAAATATTGATTCTGTGTTAGAATTAATAATGCCCTGCTCAAGATCATTGTGTATTTTGGGCTAAAACCATAGGGAGGAGGTAATAACATGAAAAAGTATGAATTAATGTTCATCATCAACCCAACTATATTAGAAGAGGGAAGAGAAGCTGTAATCGCTAAAGTTAATAACATTTTAGCTGGAGCTGGAGCTACTGTTCTTAAATCTGAGAAGTGGGGAGAGAGAAAGCTTGCTTATCCAATTGATAAGAAGAAGACAGGATTCTACGTACTAACTACTTTAGAGATGGACGGTACTAAGTTAACTGAGGTTGAGTCAAAGCTTAACATAACTGAAGAAGTTATGAGATACATCGTAGTTAAGAACGACTAATTAAAACTAAAGAAAACGTTTATTCTCAAATAAGGAGGTTATTAGAATGGCAGAATTCAGAAGAAGAAGAGCTAAATTAAGAGTTAAAGCTGAAGAGATCGATTACAAAAATGTTGATTTATTAAAGAGATTCGTTTCTGATAAAGGAAGAATCAATCCTTCTAGAGTAACTGGAGCTAACGCTAAGTTACAAAGAAAGATAGCTAAAGCTGTTAAGAGAGCTAGAAACATTGCTCTTATTCCATACACAAGAGTAGAGAAGTAAAAATAATGGGGTTGAAGATAATATCTTCGGCCCCTTTTTCTCTAAAGAAATATTAGGCTTGTTTTAATAGAGTTACAAAAATAAAAAAAAGACAGGCTTTTTTATTTAAAGCTGTCTTTTTTTATAAGCATTATTTGCTTAATATTTTTCTAAGTCTAGCACTTAGAGTATTAGCATTTGCTTTAAGGATTTGCATAACTTCCACATCGTTAGCACTCTTTAAAGTCTTTAAAGTTTTTGTACAAACTTTAACTTTAACAGTAACACCGTTAATAACAATCTTAGTTGTTTGTAAGTTAGGCTTCCAAACTCTTCCTGTTACTCTGTGAGAGTGAGAAATTTGATTTCCGAAAGTCATTCCTTTTCCAGTAATTTCACATCTTTGCATTCTATTTACACCTCGCTTTCGTTATAAACATGCAAATTATTATACCATTACTGAGAGAAAATATCAAGGTATTTTTTAAATTATTTGGAATAGTTCATAAAAAACATTAAATATGTTATAATACCTAGGTAAAATACATAAAGAAAAGGTGATATGAAATATGAATATTCATAGTTATAAAGTATTAGAATTCAATAAGTTAAGAGAAGAGTTATCTCATTATATGACTATTGAAGAAAATCAAGAGAAAATATTAGAACTAGAACCATTTAAAGATATAAATTCTTTAAGAAAAGAGTTAGATATAATAAAGGATTTTATGGATTTTTTAAAGTTCGATGGTGGTTTTGAACCTGCAGGAATGAAAGATGTAACAAATATAACAAGAAAAGCGCAACTTGTTGGAATGTATTTAGAGCCAGAAGATCTATGGTCGTTAAATATAAATCTAAGAATTTTTAGAATTTTTAAAGGTAGATTAGAGACTTTAGAAAAATATAAAGATTTAAGAAACAGGTTTATAAATATACCTACACTTAAAAACTTTGAAGATTTAATTAATAAAGCTATTGATCCAGATAAAAATATAAAGGATGATGCTTCAATTGAATTAAGAGAGTTAAGATTTCAAAAGAAAAATATGGTAACAAATATAAAAAGAAAATTTGAAGAAATTTTCTCAAATGCAAATTTTGCAAAAGCTATTCAGGAAAAAATTATAACAACTAGAGATGGAAGAAGTGTAATACCAATCAAAACAGATTTCAAAGGTCTTATAAAAGGTATTGAACATGATAGATCATCAAGTGGATCTACTGTCTTTATAGAGCCAATATCAATTGTATCTTTAAATAATAAGATGAGAGAACTTGAAGTTAGAGAAAGAGAAGAAATTAGAAAAATCTTATTAAGATTAACTGATCAAGTTAGACTAAACACCTCTATAATAAATGAAATTGGAAATGCAATAATGTATTTAGATATATTAAATGGTAAATCTCAATTTGGTATAGAAAAAAAATGCTCAATTCCTGAAATTAATAATAAAGAGATGCTTTCTTTAGTAAAAGCTAGACACCCATTTATAGATGAAAAGATAGTAGTTCCTTTAACTTTTGAGATAGGAAAAGAATATAATACTTTACTTATAACAGGACCAAATACAGGTGGAAAAACTGTAGCATTAAAAACGGCAGGGCTTTTAACATTAATGACATTAACTGGAATTCCAATTCCTGCAGATGAAAAAACAAGTATTGGATTTTTTAATGGAGTATTTGCAGATATAGGTGATGAACAAAGTATTGAACAATCACTATCTTCATTTTCAGCTCACTTAAAAAATATTCAAGAAATACTTAATTCAGTTACAAAAGCTTCTTTAGTTTTATTAGACGAGTTAGGTTCAGGAACTGATCCAATGGAAGGGTCAGCCTTTGCAATGGCAGTGATAGATTACTTAAAAGATAAAAAGTGTAAATCATTAATAACAACTCACTATAGTGAAGTAAAAGCTTATGGTTATAATGAGTTAGATATAGAGACTGCATCAATGGAGTTCAATGTGGAAACTTTATCACCGACATATAGACTTTTAATAGGTGTTCCTGGAGAAAGTAATGCACTAACAATAGCTAGAAGATTAGGTGTATCTGAAAGCATAATAGAAAGAGCAAAAAGCTATATAAGTGATGAAGATAAAAAAGTAGAAAAAATGATTTTAAATATAAAAGATAAATCTTTAGAATTAGAAAATAAACAAGCGGAAGTTGAGACATTAAAAGCTCAAGCTCAAAAAGATAAAGATGAATATGAGGAAAAATTAAGAGTTTTAGAAAAAGAAAAAAATCAAATTTTAAAAGAAGCTTATGAAAAAGCAGAATTAATGATGAGGGATATGCAAAATAAAGCTGCTGCTTTAGTTAATAAGATACAAAAAGAAGATAAAACTAAAGAGGAAATGAAAGATGTTCAAAAAAAATTAAATATGCTTAGAACATCTTTACAAGAGGAAAAAACTGAAAATGTAGAAGTAAAGCCAAAAGTTGCTAGAAAGATAGATTATAAAGTTGGAGACAGAGTATTCGTAAATAGTTTAAATCAATATGCTATTGTAAATAAAATAAACTTAAATAAAGAGACTCTTAATATTCAAGCAGGAATATTAAAACTTGAGGTATCTATGGATGATGTAAAAACAGTTGTAGAACCAAAAAAGAAAGAGTATAGACCTATAAATGCTCATGCTAAAACTAGAGTAAAAAATGAAATTGACTTAAGAGGAAAGCTTGTAGATGAAGGCATACATGAGCTAGAAACATATATGGATAGAGCTTTAATGAACGGATACACTGAAATATATGTAATTCATGGAAAAGGAACAGGAGCTCTTAGAACAGGTATTATGGATTTCTTAAAAACTTCAAGATATGTAAAAAGCTTTAGAACAGGCGGTCATAATGAAGGAGGAATAGGATGTACTGTGGTGACACTAAAATAACCTTAATTGTTGCTGCTGCGGGTATTGGAAAAAGAATGAATTTAGGATATCCAAAACAGTTTTTAGAGGTAGATGGAAAGCCTTTGTTTTTAAAAGTTTTGGAGGTTGCTGAAGAGAGCTCACTTATAGAAAGCATTGTTATTGTCACAGGACAAGATTCAATAGAAGCAGTTGAGGACTTATGTGAAAAATATAGTATTCAAAAAGTGAAAAAGGTTGTTCAAGGTGGAAGTGAAAGACAATATTCTATTGAAAATGCGTTGGAATATTGTAAAGATAATAGTATAATAGCAGTACAGGACGGAGTTAGACCTTTTTTAAAAGAAAAATATTTTTCTGAAGGTTTAAAAATATTAGAGGAAAATTTAGAAATAGATGGTGCTGTGGTAGGAATCCCATTAAAGGATACAATTAAAAGAATTAATTTAGAGGGAGAAGTTGTAGAAACACCTAAAAGAGATGAATATATAGCTGTTCATACACCACAAATATTTAGAGGACAAATTTTAAAATTAGCTTATAAAAAAGCTAGAGAAGATAATTTTTTAGGAACAGATGATTCGTCTTTAGTTGAAAGAATCGGAGGGCGAATAAAAGTTATAATAGGAGATTATGATAACTTAAAAATTACAACAATTGAGGATTTAAAATTTCTTTAATTAAAAAGGGAGAGATAAATGAACATATTTTTAGCTCAAATGAAGCCAATATTAGGAGATACAGAGAAAAATTTAAAAAAAATAGTTGAGGTTGTTGAAAAAGAGATACAAAAAAATACAGAGATAGTTATTTTTCCAGAACTTTCATTAACAGGATATCTTTTAGAAGAAATGGTGTATGATGTAGCAATAGAAAGAGTTCCACAGATATTATTGGAGTTATCTAAAAAAATATCAATAATTTTTGGAGCTGTTGAACTAGGAGAGGACTTATATCACTATAATACAGCTTTTTATTTAGAGGACGGAGAAGTAAAGCATAAGCATAGAAAAATATATCTGCCGACTTATGGTCTTTTTGATGAAGGAAGATATTTTAAAGAAGGAGATAGAATTAGAGCTTTTGACACAAAATTTGGTAGAGTTGGAATGCTAATATGTGAGGATATTTTTCATCAAAGTAATCCATATGTATTAGGTCAAGATGGAGCACAAATGGTATTTGTAATTGCTAGTAGTCCAACTAGATTAACTGATAAAGGTTTAGAAATAGAAAAAATATGGGAAAATATTTGTAGAACAACATCGATTAGCAATGGATGTTATACAGTTGTTGTAAATAGAGTGGGAGTAGAGGATGGTGTAAACTTCTGGGGTGGAAGTTTTGCAATAAGCCCTTCAGGAGATACAATAGAAAAATTAGAGCAATTTGAAGAGGATGGGAAAAATATCCAAATTGATAAAAAAGAGATAGTAAAAGTTAGATTTGCATCGGGATCATGTAAAAATGAAAAAATAGATTTAGTGCTAAATGAACTAAAAAGAATAAAAAAAAGTAGATAAATTTATTAGAAGGAGTACCGATGAAAAAAACTTTAAAAATAGCTATAGGAATTTTTTGTGGTTTTAGTATTTTAGCTGGTGTATTTTATGCAAGTAAAGAAAATCCTAGAGTTTATTTAAGTGATAGAATAAATGTAGCATATGTAAATGAGGAGATTGATCATAAAAATTTTGATAATGTAATAAATCTTTTAAATAAAGCTGACTTTAATATAGATGATAAGGTTAAAAAAGCTTTAGGTTATGTAAGAGGACTTTATATGGTATCTGATAGTAGTTTTATATCAGATAGAAAAGCATGTGTAGGAATAATAGATTTTGGATATATATATCCTCTTATAGTTTTAAAAGTTGAAACATATTTTGATAAAATTAATGATTTCTATGTTTTAAAAGATGAATATAGAAAAAAATATTTAAATGGAGAAAAAATTTATCTAAAAATAGAAAAAGGGAATTTTATAATTGGAAAAAAAGAGAAAGATATAGAAAGAATTTTAAAAAATGAAAAATATTTTAATCCAAATCTTTTGAATATACTAGATAAAGAGAAAGGAAATAATTTAGGAATGTTAATATTGAATTTAGGAAAAAATCCTCTGGGTGGCTTCGATGAATTTGTGTTAACAGGAGATGTAAATAAAAAAGAACAAGTAATTTTAACTGCAAATATAGGTGGAAAAAACGATATAATAAAAAGTTTTAACGGGATATCTCAAGATGGATTATCAGGAGAAAGAGTTATTGAAAGAAATAAACTTTATTTAAGAAGCACAAGAGATGCTGAGTTAAGATCATTTTTATTCTTTTTAAATTACTTTTCTAAGAATAGTTTTATAGAAGGCATATCTTCTAATATCTATATAAATAATCCAAAAGAAAGTGAACATATATCAAATCTACCAAAAGAGAACGCAGTAAGTGTGGATATAGGGGAAAAACAGTTTGTGTCAGGAGATATAGATATAAAAGTTAAAAATAAAATAATTGGAACAGCAGAATTAAAAGGATTGGCAGAAGAAAATAGATTAAAAATAAGTACAATTTTGAATGAAGAAACAGCTCTTAATCTATTAAAAGCGTTTAAATAGGAGGACATAAGATGATAAAAATATACAATACACTTAAAGGTGAGTTAGAAATATTTAAACCTCTAAAAGAGGGAGAGGTTTCGATGTATGTATGTGGGCCTACAGTTTACAACTATATACATATAGGAAATGCAAGACCAGCAATATTTTTTGATACAGTAAGAAGATATTTTGAATTCAGAGGATATAAAGTTAAGTATGTTCAAAATTTTACAGATGTGGATGATAAAATGATAAAAAAGGCTAATGAAGAGGGAGTAACTCTACAAGATATAGCCAAAAAATATATAGATGCTTATTTTGAGGATACAGCAAAAGTTAATTTAAAAGAGGAAGGAATGATAAGACCTAAAGCAACAGAACATATAGGTGAAATGATAAAAATCATAAAAACTCTTATTGAAAAAGGTTATGCATATGAGTCTCAAGGGGATGTATATTTTGATATAAATAGCTATAAACAAGAGTATGGAGAATTATCAGGCCAAAGTATTGATGACTTAAAAAGTGGAGCAAGAATAGATGTTTCAGAAATAAAAAAAGACCCATTAGATTTTGCACTATGGAAAAAAGCAAAAGATGGAGAACCTTATTGGAATTCACCTTGGGGTAAAGGAAGACCTGGATGGCATATTGAATGTTCAGCAATGTCAAATAAATATTTAGGTGCAACATTTGATATTCATGGTGGAGGACAAGATTTAATATTTCCACATCATGAAAATGAAATAGCTCAATCAAAATGTGGAACAGGAGGAGAGTTTGCTAAGTACTGGATACATAATGGCTATATAAATGTAAAAGGTGAAAAAATGTCTAAATCACTAGGAAATTTCTTTCTTTTAAGAGAAGTTTTAGAGCAGTTTGAAGGAAGAGTGGTAAGATTTTTTATACTGAGCTCTCATTACAGAAAGCCAATAGATTTCTCTGATAATGAATTGATTCAAAGTAAAGCTGGATTAGAAAGAATTGAAAATGCTGTTGCTAGAGGAAAAGAAAAGTTAACTTCAAAACCAGTTGAAAGCGGATCTGATTTAGTAGTTTTAAAAGAAACACTAGAGAGTTCAAAAGATAAATTTGTAAGATGCATGGATGAAGATTTTAATACTGCTGGAGGAATAGGTGCCATCTTTGAGTTAGTAAAGGAATTAAATAAAGCAACTGAAGAGGAGAAAATATCAAAAAATGGATTAGAAGTTTTAGAGGAAACTATTGATTATGTAAGAGTTGTTATGGAGGATGTGCTTGGAGTTTTATTAAAAATTGAAGTTCAAGTTGGAGATATGACAACAGAACTAATAGAATTTCTGTTAGAATTGAGAAGAGAAGCCAGAGATAATAAAGATTGGGCATTTTCAGATAAAGTAAGAGATAGACTTTTAGAGATGGGAATTAAAATAAAGGATGGGAAGGAAAAAACAACATGGTCAATTTAGATGTGCGTGAAGCAAATGGATTAGTTTTAGCGTATTTAGGTGATTGTGTATGGGAACTTTCAGTTAGAACTTATTTTATAAATAAAGGGTATAATATAAAAAATTTAAATAGATTAGTAAAAGAGCATGTAAATGCACAAGCTCAAAGTAAATATTTAAAAAATATAATAGACGAACTAGATGAAGATAAATTAACATTAGTTAATAGATCTAAAAATAGCAATATAAAAACTTTTCCTAAATCGTGTAGTGTAATGGAATACAAAGAAGCTACAGCTTTTGAAGCTTTAATTGGAGCGCTTTATACAGAAGGAAAAATAGATGATATCAATAAAATAGTGGAAAAAAACTTAGGTTAAGGAGTGATAGTAAGTGGGATTCAAATTGAAACTACCTGGATTTAGTAGAAGTATAGGAATAGATTTAGGGACGGCAAACACGCTTGTATATAGCAAAAAACATGGGAAGATAATATTAAATGAACCTTCTGTTGTGGCAGTAGAAAGAGAAAGTAGAAAAGTTTTAGCTGTTGGAAATGAAGCAAAGGATATGTTGGGAAAAACTCCAGATTCGATAGTGGCTGTAAAGCCTTTAAGCGAAGGGGTTATAGCAGATTATGATATAACTGAAGCAATGATAAAATATTTTATAAAAAAAGTTTTTGGAAAATATTCGCTATTTATGCCAGAAGTTATGATTTGTGTACCAATAGATGTAACAGGTGTAGAAAAAAGAGCTGTATTAGAAGCTACTCTTTCAGCGGGAGCTAAAAAAGCTTATTTAATAGAGGAGGCAAGAGCTGCTGCTTTAGGATCAGGAATAGATATATCAGCTCCAGAAGGGAATATGATAGTAGATATAGGTGGAGGATCAACAGATGTTGCTGTAATATCTTTAGGTGGAACAGTTGTAAGCAAGACTATAAGAACAGCTGGAAACAATTTTGATATGGATATAATAAAATATATAAAAAAGACACATACACTATTAATTGGAGATAAAACAGCTGAAAGTATAAAAATGCAAATTGGAACAGCAATTCCTTTAACAGAAGAAGAAACAATGACGATAAAAGGAAGAGATTTAATAACAGGACTACCTAAATCTGTTACTGTTGGATCTGAAGAGATTAGAGAGGCTATTATGGATTCTTTAATGGAGATTGTAACTTGTGTAAAAGACGTTTTAGAAAAAACACCACCAGAATTAGCAGCTGATATAATAGATAGAGGAATAGTTATGGCTGGAGGGGGATCTTTAATTAGAAATTTCCCTGAATTAATATCAAAACATACATCATTAAATGTCAGATTAGCAGAGTCACCATTGGAAAGTGTTGTTAAAGGAGCAGGAATGGCTCTTGATCAAATATCAATTTTAAGAAAGATTGAGAAGGCAGAGAGATAATGTTTAAAGATTTAAACTCTAATAAAAAAGCTATTGAGTTTTTACAAAAAGAGTTAAATTTTGAAAGAGAATCTGGAACATATCTTTTTTATGGTGTAGATAGAGAGCTTTTAAAAAAGTTTGCAAAAGCCTTTGCTAAGAGTTTAAACTGCTCTAATTATAGAGATGATTTTTGTGATGTATGTGAGAGTTGTATAAGAATTGAAAGTGAAACTCATGGAGATTTAGAAATACTAGATGATATAACAGGAATAAAAATCGAAAAAATAAGAGAGCTAGCTTTTAAAGATTCGACAACATCTTATGAAGGAAAAAGGAAAATATATATAATAAGAGATGTGGAAAAATTAAGAAAAGAATCAGCTAATGCACTTTTAAAAATGATAGAAGAACCAAACAGCGGAAGCTTTTTTATACTTACTTCTACAGGGTTAAATGTTCTACCAACGATAAAATCAAGATCTATCCTAGTGAATATTCTTCAAGAGAATGCACAAGAGATTGGAGTAACTCAAGAGGAGTATAAATTCTTTTTAGGTAAATCAAAAGATATTGAAGATTACAAAAGAGTAGGAACAATAGATTTAAATGAGGGATGTTCTTTTGAAAGAATTGGTCATAATATAAAGAATTGGATAGATACAGGAGAGTTTCAATATAAAGTTGAAATTTATAAATCCATAAGAGATTTTTTAAATACAAAAGATTATTTAACAACGATAGATAAATTATATTTTGTAGATGAAATAGTCTCATCTATTTCAGATAGAGAGTTCATAAAAGATATTTTAGGGTATACAATATCACTCATAGGAAATAGATCTAAAAATTTAGAAAAATTATTAGAGATAAAGAATATGGGAAGAAGCTCTATAAATTTGAAAAATTTACTAGTAACTTTTTATACAAATATTTAAGAGGGTGATGTATAATCACTCTCTTTCATTTATATTATTTATATGTACTTTATAATATTTTTTGATGATTTAAAGAGTAATCATTCAAAAATAATATAATTTTTTCGAAAATAGGCTTAAAATTATTAAAAAAAAGTATTATAATATATATATGTAATCAATAAATCATGGAGAGAAGGAATCTAGATGTATTTTAAACATTTTATTGTTTTTGGAATAACTCATAAAAACTTAGATTTATGCCAAAGAGAAAATTTTATACAAAATGACCCCACTTCTGTAGTTGAAAGATTATTTAAAGAGAAAAAAGTTGTAGGTTATGTAAATCTATCAACTTGCTTGAGAGTAGAGTACTACTTGCATTTAGATAAAAACTATTCAGTGGCAGATTTTCAAAAAGAAATAGGCTTGGAAAATATTTTTATAAAACAAGGACATGATGCAGTAAATTATTTATTTAGAGTAACTTGCGGTTTTGAGTCCGTTATAAAAGGAGAGGACCAAATTTTAGCACAAATAAAAAAAGCACAATTGACTAGTATGGAAAATAAGATTTCTAGCTCAAATATAAATGTGATTTTTAATAAAGCTATTGAATTGGGAAAAAAATTTAGAAATAAAAGCAAAATATGTCATAATGCTTTATCTTTAGAGGCTATCTCTTTGAAGTTTATAAAAAATAAAGTTTCGCAACTGAAAGATAAAAAAATTCTTATTCTTGGAGTAGGAGATTTAGCTAGAGATATAATGGAGCTTATAACAAAAGAAGAATATAAAAGTTTAACAATAACTAATAGAAGCTATCATAAGGCTCTTGAAGTTAGTAATATATATAATGCAGATGTTATAAGTTTTGAGAATAAGTTAGAAGAGGTTGCAAATAGTGATGTAATAATATCAGCCACTTCAGCTCCTCATGCTATTATAAAAAAAAATGAGATAATTTCATTATTAGATAATGAAAAAGAATATGTATTTTTAGATTTAGCAGTTCCTAGAGATATTGAAGAGGAATTAAATGAATTAGATAATATAAATTTATATAATATAGATGATGTTTGGGGAGTATATTATGAGAATTTAGAAAATAGAGAGAATTTATTGACTAAATATGAGTATATGCTTGGAGAACAGATGATAAACTTAAAAAAATGGTTTGAATACAAAGAAGGGATAGCATAATGAAAGAAAAAATCGTAATAGGAAGTAGAGGAAGCATATTAGCTTTAGCTCAGAGTGAAATGATAAAAGGAAGATTAGAGAAAAATTTCCCAGAGTTAAAATTTGAAATAAAGGTTATAGTAACAAGTGGAGATAAAGATTTAGTTAGTAACTGGAATAATAGTGATAAATCTTTAAAAAGCTTTTTTACAAAAGAGATTGAACACGAATTATTAGACGGAACTGTAGATTTAGCAGTTCATTCAATGAAAGATATGCCAATAGTTTCTCCGCCAGGTTTAATTTGTGGAGCAACTCCTGATAGAGAAGATAATAGGGATGTTATTGTATCGAGAAGTGGAAAAAAGTTATTAGAGCTTCCAGAAGGAGCTATTGTAGGAACTAGTTCATTGAGAAGAACCATGGGATTAAAAACCTTAAGACCAGATTTAGAGATAAAACAATTAAGAGGAAATATTCATACAAGACTTAGAAAACTAGATGAAGGTCAGTATGATGCTATTCTTTTAGCAGCAGCAGGATTAAAAAGAGTTGGATTAAGAGATAGAATAACTGAAGAGTTAGATTATGATTTAATGATGCCAGCACCAGCTCAAGGAGCACTTCATATTCAATGTAGAGAAAACGATGAGTTTGTAAAAAATATCTTAAAATCTATTCATAATCCAGAAATAGAAAAAATTGTAGAGATAGAAAGAGAGTTTTCTAAGATATTTGATGGAGGATGTCATACACCGATGGGATGTACAGGGGAAAAATTTGATGGTAAGATTTTTTTAAGAGGTGTGTACTGCCAAGATGATATTATGTATAAAGCAGAAGTATTAGAAGATGAAGTATTAGGAAAAGAGATAGCACACAAATTAGCTGCAAAAATAAGGGAGAAAATAAATGGTTAATAATAAGATGGGGAAGGTTTATATAATAGGAGCAGGTTGTGGAAATATTGACCTTTTAACTCTAAAAGGGAAAAGATGTATCGAAGAAGCTGATTGTATAGTATACGATAGATTAATAGATCCTAAAGTGTTGAAGTTAGCTAAAGAAGAAGCTGAAATGATATATTTAGGAAAAGGTAATACTGAAGGTGGAGTTATCCAAGATGAAATTAATAAGACATTGGCTAAAAAAGCTTTAGAAGGAAAGATTGTAGCTAGAGTAAAAGGGGGAGATCCTTTTGTTTTCGGAAGAGGTGGAGAAGAGATAGAGGAGATAGTTAAATACTCTATCCCCTTTGAAATTGTACCTGGAATAAGTTCTTCGATAGCTGTGCCAGAATATGCAGGAATTCCAGTAACTCACAGAGGATTAGCAAGATCATTCCATGTATTTACAGGACATACAATGGAAAATGGAGAATGGCATGATTTTCCTACTATAGCTAAATTAGATGGAACTTTAGTATTTTTAATGGGAATTAAAAACTTAGATTTGATAACAGGTGATTTAATAAAAAATGGTAAAAATCCTAAAACTCCAGTAGCTGTAATAGAAAAAGGAACAAGTGAAAACCAAAGAGTAACAGTTGGAACTTTAGAAGATATTGTAGAAAAAGCTAAATCTGAAAAAATTGTTCCTCCTGCAATAACAATAATTGGCGATGTTGTAAAGATGAGAGAAACTTTTAAATGGTTTGAAAATCAACCTCTTTCTGGAAAAAAAGTGTTGGTGACAAGAGATACTAATCAATCACAAGAGTTTAGTGAAAAATTAAGAATAAAAGGAGCTACTGTAAGAGAGCTACCTTTTATAAAAATAGAAAATGCTTATAGTTTTGATGAAAAAGATTTAAAAGATTATAGTGCTCTTTTATTTAACTCTCCAAATGGGGTGAAGTACTTTATGGAAAACATAAAGGATATCAGATCTTTAGGTCATCTAAAAATTGGTGTTGTTGGGGCTAAAACAGATGAGCTATTAAGAGAATATAAAATAATACCAGACTTTATTCCAGAAAAATATATGGGAACAGAGTTAGCAAAAGAAGTACAAAATTATACAAAGGAAAATGACAAAGTATTATTTATAACTTCAGATATATCTCCTGCTAATTGTGGGAAATGGAGCGAAGAATATAATAGAAGATTTGAAAAATTGGTAGTATATAAAACTGGAAAACATATCTATTCTAAAGATGAAGTAGAGAAAGTATTAAATGACATAGAATATATAACTTTTTTAAGCTCATCAACAGTTGAAGCATTTAATGAGAGTATACAAGGAGATTTAAAATTATTAGAGGATAAAAAGATAGTGTCAATAGGACCAGTTACTACAAAAACTTTAAATGAATTAGGATATAGAGTTGCTTTAGAGGCAAAAGTTTTTGATGTTGATGGAGTAATTGCAGTAATAGGAGAGAAATAATATGTTTAATAGAACTAGAAGACTAAGAAGTTCTCAAGTTATGAGAAATTTAGTGAAAAATATAGATTTTACTTTAGATAATCTAATCTATCCACTATTCATAGAAGAGGGAGAAAATATAAAAGTTGAGATTCCATCGATGAAGGGACAGTATAGAATATCAATAGATAGATTAGAAGAGGAACTAGTAGAATTAAAAAATTTAGGAATAAAATCATTGCTTTTATTTGGAATTCCTAAAAAGAAAGATCCAGTAGGAAGTGAAGGGTACAATGATAAAGGGATAGTTCAAGAGGCGATAAGATTTATTAAATCTAAATTTCCAGAATTTTTAGTTGTTACAGATGTATGTCTATGTGAGTATACATCTCATGGACATTGTGGAATCTTAAGAGGAGAGGAGTTATTAAATGATGAGACTTTAAAACTTTTACAAAAAGTAGCTCTTTCTCATGCTAAAGCAGGGGCAGATATGGTGGCACCATCAGATATGATGGATGGTAGAATAAAAGCTATAAGAGAGATACTAGATGAAAATGGATTTATAAACTTACCAATTATGGCATATAGTGTGAAATATGCATCAGCTTACTATGGTCCGTTTAGAGATGCAGCTGACTCAGCTCCAGCATTTGGAGATAGAAAGACGTATCAAATGGATTTTAGAAATTCTAAGGATTATTTGATAGAGGTTGAAAATGATATTTTAGAAGGTGCTGATATAATAATGGTAAAACCTGGAATGCCTTATTTAGATGTAGTTAAAGGAGTAGCGGATGCTATATCAAATCCTGTTGCTATTTATAATGTAAGTGGTGAATATTCTATGGTAAAAGCAGCAGCAGAAAATGGCTGGATAGATGAAGAAAAAATAGTTATGGAAAACATGTATGCTATGAGAAGAGCTGGAGCAGATATTATAATAACATACCATGCTAAAGATATAGCAAAATGGTTAAAAAGAGGTGTAAATTAAGTGAGATATAGTAATTCAGAGAAAATATATGAAAAAGCTGTGAAGATTATACCAGGAGGAGTAAATAGTCCTGTTAGAGCTTTTAAATCAGTTGATAAAACATATCCAATTTTTGTAAATAGAGGAAAAGGATCAAAGATATATGATGAGGATGGAAATGAGTATATTGATTATATTTGCTCATGGGGTCCACTTATTTTAGGGCATAACAATGAGAAAGTTTTAAAAGGTGTTAGAGAAGCTATTGAACTTGGAAGTTCTTTTGGGCTACCGACTAAAATGGAAGTAGAATTAGCGGGGTTAGTATGTAAGTGCTATCCATCAATGGATATGATTAGATTTACAACTTCTGGAACAGAAGCTACAATGGCTGCTGTAAGAGTGGCAAGAGCTTTTACAAGTAGAAATAAAATATTGAAATTTGAAGGATGCTATCATGGACATTCAGATTCATTATTAGTTAGTTCTGGATCAGGATTGTTAACAGATGGTTATCAAGATAGTAATGGGATAACAGAAGGAGTTTTAAAAGATACTTTAGTAGCACCTTTTGGAAATATAGAAAAAGTAAGAGAGATATTATCTGCAAAAGATGTGGCATGTTTAATAATGGAGCCAGTACCAGCGAATATGGGACTTATAAATAGCTCGAAAGAGTTTTTACAAGCTATGAGAGAGATATGTGATGAGACAGGAACTCTTTTGATATTTGATGAGGTAATATCTGGATTTAGAGTAGCTTTAGGTGGAGCTCAAGAATTTTATGGAATAACTCCTGATATAACAACTTTAGGAAAGATAATAGGTGGAGGTTATCCTGTTGGAGCTTTTGGTGGTAAAAAAGAGATTATGGATATGATTGCCCCTGTTGGAAGAGTTTACCATGCAGGAACTCTATCTGGAAATCCAGTAGCTGTTAGAGCTGGATTTGAAATGGTTAGTCATCTTCTAGAAAATAAAGAAACTCTCTATAAAGAATTGGAAGAGAAAGTTATTTATATGACAGATTCGATTGAAAAAATTGCTAATAAATATAAAGTACCAATTACAATAAATAAGTTAGGTTCTTTATTTACGATATTCTTCAGTGATTTAGATGAAATAACAGATTTAGAGCATGTTATAAACTCTAATACAACACACTACTCGATATATTTTAATACATTATTAGATAATGGAGTAGTAGCACCACCATCTAAATATGAGGCACATTTTGTATCAACAGCTCATACTAAAGAAGATTTAGATAGAACCTTAGAGGTAATTGAAATGGCATTTAAAAAAATTGGTGAAATTAATGGAAAGTAAAAAATCTTTTTTTCCACTATTTATAGATTTAACTAATAAAAGTTGTTTGGTTGTTGGTGGAGGAAATATAGCTTCGAGAAAAGTAAAAAGTCTTGTTGAATATGGAGCTAGGGTAGTTGTAATAGCGCCATTTATCCTTCCAGAAATTTTAGAGTTAGATGTGGAGATTGAAAAAAGAGATTTTAAAGTTGAAGATATAAAAGATAAATTTTTAGTTGTTGCAGCAACTAATGATGAGAAATTAAATGAAATGATAGTGGATTTATGTGAGGATAATAATATACTTGTAAATAATATTACTTCGAAAGTTTATATGTCTGCTAGATTTACAGCTCATATAGATACTGAAGAGTACCAAATTGCGATTTCAGCAAAAGGAAATCCTAGAGAATCTGTTAAATTAAAAAAAGAATTGATAGATTATTTAAAAAATAGAAAAGACTAGAAACATTATGTTTCTAGTCTTTTTCTACTTCTAAATCCTGAAAAAGATCTAGAACTTTTTTAGAGTATTTCCCATCGCTATCATGAGAGATAAACGGAGGAAGAATAGTTAAGGAATTCTTACCGTTCCTAATACCTTCAATTAAAAGAATTTTAGCAGGTTTATCAACTTTTGAGTGACAAAATTGAACTTTTTTAGGTGTTATTCCATACTTTCTCATAGCATCAATAATCTCTAAAAATCTGTCCGGTCTATGAACCATTGCAAAATATCCTTTGTCTTTTAAAAGTTTAGAAGATACTTCAATAAGTTGTTCTAAATCAATTGTTATTTCATGACGAGCTAAAGTAAGTTGATCTAAATTATTCAGTTGATTTTCGTTTCCATGAAATTTAAAAAAAGGAGGATTAGTTATAACTATATCTTGAGAACCAAAGTCAAAATGCTCTTTCCAATTTTTCATATCATCGTGAATAATATTAATTTGTTCTTGTAGATTATTTAGTTCAACATTTCTTTTAGCTAGATCAGCAGAAATTTCTTGAATTTCAATTCCTGATATTTTTGCATTAGTTCTTTGTGAAAGAAAAAGAGGAATGGCCCCATTTCCTGTCCCTAAATCTAATATTTTTTTTGTACCTCTTGTTAAAGAGACAAAGTTAGATATTAAAAGAGAATCTAAAGAGAAATTAAAGTAATCAGGTCTTTGAATTATTTTTAAATTTTTATTTAATAAGTTATTTATAACTTCGTTTTTATTAAGTTTCATTATGTACCTCCAAAGTTATTATAACAAAAAAGATACAAAATTCAAGTCTAGATATCTCGAGTTAAAACAATATTAGCATCAGTACCTAAGATATTGTTTAAAACAACAGTTCCAATTTTTTGTGGTGATTGGATTTTAATATCTTTTAAAAGTTCCATACATTCAAAAATTAATTCTTTTGGGATAGGCTTATCAGTTTTTACAGGAACCATATGGTGAATTCCGCCGATTACTCTGACAATAGATGTAACTACTCTTTTAGGAGCAATAAGTTCTTCTCTACCATAAATAGCTCCTTTTGGACATGAATTACCAGTAACTTTATAATCATTTTCAATATCTATAGTTAAGTGACATCCCATAGGACATAAAATACAAATCATCTCTTTCATTACTATACCTCCTGTAGCTCTATAACAATATCTTTAGAAATTCTTTTTAATAATATCTCAGGAAGAAGAACTTTTTCCATTTCTCCTGGAGCTAAGTGAGCTCTTTTAAAGCTAGCTATAATATTATCTCCTTCTCTAATTACAATTTTTTTGTTTTTATATATATTATTTACCCTCATAAAAATTTCTAATTTATTTTGTAAATTATCTAAGTTAATAACTTGAGGTACAGTATAAACTATTCCACTACCATTTTTGATATTAGAAACATTCTCTAGTTTGCAATTTTCTGTAGCAATATAACATGCTGCAAATTTACCGGCCCTTTCACCTTCTTCACTAACAAAATCTACAAGGTCATGAACATGTACAACATTTCCACATGCAAAAACTCCTGGGATACTAGTTTCCATAGAGTTATTAACAATAGGTCCATTAGTTCTATTATCTAATATAACTCCAGCTTCTTTAGAAAGATCATTTTCTGGAATAAGTCCAACAGATAGAAGAAGAGTATCACATTCGTATTCAGTTTCAGTTCCAGGAATAGGTTTTCTATTTTCATCAACTTTAGCGACAACCACTTTTTCAAGTCTATCTTTTCCTTTAATATCTATAACAGTATGAGAAAGAAGTAAAGGAATGTTAAAGTCATCAAGACATTGAACAATATTTCTGTTTAAACCACCAGAGAAAGGCATTAATTCTACAACAGCTTCAACTTTAGCACCTTCTAAAGTCATTCTTCTAGCCATAATAAGTCCAATATCTCCACTACCAAGAATTAGAGCTTTTTTTCCAACCATATATCCTTCCATATTAATATATCTTTGAGCTGCACCAGCTGTAAATATTCCAGATGGTCTTTCTCCAGGGATAGCAATAGCTCCTCTGGTTCTTTCCCTACATCCCATAGCTAAAATAACTGATCCGGCTTCAATCTCTTGATATCCATCCACAGGATTAATCATAGAGATAACTCTATCTTTAGATATATTTAATACCATAGTTTCAAGCTTTATATCAATTGGATATTGTTTTACAAATTCAATATACTTTTGAGCATATTCTGGTCCAGTAAGTTCCTCTTTAAATCTATGAAGACCAAAACCATTATGAATACACTGTTGTAAAATTCCGCCAAGTTCTTTATCTCTTTCTAAAATAACAATATTTTTAGCTCCATTTTCATAAGCTGATTTAGCAGCAGCAAGGCCAGCAGGACCTCCACCTATAACAACAACATCATATCTCATTATTTCTTCAACTCCTCTATTAGAATGTAAGAATTAGCTTTATCTAAAATAACATCTTTAATATCTTCATTTAATTCTCTAGCAATAATTTCTTGAACTCTTGGTCCGCAGAAGCCTCCCTGACATCTACCTGATCCAGGTCTACATCTTCTCTTAACAGCATCCATAGTTGATGCTTTTACAGGTCTATGTATCGCTTCTACAATTTCACCTTCTGTAATCATCTCACATCTACAAATGATTCTACCAAATCTATTATCCTCTTTAATTTTTTTAGCTTTTTCTTCAGGAGAAAGATGCATGAAAAGTGTATGCTTTCTAGGAGAAATAAAATTCTCTTTTTTTGTAAGTTCAGCACCAGTTTCTTTCAATAAATCAATAGCCGCTAAAGTTATAGCAGGAGCGGCGGATAAACCAGGAGATTTGATTCCAGCGATATCAAAGAATCCTTTTATTGACGACTCTTCAACAATAAAATCTCCTCTATCTGATTCTGCTCTAATTCCAGCAAAAGTTCTAATGTTTTCTCTAAAATTTATATCCTTAATAGAATGGCTACCTTTAAATTTTATATACTCAAGTCTATCAGTAGCAGTTGACACATCGTATCTGTTATTAATATCTTGAGCATCAGGTCCAACTAATAAATTTCCGTGAACTGTTGGAGTAACAAGAATTCCTTTTCCAAGTTTAGATGGACATTGGAAAACTGTTTGATTAACTCTTTTTCCCTGATTTTTATCTAAAACAAAATATTCTCCTTTTCTAGGAAGTATTTTAAATGATTCAGGAGCAATCATTTTATGAATGATATCTGCATGAACTCCTGCACAATTAAAAACATATTTCCCGTGGAAAATACCTGTGTTTGTATGAACATCAAAAGTGTCTCCAATTTTTTCAATATTTTTAACTTCGGTATTTAAGAAAAGGTCAACACCATTTTCAACAGCATTATCTATAAGAGCTTCAGCAAATTCCCATGGAGAAACTATTCCAGCAGAAGAACAGTGTAGTGCAGCAATAGCTTTTTCATCAACATTAGGTTCAAGTTCTCTTAATTTTTTTTGATCAATAATAGCTAAGCCAGGTACTTTATTTATGATACCTCTATTATAAAGAACATTAAGGTGATCTTTTTCTTCATCATTAAAAGCTAATACAAGGGATCCGTTTCGCTTAAAAGGAACAGAAAGCTCATTACATAAATCTTCATATAAAGAGTTACCTAAAACGTTTAACTTAGCCATAAGAGATCCCTCTTTAGCATCGTATCCTCCGTGAACAATTGCACTGTTAGCTTTTGTAGTTTCGTTAGCTACATCAGTATCTTTTTCTAAAACAGCAACTTTTAATTTATATTTAGAAAGCTCTCTTGCGATACCAGTTCCAACAATACCAGCACCAATGATTAAAATATCATACATAAAATACCCTCCTAGTTTTTAATAGCAAAAAAGAGAGCAGAAAAAGGTGGTAATAAAATTACCAACACTTTTTTAGCTCTCTTCATCTCTAATGCTATATTTAATTTTTATCTAATTTAAATATACTACTTTTTTTCAAATTAGTCAAGCTCCCAATTTAAAGATCTTTCAACAGCTCTTTTCCATTTGCTATGTTTTAAGTCTCTGTCCTCTTCAGTCATAGTTGGAACAAATGTTTTTTCAAGACACCAGTTTTGTTTAATTTCATTTTTATCGTTCCAGAATCCAACTGCAAGTCCAGCAAGGTATGCTGCACCTAAAGCTGTTGTTTCAACAGTTGAAGGTCTATGAACCTCTTTACCAACTATATCTGATTGGAATTGCATTAAGAAATTATTTGCAGAAGCTCCACCATCAACTTTTAAAGCTTTTAGTTCAATTCCAGAATCTTCTTGCATAGCTTCTAAAACATCTCTAGTTTGATATGCAATAGACTCTAAAGTAGCTCTAATAATATGATTTTTATTAGCACCTCTAGTTAAACCAACAATAGCACCTCTAGCATACATATCCCAGTGAGGAGTTCCTAATCCAACAAAAGCTGGAACAAAATAAACGCCACCATTATCCTTAACTTTACTAGCAAAATATTCAGTGTCTTTAGAATCAGTAATTAGCTTTAATTCATCTCTTAACCATTGAACAGCGGCACCTGCAACAAAAATACTTCCTTCAAGAGCATACTCAACTTTTCCATCTAATCCAATAGCTATTGTAGTTAAAAGCCCATTTTTACTTTGGTACATTCTACTTCCTGTATTCATTAGCATAAAACAACCAGTTCCATAGGTATTTTTGGCTTCTCCTTTTTCAAAGCAGGCTTGTCCAAATAAAGCTGCTTGTTGATCTCCAGCAACCCCACAAATAGGAACCCTATGTCCACCTTTTCCACCAAGGTTAGCATACCCAAATGTTCCACTACAATCTTTAACTTCAGGAAGCATAGATTTAGGAATATTTAATTCTGTTAATAATTTTTCATCCCAACAAAGATCTTTAATATTATAAATCATAGTTCTAGAAGCATTAGTATAATCTGTTGCATGTGATTTACCATTTGTCAATTTCCAAATTAACCATGTATCAACAGTACCAAATAATAACTCTCCTCTTTCAGCTTGTTCTCTAGCACCTTCAACATTATCTAAAATCCATTTGATTTTAGTTCCTGAGAAGTATGCATCAACAACAAGACCAGTGTTGTCTCTGATATAATCAGCTAGTCCCTTAGCTTTTAAATCATCACATATATGGGCAGTTCTTCTACATTGCCATACAATTGCATTGTAAACAGGTTTTCCAGTTAGTTTATTCCAAACAATAGTAGTTTCTCTTTGATTTGTAATTCCAATACCAATAATATCATGTTGAGAAACTCCAGATTGCGCTATAGCCTCAGCTAAAACTCCACTTTGACTAGCCCAAATTTCCATAGGATCATGTTCAACCCATCCCTCTTTTGGATAGATTTGTCTAAATTCTTTTTGTGCACTTGCCACAATATTTTGTTGTTCATCAAAAATTATAGCTCTTGAGCTAGTTGTTCCTTGATCTAATGCGATTATATATTTCATAGAAAATCCTCCCTAGGTTATTATAATTTAATTGAAAAGAGCAGCGAAAGTAATAGCACCAATAATTCCACCAACTATAGGACCAGCAACAGGTACCCAAGCATATGACCAGTCAGAGTCACCCTTGTTTGTAATAGGTAAAATAGCGTGCATAATTCTAGGACCAAGGTCTCTAGCAGGATTAATAGCATAACCAGTAGGTCCACCTAAACTTAAACCTAAACTCCAAACATAGAATCCAGCAAGTAGAGGTCCTAAAATACCTGTAAACCCTCTTACCATATCTCCGTTTGGTAAAGTAGCAGTAAAAGCTTGGTTGTTAACATGACCAATAGCTAATAGTCCAAAAACAAGCATAAAAGTACCAATAGCTTCTGTTACAAAGTTCCATTTTAAATCTCTAATAGCAGGACCAGTAGAGAAAGAACCTAAGATAGCACCAGTATCAGTTGTTTCGTCATAATGTCTTTTGTAAGTAAGATATACAAAAATTTGTCCAAACATAGCACCTAAAATTTGGGCAATAACATAACCTAAAACAAGATTTCCTGGGAAAAGTCCAGCAACAGCAAATCCAATAGTTAAAGCTGGATTAAGATGAGCTCCACTAATCCATCCCACACAATAAGCTCCCGTCATAACAGCAAGTCCCCAAGCTGTAGTAATAACAATCCAACCAGAGCTGTTTCCTTTACTTTTGTTTAAAACCACGTTTGCAACAACACCGTTACCAAGTAAAACAAGAATTGCAGTACCAATAAACTCAGCTACAAAAACATTCATGATTATCCTCCCTTATTATTTTTTTTATATTAAAAAAAGCTATTCAAAAAAAGAGAATTCTAAGAAATCCTTTTTAATTGAATAGCTTCTCTAATATCTCTAGCTAAACTAATTTAAAATATTTAGTTTTGTTGTAGATATAGCTACAGCACCACTATTTAAGGCTATTTGAACATCCTCTTCGTCAGATATCAAGCCTCCAGCAATAATAGGAATAGAGCTTTCCTTTGAAATTTTTTCAATAATTTTAGGCATAACTCCAGGCAGAATTTCAATTGCATCAATATATGTTTCATTAAAAAGTTTTTCTGTTGTTGTTAAAGAAAGGGAATCGATTAAGAAACACCTAAGAATAACTAAAAATCCAATTTTATGAGCATATTTTGCAACTTGAGATTTTGTAGTTATAACTCCATCTGCAAAAGTATTATCTTTTAAATAGTCGATAGCAGAGTTATCTTTAGTATTTAACCCTTGTATCATATCAAGATGTATAAAGCAAAGTTTACCACTTGCTTTAATAAGGCGAGTAGTTTCTTCTATAGAACAGATATCGCTACTAAGAAGAAATATTATCTTTGAAGAGCTAAGAAGAGCTTTTTCCAAAGATTGTTGATCTTTCACAGCTAATATTTTGTTATTTTTGATTAAAATCTTTTCAAAATTTGGATTCATTTTGATCTCCTTTTTGTGTCTTATCAATATTAAGTATACTATATTAATTTTAAATGTCAAGTTAATTAACAGTTAATTTTTTAAATTTGACAAAAAAATAATAAAGGGGTTATAATAAACCCCTTTAAATTCAATATATTATAAATTTTTTGATGGTTTTGTAACACCAATTAAAACACAAGTAACAAGAGAACCTATAACAACAGATAATAGATACATCATTGGGTTAGTAATGATAGGTAAAACAAATAATCCACCATGAGGTGCTGGTAATTGACACTTAAATGCCATTGATAAACCTCCAGCTAAAGCAGAACCAATAACACAACTAGGAATAACTCTAATAGGATCAGCAGCAGCAAAAGGTATTGCTCCTTCAGTTATAAAAGAAGCTCCCATAATATAGTTAGTTAAACCAGCTTCTCTCTCTTCAGTAGAGAATTTGTGTTTAAAAAATGTAGTAGCTAAAGCAATTCCCAATGGAGGAGTCATTCCTCCAGCCATAACAGCAGCATGAGGATAGTAGTTTCCAGCAGCTATAGCAGCAATTCCAAAGGTAAATGCAGCTTTATTTATAGGACCTCCCATATCAATAGCCATCATTCCTCCAACAATCGCACCAAGCAATATTAAATTACCAGTTCCTAAAGAGTTTAAGAAATTAGTAATACTATTATTAACAGCAGCTACTGGAGATATAACAACACCATACATAAGAATACCAGTTATTAAAATTCCAAATAGTGGGTATAAAAGAACAGGTTTAATTCCTTCTAATTTTTCAGGTAATTTAGAAAATATTTTCTTTAAGAAAAGAACAACATACCCACCAAGGAATCCACCAACTAATCCACCAAGAAAACCTCCACCATTGTTAGCCGATATTAAACCACCGACCATAGCAGGTGCAAATCCAGGTCTATCAGCAATACTCATTCCTATGAATCCTGCAAGAACTGGAACCATTAAAAAGAAAGCATTTCCACCACCAATATCCATTAAAAGTTTAGCAATTGGACTAAAACTTGGATCACTTGGATCAGAAGCTTTTATACCAAAGATAAATGAGATTGCAATTAATATACCTCCACCAACAACAAAAGGTAACATATTTGAAACTCCACTCATCAGATGCTTATAAAATCCTTTTCTTTCACTAGCTCCTGAAGATGATTTCGTTTCATTATTAGAATATAAAGGTGCTTGTTGATCAATAGCTTTTTGGATTAATTCTTGTGGTCTTTTAATACCCTCTTTAACTCCAACAATGTCAACGTGCTTTCCATTAAATCTAGCCATATCAACATTTTTATCTGCTGCAACAATAATTCCTTTTGCATTTTTAATTTCTTCATCAGTAAGCTGGTTTTTAACACCAGTAGAACCATTAGTTTCAACTTTTATGTTAATTCCCATCTCTTTAGCTTTTTTATTTAAAGCTTCAGCGGCCATATAAGTGTGAGCAATCCCAGTAGGGCAAGCAGTTACAGCGAGCACATCGTATTGTTCATTGGCGTTTTTAGGCTGGACAAGCTCTTCTCCAATTTTATCTTCTTTTAAAAGTATGTCTAAAACTTCTTGCTCTGTTTTAACTTTTAAAAGTTGTTCTCTAATATCATCATCTAATAAAAGAGATGTAAGTTGAGATAATGTTTCGATATGTGAATCTGTGGCATCTGCAGGAGCGGCAATCATAAAGAATAATTTAGAAGGTTCTCCATCTAGAGAATCATAATCAATACCATCTTTTGAAAGGCCAAAAGCAACTGTTGGAATTTTAACGGAAGCAGATTTTCCGTGAGGGATAGCGATTCCTTCCTCTAAACCTGTAGAACTTTGTTCCTCTCTTCTTAAAATTGTTTTTCGAAATTCATCTTTATCATTAAGTCTTCCTGCACTATAAAGAAGATCAACAAGTTCATCAATAACTTCTATTTTATTTTTTGCATTTAAATTTAATTTAATACAACTTTTAACTAACATTTTGTCTAACATTCTATATCCTCCTAGTTATAATTTTAAAATTTTAATATCTTTTAGTAAATTTTTCATAGTATCAAAAGTTGCTAAACCTTTAGAAAAAGCTGTTGCACTTCCAGAAGCAATTCCAATTTTATAACATTCTTTTAAAGAAAAATTATTGTTAAGACCATAAATAAATCCTCCAATCATAGAATCTCCTGATCCATTAGAGCTTATAAGAGTTCCTTCAGGTACTCCACTTATAAAAATGTCATTATCTGCTATAAAGATAGAACCTTTAGATCCTAAAGATATTAAAACATTTTGAGCACCAAGAATTTGAAGCTTTTTTCCTGCTTCAATTAATTCTTCATTAGTTGAAAAATTAGCTTGGAAAAATTCATTAATTTCATCTTTATTTGGTTTTATTAAAAATACACCTTTTTTTAAAGCAATATCAAAAGGAAGCCCTCTAGTATCTAAAATAACTTTAACACCTTTGGGAATAATATCAATAATGTCAGCGTATATAGAAGATTTTATTGATGATGGAACACTTCCAGATAAAGCTAAAATATCATTTTCTTTAAGATTATTTTTTAAAAAATTAAATAATTCTTCTAAATTTTCATTTGAAATTGTAGGAGAAGTACCAGCAATTTCACTTTCAAGACCATTATTATTTATCTTAATATTTATACGAGTATCTTCATTGATATAGAAAAAATTAGTATTTAATCCTTCATTAGTTAAAGTAGTTTTTATAAACTCTCCTGTAAAACCACCTATAAATCCTAAACAAGTTGAAATTGTATCAAAATTTTTTAGGATTTTAGAAACATTGATTCCTTTACCACCAGGGAGTTTATACGTCTCTTTCGGAATGTTTAAATTTCCTTCAACAAATGAATCGAAGCTTAAAAAATAATCTAGAGCTGGATTTAAAGTTAATGTGTATATCATTTTGCTACCTCCACTTTTACTATATTTTGATATTCTTTAGAAAGCAACCGATCTGTAATTAAAGTTCCTTTATCTAAAGTTGAGAAAATAGTGAAACTACTTTTCCCAATTTTCGAGTGATCACAAAGAAAAAACGTATGCTCACTTTTATCTATGGCCTCACTTTTAACAAGAGCTTCTTCAAAATCAGGAGTACTATATCCATCTAAATTAAGAGCGTTTACTCCAATGAAGGCATATTGAAAATTAAAAGTTTTTAAATATTTTGCAGCAGAAAATCCCACAGTACAACTAGTTTTACTTTTGATTTTTCCACCAATTAAAAAACTCTCAATTTTATATTTTTCTAATTCGTCTATTAGATTTAAGCCATTTGTAACTACCTTTATATTAAGATTTTTTAAATATTTAATCATACAAAGAGTTGTTGTACCTGCATCAAGAAAGATGTATGAATCTTTTTTTATAAAGCTTACAGCATATTTTGCAATTTTTTCTTTTTCTTCTCTATTAAGATTTCTTCTGTATTGTATATTAAAATCCTTTATAGTATCGAAAGAGTTGTTTAAAATTGCTCCTCCATGAACTCTTGTAATAAGTTCTTTTTTTTCTAGAGAAGCTAAATCTCTTCGAGCAGTAGCTTCTGAGATATTTAAAAGTTCAACAATTTCTTGAAGTTTAACAACCTCTTTTTGTTTTAATAGTTCTAAAATAGAATTTTCTCGTTCTATATTTAACATAAAAATCACTTCCTTTATAAAAACTATATTATCACAGTATAAAATAAAAATCAATCAATTTCTTTCAAAGTCATTCAAAAGTAATCATGAAAAAATAGAAGGAATTTCATAAAATAAATATTATAATAAATAATAGGAGGGAGTTAAAATGAAAATAGATTTTACAGAAAAAATAATTGGAAAAGAAAGATATTTTAATTCAGCAGTAATAGCTTTAGTTGTTGAAAAAAATAAGGAAAAATATTTTTTATTTGAAAAGCGAGCTAGTAATGTTAGGCAGGGAGGAGATATTTCTTTTCCAGGAGGAAAAATAGAGGAAAATGAAACAAGTTTAGAAGCGGCTTTAAGAGAATGCGAAGAAGAGATTGGAATAAAAAAAATAACTGTGATGGGAAAAGTGGGAACACTTGTAATACCATCAGGCATAATGGTAGAAGCTTTTTTAGGAGTTATAGATGAAGAGGAACTTAAGAATTTAAAGTTGAATAAAAATGAAGTAGAAGAAAGTTTTTTAGTTCCAGTTGAATTTTTTAAAATAAATAAACCCAGAATTGAAAAATTAGAAGTAGAAACAAAACCATACTATTATGAAAATGGCATAAAATATAGTTTCCCTGCAGCAGAATTAAATTTACCTAAAATGTATCATTCGCCTTGGAAAAGTTCTCCAAGAGAAGTTTTTTTGTATATATATGAAAACAAAGTTATTTGGGGATTAACAGCTGAAATCATAAAAGAAACGATAAAATATTTATAAAAAAGAGGCTATAAACAGCCTCTTTAAATTTACTAAAAATATTTTTTAATAAATGCTAAAAACATAGTTATTGCAAGAAGATCAGCAGCTCCACCGGGACTAATTCTTTTACTTATGAAGCTATCCTCAATCTCTTTTAAAAGAATTAAATCTAAAAAATTATTATCAAATTTTAAATGAAGTTCATTAGCTTTATTTCTAACAAAATTTAAAACATCAATATCATGTCTATGTAAGATTGTAGTATCTTCAAGATTACTCATTAAAAATACAAGAGTTCTAATCATAGCATGGTTAATATGCTCCTGCTTTTCAATAGAATTTTGAAAAATGGCGATAGCATTATTAAAAATAAGATCTAAGCCATTTTTAACAATTCCTCTTACACCGACAACTCCATATTTTATATAAAGTTTTTCTCCGTGAGTAAGGTTTGTTTTTTGGTGAATATTATCGAAATCTTTTAAAATATCTTTACACATCTTTTTAATTAAGAAAGAGATATCATTAAAAGGAAGATTTTCAAATTTAGCTTTAGCTGCTAATGCAGCAGTAATACCCATTAAAAAAATCATTCCCTTATGTGTATTTACATTATTAGTGGCAAGAAACATGTCTCGCTCTGCTAATTTTCCCATATATCTTATTTTTTTAAAAATCAAATCTACTGATAAAGAAGAATACCCAGCTCCAACAACTTGTTTAAAATAAGTAGATAAAGAAAAACTACTATCAACAAATGTAAAAAAATCCATATCTTCATGTGAACCTTTGGTGTGCGGTGAGACTAAACCAAAAGATGGGGAAGCAGAAACTTCTAGAATAAGAGATTTTAAAGCTAAATTTGAAAAAGAATCAATTATTGAATCTTTTCTTCTCTTTATATCTAAATACTTTTCTAATTTTTTTTCGATTGCTTCTTGTACTTCTTTTTGTGTATGAGTTCTATTTCTTCCACAAATAAAAGCCATCTCTTCACAAAGAAGACACTGTCTTTTTTCTCCTCCAAAATCTTTTCTAGAAAATGCATATCCATCTTTATCGAATACATCGATATCGACACATCTACCTAAAATATGAGATTCTTCAATTTCCATAGCTATTTTTTTAATATTCTTTCCAATAGATTTAATAGAGTAAATATAGGTTGGACCCTCTATTGATTCTAGTTTTTTTATAAAGATAATTTGTGAATTAAAAATTTGTGAAATCTCTTCTTTAATAATTTCTATTATATATTTGGGAACAAAAGCATTCTTATCTTCTCCGGGGTAATTGGCCCTAAGAACTAAAATTGGGTTGTTATATTTTTTAATAATATAGTTTTGAATATCAACTCTTTTTTCTCTCATTAATAAAAATTCTTCTAAGTTAAACATCTATAATTA
Source organism: Cetobacterium sp. NK01 (assembly GCF_024506395.1). Classification (NCBI taxonomy): domain Bacteria; kingdom Fusobacteriati; phylum Fusobacteriota; class Fusobacteriia; order Fusobacteriales; family Fusobacteriaceae; genus Cetobacterium; species Cetobacterium sp. NK01. The sequence continues at coordinate 1,532,175 of NZ_JANIBO010000001.1, forward strand.
GTGAACAGAGTTAGAATTTTTTATTCTCTCTGTAATCTCCTTTCCTTTTTCTGAAGTTAAATATTCGAAAGTACAATTTGGAACTAAATTTCTAACTTCATCTAATTTATCGGCTTTTAAAAGAGCTCTAACTTGTGAAGCACTAATAGCACAATGTCCCATCTCTTTTCTAGGGATTATTACAACTTTTAAGTTGAAATTTTTAAATGTGTCTATCATAGTTTCGTTATATTTTTTAGTAACATCGCAATAAGGTTCTTCACCAACAAATCTAGTTGAAATACCAAGTTTTTTACAAAAATGTTCTGCAGTAATTTTAGTATCTAATTTCATAAACTCAATTAGTGAATCGTCTTCTTTTCTAAGGAAATAGTTAGGAAAAGTAGCAGAAGAAATAACATATTCTGTACTTGGTAAAACAGTTACATTTTTCAAATGCTTTGTTCCCTCTTTTACTAATTCAATTCTATCTGAAAATGGAAACGAAGATTTATCTTCTTCAACAACTAGAACAAGAACATTATCCATTTCTTTAGCTGCAGTTTCAATTAAAAATTGGTGACCTAAAGTAAAAGGATTACAGTTCATTATAAGTAGTCCGTTGTTGGTATTATTAGACCAATTTAATTGGTTTTTAATTTTATCAATAGTTTTATCAATTGAGTTCATTCCAATTTCTAGAAGCGCAACTTTATCAGTTTTTGAGATTGGTTTAAATCCAACACCTTTAAAAATATCTTCATTAGAAGGTTTGGTAAAAACAAAAGTGTGGAAAATTCCTTGATCAAAAGATTTGTTAAGAAGCGTTGTTACAAGAGTATTAGTAACTCCTTCTCCTCTTAAAGAATCGTCAATAGCAAAGCATTTTATAATATTTTTACTTTTAGAAGCTGTAGCAACAATTTCTTCATCTTTTCTAATAACTAAGGAATAATCAATTGTTTCATCAAAGTTAAGATCAAATTTTTTTAAAAAGTTTTTTAATTCGTTTTTTTGATAATTACTATTTAAATTTAGTGTTTCTATATTCATTGTGTTTGAGTTACCCCCTCTTTAATAAGCTGAAATTTACTAGTTATATCATCGATATATTGAACGAATATATTTTGGGATTCAGCTAAAATCTCATTTTTAGAGATGCTATAAACTACATAAACTTTATTATTTTCCATCCAATTATCTTTTTCTATAGATTTTTGAACAAGCTGAGTTGCGGTATAATCCATTAAATCAGATAAAGCAGGAGAAAGAATTTTTTTAGTATAAGGATCAGCTGAAACTAAAAATGACTTGAAAATGATATCTTCTTCAGATAAAATTTTAGATTTTAATTTTTCTTTTGCTTCTCGAGTAGCTTTACCATTTGCAACTAAAGTACCGCTACTGCCAATTTTAGAAGACCCAATTCCTATTACTTCATTTTCAGAATCCACAGATGTCGTCATTCTTTCACTTTTTTCAGAACTTTCCATAGGATTAGGAATTGAAAGGTTATTACACCCTATTAATAAAAAGCTAAAAAATATACCAATAAGTTTTTTTAACATTGTAACTCCCCCCTTATAAATTTAGTTATATATTAGGAATAAAACCTATAATATTGATATCTAAATTTTTTAATTTTTCAGTTTGCTTTCTTGAAAGAAAATTTATAAAAAGATTATTTTCTATTTTTATATGATCTTCTGAAAGTATGTCTTTATAAAGAAAAACAATAATATCGTCGTAATTTAATATTTCGTTTTTATAAAATGAAAAAAGATACAGAGTTTCTTCTTCAACATCTATTTTATTTATAATATACCAATTATTTTTTAAAAGAAAATCTATCATTTCTTTAGAAAATTTAAGAAGTATATAATGGATTGAAGATAAATCTATTTCATTTAAAGTATTAAAAAAAATAGGATTTACATACTCTCCAAAAATTTTTTTAACCCCAAGTAGAGAAAAGATATCTCTATTTATTCCAACATTTAGAGTATCTTCTAATTTTCTACAAACTGATATGATCTCTGTGTAAAAACTTTGAATTTCTTTCGATGAAAGATTAGAACAAGAACTTAATTTTTTATATATAGCAACTTCTCTTTCTGGAACATATATTCTAGTTTTAGATTTAGATTTAGTTAAACCAACTTGATGAACAATATCCATTCTTTTTAAAATTAAGTCTATAATTTTTTTATCAATAGCATCAATTTCATCTCTTAATTTATTAATATCACCTGTAATTTTAATCACCCATTTCATGAACATTATCAATACATATTCTATAATATAAAGGTGTCAAAATCAAATAAATATTGAAATATAGTGAAAAATCTTATAGAATGAGATATTGAAATATTTAAAAATAAATAAAGTTTCAGGAGGAAAATTATGAAGTTTTTTTCTTTGAATAAAAAGAAGTATGCGACTTTAACTGTTAAAGAAAATAAATCAGAAAATAAAAAAGTTGAAGAAAAAGAAGAAAAAATAATAAAGAAAACTAAAATAACAGGCCTTTGGGAAAAATGCCCTGAATGCCATGAGATTGTTTATAAAAATGATATCGAACAGAATTTACAAAAATGTCCGCATTGCGATTATTACTTTTCAATGAGTGCAAAAGAGAGAATATCTCTTTTAATAGACGAAGGAACATTTCAAGAGATGGATAAGAATTTAGTTTCAGAAAATCCATTAGATTTTCCAGGGTATACGGAGAAATACGAAGCTGCAGTTGAAAAAACAGGGATGCTAGAAGGAGTAGTAGCAGGAATTGGAGATATTTTTGGAATAAAAGTAAGTATAGCTGTTATGGATTTTGAGTTTTTAGGTGGAAGTATGGGATCAGTAGTAGGAGAAAAAATAACAAGAGCTATAGAAAGAGGAATAAAATTTAGAATACCTGTAGTAATTGTAGCTTCTTCGGGTGGAGCTAGAATGCATGAAGGGATTTTGTCGCTTATGCAAATGGCTAAAACATCAGCAGCTTTAGAAAAATTAAGAGAAGCAGGTTTGCCATTTATATCAATACCAGTTAATCCAACAACGGGAGGAGTAACAGCTTCTTTTGCTATGTTAGGAGATATAATAATGACAGAACCAGATGCTTTAATTGGTTTTGCTGGACAAAGGGTAATTGAGCAAACAATAAAACAAAAATTACCGAATGGATTCCAAAGAAGCGAATTTTTACAAGAGTGTGGAATGGTAGATGTAATAACAAAAAGAGAGGATATGAAGAGAACTCTTCATAAAGTTTTAGATAATATCATCTAGAAAGAGTTTAGTTATAGGAGAGTGTCATGAAATTTAATAGTGAAATTTTAGATTTAGAAACTAAAATAGTAGAGCTTAAGAATTTTTCAAAAGAAAAAAATATAGATTTAAGTTTAGAAATAGAAAAACTTTCAAAACAAAGAGATGAGTATTTAAAGGCAGCCTATGAAAATTTAAATGATTGGGATAGAGTTTCAATAGCAAGACATCCAGAAAGACCATATACTTTAGATTATATAAAGCATATGACAACTGATTTTATTGAATTACATGGAGATAGACTATGTAAGGATGATGCAGCTGTGGTAGGTGGTTTATGTAAGGTTGATGGAAAGAAAGTGATGATTGTTGGACATCAAAAAGGAAGAACAATAGAAGAGAATATTTTTAGAAATTTTGGAATGGCTAGTCCAGAAGGTTATAGAAAAGCATTGAGATTATTTAAGATGGCTGAAAGGTTTTCTATACCAATTGTTAATCTTATAGATACAGCTGGAGCCTACCCAGGAATTGAAGCGGAAAAGCATGGTCAAGGAGAAGCTATAGCTAGAAATTTATTAGAGATGGCTGGAATAAAAGTACCTATAATTTCTGTAGTTATAGGAGAAGGTGGATCAGGTGGAGCATTAGCATTAGGAGTAGCTGATAAAGTTTATATGTTAGAAAATTCTGTTTACTCAGTTATTTCTCCAGAGGGATGTGCAGCAATTTTATATAAAGATTCATCAAAAGCCCCAGAAGCAGCAAACAACTTAAAAATATCAGGTCCAAGTTTACAAAGTTTAGGTATAATTGACGGGATAATTAAAGAACCTTTAGGAGGAGCTCATAGAGATTATAAGTGTGCAGCAAATGACCTAAAAAGTGTTATTTTATCATCACTTTTAGAGTTATCTAAATTAGATGTGGATACTTTACTAAAAAATAGATATAATAAGTTTAGAAAAATGGGAAGTTTTACAGAGAACTAAATCTAAATTTTAATAGAAAGTGTCGGAGGTGTTAAGCTTATGAAAAAAATAGCAGTTTTAACAAGTGGAGGAGACGCTCCAGGAATGAACGCTGCAGTAAGAGCAGTAGCTAAAGTAGCCTTAGCAAAAGGAATGGAAGTATATGGAATAAGAAGAGGATATTTAGGAATGGTTCATGATGAAATATTTCAAATGAATGGAAGTCATGTATCTGGAATTATTGATAGAGGTGGAACAGTTCTTTTAACTGCAAGATGTTTAGAATTTAAAGATCCTAAATTTAGAGCAATAGCAGCTGAAAATTTAAAGAAAAGAGGAATTGAAGGTATTGTTGTTGTAGGAGGAGATGGATCTTATAGAGGTGCAGATCTATTATCAAAAGAGCATGGATTTAAAGTTGTAGGTTTACCTGGAACTATAGATAATGATATAATAGGGACAGATTATACAATTGGTTTTGATACTTGTTTAAACACAATATTAGATGCTATGTCAAAATTAAGAGATACAGCAACTTCTCATGAGAGAACAATTTTAATGGAAGTTATGGGAAGACACGCTGGAGATTTAGCTCTTCATGCTACATTAGCAGGTGGAGGAGACGGAGTTTTAATACCTGAAATTGATGAACCTATTGAGATGCTAGCTTATCAAATAAAAGAAAGAAGAAGACAAGGGAAGTTACATGATATTGTTCTTGTAGCAGAAGGTGTTGGAAGTGTTTTTGAAATTGAAAAGCAATTAAAGGAAAAAGTAACAACAGAAGTAAGAAGTGTAGTTTTAGCTCACGTTCAAAGAGGTGGAACTCCATCTGGATTTGATAGAGTTTTAGCAACAAAAATGGGAGCAAAAGCAGTTGAGCTTCTTGAAGCAGGAGAAGGTGGAGTTATGGTAGGAATTGAAAGTAATGAATTAGTAACTCATCCAATTTCGTTTGCTTGGGAAGGTAAAAGAAAATATGATATTAGAAAAGATTATGAATTAGCATTAACACTTTGTAAATAGGAGCTGATGAGAATATGATTACAGTTTTAGACGTTGTTAGAAAAGAAAGAAGAAAAAATAAGATTAAAAGAGAAATTGAAGATAACGATAGAAAAATAAGAGACAACAGAAAAAGAGTTGATCTTCTAACAAACTTAAAGGAGTATCTAAAGCCTGGAATGACTTATGCTGAGATTATTGATATAATTGAAAATATGAAAGGTGACTATGAGGATAGAGTTGATGACTATATAATCAAAAATGCTGAGTTAGGAAAAGAAAGAAGAGAAATTTCTAAAAGCATAAAAGAGATTACAAGAACATTAGCTCAAAAAGCTCCAATAGAAAAAAAGTAATAAGGAGTTTAAATGGCAACTAAGTCATTAGAGATATTGATAGATGAATTTAATAGATTACCTGGAATTGGAAGAAAAAGTGCAGTGAGATTGGCATTTCATGTTTTAGAGATGTCAGATCAAGAAGTTGAAAGATTTTCAAAAGCTTTGAAAGATGTAAAGGAAACTGTAAAAAAATGTTCAATTTGTGGTAATTTTAGTGAAGATGACATATGTGATATATGTAGAGATGAATTTAGAGATAAGAATATTATCTGTGTTGTAGAGGATAGTAGAGATATAATTCCTTTAGAAAAAACAAAGAGATATAAAGGAAGTTATCATGTTTTAAATGGTAAGATAGATCCATTAAATGGTATGACTCCAGATAAACTAAATTTAAAATCATTGTTAGAAAGAGTGGCAAAAGAGAATATAAAGGAAGTTATTCTTGCTTTAAATCCAGATTTAGAGGGAGAGACAACAGCTTTATATTTGACAAAACTTTTAAAGACATTTGATGTAAAAGTAACAAAAATAGCTAGTGGAATTCCAATGGGTGGAAATATAGAATTTGCAGATGTGGCAACTATATCAAGAGCTTTAGATGGAAGACAAGAGATATAAAAAAGTCGGGATATCCCGACTTTTTTATTTTAAATCTATGATAGCTTTTTCAAGACAATCAAGAGTAAATCTAACTCTGTCTTCACGAGCATTTTCACCCATATGTCCAATTCTAATAACTTTTCCAGCTAAAGGACCATAAGATCCTGAAAGTAAAATATTATATTTAGTTCTTAAATGAACTAATAGATCTTCTGCTCTAATACCATCAGGAGGGTAGAAAGCAGTAACAGTAGGAGAAAAATTAGATTCTAAAAATAATTTACAACCTAGTTCTTTCAATCTTTCAATACAAAGATCTCTCATTTCTTCGTGTCTATCAAAGACTCTGAATAGGGTTTCAGATAACAGATTATCAATAGCAGTTCCTAAACTGATTATATCACTAGCAGGCATAGTATATGGAAAAGATCTTTTTTCTTCAATATTTTTCCAATGTAACAGATTACAATAAAAAGATGGAATAGGAGTTGCTCTATTCTCCATTACTTTCCAAGCATCGTTACTAACTGCTACAATTGTTAAACCAGGAGCAGCAGAAAAAACTTTTTGTGAAGCTGAAAGCATTATATCTACACCCCATTCATCCATTCTGAAGTCTACTCCACCAAGTGCTGCTACAGTATCAACAACAGTTAAAATACCTTTTGATTTTAATAGTTGACATATAGGGCCAATATCATTTAATAAACCACTAGGTGTATCGCAATGGATAATAGTTGCATATTTAAAATTTGAATCTTTTTCTAAAAATAACTTTAAGCTATCTAAATCAATTGATTTTTTCCAGCTAGATTCGAATAAAGTAACTTTTCCTCCGTAAGGCTCAATAAGTTCTTTAAATCCTTCTCCAAAGAAACCATTAGAGATAACTAAAACTTTGTCATCTTTTTCAGTAAGAGAGGCACACGCTGCATCTAGCCCAAGCATTCCTTCTCCACTCATTATAAGAATTTTAGAGTGATCTGATCCAATAAAATTTCTAAGCCTATGACAAACAAATTTGTAATAACTTAAGAAGTCAGGATCCAGATCTGGATTTCCGAATACCTTGCTTCTAGCGTGTAGGGTGTTACCAGAAACAGTTGTAGGTCCAGCAGTCATCATTAAGTAGTTAGGTCTGTAAAATAACATTTTAAATCCTCCTTGATTTTAATTTTTACAAGAAAAATAACTTACTTTATATGTTAGTAAAGTAGATTTAAAACTTTTAGTCAAAGAGTAGCTAGAGCTAGAAAATCCAGTCACTCCAGTTTCTTTTAAATGTTTTAAAGCTTTAAGAGGAGTTGGAAATTCTAATATGAACTCATCCTCTTGAAACTTTACAAAAGTATAGTATTTTTTTAAAATTTTATAAATTTCATTAGTACTTTTATAATTCAAAGATACTCCAAAATGATTAAGTATCTCAATTAGATTTCCTTTTGAATAAATGGAAAAAATTAGTTGAGAAGTATTTTTAGAAATTTTTTGTATAAGAGTTTCTAAATCATCAACCCATTGAAATGCAGAACTAGAAACAATCAATGAATATTTTTTTAATTCTAGTAACTCCATATTTTCTATAAAAAAATTTCTGTATGCGATATCTTTAAAAAATTCTTGAGTATTAAAAATATCATTTAAATCTAAGTGATTAAATTTTAAATTTTCACAAAGAGTTTTAGTAAAAACTCCAGTACCACATCCCAACTCTAAAATAGTATCATATTTTTCAGAATTATCAATAAATGTTAATAATTTTTCGGCAACTTTTTTTTGAGTAATTGCATTATAATCATAATTTTTAAATTGTTTTTCAAAGTTCATTTTCTTTACCAATTATATCCCTCCAATTTTTAAAACTTTTAAAGGCATAGTGATCGCATTGAAGAGTTATAATTTTGCTAACCTCTTTTTTATAAAATTTTAGCTGCTTAGAGTAGGGAATAATCCGATCTAATTTCCCTAAAAAAACATAATCAAAAGAGTGATGATTAGTTATAGGATTATTAAGAATAAATTCTAATTCTTCTTTTAAGATATCTAAATTTATGGACTTATCAAAATATTCTAAAGACAGCCCCATATTTAGATAAAATTTTTTTAAATTTTCTAGTGATAAAGTCTTTAAAGTAAATTGAAACATTTTTAAAGATATCCCGTATTGTCCAATAATGTATGGGACTCCATTTATAGCAATAGAAGTACAATTGAGATTTTTATTTTTTAATAAAAATCGAGAAGCATAGTATACACCAAAAGACCATCCAATAACATATATTCTTCTATATTTAGAAAAATCAATATTTTCAATATTATAAGGATAGTTGATACAATGAACATCTAAATTATCATGGGAGCTAATATGATTGATTATCCTCTCTGTCATTCCCCATCCATTAAAAAAAAGTATTAAGTGCATAATTCAACTCCTGAAAAAAATTAATGATATTATCTTTTGTTAAATTTGGCGATAATCCAATTCTAATGCGAGAAGTTCCTTTAGGAACAGTAGGTTCTTTTACTCCGTAAACAAAATATCCTTTATTTTTTAAATAAAGAGTAATTTTATCAAGCTTATCGTTATTTCCAACAATAATAGAAATAATATGTGTAGTTGAAAGAGTTTGCATATTATACTCTTTGATTAAAGAATGAGCTAAACTTTGTAATTCTAAAAGTAAAGATTTTCTATTTTTAAATGTGATCATTTTTTGTAAAATAAATAGATTCCAAGCAATATTAACAGGTGGAAGAGCAGTAGTGTATATAAATTTTCTACCACGATTAATTATATATTCTTTGTACAGTTCATTACAAATTAAGTAAGAACCTGTAGAGCCTCCACCTTTACCAAGAGGAATTACTAGAAAATCTATTTGATCTATTAAATTTTTTTCATAGGCCATACCATATGAGTAAACTCCAAAAGAATGAGCTTCATCAATAATTAGTGAAAAATTATATTGAGATTTTAAATCTATTAAATTTTCTAAATGAACACAATCTCCGTCCATACTATAAATAGTTTCTGAGATAACAAAAATATCTTCGTATTTATCTTTATTTTTTTCTAAAAGTTGTTTTAAATGTTTTAAATCAAGATGTTTGTATCTCAATAAAGTAGCTTTGCTGTGTAAGATTCCATCGTGAATACTAGCATGATTTAATTTATCGCTAATAATTAAAGTTTTTTCATTACAAAAAGTTTCAATAATACAACAGTTGCAATCAAAGCCACTATTAAAAAATAAAACAGGTTTTTTATAAATACTTTGGGCAAACTCTTCTAGTTCCATAACTAAAGAATAAGATCCACTAATTAATCTAGATGAACTAGAGGATAAAGGAAGATTTGGATATAATTTATAAAATTCTTCAACTAAAAGAGGATCATTACCAAGTCCCATATAATCATTAGAAGAAAGATTTAAAAGTTCTTCATTTAAAATATGAAGTTTTCTGAAACGATTTTCATTTTTAAAATTATTTAATTCTTTTTTTATTTTTTCTTTTAACATTGTTAATCACCAAAAATATTATACCTAAAAAGAGAAAAAAAAGCCATTAGAAAGAGAGAATGAAAAATATATGTTAATATATACTTTAAAAATAAATGTGCACTTTATAATAAATGTTGCAATTTTAAATAGTAGATGTTACTATAAAATTAATAAAATAAAGTAAATTTTTAAAATAAAGTGCGCACTTAAAAAAAGGAGTTAATATGCAGTTAACGGAAAGACAAAGAGAGATTGTAGAGATAATAAAAAAACATGGGCCTATAACAGGAGATGAAATAGCTAAGATGATATATATTACTAGATCAGCTCTGAGAACAGATTTTTCAATTTTAAAGAAAATGTCAATAATAAAATCAAAGCAAAAAGTAGGATATACTTATAATGAGGCTTTTGTAGAATCAAATAATAAAACACTAGTAAAACATATAATGGGAATGCCAATAACTATAGATGAAAGCTATTCAGTTTACAAAACAGTACTTCTTATGTTTGAAAAAGATATAGGAACAATATTTATAACAAAGGATGGGAATCTTTCAGGTATTGTTTCAAGAAAAGATTTGCTTAGAATCGCTATTGGGAAAAGAGATATCGAGCAAATACCAATAAATCTTATAATGACAAGAATGCCTAACATAGTATTTTCTACAGAGGATGAGACAATAGAGGACTGTGTGAAAAAAATAATTGAACATCAGATAGACTCAGTACCTGTTGTTAGAATAACAGAGAAGAATGGAAAGGAGATATATAAAGTAGTTGGGAGATTTACTAAAACAAATGTTAGCAAATTACTACTTGATATATTAGAAAATAAGAACAAAGAAAAAAGTGAATAGTTTTAATTAAAATAAATTAGAAAGTTCAGGAGAGATATTATGAAAAATATTTACTTATTTAATGAAGGGTATGGTTTAGAAAAATTGATATTAGGTGGAAAGGGAGCTAACCTAGTAGAAATGAAAAAGATAGGATTGCCTATTCCAAATGGGTTAATAGCAACAACAGTAGCTTGCAATAATTATTTTAAGAATGAGAATTGTTTATCAGAAAATATGATAAAAGATATAAAAGAGGGAATAAAAAAATTAGAAATAGAAACAGGTAAGGAGTTTGAGGGAGAAAATCCTTTACTAGTTTCAGTGAGATCAGGTGCACCGGTATCTATGCCAGGAATGATGGATACTATTCTTAATTTAGGATTAAATGATAATACAGTTCGAAAATTAATTGAGAAAACTAAAAATGAAAAATTTGTATATGAAATATATTTGAGATTTATAGAGATGTTTTCAGAAATTGTAAAAGGAGTTTCAAGAGAAAAGTTTGTAAAAATTAAAGAGTATTCTAAAGAGAAAACTTACAAGGAAATAATTGAAGCTTTTAAAGGGTTATACTGGATTGAAACCGGTGAGTTTTTCCCAGAGAATCCAGAGGAACAAATTTTAATGGCAATTGAATCTATCTTTAAATCTTGGAATAATGAAAGAGCAAAAATATATAGACAACTAAATAATATAGATGAAAGTATGGGGACAGCTGTTGTAGTTCAAGAAATGGTATTTGGTAATTTTAATGAGCTATCAGGAACAGGAGTAGCTTTTACAAGAAATCCATCAACAGGAGAAAATGAATTATTTGGAGAATATTTATTAGAAGCTCAAGGGGAAGATATTGTAGCAGGAATAAGAACACCATATTCTATTGAAACAATGAAAAATCAACTTCCAAATATTTATGAAGAATTTTTAAGTATTGCAAAATCCCTAGAGAAACACTATGGAGATATGCAAGATATTGAGTTTACTATAGAGGATGGAAAACTGTTTATACTTCAAACAAGAAATGGAAAAAGAAGTCCAAATGCATCTATAAAGATAGCTGTAGATATGGTAAATGAAAATATCATAACTAAAGAAAAAGCTATATTGATGGTAGATACAGAATTATTACCTCAAGTTTTCAATGGGACATTTGAGGAGGCTGACATAGTTGGAAAAAAGTTTTTAGGGAAAGGGTTACCAGGTTCAGCGGGAGTAGCGGTGGGAAAAGTAGTTCTTTCCACAGACAAAATAAAAGAAGGAGAATCTGTAATTTTAGTAAGAGTGGAAACTTCCCCGGAAGATATCAAAGGCATGAGTTTAGCTAAAGGAATTGTAACTGTTAAAGGAGGAGCAACATCTCATGGAGCTGTAGTAGCTAGAGGGATGGGGAAATGTTGTGTAACAGGATGTGAAGAGATAAAAATAGATTCTAGCGAAGAGTTCTTTACTATAAATGGAGAGAGGGTTCAAGAAGGAGAGGTAATCTCTATAAATGGATATAATGGAGATATTTATAAAGGTGCCATAAAACTAAAAATGGGAGAGCTTAGTGAAGAGTTAAAAGAGTTTTTAGAATGGTGTAAAGAGATTAAGACTTTAGAAGTTAGAATGAATGCAGATACTCCAACAGATGTAATAGTTGGAAAAGGTTTTGGGGCTGAAGGGATAGGACTTTGTAGAACAGAACATATGTTTTTTGAAGATGAAAAAATATGGAGTGTTAGAGAGATGATAATTGCTAATACAAAAGAGGATAGAGATAAAGCTTTAGAAAAACTTTTAGAACTTCAGAAAGTTGATTTCAAAAAGATGTTACATAAATTAGGTGGATTGCCTATGAATGTAAGACTTTTGGATCCTCCATTTCACGAGTTTTTACCAAAAACAGAGAAAGATATACAAAAGTTAGCAGTGTTATTAGAAAAATGTCCAAAAGATATTGAAAGTAGAATAAAAGAGTTAAAAGAAGAAAATCCGATGTTGGGACATAGAGGGTGTAGATTAGCAATTACTTTTCCTGAGATCTACGAAATGCAAGCAAGGGCTATAATAGAATCAGCTATTGAGTGTAAAGGAGAGGGCGGAAGTTGTGAAATAGAGATAATGATACCTTTTATTGGAGGTATTAGTGAGTTTAAATATATAAAAGATGGAATTTTAAATGAGATTGAAAAAGTTTTTGATGAAAAAAATGAGAAGATAGATTACAAATTAGGTACTATGATGGAACTACCAAGAGCTTGTCTAATAGCTAATGAAATAGCTGAAGAGAGCGCATTTTTCTCATTTGGAACTAATGATTTAACTCAAACAACATATGGAATATCAAGAGATGATTCTATAAAGTTTATAGATCATTACAAGGCTAAAAATATAATGAAAAGAGATCCATTCCAATCGATAGATACTCGTGGAGTTGGTAAATTAATAGTTTTAGCTAAGGAGTTAGGTCAAAGTGTAAAACCAAATATAAAAATAGGGGTTTGTGGAGAGCATGGGGGAGATCCTAAGAGTATTGAGTATTTCAATGAGTTAGGATTTAATTATGTTAGTTGTTCACCATTTAGAGTTCCAATTGCAATAGTTGCAGCAGCACAAAGTACCATACTAAAAAGGATGAGTTGATATGAATATAAAAGAGGAAGAATTAAAATACTTGAAACTTTTAGCTAAAAATTTTCCAACAATTGCTGAAACAGCAACAGAAATAATAAATTTAGAGGCAATTTTATCTTTACCAAAGGGGACGGAACATTTTATAAGTGATATACATGGAGAATATGAAGCTTTTAATCATGTTTTAAAAAATTGTTCAGGTGTAATAAAAGAAAAAATAGAAAATATATTTATAAATTTACCTGAAAAGGAAAAAAATCAATTGGCAACGGTAATATACTATCCTAAAGAAAAAATAGAGCTTATTCAATCTTTAGGTATAGATATGGAAGAGTGGTATAAAAGAACTATACCAAGAATATTAGAAGTTTTAAAAGTAGTTTCCTCTAAGTATACAAGATCAAAAGTAGGAAAGGCTATGACAAAAGAATTTTCCTATATCATTCAAGAGCTCTTATATGAACGAGCTGAAGAGCAAAATAAAAAGGACTACATAGAAGGTATTATAAATACGATAATAGATATTGGAAGAGGTAAAGAGTTTATAATAAATGTAAGCATGCTTATTCAAAGATTAGTTGTAGATACATTACATATAGTGGGGGATATTTATGATAGAGGACCATATCCACATAAAATAGTGGATAAGCTTATGAAATACCATAATGTGGATATTCAATGGGGAAATCATGACATATTATGGGTAGGTGCAGCTTGTGGGCATGGAGCTTGTATAGCAAATGCTATTAGAATATGCTTGAGATATTCTAATAGAGAGATATTAGAAGATGGATATGGAATAAATCTATTACCTTTGGCAACCTTAGCTATGGAGTTTTACGGTGGTGATTCATGTAGTGAGTTTAAACCAAAAACAAAAGATAAAAGTAGTGATGAAGAGTTACTTTCTAAAATGCATAAAGCGATTTCGATTATTCAGTTTAAATTAGAGGGAGAAGTAATAAAAAGAAATCCAACATTTAATATGGAGGATAGACTTCTACTTCATAATTTAGATAACTCATATTTAACATTAGATAGAGATAATCTTTATAGTTTAAATGAAAGAGAAAAAGAAGTAGTAGAGGGATTGATGAGAAGTTTTAAAAATAGTGAAAAACTTCAAGAGCATATAAAGTTTTTATTAGAAAAAGGAAGCGTATATTTAAAAAAGAACTCAAATCTATTATTTCATGGATGTATGCCGTTAGATGAAAAAGGTGGATTTAGAGAGGTAGATATTTTTGGAAAAAAATATTCAGGAAAAAGATTGTTTGAAAGATGTGATCAACTTTGTAGAGAGGGATATTATGATGAAAATAGTATTCAAGGTAAAGATTTTATATGGTACCTTTGGTGCGGGAAAGATTCACCACTTTTTGGAAAAGATAAAATGAGAACTTTTGAAAGATATTTTTTCGTAGATAAAGAGAGTCATAAGGAGAATTATGATTATTATTATGAATTTTCTGAAAATAAAGAGGTTGCTGATAGAATATTAAAAGAGTTTGGAATATTAGATGAGTATTCTCATATAATAAATGGTCATGTTCCAGTAAAGGTAAGAAAAGGTGAAACACCAATAAGAGCTCAAGGGAAATTAATTCTTATAGATGGTGGATTTTCAAAAGCTTATCAATCTACAACAGGAATAGCAGGATATACTCTAATATTTAATTCTCATGGAAAGAGATTAGTTTGTCATAAACCATTTGAAAATATTGGAGATTCTGTGGAAAAATGTTTAGATTTTCAATCTACAACTGAGATTGTAGATAGTAAGAAAGAAAGATTAAAAGTGAGAGATACAGATATAGGAAAAGATTTAGAGAGCCAAGTTAAAGAGTTAAAAAAGTTATTATACTGCTATAAAATGGGAATAATAAAAAGTGTATAAAATAAGGAAGGGACTATCCCTTCCTTATTTTATTTGCTTAGAATATTATTCAATTTTGTAACAAAGTCTAATGGATTTTCAAGAGCAAATCCTTCTATTAATAATCCTTGATTGTAAAGAATATCTGATAAATCTTTTAGTTCAGCTTCTGAAGCGTTTTGTAGTTTGTTGAATAGTGGATGATTTGGATTTATTTCTAGAACCTTTTCAGCTTTTACACCTTCATTACCTGGAATTTGAGATAAAAGTTTTTCCATTTCTAAAGAAACTTCACCTTTAGATGATAAAGAAACAGAACTATCTCCAAGTTCAGGATTTAATTTGATTTCAACAACTTTTTCTTTTAATGTTTCTTTTATTTTATCAAGAAGAGATTTATTTATTTCAGAAAGTTTTTTAATTTCTTCTTTTTCTTCTTCAGTTTCAAAAGTTACCTCAGTAACTGATTTAAATGTCTTTTCTTTGAAAGTGTTCATAGTTTTTAAAGCAAACTCATCAGCACCCTCTGTAAGATATAAAACTTCAAAACCTTTATTGATAACGTTTAAAACCTTAGGCATTTTTTGAAGAATATCTAGATTTTCACCAACTGCATAATAAATTTCCTTTTGGTCATCTTTCATTCTGTCTACATACTCTTTAAGAGATGTATAATCTAAATTCTTAGAACTTTTGAAAAGAAGAAGATTTTCTAATTTATCTTTATTTAACCCAAAGTTTTCATGAACACCAAATTTAATATGTCTTCCAAAAACTTCCCAGAATTTTATATATTTATCTCTGTCATTAGCCATTAATTTTTCAAATTCGCTTATAATTTTTTTCTCTAAATTTTTAGATATAGCCTTTAATTGCTGAGTTTTTTGTAAAATTTCTCTTGATATGTTAAGAGATAAATCATCTGTATCAACTAATCCTTTTATAAAATTAAAATATTGAGGAATTAGTTCTTCACATTTATCCATTATAAAAACATTTTTAGTATATAGCTGAAGTCCTCTCTTGTATTCTCTTGTATAAAGATCGTATGGAGGAACTTGTGGTATAAATAAGATAGCATTATACTCTAAATTTCCTTGAACATTAAAGTTAAAATGTAAAAGAGGGTCTTGCCAATCGTGATAAGTAGATTTATAAAATTCATTATAATCTTCATCTTTTAATTCATCTTTAGGTGTTTTCCAAATAGGTTTAGTTGAATTAATTCTTTCATCTTTTAACATTATTGGATATTTAACATAATCAGAATATTTTTTTATAAGGCCTTTGATTTTATATTCATTTAAAAATTCTTTATCTTCATCATTGTCTTTTAAATATAAAGTAATTGAAGTTCCTCTTTCTGTCTTATCAATCTCTTCAATTTCATAACTTCCTTCACCTGTAGATGTCCATCTAACTCCTTTATCAGAATACGGTGATTTAGTTTCTAAAATGATCTTGTCAGCAACCATAAATGCAGAGTAAAAACCAACTCCAAATTGCCCGATTATATTTAAATCATTATTTTTCTTAGCTTCTTCTAGTGAAGATAAAAATGCTTTTGATCCAGATTTAGCAATAGTACCGATATTTTCTACAACTTCCTCAAAAGTCATACCTATTCCATGATCAGTAATAGTTAGAGTTCTTAATTCTTCATTAGGAGTAATAGTTATACAAAGTTCTTCAGAAGAATCTAAGATATGAGTATCTGTAAGAGCCTTGAATTTTAATTTATCAGTGGCATCACTAGCATTTGAGATAAGTTCCCTTAAAAAAATTTCCTTATGAGTGTAAATAGAGTGTACCATAAGGTTTAAAAGTTCTTTAGTTTCAGCTTGAAATACTTTTGTTTCTTTTTTCATTGTATCCTCCTTAAAAATAGCACTCCACATATAACGTGGCTAATAAAATATATATCATAAATTTAGAAAAAATGTCAAGAGTTTATAAAGAAAAACTTGTATTTTATAGTTGTTTAGTATATAATCTTTATGTAATTAGTAAAGAATATAAAAAGGTTGGTAAATAGATGATTTTTCAAAGAACAGAGTTGTTGATCGGTACAGAAAACTTAAATAAGTTAAACGGTTCCCATGTGCTTGTATTTGGAGTGGGAGGAGTAGGTGGATTTGTAGTAGAAGCTTTAGTTAGAGCTGGTGTTGGGGAGTTGACAGTTGTTGATTTTGATACAGTTGATATAACAAATCTTAACAGACAAATAATCGCTACTCAAGATACTGTTGGTAAAGACAAGGTTGAAATTATAAAAGAAAGAGCTTTATCAATAAATCCAAATATAAAGATAAATGCCTATAAAGAGAAATTTTTTAAAGACAAAAGAGAAATATTCTTTTCAGAAAATAAAAAATATACTTATATTGTTGATGCGATAGATATAGTTACAGCAAAATTAGATTTAATAACTATAGCAAAGGAATTAAAAATTCCAATTATATCATCAATGGGAACAGGAAATAAAATAAATCCAACAATGTTAGAGATTGCAGATATATCAAAAACATCTGTTTGCCCATTAGCAAAAGTTATGAGAGCAGAATTAAAAAAGAGAAGAATTCAGAAGGTAAAGGTATTATTTTCAAAAGAACTACCAATGAAACCGAAGAATTTAGAGAATAATAGAGAGAAGCAAAATAACGTAGGAAGTATATCTTTTGTACCATCTGTAGCAGGTCTTATAATTGCAAGTGAGGTTATAAAAGATATAACTGGTTTGAAAAATTTAGGAGGAAATTAATTATGAAAAAAATAGGAATTTTTTATGGAACAACATCAGGAATAACAGCTGGAATAGTTGATGAAATAGAGTTTTACTTAAGAGGAGAGGAATACGAGGTTTTTGATGTAGCAAATGGAATTGATGAGATGGAGAATATTGAAAATCTAATTTTAGTTTCACCAACTTATGGAGTTGGAGAGCTACAAAAAGATTGGGAAAATGTGTATGATAAATTAAAAAGTTTAGATTTTACTAATAAAGTAGTAGGAATAGTAGGTGTAGGAAATCAATTTGCATTTGGTGAGTCATATGTTGGAGCAATGAGAAAATTATATGATGCAGTTATAGCTAAAGGTGCTAAAGTAATAGGATTTACTTCAACAGAAGGATATAGCTATGAAGAAACTGAATCAGTTGTGGATGATAAGTTTATTGGTCTTGCTTTAGATGAAAGTAATCAAGATAATGAAACACCTGATAGAATCAAAGCGTGGATAGAAGAGATTAAACCTCTATTTAATTAAGGAAAAATTATGAAAAAATATCAAACATTAAATAAAATTGAAGTAAAAGAACTGCTAACACAGGAGAATACAGTACTTTTAGATGTACGAACAGAAGATGAATACTGGGAAGAATCAGTTGAAGATAGTTTAAATGTTCCACTACATGAATTAGAAGAAAGAGTTGTTGAACTGGATAAAAATAAGACGTATATAACTTTTTGTAGAAGCGGAGTTCGTTCTAAAACAGCAGCTTTAATTTTATTAGAAGAGGGATTCGCAAAAGTTTTTAATTCTCAAGAGGGAATATTAACTTGGAAATAAAAATTGACAAAATTATTTTCATATGTTACCATAATGAAAATAAAAAATTAAAGGAGAGTTCTAATGAGAAAAGATCAAGTTATTTCAAATAATGTAAATAGACAACCCATCCCCCCTAGATAGGGATTTGTGTTTTAAGCATTAGTTTATGTTTAGATACAGATCCATTTTGTGTTACGATTTTGGATCTGTATCTAAGGGGAAATAACTTTTAATAAAAGATTATTTTTAATAGGATTCTTTTGATGAGGGTCACTTAGGTACAAAACTGTACTTGAGTGACCCTCTTTTATTTTTATTAAAAATTTGGGAGGAGTATAAAATGATAGGAGTAGAAACATTTATTACATTTGGAGCATATTTATTATTTTTAATAGGAGTAGGAGTTTATTTTTATGGAAAAACCTCCAGTTCCGAGGATTACTTAATAGGAGGTAGAGGAGTAGGAAGTTGGGTAACTGCGCTATCAGCACAAGCTAGTGATATGAGTGGATGGTTATTAATGGGATTACCAGGAGCAGTATATCTTTCAGGATTTGGACAAATTTGGGTTGTAATAGGTTTAACCGTGGGAACATATTTAAATTGGAAATTTATAGCTCCAAAACTTAGAGTTGAAACTGAAATAGAAGATACCTTAACTTTACCAACATTTTTAGAAAAAAAATTAAAAGATGATAAAGGAACAATAAGAAAAGTTCTAGCTTTAGGAACACTATTTTTCTTTACAATTTATTCATCATCTGGACTGGTAGCAGCAGGAAAACTATTTGAATCAATACTTGGAATTGATTACAAAGTTGCAGTAATAATTGGTGCAGTAACAATAGTTGTTTATACATTTATGGGAGGATATTTAGCTTCTTGTTGGACAGATTTTTTTCAAGGAGGGCTAATGTTTTTAGCTATAATAGCTGTTCCGTTAGCAGCATATTATAAAATTGGAGATATTGAGACAGTTAGACAAGGAATTGAGTTGAAAGGAATTTCATTTAATATATTTAAACAAAATGGAGAGAATATAGGAATATTAGGAGTATTGTCTTCTTTAGCTTGGGGATTAGGATATTTTGGACAACCTCATATTTTAGTTAGATTTATGAGTATAAGTGATGTAAAAGAATTAAAAAAATCTAGAAGAATAGCTATGATATGGGTAATTATCTCTTTAATTGGAGCAATAGCAATTGGACTTTTAGGAATACCACTTTTTAAAAATGTTGCAGAGTTAGGAGGAGATGCAGAAAAAATATTTATCTATATGATAAAAGAGTTGTTTAATCCTTGGGTAGCAGGAATTTTATTAGCTGCAATATTATCAGCTATAATGTCAACGATAGATTCACAATTGTTAGTTTCATCAACTACTTTAACAGAAGACTTTTATAAATATATGAAAAAAGATGTTTCTGACAAAGAGATAATGTGGGTTGGAAGACTATGTGTTGTTGTAATCGCTTTATTAGCATTACTATTTGCTTTAAATCAAAATGCTAAAGTACTGTCATTAGTAGCTTACGCATGGGGAGGTTTTGGAACAATATTTGGACCAGCGATAATATCGGTGCTTTATTTTAAAAATGTGAATAGTAAAAGTGTTTTATCGGGAATTTTAGTTGGAATGTTTATATTTTTAATGTGGAAAGTTTTAGGATTAGATAGTTATATGTATGAGTTATTACCAGGATTTTTTACTAATTTAATAACGGTTTATATAGTAGAGAAAGTAGTTTTTAAAAATGTAGTTGAAGCTTAAAAAAAAGGTGCAAAATTATTTTGCACCTTTTTCTAAATTAAGTAAATGGGATTTTATAGATAATCCATAGGCATATCCAGTTAGTTTGCCATTAGAACCAATTACTCTATGACAAGGAATAACTATGGGGATGGGATTTTTGTTGTTTGCTAATCCCACAGCTCTACATGCCTTAGGATTGCCAATAGCAATTGCAATATCTTTATAAGTTTTAACTTCTCCATAAGGAATATTAAGTAATGCTGTCCAAACAGATTTTTGGAACTCTGTTCCAATAGGATTTATTTTAAATGTAAATTTTTTTCTCTTGCCATTTAGAAATTCATCAATCTCTTTAAACGACTCTTTTAAAAATTTTGTAAGTTTAAAAGTTCTATTTGAAGTAGGGTTGTTAAGTTCAATTTTAATAATTTCATTATTTAATTCTTCAATTTTAAGTAAACCAAATGGAGTGTCAAAAATATAAAAATAACCTGGGATAATATTTTTCATAAACTCTCCTTAAAAATTTTTTATCTAAATTGTACTTAAAAAATATAAATAAATCAAGGTTAATTTAAAATATATTTTGTTCACTTATTGTTTAAAACTTTTAAAAATGAAGTGATTATAGTATAATAAGACGTTATGGTTTTTATAAATTAAAAGGGAATTAAGTGAAAAGCTTAAACGGTCACGCCACTGTAAAATGGACAAAAATAGATAAACCACTGGGAAACTGGGAAGGGCTATTGGAGGATGAAGTTGAGTCAGGATACCTGCCATAAAAATAAACTGCGAGTGACAGAATGGGAGGATTAAATTAAATGAAAAAAAGATTTTATATTGCAGGATTGATTCTTGCATCTAGTTTATCAATGGGACAAGACAAGGTTGTGAAGTTAGAAGAAAGTGTTATAACAAGTGAAAATACAGAGACAACAATAGCAGATATACCTAAAAATATAACTGTATTAACAGGGGAAGAGATAACGCAAAGGGGAGCGAAAACAGTAGCAGAAGCTTTAAAATTAGTATCAAGTGTCACTGTAAAAGAGATGGGTGGAGCAGATGCCGCTTTTGATATAAGAGGTCAAGGGCCTACAGCAAAGTCAAATGTTATAGTATTAGTTGATGGAGCGCCAATTAATTCGATTGATTTATCAGGATATCAAACAAGCAATATTCCAGTAGATAATATAGAGAGAATTGAAGTAATACCTTCTGGAGGGTCAGTTTTATACGGAGATGGAGCAGTTGGAGGAACAATAAATATAGTGACAAAAGCACCTGAAAATAAAAAAAATTATGGAAGCTTAAATAGTGAAATAGGATCTTATGGATTAAAAAAACAGCAAATTACATATGGAACTAAAATAGGAGAAAAGCTTTTAGTTGAAGTAGATTATTTGAAAAAAGAAAAAGATGGATATAGGGATTATTCTAAAGATGATTTACAAAGTTTTGGATTTAGAAGTAGATATAAACTTAATGATGGAGAGTTAAAATTTAAATATAATTATTCTAAAAATGATTTTAAAGCTCCGGGAGCATTGACTAAAGATGAAGTTAATGAAGACAGAACACAATCTAATCCAAATGCTTGGAGAATTGATGGAAAAACAGAGAAAAATAATTTTGTAGGAGATTACTTATATAATATAAATTCTGATTTAGAATTTAAACTATTAGGAAGATATGCTCATGAAAACTACTCTTCAAATGGAAGTAATTACAAGACAGAAGTTAAATATTTAAAGCCACAACTTAAATATTCATATTTAGATGAGAATTATGTTGTATTTGGTGGAGATATTTATCAGGGAGAGACAAGAGATTTTGCTTATGGAAATGGAAAATCTGAAAAAAACTCTTTAGGTGGATTTATAATAAATAGTTCTACAATAGAGAAGTTTAGATTTACTCAAGGATACAGAAGGCAAAATATTGAATACAAGGGAGATAGATTTGCAACAAGAAAGTTTAAAGAAGATGCAATAGAACTGACAGGAAGCTATTTATATTCTGATTCGGGATCTACATATGTAAGCTATACCAAAGGATTTAGAGCACCTAATACAGATGAAATAAATGCTTGGGCAGGAGAATTTAATCCTCAAAAAACAGAAACTTATGAAATTGGAGTAAAGGATTTTGTAGGGAATACATATATCTCAACATCAGTATTCTATATAGAAACAGAAAATGAAATTTTCTATGGAGTAAATAAAAACGATGAATTTAATAAAAATAGAAATTTAGATGGAACAAGTAAGAGAAAAGGAATAGAGTTTTCTTTAGAACACTATTTTGATAAATTGACAATATCGGAATCAATAACTTATATGAAAACAGAGTTTAAAGAAGGGAAAGATATTCCTGGAATTCCTAATATAAAGGGAGTATTAAACTTTAATTATAAATTTAATGAAAAATTAAGTATGAATAACTCTTGGGAATACTATGGAAAATCTTACGATAGTAATGATGAAGCCAATGAAAGAGAGAAAATAGATAGCTATTTATTAAGTGGATTAACTTTTGTATATGATTTTCAAGATGGATTAGTTATAAATGCTGGAATTAATAATTTATTTAATGAAAAATATTATGATTATGTAGGATATAGTAGTTATAGTAAAACTCGTAATTACTACCCTGCACCAGAAAGAAATTATTATATTGGATTTAAATATAGTTTTTAATAAAAAATGCTCTTTTCAATATATGAGAAGAGCATTTTTTACATATGTGTTATAATTGAAATATATTTTTATAGAAGAGGTGGGCGAGTGTTAAAAAAGGTATTTATGTTAAATATATTTGTATTTTCAATTGGATATTCAAGAATATTAGTAGATGGAATTGGTCGTAAAGTTGAAATTCCTGAAAAAGTAGAAAGAATAATTTCAACAGTTCCATCAAATACAGAGATAATAGTAGATATGGGATTAGTTAATATTTTAGCTGGAGTAGATATATATTCTGAAAAAATATCTAAAGAATTAGAAGGTAAAGGAATTCTAAATACAGATAGATTGAATGAAGAAAAAATAATGGAACTGATGCCAGATTTAGTTATAACATCCCAACACAATCTATCTAAAGGAAAAGAGAGCTTAAATATTTTTGATGAGGTTGGAATTCCTATTTATGTAATGAAAACTCCAAATTCATTAGAAGAAGTTAAAAATTCTATAGATGAAATTGGAAATCTTTTAAATGAGAGAAAAAAGAGTGATAATTTAAAAAATAATTATGCTGAAGAATTAGAAAAGTTAAAATCACAAAAGGGAAAGGGAAAGCGAGTATACTTTGAAATTTTAAATAATCCTATATATACAACAGGAGGAAAAACATTTTTAAATGATGTTATAGAAAATGCTGGTGGAAAAAATATATTTGAAAATCAAGAGGGATGGATTTCACCGACTTTAGAATCTATTATTGAAAAAAATCCTGAATTTATATTTGTAGGTGAGGATAGAAAAGAGATTATAGAGGATATAAAAAGTAGACCAGAATGGCAAGAGATTGATGCTATAAAAACTGGAAAAGTATATTTTATAGACGAAGGGATTAATAGACCATCAACAAGAGTTTTAAAATCTTTAAAACAGATGAAGGAAGTGCTTTCAAATGATAAGTTTTAGTTTTATTCCTAAAAATGAAGAGGAAGAAAAATTTTTAAAAGTATATGAAAAATTAAGAAACGAAGGTATAACAGGTATAGAAACTATAATTGGGGATCATTTACCTTTAGAAAGTTATGAAAAGTATCCTGTAAAAGGAGTACATCTATTATACTATCCTACTTGGTTAGAATTTTGGAGAGAGGATATGGAAAAGGTAAGAGAAGATTTTTACGATGATGAAGGAATATTAAGTTATTATCGTTCTTTTAAAAAAGAGATTTTATTAGAAACTTTTAAAAAACAATTTGAAGATGCAAAAAAAATTGGAGCAAAGTATTTAGTTTTTCATGTTTCACACGTAAGACCTAAAGATATATTTACTTGTAATTTTGATTATACATCTATAGAGGTATTAGATGAAACCTTGAAAATAGTAAATGAAGTTTTTAAAGGCGATGGACCGTTACTGCTTTTTGAAAATTTACCATGGCCAGGATTAACTTTAAAAGATTACGAATTAACAAAATATTTTTTTGAAAGAGTAAAGTATAAAAATAAAGGTTTTTTATTAGATTTATCTCATATAATATGCACAGAAAAAAATATAAAGAACTTTCAAGATGCAGATAGATATATTTTAAGTAGAATTAAAAATTTAAAAGACTTGAATAAATACATATATGGTGTTCATGTAAATGGAATTAGCTTTGAAAACTATTTGAAAAAAGATTTTTCAGGAGAAATTGAGAAGTGGTCAATAGGAAATAGAAATCAGAAATTTAAAATAGAGTGGGAACATATGAAAAAACTTGATCCACACAGGATTTATAGAGGAGATTTAAAAATTATATTTAATGAACTTCCGAATTTAAAATATATAAATTTGGAATTAAAGTTTTCATCTATCGACAATTTGAAAGAGGTAGTAAAGGAACAATTAAATTATATAAAATAAATTCTTAAAAGATAAAAAATATGGTATACTCTATAGTGTAGAATGTTAAGATTTTCGCGGGAGGATATATGACACAAGGAAATTTAGATATAGATAAAAATATAGATGAAACAGTACAACAAGATAATGCAGAAGTAAAAGAAGAAGTAGTATCAGATCCTAATAAATTATATAACATTTTAGGTGTGATGTTTGAGACGACTAAAAAAAGATATAGTTTTGAAATAGTAGATGATTTAGAGTATAAAAAAGGTGATAAAGTAATAGTTGATACTATAAGAGGAAAAGAAATTGGAGTTGTCTATGGAGGACCCATGCAACTACCAGAAAGAGTATTAGTTTTACCATTAAAACCTGTAATAAAAAAAGCTAGTGAAGATGAAATAAAAAAATATGATTTACTTCGTCAAGAAGCTAGAGAAGCATTTAAAGTTTGTAAAGAAAGAATTGCACATCATAAACTACCAATGAAACTAATAGAAACAGAGTATACTTTTGACAAAACAAAATTAATATTTTATTTTACAGCTGAAGGAAGAATTGATTTTAGAGACTTGGTAAAGGATTTAGCTAATATATTTAAATTAAGAATAGAACTAAGACAAATTGGTGTAAGAGATGAAGCTAGAATACTTGGGAATATAGGAGTATGTGGAAAAGAGCTTTGTTGTAGAACATTTATAAATAAATTTGATTCAGTATCAATAAAAATGGCAAGAGACCAAGGATTGGTAATAAATCCGACTAAGATATCTGGAGTATGTGGAAGATTACTTTGTTGTATAAATTATGAATATAAACAGTATGAAGAAGCGTTGAGAGTTTATCCTGCTGTGAATCAGCTTGTTAAAACTCAAAAAGGAGAGGGAAAAGTAACAAGTATAAGTCCATTAAATGGATTTTTATATGTAGATGTTGAAGGGAAAGGAATTATGAAGGTTCTTATTGATGAGATAAAATTTAATAAAAAAGAAGCAAAGAAATTGCAGAATGTTTTATCAACAGAAGAGCTACAGCATAAGGTTTTAGAAAAGGAGTAATAAAAGAAAATGATTTTTGAAAATGAAGATATAGCTAATATTTGTGAAGGGTACACTTTAATTCAAAAAAAAGAGGGATTTAGATTTGGAACTGATGCGGTTTTATTAGCTAATTTTTTCAATGGAAAGAAAAATTCTAAAATATTAGAAATTGGAACAGGAAATGGTATAATTCCAGTACTGTTATGTGCTAAAGATAAAATATCTAAAATAAAAGCGGTAGAGATTCAAAAAGAAATTGCAGATTTAGCAATTAGAAATGTTAAAAGAAACGGATTAGAGGATAGAATAGAAGTTGTTAATATGGATATAAAAAATATCCAAGAAGGAAATACATATGATTATATAATTTCAAATCCACCATATATGGTTTTGGATGGAAAAGAAATTAATGATAAAGATATAAAAAGTATAGCAAGACATGAAATAAAACTTAACTTGAAAGAGTTTATAGCAAATGCTAAAAGGTTATTAAAACCAAGAGGTGAGCTTTTTATGGTACATAAAAGCTATAGATTTTTAGAAATTACAGAAGAACTTATAAAAAATGGATTTTCAGTTAAAAGAGTTAAATTTGTTCATTATTCAAGAGATAAAGATTCAAGCATTGTTTTAATTGAAGCTAGCAAAGGGAGAAAAAACATATTAAAAATTGAAACTCCAATTTTTCTAAACGATAATTAAGAGATACTTTAAGGGAGAGGAGCGACCTCTCCCTATTTTAATGGAGGTGTCATAAGATGTTTAAATTAAATTCAAAATATATTCCAACTGGAGATCAACCAGAAGCAATTAAGAGTTTACTTAAAGGATTAGAAAACGGAGTTAAAGATCAAACTTTATTAGGAGTGACAGGATCTGGAAAAACGTTCACAATAGCAAATATAATAAAAGAAAGTGGAAGACCAGCACTTATCTTAGCACCAAACAAAACATTGGCAGCACAACTTTTTTCAGAATATAGAAGTTTTTTTCCAGAAAACGCTGTAGAGTATTTTGTATCTTACTATGATTACTATCAACCAGAAGCATATATAGCTACAACAGACACATATATAGAGAAAGACTCATCAATAAATGACGAGATTGATAAATTTAGAAATGCTGCAACGGCAGCCTTGATAAATAGAAAAGACGTAGTGATAGTAGCATCAGTATCAGCAATTTATGGATTAGGATCTCCAGAGACATATAAGAAATTAACTATTGCAATAGATAAAAAAACAGGATATAGTAGAAAAAAATTGATATCAAAGTTAATAGAGCTAAGATATGAAAGAAATGATGTTGCTTTTGAAAGAGGGAAATTTAGAGTAAAAGGAGATGTAATAGATATCTACCCATCATATATGGAAAATGGTTATAGAATTGAATTTTGGGGAGATGAAATTGAAGAGATTTCAGAGATAAATACATTAACAGGACAAAAAATAAAGAGAAATTTAGAAAGAGTAGCTATTTCTCCTGCTACTCATTATGTTACAGAAGAAGGGGAACAGGAAAGAATTATAGAACAAATAAAAAAAGATTTAAAAAAAGAAGTAAAAGATTTTGAAGATAAGGGGAAACTTTTAGAAGCCCAAAGACTTAAACAAAGAACAGAATATGATATAGAAATGATAAGAGAGGTTGGATATTGTAAAGGAATAGAAAATTATTCGAGATATTTAACTCATAAAAATCCAGGAGATAAACCAGACACCTTGATGGATTATTTTCCAAAAGATTTTATTGTTTATATTGATGAGTCTCATATAGGAGTTCCTCAAATAAGGGGGATGTATAATGGAGATAGAGCTCGAAAAACAGCACTTGTAGAAAATGGATTTAGATTGAAATCAGCTTTAGACAACAGACCTTTAACATTTGAAGAATTTAGAGAAAATTGTGGACAAACAATTTTTGTTTCAGCAACTCCAGGAGATTTTGAAATAGAAAAATCAAATGGACATATAGCAGAACAATTAATAAGACCAACAGGAATATTAGATCCTATTATAGAGGTAAGAGAAACTAAGAATCAAGTTGATGATCTGCTAGAAGAGATAAGAAAAAATACACTAAAAAAAGAAAGAGTTTTAATAACTACACTTACTAAAAAAATGGCAGAGGAACTAACAGAATATTACTTAACTTTTGGTATAAAAGTCAAATATATGCACTCGGACATAGATACCTTAGAAAGAATAGAGATTATAAAAGGTTTAAGAAAAGGTGAATTTGATGTTTTAATAGGAATAAATCTGTTAAGAGAGGGACTTGATATACCTGAAGTATCTTTAGTTGCTATTCTAGAAGCTGATAAAGAAGGATTTTTAAGAAGCAAAAGATCATTAGTCCAAACTATAGGAAGAGCAGCTAGAAATGTTGATGGAAGAGTTATTCTTTATGGAGATATTATAACTGATTCAATGAAATATGCTATAGAAGAAACAAATAGAAGAAGAAAAAAGCAGAATAAATATAATGTTTTAAATGAAATAGAACCTAAAAATATATATAGAGAAGTTTCAGAATCTATTTTTACTTGGGAAGTGGAAGAAGAAAAAATAGTAGAATCTAAGCACTTTACATGTAAAGGGGATATAGAGAAAGAGATTCAAAAATTATTGATAGAGATAAAAAAACTATCTGAAGAGTTAGATTTTGAAAAGGCTATTGAAAAAAGAGATGAAATGAATAAATTAAAGCTGATGTTATTGGAAATGTAGGAGTTGATTATGGAAGAAAGAATTTATAATGTAACAGAATTTAATAGAATGGTGAAGGGCTACATTGATGAAAATCCAAATTTCCAAGAGTTTTTTTTAAAGGGAGAGTTATCAGGTATTACTTATTATAAAAGTGGACATCTTTATTTTACTTTAAAAGATACTAAAAGTCAGATAAAATGTGCAGCATTTAATTATAAGTTTAAAAGAATACCAGAAGATTTAAAAGAGGGAGATTCTATAAAAATTTTTGGAGATGTGGGATTCTATGAGACTAGAGGAGATTTTCAAGTTTTAGTTAGACATATACAAAAAGAAGATAAACTAGGAGAGATGTTTGCTAAATTAGAAGAGTTAAAGAAAATTTTAGAAAAAGAGGGGTTGTTTTCACCTCTTTTTAAAAAAACTTTACCAAAGTATCCTAAAGCAATAGGTGTTGTTACAGCATATACAGGGGCAGCATTTCATGACATTATAAATACAACTAGGAAGAGATTTTCAAATATTGATATATATATATATTCGGCTAAAGTTCAAGGTATTGGAGCAAAAGAAGAGATAGTAAAGGGAATACAAACTCTAAATAAAATATCAGATATTGATTTAATAATAGCAGGTCGTGGTGGAGGTAGTGTTGAAGATTTATGGGCTTTCAATGAAGAGGATGTAGCTAGAGCATTTTATGAAAGTGAAAAGCCAATAATATCAGCAGTAGGGCATGAAATAGATAATCTTTTATCAGATTTAGTAGCAGATATAAGAGCTGCAACTCCAACGCAAGCTATAGAAATAGCAATACCAGTAAAAAAAGATATTGAAAAACAACTTCTAGAAAAAGAAATAAAGGTTAAAAATTGTATTAATAGGCTAATAAAAAATAAAAAAAATGATCTAAATCAATTAAAAGAAAATTATGTTTTAAAAAATTTTATAAAAACAATAGAGGAAAAAAATTACGAACTTCTTTTAAAGGAAGAGAAACTTAATAAAGGGTTAAAAGAGGTACTTAGAGAAAAGAGTTACGAAATAAAAATTAGAACAGAAAAGTTAATTGCCTTGAATCCTTTAGAAATTTTAAAAAGAGGTTATACTATAACTAGAAAAAATCAACATATAGTTAAAGATTGTAAAAAATTAAAAGTTGGAGATCGAATAGAAACAATATTAAGAGATGGGAAAATAATTAGTAAAGTAGAGGAGATAAATTAAGATGAAAAAATTAGTGGGAATATTATTTCTATTTTTTAGTTTTATGGCCTTAAGTGATCAAAGGCCGCCATATATTCAAAGCTTAGAAAGTCAAATATCAAGAGAAGACGATAGAGATAAAGCAGCGGTATTACTAAAAGAATACGAAAGATATTTTAAAAGTTATATAGATTCTATAAGTAATAATGAGAATCAAGTTTTTTATTTAGGTGATCAATATTTTAGAAATAGAAAATATGAAAGAGCTGCGCAAATATTTAGTAGCAATATTGATAGCTCAAGAAATCTATTCGGTGCAGCAACAAGCTATAGATTTATAGGTAATTATAATAAAGCTGTTGATTTTTATAGTGTTGCAATAAGTATAGAACCAAGTATGAGAGAGGCTTATCTAGGAAGAGGATTAGCCTATAGAAATTTAGGGAGATATAATAAAGCTGTAGAGGATATTCAAATTTACATGAATTATTCACCAAGTGTAGAGGGGTTCTTAGCTTTAGGAGATATATATTTAGCAGAGAAAAAAATTGAAAGAGCAAGAGAAGTTTTACAAGAGGGACGAAGATTATACCCTCAATCAAAGGAGATAAGCAACATGTTAACATCTACATATTCTAGATAAAAGAGGTGAGAGATGGAGTGGTATCGATTGAAATTAATAGGTTTAAAAAGTAGTAAGATCAGAATTTTAATGGAAAATTGTAAAAGATATAATGATATTTTTGAAAACTTACAAGAACTTACAAAAACTCTGGATTTAACCATAAATGATACCCAAATGATATTGAACTCAAAAACTTGCGAAAAATATTTGGAGGTTATGGAATATTTGGAGAATAATAGGATAGGACTTATAGATATAAACGACTATAGATATCCTAAAAATTTGAAAAATACTACAAAGCCTCCACTTTTTCTTTTTTATAAAGGAAATATAGAACTTTTGACTAAAGAAAGAGTAATATCAGTAGTAGGAACAAGAAGAGCTACTAAATATGGAGAGTTAGGATGCGAGAAAATAATAAAAGATCTTGTAGATGGTGACGTAGTAATTGTAAGTGGATTAGCTTTAGGAATTGACTCTTTAGCTCATAATGAAACTTTAAAACTAAAAGGAAATACAATTGCTATCTTAGGATGTGGAATAGATATATATTATCCAAGAACAAATATAAAAATGAGGAAAGAGATTGAAAAAGTAGGCCTAGTTATTTCAGAATTTCCCTTAGGAACAATGCCAGCACCTAAAAATTTTCCTATAAGGAATAGAATAATTTCTGGATTATCTAAAGGAACTATTATAATAGAAAGTTCTTTAAAGGGTGGTAGTTTAATAACTGCAAGTTTATCATTAGAAGAGGGAAGAGATGTTTTTGCTCTTCCAGGAGATATAACCTATCCTTTATCTCAAGGGTGCAATGAGCTTATAAAATTATCTCAAGCAAAGTTAATAACTTCAGGGGATGATATTTTAAAAGAGTATAATTGGAGTAGAAAAACTGAAAATAATAAAAATTTAAATAAATTGACAGGTATAAAATTAAAAATATATAGTGTATTAAAAACGAAAATGCATCTAGAAGAAATAAAGGAACAAATCACTTGTGAAACTAAGGAATTGCTGAGTAATTTAATGGAATTAGAAATAGAAGGATATGTACAAAGTTTGCCAGCTGGAAATTATCGAAGGCGTTTATAAATGGGAAACTTAGTGACCTTAGTTGATTTTTTTAATAATTTCTAATATAATTAAGAGCGAATAATGTATATAGAGAAAAAATTAGGGGTGAAAGCAGTGGCGAAAAAAAATTTAGTAATAGTAGAATCACCTGCAAAAGCGAAAACAATTGAAAAAATATTGGGGAATAATTTTCATGTTACAGCTTCCTTTGGACATGTAAGAGATTTACCAAAGAGTAAAATCGGAGTAGATGTAGCAGATGATTTTAAACCAAGCTATTCTACGATAAGAGGAAAAGGAGATGTAATAAAGACTTTAAAAGATTTAGCAAAGAAGTCAAATAAAGTTTATTTAGCATCAGACCCGGATAGAGAAGGAGAAGCTATTGCTTGGCATATAGCTCAAACATTAAAATTAGATGAAAATGAAGCAAATAGAATAGAGTTTAATGAAATAACAAATGGAGCAATAAGAGAGGCAATAAAAAATCCTAGAAAAGTTGATATAAATAGAGTAAATGCTCAACAAGCTAGAAGAATTTTAGATAGATTAGTAGGATACGAGATAAGTCCACTTTTATGGAAATCGATTTCTTCAAATACTAGTGCTGGAAGAGTTCAATCAGTTGCTTTAAAATTAATATGTGATTTAGAAGATAAAATTAGAAAATTTATACCTGAAAAATTTTGGGATATAAAAGGTGAATTTGAAAATAAAATGAACCTTTCTCTATACAAAATTGAAGGAAAAAGATTTGAAAGAGTTACAGATGAGGATATTGTTAAAAATGTGCAGTTAACTCTTAATTCAGAATATTCAGTTATAAATTCAAAAGTAACTAAAAAAACTAAAAATCCACCACTACCATTGAAAACAAGTACATTACAGCAACTTTCATCATCATATTTAGGATTTTCTGCATCGAAAACTATGTCTGTAGCTCAAGGGTTATACGAAGGTATAAGTATTGATGGAAACCAAAAAGGTTTAATAACATATATGAGAACAGATTCTACAAGAATATCTGATGAAGCAAAAGAAATGGCAAAAAGTTATATCTTAGAAAATTTTGGAAAAGAATATCTAGGTAAAGAGGGCATAAAAAAGAAAAAAGAAGAAAAAATTCAAGATGCCCACGAAGCTGTAAGACCAACAGATATATATTTAGAGCCAGATAAAATAAAAAAAGATTTAGCTCCAGATCAATATAAGCTATATAAACTTATATGGGAAAGATTTATGATATCTCAGTTAGCTCCGATGCAATATGAGCAATTTGAAATAATTTTAGAAAATGGAGATTATCAGTTTAGAGGAACTTTAAATAAGATAATTTTTGATGGATATTATAAAGTCTTTAAAGATGAAGAAGATCTTCCTTTGGGAGAATTTCCTACTATAAATGAAGGAGATTTTTTAAAGCTAAAAAAATTAAATATAAAAGAGGATTGGACAAAGCCACCTTCAAGATTAACAGAGTCATCTTTAGTAAAAAAATTAGAAGCTGATGGGATAGGAAGACCATCAACATATGCTTCAATAATAGAAACTTTAAAAAAGAGAGAGTATGTTGTTATAGAAGGAAAAAGTTTTATTCCAACAGAGCTAGGATATGAAATAAAATCAATATTAGAAAAAAACTTTAAAGATATAATGGATGTTAAATTCACGGCTTCATTAGAGGATGGTTTAGATTTAGTTGAAGAGGGTGAAAGAGACTGGATTGAAATATTAAAAGATTTCTATTCAAAACTTTCAAAAGATTTGGAACTATATAAAATTAAAGTAGAAGAAGAATCGAGTAGAATAGTAACTTCAGATGTTCCTTGTCCATGTGGAAAAGGGAATATGATTATGAAAAATGGTAGATTTGGAAGATATTTATGTTGTATAGATGAAAATTGCAAAGAAAAATATTCTTTAAAAGGAATTGAAATACCCTTAGAAGATATAAAAAATGGAAGTATAAAAGTAAAAGATTTACTAGAGGAGCAATTAAGAGTTAAGCAGGGTAAATTAACAGATGTATTTTCTTCTGAAGGAAGTAGATTTCTTTTGAAATTAGGACGTTTTGGTAGTTATTTAGAAAGTGAAAACTTTAAAGAAGATAATGAAAGAGTATCTTTACCAGGAGAAGTAAAAAAACTTCTTGTAAATGGTTCAATTGAAGAGAAAGATGGTATAGTTCAATTAAAATGGATTATGGATAAAATTCAAAAAGAAGAAAATGAAATATTAAAAAATGCAGGTAATTGTGAAAAATGTGGAAGACCTTTTAAAATTGGAAGGGGAAGATGGGGTAAATTTTTAGCTTGTACTGGATACCCTGAATGTAAAAATATAAAAAAATTGGAAAAAGAAAAAAAAGATTAATAAAAGGACTCGCCTTTATAGGCGAGACTTTTGTATGTATAAAAAAAGGAGAACAGATGATAAATAAAGAAGTTATAGTAATAGGAGCAGGATTAGCTGGATCAGAGGCTGCTTATCAGTTAGCTAAAGGTGGAGTAAAAGTTAAATTATATGAGATGAGACCTAAAGTTTCAACAGAAGCTCATAAAAGCGATAAATTTGGTGAATTGGTATGTAGTAATTCTTTAGGGGGAGATCATTTGGGAAATGCTTCTGGATTAATGAAAGAAGAACTTAGAAGAATGGGATCTTTATTAATTGAAATCGCAGATGAAGTAAAAGTTCCAGCGGGGCAAGCTCTAGCTGTAGATAGAGAAGGTTTTTCAGAGAAAATTACACAAAAGTTGCATTCTATGGAAAACATAGAAATAATAAATGAAGAGTTAAAAGAGATCCCAAAAGATAAATTAGTTATAGTAGCTAGTGGACCGTTAACATCTGATGATTTATCTAAAAATATAGGAGAATCATTAAAGCAAGATTATCTATATTTTTATGATGCAGCAGCTCCTATTGTAACTTTAGAGTCAATAGATCAAAATAAGGTATATTTTCAATCTAGATATGATAAAGGTGAAGGGGAATATATAAATTGTCCAATGAATAAAGAAGAATACGAAGCTTTTTATGAGGCTTTAATTACAGCGGAAAGAGCTCCTTTAAAAAAATTCGAAGAGGAAAAATTATTTGAAGCTTGTATGCCTGTAGAAAGAATAGCTCAAAGAGGGTTTAAAACATTATTATTTGGACCATTAAAACCAAAAGGACTAGTTAATCCTAGAACAGAAAAGGAAGATTTCGCTGTTGTTCAGCTAAGACAAGATGATAAAGACGGAAAATTATATAATTTAGTAGGTTTTCAAACGAATTTAAAATGGGGAGAGCAAAAAAGAGTATTCTCTATGATACCAGGACTTGAAAATGCCGAGTTTGTAAGATATGGAGTAATGCATAGAAACACTTTCATAAATTCAACAAAATTATTAACTCCCGCTTTAAATCTAAAAGAGAATGAAAATATATATTTTGCTGGTCAGATTACTGGTGGTGAAGGATATGTTTGTGCAATTGCAACAGGGTTGATGGCTGCTAAAAATATTCTAAGAAAAATGAATGGAAAAGAACCTTTAATTTTAGATGATAGAAGTTCAATTGGTGCAATTATAAAATATATAACAGAAGAGAAAAAAAACTTTCAACCAATGGGGCCAAATTTTGGTGTTATAAAATCTTTAGATGAAAGAATTAAAGATAAAAAAGAGAAATATAATAAAATATCTAAAATAGCATTGGATTATTTGGATGAAAAGTTAAGTCAAGAGAAGTAAAAGGAGTTTGGGATGGGTACTCTTAATTTATTAGTGGATATAAAAGAATTTTTATATTACTGTGAATTTGCAAAAGGGAAAAGTTTAAATACAATAAAATCATTAAGAATAGATTTATATAGATTTAATGAATATATTTTAAAATGTAATGATTTGGAAAAAATATCAGATATAGATGGATTTAATTTTAGAGAATTTTTAATAGAACTTCAAAGTAGTGATATAGGAAAAAGATCTTTAAATAGAAAGATATCATCTTTAAAATCTTTTTTTAAATATTTAAAAGAAATAGGAAAAGTAAAAAATAATCCAGCTCAATTAATTGTAGCACCAAGTTACGATAGAGGGGTTCCTGAAGTACTTGATTTAGATGAAATAAAGAGAATCAGAAAATCAATAGAATTAAAAAATTATCATAGTTTGAGAGATAGATTGATTGTAGAATTATTGTATTCTAGTGGAATCACATCTCAAGAGCTTTTAGGATTAGGAGAAGATGTTTTTAATTTAGATGATAGAGAAGTTATTGTAACAAGTTTTAAAAAATATAGAACTGTATTTTTTAGTGAAAGAGCAAAAGAATTTTTTAAGAGATATATAGCAGCAAAAAAAGAAAAGTTAGGTAGTAAATACAATAAAGAAATATTATTTGTTAATGGTTCTGGAGGGAGATTAACAGATCGTTCTTTAAGAAGACTTATAGATAGATATGGAATTAAGGCTAAAATAATAAAAGAGATTAGTCCTCATAGTTTTAGACATACTTTTGCAGTTCATATGTTAGAAAATGGTATGAGTTTACTACAGCTACAAAAACTTTTAGGACATTCTAATTTAGATTCAACAAAAATATATTTAGAAGCTTTAGAGAAAAAAAGGAAAAAAGAACTGTCTAAAGAGTTAGATATGGTATAAAAATATTAATAGTATAGATTGAAGGAGAGTTTATGACAAAAAAATGTATAGGATGTGGAATTGAACTTCAAGGAGAAAATCCCAACTCTAATGGGTATTTACCTAAATCAGTTTTAGAGGGAGATAATAAAGAATTGCTTTGTCAAAGATGTTTTAAAATAAAAAACTATGGACAATATATTCCTATAAAAATGACAAAAGATGATTATAGAAAAGAGGTTCAAAAGAGTTTAGAGGAAGCAGATGTAGCAATACCTGTATTTGATATTATTGATTTTGAGGGATCTTTTGACGATGAAATATTAGATATTCTAAGAGAAATGGATTCAATTGTAGTAATAAATAAATTGGATTTAATTCCAGATGATAAACATCCGTCTGAAGTTGCAGATTGGGTAAAAGGAAGATTAGGAGAAGAGGGGATATCACCTCTTGATGTAGCTATAGTAAGTTCAAAAAATGGTTACGGAATAAATGGAATATTTAAAAAAATAAAACATTTTTATCCTAATGGTGCCAATGCTTTAGTTTTAGGTGTTACAAATGTTGGGAAATCAAGTATTATAAATAAACTTATTGGTGCTAAAAGAGTTACGGTATCGAAATTTCCAGGAACAACTTTGAAAAGTGTTAAGACTGAAATACCATTTTCAAAAATAACTCTTATAGATACACCAGGATTGATTCCAGCTGGAAGATTTTCAGATTTTGTATGTCAAGAATGTAATCAAAGTATAATACCAGCTAATGAAATTTCAAGAAAAACATATAAAGTTCAAAAGGATAGAGTTATTTTAATAGGTGGAATGATTCAAATGAGAGTTCTAAATGATGAAGATTTAAAACCGATATTTTCTTTGTATGCTTCTAAGGATGTAACATTTCATGAAACAAATATAGAAAAAGCACAAGAATTAATGCAAAAAGCAGAATTTTTAAATCCGCCGTGTGACGAATGTAGAGATGAATTTAATGCATTAGAAAAAAATGTAGAAATTTTTACTGTTGAAACAGGAGAAGAACTAGTATTTAAAGGGTTAGGATGGTTATCTGTAAAAAGAGGACCATTAGAAGTTGAAATAACATCACCAAAAGGTGGAGATATAATTATTAGAGAGGCTTTTATAAAACCAAAAAGATAGATGAGGTTATGAAAGTATGGAAAAAGATGGAAGAATAACTACTTTAAACTGGATTATAAATATTGGAGTTACAATTTTATTTATTTATTTGGCTATGAGAGGTATCGATGATCTCACTGGAACATATAAAATAGATGAAACTGTTAGAAATACAAAAGAGTTACGAATTGCCTTGGAAAAGTATTACCAAAAAACAGGAAGTTATCCAGAATTAACTAAAGAAGGAGCAAATATAAATTTACATATTTTAGATTATATTGACTCAAAAGGACGAAAAATATCTTTTGCAGAGATATATGGGCGAAAAACTTTAGCAAAAACATATGGAAGTAACTCAATAATAGCATCAAATAATGTTTATGATGTACAAGATTTTGAAAATACAACTAAAACTGGGGGATGGAATTACAATTATTCTCAAAAAACAGGAGAAATTCATCCTAATTTACCAGAAGATATATATTTAGAAAAAGTAAACTGGATTAGACAGTAAGAACATAAATGGAGGAAAATAAATGTACGATATTATATTTTTAGGTGGAGGACAAGCTGGAGTTTTTGGAGCTTACGAAGCCATTAAAAAAAATAAGGATTTAAAAATTTTAGTTTTGGATAAAGGAAGGATGCTTACACAAAGAGTTTGTCCAAAAGAAAAATTAGGAACATGTGTAAAATGTCCAACTTGTGCAATAATATATGGTGTTTCAGGAGCAGGGGCATTCTCTGATTCTAAGTTTAATATGGATTATAGAGTTGGTGGAGATGTACATGTTTTAACTGGGAAAGTAATTGTAAATGAAACTATTCAATACGTAGCAGACATATATAAAGATTTTGGTTTTGATGAAAAACCATCTGGATTAGAATATAATCAAGTTATGTTAGATTTGAAAAAGAGATGTATTGAAAATAATGTTCAATTGGTTGATACACCAACAATGCATTTAGGAACAGATGGATCGAGAGAATTATATACAAAATTGGTGAATTCTCTTTTAGAAAAGGGTGTAGAATTTATAACAGAAAGATCTGCTGAAGGTCTAATAATAGAGAATGGTGAAATTAAAGGTGTAACTGTAAAAAATAAGAAAGATGAAGTAGAAAATTATTATTCAAAAAATGTTGTGATTGGCCTTGGAAGAAGTGGAGCAAAAAAACTGATGGAAATGTGTGAAGAATCAGGGGTGTCTTATGAAACAGGAGCTGTAGACTTAGGAGTTAGAGTAGAAATTCCTGATTTAGTAATGAAGGACATTAATGAAAACTTCTACGAAGCTAAAATGATTTATCATACAACAAAATATAGAGATAAAATGAGAACTTTCTGTTCTAATCCAAGTGGATTTATTGCAGCAGAAAAACATAGTGATGATGTTGTTTTAGCAAATGGACACGCATATAAAGATAAAAAATCACAAAATACAAATTTAGCTTTATTATGTACAAAAACATTTACAGAACCATTTAAACAACCATTTGAATATGCAACAGCAATAGCAAAAATGTCATCGATGTTAACTGGTGGAAAGATATTAATGCAATCTTATGGTGATCTTAAAGTTGGAAGAAGATCAACGGATGAATCAATAGCAAGATTAAACATTATACCAACAACCGAGGATTATGTAGCTGGAGACATAGCTCTTGCTTGTCCGAAAAGAATTCTTGATAATATAATAGAATTTATTGAAGTACATGATAAAATAACACCAGGATTTGCATCAAGTGATTTATTATTATATTTCCCAGAGATTAAATTTAGAAGTACAAGAATAAAGATAGATGCTAATATGGAAACTAATATAAAAGGATTATATGCAGCAGGAGATAGTTCAGGATATGGAAGTGGACTAAATATAGCTGCTGTAATGGGGATACTAGCTGTAAGACATATAATTTCTAAATAATATGGAGGAGTATAATGGGATTTTTTAATAAACTTTTCGGTAGAAAAAAAGAGGATAAAGTTGAAGAGCAAAAAGAAAAGTTAGAACAAGAAATAGTTCAAGAAGAGATTGAGACTATTAGTGAGATAAAAGAAGAAGAAATAAAAGAAGATAAAAAAATAGAAGAAGCTGTAGAAAAAGCCCTAGAAAAAGAATCTTCTGAAGAGCAAGAAATACAAAAGGAAGAAATAAAAGATGAAGTAGTTTATATAGAGAAACCAAAGGTTGAAAAAAGAAGTTTCTTTACTTCATTAAAAGAAAAGTTATTTAAATCAAGAGAAGGTCTATTTGGTACTTTAAAAAATATATTTACAGGTAAATCGATTGTGGATGGTGAGATGTACGAAGAGCTAGAGGATACTTTAGTACAATCAGATATAGGTATCGAAATGACTTTGAAAATTGTTAAAGATTTAAAAGCTGAAGTAAAAGTGAGGGGTGTAAAAAAGCCAGAAGATGTATATCCTGTATTAAAAGATGTGTTAGAAGGATATTTAATTACAGAAAATACAAAATTAAATATACAACCAGGAAAAATGAATGTAATACTAATAGTAGGAGTAAATGGTGTAGGGAAAACCACTACTATTGGAAAAATTGCAGCTAAATTAGTTAAAGATGGTAAGAAAGTTGTTATAGGTGCTGCTGATACTTTTAGAGCTGCAGCGGTTGAACAACTAGAAGAGTGGGCAAAAAGAGCCGGAGCAGAAATTGTAAAGCATCCAGCTGGAGCAGATCCTGGAGCAGTAGTTTTTGATACATTAAAAGCTGGTGAGGATAAAAATGCAGATGTTGTAATAATAGATACAGCAGGAAGATTGCATAATAAGAATAATTTGATGAAAGAATTAGAGAAGATTAATAATATTATTAAAAAGAAAATAGGAGATGAATCTTATGAGTCAATATTAGTTTTAGATGGAACTACTGGACAAAATGGATTGATTCAAGCAAGAGTATTTAATGAAGTTACAAATTTAACTGGATTTATTGTAACAAAATTAGACGGAACAGCAAAAGGAGGAATACTATTTAGTATTTCAGAAGAGTTAAAGA
This sequence comes from Cetobacterium sp. NK01, assembly GCF_024506395.1. Lineage (NCBI taxonomy): Bacteria > Fusobacteriati > Fusobacteriota > Fusobacteriia > Fusobacteriales > Fusobacteriaceae > Cetobacterium > Cetobacterium sp. NK01. The sequence continues at coordinate 1,572,516 of NZ_JANIBO010000001.1, forward strand.
AACCTATTAAATATATTGGAGTAGGTGAAGGAATAGAGGATTTAAGAGAATTTAATAGTAAAGAGTATATACAGGCAATTTTTGACTAATATATTAAAAAAAATAGAATTTCTGTTGTAAATATATATAAAATTTGTTAATATATAGTTGAAAATTACGAGCACTATTACAGTATAGTTAAAAAAGTGCAATTTATTTAATAAAAATCAAGGAGGACTTAAAGTGAGCATTATAGTTCAAATTAAAGAAAAAGCAAAAACTTTAGGAAACAAAATAGTTCTTCCTGAGGCTACTGATGAGAGAGTAATCAGAGCAGCTGCAGGAGTAGTTGAGGAGAAGTTAGGAACTCCAGTATTAGTTGGAAATGTAGAGACAATTAAAGAGTTTGCTACAAAATTAGGAGTATCTTTAGAAGGTGTTGAAATAATTGATCCTAAAACTACTGACAAATTAGCTTCATATGTTGAAAAACTTTGTGAGTTAAGAGCAAAAAAAGGAATGACTCCAGAAGAGGCAGAAAGAATATTAACAACTGATGTTAACTTCTTTGGTGCTATGATGGTTAAAATGGGAGATGTAGCTGGAATGGTTTCTGGATCAGACTCGCCTACAGCTAACGTTTTAAGAGCAGGTTTACAAGTTGTTGGAACAAAACCAGGAGTGAAAACTGTGTCATCAGTATTCTTAATGGAGTTAAAGCATAATATAGAAACTTACGGAGAAATATTAGTATTTGGAGATTGTGCTGTAATTCCTGAGCCAACATCTGAGCAATTAGCAGATATTGCATCAGAAGCAGCAGTAACAGCATCAACAGTAGCAGGATTAGATCCAAAAGTTGCACTTATGTCATTCTCTACAAAGGGATCTGCAAAACATGAATCTGTAGATGTTGTAAAAAAAGCAGGAGAAATTTTAAGAGAAAGAAATGCTGATTTTGCATTTGAAGAAGAGCTACAAGCAGATGCTGCTTTAGTAGCATCAGTAGGAGCTAAAAAAGCTCCAAATTCAAAAGTTGCAGGACATGCTAATGTATTAATTTTCCCTAACTTAGCAGCAGGAAATATAGGGTATAAATTAGTTCAAAGATTAGCAGATGCTGAAGCATATGGTCCTTTAATTCAAGGATTAGCAGCACCAATAAATGATTTATCTAGAGGATGTTCAGTTAAAGATATCGTAGATTTAGCTGCAATAACTTCAGTGCAAGCTGGAAAATAATAGATAAAATTTAAATTAAGGGTAAAAAATTAGTAAGGAGTTATACTCCTTACTAATTAAATATATTAAAATAAAAAATAAAATTAAGGTGGTAAATTTAATGAAAGTTTTAGTTATTAACTGTGGTAGTTCATCTCTAAAGTACCAATTATTAAATCCTGAATCAGGAGAATTATTTGCAATTGGACTTTGCGAAAGAATTGGAATTGAAGGATCAAAAATGGAGTATGAAACTCCAGCAAATGATTTTGAGATTGAAATAAAGCAAGATATGCCAACTCATAAAGAAGCTTTAGAGTTAGTAATAAGTGCTATTACAAATCCAGAATATGGAGTAATAAAATCAGTTGAAGAAATTGATGCAATTGGTCATAGAGTAGTACATGGTGGAGAAAAATTTGCTTCATCAGTATTAGTAACACCAGAAGTTATGGCGGCTATGGAAGAGTGTTCAGAGTTAGCTCCATTACATAACCCTGCAAACTTATTAGGTATTAGAACAATGCAAGAGTTAATGCCAGGAAAACCAAATGTTGGAGTATTTGATACATCATTCCACCAAACAATGCCAAAAGAAGCTTATATGTATGCATTACCATATGAGGATTATACAGAGTTAAAAGTTAGAAAATATGGATTCCACGGAACATCTCACAAGTTTGTTTCAGGAGTAGCTAGAGAGTTATTAGGAAATCCAGCTGAGTCAAAAATAATTGTTTGTCATTTAGGAAACGGTGGATCAATATCTGCAGTTAAAGATGGTAAATGTATTGATACAACAATGGGATTAACTCCATTACAAGGAATTATGATGGGAACTAGATGTGGAGATATCGACCCAGCAGCAGTATTATTCATAAAGAACAAAAGAGGATTATCAGATAAAGAAATGGATGACAGAATGAATAAAAAATCTGGAATCTTAGGAGTATTTGGAGAGTCTTCAGATTGTAGAGATATGGAAATTGCAGCAGCAGCAGGAAATGAAAGAGCATTACTAGCTGAAAATATGTTTGCTTATAAAATAAGAGGATATGTTGGAAACTATGCAGCTCAAATGGGTGGAGTAGACGCAATTTGCTTCACTGGAGGAATTGGAGAAAATTCTGGAAAAGTAAGAGAAGATGTATTAAAAGGATTAGAATTCATTGGAGTTGAATTAGATAAAGAAATTAATTCTAAGAGACAAAAAGGAAATGTTCTTTTAACAAAAGAAACATCTAAGGTAAAAGTATTTAAAATACCTACAAATGAAGAGTTAGTAATAGCTAGAGATACTTACGAAATTGTAAACGCTGCAAAGTAATAAGTATTGAAAGTTGTCTAAAAAATAAACATATTAGTCAGTAAAAAATTATATTTGGTTGAATTAGTTTAAAAATTTCTTAAAAAAATCAAGAACTTTAATTGACAATTAATAAGAATGCTCGTAAAATAGAGTTAACTTTAGAGTCAATTAAAAAAGGGAGGACAATTCAAATGGCTAAAAAAATGCAAACTATGGATGGTAACCAAGCTGCAGCATATGCATCATATGCATTTACAGAAGTAGCAGGTATCTATCCAATAACTCCATCATCGCCAATGGCTGAGTACACTGACGAGTGGGCATCAAGAGGAATGAAAAATATGTTTGGAGTTCCAGTAAAAGTTGTTGAAATGCAATCAGAAGCAGGAGCAGCTGGAACAGTTCACGGATCTTTACAAGCAGGAGCTTTAACTACAACATATACAGCATCACAAGGATTACTATTAAAAGTGCCTAATATGTATAAAATAGCTGGAGAACTTTTACCAGGAGTTATCCATGTATCAGCTAGATCTTTAGCAGCACAAGCGTTATCAATTTTTGGAGATCACCAAGACGTTTATGCAGCAAGACAAACAGGATTTGCTATGTTATTTGAGAGTTCAGTACAAGAAGTAATGGACTTGTCAGGAGTTGCGCATTTAGCAGCGATTAAATCTAGAGTTCCGTTCATGAATATATTTGATGGATTCAGAACTTCTCACGAAATTCAAAAAGTTGAAGTAATGGATTTTGATGTATTTAAGAGATTAGTAGATATGGATGCTATTAAAGCTTTCAGAGAAAGAGCTTTAAATCCAGAGCATCCAGTAACAAAAGGAACAGCACAAAATGATGATATCTACTTCCAAACTAGAGAAGTACAAAATAAATTCTACGATGCAGTACCTGCAATTGTAGCTAATTATATGGAAGAAATCTCTAAAGTAACTGGAAGAGACTATAAGCCATTTAACTATTATGGAGCTGCAGATGCAGAGCACATTGTTATTGCAATGGGATCTGTATGCGAGACATTAATAGAAACTGTAGATTACTTAGTAGCAAAAGGAGAAAAAGTTGGATTAATAAATGTTCACCTTTATAGACCATTCTCTTCTGAGTATTTCTTCAATGTATTCCCTAAAACAGTTAAGAAAATTGCTGTATTAGATAGAACAAAAGAACCTGGAGCTTTAGGAGAGCCATTATATATGGATGTAAGAGGACTATTCTATGGAATGGAAAACGCTCCTGTAATCGTAGGTGGAAGATATGGATTATCTTCAAAAGATACAACACCAGCACAAATGAAAGCTGTATTTGACAACTTAAAGAAAGATGAGCCAATGAATGGATTTGTAGTAGGTATTAATGATGACGTTACTTTCAAATCATTAGAAGTTGGATCACACATTGATACAGGAGCAGAAGGAGTAAGAGAGTGCTTATTCTTTGGACTTGGATCAGATGGAACAGTTGGAGCTAACAAAAACTCAATCAAAATTATTGGAGATAAAACAGATTTATATGCACAAGGATATTTTGCATATGACTCTAAAAAATCAGGAGGATCTACAAGATCTCACTTAAGATTTGGTAAACACCCAATTAAATCAACATACTTAGTATCTGCACCAAACTTTGTTGCTTGTTCAGTACCGGCATATTTAACTCAATATGATATGATTGGTGGATTAAAGCAAGGTGGAACATTCTTATTAAACTGTGTATGGGATAAAGATGAAGTAATTGCTCACTTACCAAACTCAGTTAAGAAGCAATTAGCAGAGAAAAACGCTAAGTTCTATATTATAAATGCTAATAAATTAGCTGCAGAAATTGGATTAGGAGGAAGAACTAATACAATAATGCAATCAGCATTCTTCAAATTAGCAGATGTTATTCCATTTGAAGATGCACAAACTTACATGAAGCAATATGCTGAAAAGTCATATGCTAAAAAAGGTGACGCAATTGTTAAAATGAACTATGAGGCTATTGATAAAGGAGCTGGAGAATTAGTTCAAATTACAGTTGATCCTTCATGGGCTAACTTAACAACTGAAGTTGTTGAAGAAAAAGGAACTTGCTCTTGTACAGGATGTGGATGTGGATCTACATCTAAATTAGAATCATTTGTAGAGAAGATTGCAAAACCTATAAATGCTTTAAAAGGTGAAGAGTTACCAGTTTCTACATTCTTAGGATATGAAGATGGAACATTTGAGAACGGAACAACTGCTTTTGAAAAAAGAGGAGTTGCAGTAAACGTTCCTGAGTGGAAATCTGAAAATTGTATTCAGTGTAACCAGTGTTCATATGTATGTCCACATGCAGTAATAAGACCGTTCTTGATGACTGCTGAGGAAAAAGCAGGAGCACCAAACGAGTTAAAAACAAAGACTCCAGTAGGAAAAGGATTAGAAGGATTAGAGTATAAAATTCAAGTTTCTCCTTTAGATTGTACAGGATGTGGACTATGTGCTAACGTATGTCCAGCTAAAGAGAAAGCTTTAGTAATGGTACCAATTGGTCAAGAAGTAGAAAAGGGAGAGCAAGAAAACGCTGATTACCTATTCAACAATGTAACTTACAAAGATGAATTTATGCCTAAAACATCAGTAAAAGGATCTCAATTTGCACAACCATTATTTGAGTTCCACGGAGCTTGTGGAGGATGTGGAGAAACTCCTTACATTAAAGCGATAACTCAATTATTTGGAGACAGAATGATGATAGCTAACGCTACTGGATGTTCTTCAATTTATGGAGGATCAGCACCATCAACTCCATATACAACAAATAGTTGTGGAGAAGGACCATCATGGGGTAACTCATTATTTGAGGATAACGCAGAGTTTGGTTACGGAATGGCAACAGCTGTTGAAACAATGAGAGATAGAATCCAAACAATTATGGAAGAGAACATGGCAAATGTTTCTCCAGAAGTTGCAGCAATGTTTGCTGAATGGATTGAAAATAGAGCAGATGGAAACAAAACAAAAGAAATTAGAGATAGATTAGTTCCAGCTTTAGAAGCATGTAACTGTGGTGTATCTACTGAAATCTTAGAATTAAAACAATATCTAGTTAAAAAATCACAATGGATATTTGGAGGAGACGGATGGGCTTATGACATCGGTTATGGAGGATTAGACCACGTTTTAGCTTCTTCAGATGATATTAATGTTTTAGTAATGGATACTGAGATCTACTCAAATACTGGAGGACAAGCATCTAAATCAACTCAAACAGGAGCGGTAGCAAAATTCGCTGCAGCAGGTAAACCTAACAAGAAGAAAGATTTAGCTGCAATAGCAATGTCTTATGGACATATCTATGTTGCACAAGTATCAATGGGAGCTAACCAAGCTCAATACTTAAAAGCTATCGCTGAAGCTGAGGCTTATCCAGGACCATCATTAATCATAGCTTATGCACCTTGTATCAGTCATGGATTAAAGAGTGGAATGGGTAACAGTCAACTTGAGATGAAGAGAGCTACTGAGTGTGGATACTGGCCAATATTCAGATACAATCCTGTATTAGAAAAAGAAGGAAAAAATCCTCTTCAAATAGATTGTAAAGAACCTAACTGGGATAACTATAACGACTACTTAATGGGAGAGGTTAGATATGCTACATTAGCAAAATCTCATCCAGAGCATGCAAAAGAGTTATTCACTAAGAATAAAGCAGAATCTCAAAGAAGATGGAGACAATATCAAAGACTTGCGTCATTAGACTTCACAGCAGAAGCTAAGTAATTCTTTGATTAAAAGGATAAGATAGAAATATCTTATCCTTTTTTTATTGTAAAACTTTTTTGTAAAATAGTATATTATTTGGTATAATTAAGAGTAAGCAACAAAAAAAAGAAAGGGTGAAAAAATGAAGATATCTGTTGCAATGATAACTTTTAATGAGGAAAAAATATTAAAAAAAACTCTGGAATCAGTTAAAAATCTAGCAGACGAAATAGTTATTGTAGATAGCGGATCAACAGATGCAACTAAGAAAATAGCTGAAGAATTTGGAGCTAAATTTTATTATGAATCGTGGAAAGGATATGGTCCTCAAAGAAATTTAGCTATTGAAAAATGTAAAGGTGAGTGGATCTTAAATATAGATGCAGATGAAGAGATTTCAGAAGAATTAAAAAATAGAATACTTGAGATAATATCTGACGAAAATACAACGAAAGAAATTTATAAGATTAATAGATTATCAGTTTGTTTTGGAAAAAAAATAAAACATGGAGGCTGGGGAACATCTTACGCAATTAGATTGTTTAAAAAAGGAGCTGGAATTTTTAATAATAATGTTGTCCATGAAGCTTTTGAGACAAATAAACAAATATATAAAATAAAAGAAAATATATACCATCATTCATATTTAACAATGGAAGATTATTTTAATAGATTTAATAGATACACTACTGAAGGAGCAAAAGACTATTACAATAAAGGAAAAAGAGTAAATATTTTCGATATAGTAGTAAATCCAATATATAAGTTTTTTAAAATGTATATTTTTAGATTGGGATTTTTAGATGGAGTTGAAGGATTTGTTATAGCTTCTACGAGTTCTTTATATTCAATGGTTAAATATTTTAAGTTAAGGGAGATATATAAGAATGGCTCATACATACAAAAGAATAATAGTAGCAAGAACGGATAAAATAGGAGATTTAATTCTATCAATCCCTAGTTTTTTTATGCTTAGAAAAATGTATCCTGATGCTGAGATAACTCTATTGGTAAGAAATTATAATTATAATATAGTGAAAAATTTGCCATATATAAATAGAGTTGTTCAAATAGATAATTACAGACAAAAAGAGCTTTTAGAAAAAATCAAATATTTTAATGCAGATGTTTTTATAGCCCTGTATGTAGATAATTTTGTTATGGAATTAGCAAAAGCTAGTAAAGCTAAGATAAAGATTGGACCACTTTCAAAATTAAAATCTTTTTTTACATTTAATAAAGGCATTTTACAAAAAAGATCTAAATCGATAAAACATGAAGCAGAATATAATTTAGATTTAATAAAAAAATTAGATAAAAAAATTTTTGAAGAGAGATTTGAGATAAATACTCAAATATTTTTGGATAAAAATAATATAGAAGCTGCAGAAAAATTTTTTAAAGATAATAACATAGGTAAAAAAGTTTTAGTGGTAAATCCGTTTATGGGTGGTTCTGCTAAAAATATAACAGATAGTCAATATGCTGACATAATAAGAAGAGTTATAGATTACGATAAGGATATAGAAGTTATTATAACAGCTCATATATCAGATGAAGATAGAGGTATAAATCTCTTAAAAAAAATAGATAGAGAAAAAGTTTATCTTTTTGCCAACGGTGGAGAGTTGCTAAATATAGGTGCAGTTATAAATAAAGCTAAAGTTTATTTTGGAGGATCTACTGGTCCAACTCACATAGCGGGTTCGTTACAAAAAAGCATTGTTGCATTATATCCTAAAAAACCAAGTCAAAGTCCAGTGAGATGGGGAATTTTTGGTAATGATGATGTAACATATATTATTCCAGATGAAAATTCAAAAGAAAATTATAAACATAAAGAGTTTGATTCGTATACTAAAGAGATAGAGAATACCTTAGTTCAAGAAATAATAAAAAGATTGGAGAGATAACATGAAGATATTAATTATACATACAGCTTTTATAGGAGATATAGTGTTATCAACACCATTATTAAAAAGAATAAAAGAGGTTTATCCAGAGGCTAAAATTACTTACGTAACTACTCCAATAGGAGCAACTATCTTAAGGAATAATCCAAACATAACTGAAATAATAGAATACGATAAAAGAGGAAATCACTCAGGAATAAAAGGTCTTGTAGCTTTAGGAAGAAGATTAAGATATGAGAATTTTAATATTGTAATTACTCCACATAGATATTTACGTAGCTCGGTTTTGGCTTGGTTAACGAGATCTCCTAAAAGAATAGGGTATGATATAGCAAGTGGTAGTTTTCTATTTACTAATAAAATAAAATACGATAAAAATAAACATGAGGTAGAGAAGTTATTGTCATTTTTAGGAGAGGTTCCTAAAAATCCTAGAGAAGGTTATCCGATAGAATTATACCCTAATAAAAAAGATAGTGATACAGTTGATAAAATTTGGAATGAGAATGGTTTGTTTTCCGAAAAAATTGTTGCAATAGCTCCAGGAAGTAAATGGTTCACTAAAAAGTGGCCTTTAGAGTATTTTAACGAAGTTATAAAACTACTTCTTAAGGATAATGTAAAGGTAGTTGTCATTGGTGGAAAGGATGAACTTTTTTTAAATATGGAAACTCATAAAAATATTATTGATTTGAGAGGTAAGACAACATTATTAGAACTAGCAGAAGTATTAAAAAGAGTTGAAGTTGTTTTAACAAACGACTCATCGCCTATTCATATAGCGTCTGCATTTTCAAAAACAACTATTTTAGCTATTTTTGGACCAACAGTAAAGGAATTTGGTTTTTTCCCATGGAGTAGAAATAGTGAAGTTTTAGAAATTGAAGAATTAGCATGTAGACCTTGTGCAATTCATGGAGGGAATAAATGCCCGAAAGGACATTTTAAATGTATGTTGGAAATAAAACCAGAGAAAGTTTATGAAAAGATTCTACAAAAACTAAAGAGGTAATATGGAAAAAGTTGTATGTAATGAAAATATAGACTTTAATATAGTAAATAAAATAAAAAAAATGGATTTCAAAATAATAAAAAGTTTAAAAGATGATAAAAGAAGTAAAGTTATTTTAATAGAGATAGATAAAAATAGATATGTTTATAAAATTCCAAAAGAAAAAAATAAAAGAATTTGGCAAAGAATAATCTCTTTAATAAGAGGTAGTGAAAGTAAGAGAGAATACAAAAATTATCTACGAATACAAGAGTTAGGATTTAAGGGGCCAATTCCAGTTATGTATTGGGAAAAAAAAATCTTCGGAATATGTATAGATTCATTTTTAGTGAGCTTTTATTTAGAAGGGAATCCAGCTACTAAAAATGAATTAGATAAAGTTGAGAAAGAGTTGAAAAAGATACATGAAAAAGGATATTTACATGGTGATTCACAACTTAATAATTTTATAATAAAAAATGATGAAACTTATTTAATTGATGCAAAATTAATAAAAAATAGATACAAAAGAGCAGGGGAAGCGTATGAATTTATATACTTAGAAGAGAGTTGTCATGAAGAGATAAATATATATGATAAAAAAAGCTTGAGTTATAAATTAGCAAAAGGTTTGAATAGTTACCTGCATTGGATTGGGAGAATGAAAAAAACAATTCGAGGAAAGGAAAGATAAATTGAGAGTTTTAATAATAAGACTTAGTTCAATAGGAGATGTAATATTAACGACTCCTGTATTAAAAGAGTTGAAAAAAAAATATCCAGATATAATTATAGATTTTTTAGTTATGGAAAATTTTAAAGATGCAATATCAGGATGTCCATATATAGATAATTTGATTTTATTTAACAAGAAAAAACATGACGGTTTAAAAAAAATGATTACTTTTGGTAAAGAGTTGAAAAAAAATAACTATGATTATATTTTTGATCTACATGCTAAAGTTAGATCAAAAATTATAGGAAATGCTGTTGGAGCTAAAGTTTATACATATAAAAAAAGAAGTTTATTAAAAACTATTTTAGTAAAAACAAAAGCTATAAAATATAAGGTTGATGACACAATTATAAGAAATTATTTTGGAGCGTTTAAAGTTTTGGGATTAAAGTATAAAACTGAGGATTTAACTTTTAGTTTTGAAAAAAAAGACTTGGATAAATTGAGTTCACTTTGTATAGAATATGAAAATGTACCGATGATAGCACCAGGCGCTTCAAAGGAAACTAAAAAATGGACAAAAGAAGGATTTGCAGAATTAGTAAAACTACTTTATAATAAATATGGGAAGAAACCTATTATAATAGGTGGAAATAATGAATATGAAATGTGTGAAGAAATTAAAAAACTTTCAGGTAATTTAGCAGTTAATTTAGCAGGAAAATTAAATTTAAAAGAAAGTGGAGCATTATTATCGAAAGCTAAGTTTTTAATAACTAATGATTCGGGACCATTTCATATAGCAAGAGGAGTAAAATGTCCAACATTTGTTATATTTGGACCAACTAGTCCAGAAATGTTTGAGTATGACAAAGATAACATTTTAATCTATTTAAATGAATCTTGTTCGCCTTGTAGTTTGCATGGTGATAAAGAGTGTCCGCAAAAACATTTTAATTGTATGAAAAAATTGAGTGCACAGATGGTAATGGAAGTAATAGAAAAAAATGGGAGGTAATTGAATATGGCAAAAAAATCAGTGGATACAACAGATAAGTCAAAGGCTTTAGAGACGGCATTAAAACAGATAAGAAAAGATTTTGGAGAGGGATCAATAATGAAACTTGGGGAAAACCAAGGTATGAATATTGAAGTTATCCCTACAGGAAGTATAAATTTAGATTTAGCTCTTGGTTTAGGTGGAGTTCCTAGAGGAAGAATAATAGAAGTGTATGGAGCAGAAAGTTCAGGAAAAACAACAATTGCATTACATATTGTAGCACAAGCACAAAAAATGGGAGGGGTAGCAGCTTTTATAGATGCTGAACATGCTTTAGATCCAGTATATGCAAAAGCTTTAGGAGTAGATGTAGAAGAGTTATTGATTTCTCAACCAGATTTTGGAGAACAGGCATTGGAAATTGCAGATATGCTAGTTAGATCAGGTGCAATTGATGTTATCGTTGTTGACTCTGTAGCAGCTTTAGTTCCAAAAGCTGAAATTGATGGTGAAATGTCAGATCAACAAATGGGTCTTCAGGCTAGATTAATGTCAAAAGCTTTAAGAAAGTTAACGGGATCTATAAATAAATCAAAAACAACAATGATATTTATAAATCAAGTTAGAGATAAAATAGGTGGATTTAGTTTTGGTCCTCAGACAACGACAACAGGTGGTAAAGCTCTTAAATTCTATTCATCTGTAAGAATGGAAGTTAAAAGAGTTGGAAGTGTAAAACAAGGAGAAGAGGTCATTGGAAATGAAACGGTAGTAAAAGTTACGAAAAATAAAGTTGCTCCACCGTTTAAAGAGGCTAAATTCCAAATTATGTATGGGAAAGGGATATCTAGAGTTGGAGAAATTTTAGATATGGCTTTAGATAATGATATTGTTGCAAAATCAGGTGCATGGTTTAGTTTTGGAGATATTAGATTAGGTCAAGGTAAAGAGAATGTAAAAGCTAGATTAGAAACTGAACCTGAATTACTAGCAGCAATTGAAGAAAAGGTAAACCAACTTTTAGAAAAAAATACAATAGTACTTCATACATCAGAAGGAGAGGAAGAAGTTGAAACTGAAGAGAGTATTGAAGAATAAATATCTCTTTGAAAATGGTTTGAATATTGGACTAAATAATGAAATAATAAATAAATATGATTTAAAAAAGAGAGAGGAGCTATCTCAGGAAGAATACTTACAAGTGTTAGAGTTAGCTGCTCTCTCTACTTCATATTATTATTTAGCTAAAAGAGACTATACCAAAAAAGAGATATACAATAAATTATTGCAAAAATATTGGGAAAAAATTCCTGTATCAAAAGTGATTTTAAAATTAGAAAAATCTGGATATATTAATGATAAAGAGTTTGCAATCTCCTATATAAAAAATAGAAAATGTGGTAGAAAAAAAATAGAATATGAATTAAAAATGAAAGGAATAACTTCAGAAATACTAGAAGAAGTTTTAGAGTTCTATGAAGAAGATGAAGAATTAGAAGAGTTAAACAGAGCATGGGAAAAACTTGGAAACAAAGACGAGCAAAAAAAAATTGCTTCTTTAATGAGAAAAGGATTCTCATATGGTGATATAAAAAAAGTTATAGCAAAGAAAAGGGAGGAATAATGTTAACACTATTTAAAGTTACATTAGTAGCGCTACTGAATTTTACCTATATAACGTTATTTAAAGCTAGCAAAATAAAGAAAATGGCTAGTGATAAAGCGCCGTTTGAAGCTAGAAAAGAATTGAAAAAACTTTCTGAAAGAATAGTAAAAGCATCTAAAATAGATTTAGAAGTAGTTTATTTAGATGAAAAAGCATATAAGAAAATGAAATTAGAAGATGGAATAGTGATAGTAGCTAACCATGCAAGTAATTTAGATATACCTGTAATAGTTACAGCATTAAGTATACCTGTAGGATTTGTTGCCAAGAAGGAGATGGAAAATTGGCCTTTTTATTCAATGTGGATGAAACTAAGTAAATGTATTTTTTTAGATAGATCAAATCCAAGAGAGGGAATAAAAAGTATTAGAAAAGCTGTTGATATAGTAAAGCAAGGATATCCAACTGTTATTTTTCCAGAGGGAGAAAGAACATTAACAGGAGAGATCGGAAATTTTAAAAAAGGAAGTTTTAAATTAGCTACAGAAACTAATGGAATTATTTTACCGTTAACAATAGATGGAACCTTTTTTGTTCAAAATAGAAAAAGTATTTTTATTAAACCAAATATAAAAGTTAGATTGACTGTAGGAAAACCGATAGATTTGAGAAAAATAAGCCAAGAAAATAGCAAAAACATTAGCGAGATTGTTCGAGAATCGATAGTAAAAGAAATAAAATAAAAAAATAATTAAAAAATAACCACTAAATAAGTATAAAATTAATCGTTAAAAACTCGGGAAAAGTTTGACACTAATTATTATTTGTGCTATAATCTCCTTGAAAATTAAGTTGAGCTTAACAGGGCTTAAACGAAAAATATAAATGGAATATATATTATTTATAATCCACTCAGGAGGAAAAAGATGGAAAACTTACAATCTTACTGGTCAGATTTCAAAGGAAACTTATGGAAGAAAGAAATCAATGTTAGAGATTTTATTCAGAACAACTACACACCATACACTGGGGATGAGTCATTCTTAGTTGGAGCTACTGAAAATACAAAAGCTGTTTGGTCAAAGTTAACAGAAATGTTCAAAGAAGAGATTGCAAGAGGTGTTTATGATGCAGAAACTAGAACTCCTCAATCAATAACTACTTATGGACCTGGATACATTTCAAAGGATAACGAGTCAATCGTAGGACTACAAACAGATGCACCATTAAAGAGAGGAATCTATCCAAAAGGTGGATTAAGAATGGTTGAGAACTCTTTAAATGCATATGGATATGAAATTGATCCAATAACAAAAGAGATTTTTACAAAATATAGAAAAACTCATAACGAAGGAGTTTTCTCAGCATATACAGATGATATGAAAGCTGTAAGAAAATCAGGAATCGTAACTGGATTACCAGATGCTTACGGAAGAGGAAGAATAATCGGAGACTACAGAAGAGTAGCTCTATATGGAGTAGACAGATTAATCGAAGAGAGAAAATTTGAATTAAAGAAAGCTGAAGCTCCAGAATTAACTGAAGAGATTATCAGAAAAAGAGAAGAGATTACTGAGCAAATCAATGCATTAAAAGCATTTGTTAAAATGTGTGCTTCTTATGGATTTGACGTAACTAAGCCAGCTTCAAACGCTAGAGAAGCTGTACAATGGGTATACTTTGCATACTTAGCAGCTACAAAAGATCAAGATGGAGCAGCAATGTCAGTTGGAAGAACTGCAACATTCTTAGATATATATATTGAGAAAGATTTAGCAAAAGGATTAATTACAGAGAGCGAAGCTCAAGATTTAATCGACCAATTTATCATAAAATTAAGAATTATCAGATTCTTAAGAACTCCAGAGTACAATGATTTATTCTCAGGAGATCCAACTTGGGTAACTGAAGCTTTAGGAGGAGAAGGAGTAGATGGAAGAACATTAGTTTCTAAAACAGCGTTCAGATACTTAAATACTCTTTATAACTTAGGACCAGCTCCAGAACCAAACTTAACAGTATTATGGTCACAAAAATCTCCAGCAAACTGGAAAAACTTCTGTGCTAAAGTTTCAATAGATACATCAGCTATTCAATATGAAAATGATGATTTAATGAGACCTGAGTTAGGAGACGATTACGGAATCGCATGTTGTGTATCTCCAATGAAAATAGGAAAACAAATGCAATTCTTCGGAGCTAGAGTAAACTTACCAAAAGCTTTATTATATGCTATTAACGGAGGAAGAGACGAGAAGTCAGGAGCACAAGTTGCACCTAAATTCGAAGGAATCACTTCTGAGTACTTAGATTTCAATGAAGTAATGGAAAAGTATGACTTAGTATTAAAATGGTTAGCAGGAGTATATATCAATGCTCTAAAAGTTATCCACTATATGCACGATAAATATTCTTACGAAGCATTTGAAATGGCTCTTCATGATGTAGAAGTTTTAAGAACTCAAGCATCAGGAATTGCAGGATTATCAATCGTTGCTGACTCATTAGCAGCTATTAGAGATGCAAAAGTAAGAGTAATCAGAGATGAGAGAGGAATCGCTGTTGACTTCGTAAGAGAAGGAGAATACGTAGCATTCGGAAACAACGATGATAATACAGATAAGTTAGCAGTTGAAATAATGGAGAAATTCATGAACTACATCAGAACTCATGAAACTTACAGAAATTCAAAAGCTACACAATCAATCTTAACAATAACTTCAAACGTAGTTTATGGAAAGAAAACAGGAACTACTCCTTGTGGAAGACAAGCAGGAACTCCATTCTCTCCAGGAGCTAACCCAATGAACGGAAGAGATACTAGAGGAGCTGTAGCAGCACTTGCTTCAGTAGCTAAGTTACCATTCCACCATGCAGAGGATGGAATTTCTTACACATTCGCTATAACTCCAGGAGCTTTAGGAAAATCTAGAGAAGAGAGAGTAGCTAACTTAGTAGGATTAATGGATGGATACTTCACAGCTGATGGAGGACAACACTTAAATGTTAACGTATTTGATAGAGCGTTATTAGAGGATGCAATGGCAAATCCTGAGAAGTACCCTCAATTAACAATTAGAGTATCTGGATATGCAGTTAACTTTGTAAGATTAACAAAAGAGCAACAATTAGACGTTATTTCAAGAACAATTAACGGAAATATGTAATAATAAAAAAGGATGTGCTAAGAAATGAAAAAGGGATTTATTCACTCACACGAGAGTTTTGGAACTGTAGATGGACCAGGTATTAGATATGTAGTGTTTACTCAAGGATGTCCTTTAAGATGTAAATACTGTCACAATTGTGATACTTGGAAAAGAGAGGATGCAAAATTCTTGGAAACTCCTGAACAAACTTTCTTAGAGATCTGTAGATATAAAAACTTTATAAAAACAGGTGGAGTTACGGTGACAGGTGGAGATCCGTTAACTCAACCTGAGTATGTAAAGGAGCTATTGAGACTTTGTAAACAGGAAGGTATACATACAGCAATTGATACTTCAGGGTATTTATTTAATGATAAAGTTAAAGAAGCTTTAGAGTATGCAGATCTTGTTCTGTTAGATATAAAATCAATAGATCCAGTACAATACAAAGAATTGACTGGTGTTGAATTAGAGCCAACACTTCAATTTGCAAAGTATTTAAAGGAGATTGGGAAGCCAATGTGGGTAAGACACGTTGTTGTACCAGGAATTACTGATAATGATGAATTATTAGGAAAGTTAGCTGATTACTTGAAAGATTTTGATAATCTTGAAAAAGTAGAAGTTTTACCATATCACTCTTTAGGAGAGTACAAATGGCAAAAGATGGGGCTAGATTATCCTTTAAAAGGAGTTGAACAGCTTTCAGCTGAGAGATTTGAAAATGCAAAAAACATATTTAAAAGTAGAGGTTTATCAGTTAAATAGTAAAGTTTTGACTACCTTAGAACAAAAAAGTTCTGAGGTAGTTTTTTATATATTTTAGTAAAAAATATGGTATAATTAAATAAAAAATTAAGGAGAATACAATGATAATATTAGGAATAGAAACATCTTGTGATGAAACATCTATAGCTGTTTTGAAAGATGGGAAAGAAGTTTTATCTAATAACATATCTTCTCAAATAGATATACATAAGGAGTATGGAGGCGTAGTACCAGAAATAGCTTCGAGACAACATATAAAAAATATTGCAACAATATTAGAAGAGAGTTTAGAAGAAGCAAAGATAACTATGAATGATGTAGACTACATCGCTGTAACATATGCTCCTGGATTAATAGGAGCTCTATTGGTTGGAATATCTTTTGCTAAAGGCTTAGCATATGGTCATGATATACCCTTAATACCTGTTCATCACATAAAGGCACATATATATGGAAATTTTATAGAACATGATATTGAGCTTCCATGTATAGCCTTAGTTGTATCAGGAGGACATACCAATATTGTTCATATAGATGAAGATCATAACTTTGTAAATTTAGGCTCAACATTAGATGATGCTGTTGGAGAAAGCTATGATAAAGTAGCAAGAGTTATGGGAATTGGTTACCCAGGTGGTCCAATAGTTGATAAATTATATTATAAAGGAAATAAGAATGCTTTAAAGATACCTGAACCTAAAGTTGAGGGATATGATTTTAGTTTTTCAGGGATTAAGACATCGGTTATAAATGCTGTAAATAAAGCTAGAATGAAAGGTGAGGATTTTAAACCAGAGGATTTATCGGCATCATTTCAAGATAAAGTAGTTGATATTTTATGTAAAAAAACATTGAAAGCAGTTCAGGATAAAAAAGTTAAACAGATTATAATAGCTGGAGGAGTTGCTGCAAACTCTTTATTGAGAAGTGAATTAACAAAGCGAGCGAATGAAATAGGAGTAAAAGTAAATTATCCTTCAATATTATACTGTACAGATAACGCGGCTATGATAGCTGAAGCAGCATATTATAAGTTGAAGTACGGAAAAGAACCGATATTTGCTGATTTAACATTGAATGGAAAAGCAACATTAGACATAATGAAAGACTAAAAAATACCCCAAATTTTGGGGTATTTTAAATTTTATGATATAATTTAATGTGGAAGAGTATTCAATAGTTGATTAAAGATCAAGGGTATTTTACATTGAAAAACTATTGAAAATATGGTAAAATTTTTGGATAACAAAATGTTATTTTGGAGGTAAAATGAAGATATATATTGCTCCTTTAGCAGGAGTTACAGATTATACATTTAGAGGAATTTTAGATGATTATAAACCAGATTTGATGTTCACAGAGATGGTTAGTATAAATGCTTTAGAAATGGAAAATGAAAAAACATTAAATCAAATTTTAAGAATAAGAGATGGAGAAGCTGTTCAGATTTTTGGTAAAGATGTAGAAAAAATGGTTTATAGTGCAAAATATATAACTGAAAAGCTAGGTGTAAAACATATTGATGTAAATGCAGGATGCCCTGTTAATAAAATCATAAAAAATGGATATGGAGCGGCTTTATTAGAAGATCCAGATCATATAAAAAGAATTTTATGTGAGATAAGAGAGGCTATACCAGAAAATGTTGATCTTTCATTGAAAACAAGAGTAGGTTATAAAGGTGAAAAACAACATAAAAAAGTGGGGAAAATTGCTGAAGAGGCAGGATGTAAGCATATTACAATACACGGTAGAACAAGAGAACAGATGTATAGTGGACATGCTAATTGGGAGCTTATAAAAGAAGTGAAAGAAAGTGTAAACATTGAAGTTATAGGTAATGGTGATATATTTACAGCTGAAGATGCATACGAAAAAGTGAAGTACTCAGGCGTTGATGGTATAATGTTAGCGAGAGGAATTTGTGGAAATCCTTGGTTAATAAAGCAAATAAAAGAGAAGTTTGAAACAGGAGAAGTTCAAACTGAAGTAACTCCTGAGATGAGATTAGATATGGCGATTAGACATGCTTTACAAGGTAAACTAGATAATCCAAATAAAAAATTTTTATTTGAATTAAGAAAACATTTATGTTGGTATTTAAAGGGAATAAGAAATGGAGCGGCCTTAAAAGGAGCAATAAATCAAATAGAAAATTATGATGAATTAATTGAACTATTAGAGAGGGCTAAGGAAAATTTAAAATAAGGAGATGTGGTTTTTTGTCAGCAGATACGCCATTAATGGCTCAATACAAGGAAATAAAAAAAGAAAATCAAGATAATATCCTATTTTTTAGATTAGGAGATTTTTATGAAATGTTTTTTGAGGATGCAGTAGTTGTATCTAAAGAGTTAGGATTAACTTTAACAAGTAGAAATAAAGAAAAGGGAATAGAAGTTCCATTAGCAGGAATTCCTTATCACTCTTCAGCTGGATATATAGGTAAACTTGTAGCTAAAGGTTATAAAGTAGCTATATGTGAGCAAGTTGAAGATCCGAAGACGACAAAAGGAATTGTGAAAAGAGAGGTAGTTAGAGTTATAACTCCTGGAACAATAATTGATACAGAATATTTAGATGAAAAAAGCAATAATTATTTAATGGGAATTATTTTGAAGAAGGATTCTATAGGGTTATCATATATAGATATAACAACTGGTGAGTTTGTAGCTAGTGA
Organism: Cetobacterium sp. NK01; assembly: GCF_024506395.1. Lineage (NCBI taxonomy): Bacteria > Fusobacteriati > Fusobacteriota > Fusobacteriia > Fusobacteriales > Fusobacteriaceae > Cetobacterium > Cetobacterium sp. NK01. The sequence goes on from NZ_JANIBO010000001.1 coordinate 1,591,560, forward strand.
AAAAGAAAAAACGGAAGACTATATATATAAAATATTAGGAGAGGTAAATAAAATCTCACCTAGAGAGATTTTAATAGATGAAAATTCATATGTAGAATTAGAAAAAGAATTGAAACAGTTTGCTCAATTAAATAAAATAAATATAAACTCTTGTTTAAAAGTAAAAAAAAGTGAAGAGTTTATAAAAGCATATTTTAAGATTATTTCACTAGATAGTTTTGATCTAAATGGGAAGATATCAGCTATAGAAGCATCGGCAATGATTTTAGATTATGTTTTAGAACTTCAAAAAGGAAATAATATTCCAGTTGATAAAATAATATATACTGGAAGTGAAGATATAATGGAACTTAACTTAACAACACAAAGAAATTTAGATATTGTTGCATCTAATAGAGAAAATGGTGTTTTAGGAACATTACAATGGGTTTTAGATAGTTGTAAAAGTTCTATGGGAAGCAGACTGTTGAAACATTTTTTAAAAAATCCATCAATTTCTAAAAAAGTTATATTAGAAAGACAAAAAGATATTGGTTTTTTTTATGACAATGTTCTTTTAAGAGAAGAAACTAGAGAAAAGTTAAAAGAGATATATGATATTGAAAGAATAATAGGAAAGCTCGTTTTAGGAAATGAAAATGCAAGAGATATAGTTGCTTTAAAAAAATCTATATTAAATAGTTTAGAAATTTATAAAATTTTAAAAGGAAATAGCATTTTTGAAATAGCTTTAAATGAGTTAGTTGAAATTTATAATTTAATAGAAAAATCTCTAAAAGATGAAGTTCCATTTTCGATTAGAGAGGGTGGAATGATAAAAGATGGATATAGTAGTGAGTTAGATGATTTGCATAATATATCAAATAATGGAAAAGATACGATTTTGAATATTGAAAATAGAGAAAGAGAAAGAACTGGAATAAAAGGGTTAAAAATAAAATATAATAAGGTTTTTGGATATTTTATTGAAATAACTAAGGCCAACATTCATCTTGTTCCAGAAGATTATATAAGAAAACAAACATTAGCTAATGCAGAAAGATATATTGTAGAAGATTTGAAGATTTATGAAGAAAAAGTTTTAAATGCAAAGGATAAAATAGAGAATTTAGAGTATATATTATTTAAAGAAATCTCTGAACAAATAAAAAAATATAAAAATATTTTACACGATCTAGCATACAAATTAGCCTATTTAGATGTAATTACAAATTTTGCCTACATAGCAACAAAGAATGGTTATATAAAGCCAGAGATTACTACAGAAGGAGATATTGAAATAATAGGAGGAAGACATCCAATTGTAGAACAACTAGTTGGAAAAGAAAATTTTGTTAAAAATAGTATTGTTTTAAATGAAAATAAGAATCTAATAATTTTAACTGGACCAAATATGTCAGGAAAGTCTACTTATATGAAACAAGTGGCGCTAATTTTAATTATGGCACATATAGGGTGTTATGTTCCAGCAGAATATGCTAAAATAGGAATTGTAGATAAAATATTTACAAGAATAGGCGCAAGTGACGATTTAGTGACAGGACAATCAACATTTATGCTAGAGATGAGTGAAGTGGCAAATATAGTTAATAGTTCTACAAAAAATTCATTTATTATATTAGATGAAATAGGGAGAGGAACTTCAACATTTGATGGTATATCAATAGCAACAGCAATAACAGAATATATTCATGATAATATAGGTGCTAAAACAATATTTGCGACACATTATCATGAGTTAACACAACTTGAATCTAAATTAAGTAAATCTACGAATTTTAGAATTGAAGTTAAAGAGGATGAAAAAGAAATTCTATTTTTAAGAGAAATTGTAAAAGGTGGAGCAGACAAATCTTATGGAATAGAGGTTGCTAGATTAGCTGGACTACCAAAAGAAATTTTAGATAGAGCTAAAGAGATGGTAAAAGTTTTAGAAAATAGAAAGATGATAATAGAAAAAAAAGTAAAAAAAGAACAACTAATATTATTTGGAGATTTTGAAACAGAGATTACAAAAAAAGAAGAGAAAAAAATAGAAGAAATTACAGTAGAATTAGAAAGTGAAGAAAAAATAGTATTACGTCTTTTAAAAGAGATAGAATTAGATAAAATGACACCAATGGATGCTTTTTTAAAGTTAAATGAATTGAAACGTATCTTAAACTAGGAGGGTAGTATGGATAAAAAAAAGATTGCCTATAAAGTTGTTATAGTAGCAGTATTGGTTTTGGGATATTTAAATTATTTTGGTGATGAAAAGAAAGTAGAAAAAAAAGAGGAGGTAGTAGAAACAACTGGAGCTATATATGATAGTGAGGGATATCATATTGAAGCAGATAAGCAAAAGGATTTTCTTAAAACAGATGAAACTACCTTTGAAAAAGCTAAAGCGGTAATAGATGGAATGATCTTAACAGGAGATAATGCATTTTTAGATGCAGGAAAAAATTTGTTATTAAAGTCAAATATTTTAGGTAAGAGTTTAAATGGCTGGGAATTTGAAACACAAGAAGCTAAATATAACAAAGAAAATGGAGAAGTTGAATCGACTATTGGGGTAACAGCAATAAATAAAGCTGAAGGCATAGAGGTATCGGGAAAAAACTTTAAAAGTGATACAAAAATGGAGAATGTAGTTTTATCAGGAGATGTAAAATTTAAAACTAAAAATATGACGTTATCAGCTGAAAAAGCGAATTATAATGATAAGGATAAAATAATTAATATAGAGGGAAATTCTTTTTTATCAGGATCTAATTTTGGAGATGGTTCTGGAATATTGAGCGGAAACTTTAAAGGGTTAAAGTACAATACAGAAACAAATGTACTCACTACTTCAAATTCTTTTATGTTAGACTATAATGGAATAAAGTTATATGGTGATGATTTAGTTTTAAATGATAAAACAGAGGCATTTGAAATTACAAAAAATGTGTATGTTTTAGCAGATGGATATAAAATTAATATGGAAAGTATAACATCAGATGGTGGAGATAATATTAATTTTAATGGAAAAATTGACGGAACTAATGGGATATATTCTTTTAAAGGTGATGATGGAGTTTATAATAAAGTAACTAAAAAATTTGTTGTAAAGGGAAATGTTCAAGGAACTGATAAAGACGGAGGAAAGTTAATTGCAGATATGGCAATATATGCAACTGATACAAAAGAATTAGAATTAATTAGTGATAAAAATGTAGAATATACAAGTCCTGAAAATAAAATTTTAACAAAAAATTTAATTTATTTAACTGAAACAGGAGAACTTTACTTAAAAGATGGATATAGTTATTTTAGTAAAAAATATAATAGTAAAGGACAAAATTTCTTCTATAATAAAATAACTGGTAAAGGTTATGTTTTAAAAGGAGATATAAAAAATATTGTTACTGATCAATATGCATCAGGTGATAGAGTAGATTTTGATAGGGAAGAAGATAGTTATTTAGTTCAAGGAGATGCTTACTTTGAAGATAATGACTATATATTTGAAAGTCAAAAAATAGATTATTTAGGGAAAAAAGGGTATGTATATTTACCTGAAAAATATGTTTTAAAGAGAAAAAAAGAAAAAGATATGTTTGAAGGATTAAAGGGTGAGTATAATTTAACAACTGAGGTATTTAAATCCTTTGGTCAATTTAAATACACTAGCCCAGACAATGTAGTTGAGGGGATAAATTTAGAGTTTAATCAAAAAACTGGAGTTGGAATAGTTGAAAAAGATTTAGTTGCTTTTGATAAAAAGGGAGAAACTAAAGTGGTATCCTCATATGGTGAATTTAAAGAAAATGAATTTGTAAAAATTAAAGATAAATTAATTTTAACAAGTGGTGATATTGTAGCTAATGCAAGTTCAGCTGATTATCAAATAAAAGATGAAAAAATATTTATTCCTGGTGAGATTTTATTTGAGGATAAAGTAAAAAATAGTTCAGGAAAAATGTATAATGGAGTTTATGAAACTGGTAAAAAATTATTCACTGGTGAAAATTTTAGTGGAAAAGATGTGAAGAATACTTTAAAAAGTGATATAATAAGATACTTTACTTCTCAAGGAGATTTTGTTTTAGAAAAAAATGCTGAGATAAAAGATGAAACAACAACTTTAAAGGGAAATCATTTAGAGTATAATAAAAATACAGAAATAGCAAAATCACCGAAACCATTTACTATAAAATATGGAGATTACGATATTTTTGGAACAAGTGGAACATTAGATAAAAAAACAAGTCATTTAACAGGAGCTAATGTAGTTATTAAGTCTAAATTGAATGAAGAGTTTAAAGGTGATAGAGTGGATGGTACTTTAAATAATATGAATTTAGATTTTATAGGGAATGTATCAGGACGAATATATCAAGATGGAGTACCTGTAGACTTTGAAGGAGATTTTGTAAGAGCATATTTTAAGAAAGATTCCCAAGGAAAAAATCAAATTCAAAGAGTTGAAATTAGAAAAAATGCAATTATAAAAAAGGAAGGTAATACATTATATTCAGATTATTTAGAGATACAACCAGAGAAAAAATTAGTATTTGGAAAAGATAATACTAAAGCAGTTTTAAAAGATAAAGATGGAGTTATAACAACAGTTACTTCAAATATGATGAATGGTAATTTAAATACAGAAGTTATTGATTTAGTTGGAAAAGTTGTAATAGTAAGAAAAGATAAAGATAAAACTTTAAATGCAACATCGACAAAAGCAAAGATAAAAAATAAAGAAAATTTAATTGAATTAAGAAAAAATGTAGTTGTAGACGATGGTGAATCGATAATAACAGCAGATGAAGCAGATTATAATACAAAAACAAACAAAGTAAAGGCTAGAGGAAATGTATTTGTAGATTATAAAACTAATGAGAAGAAAAGTGTAACAAACGCAAGTCAAATAAATTCAGGATATAATAAAATCTTAAAAAAATAAGGAGAATCTATGAGAAGTATAGTTGCTCAAGGATTATGTAAAAGCTATAAAAAAAGACAAGTAGTTAAAAATGTAAGCTTAGAGGTAAAAAAAGGGGAAATAGTAGGACTTTTAGGACCTAACGGAGCTGGAAAAACTACTACATTTTACATGATAACAGGAATAGTAAAACCTGAAAAAGGTCAAGTTTTTATAAATGAAGTAGATATAACAGAGTATCCAATGTATAAAAGAGCTGATATGGGAATTGGATATTTAGCACAAGAACCATCAATTTTTAGAAATCTTTCAGTTGAAGATAATATATTAGCTATATTGGAGATGAAAGGTTTACCAAAACAAGAACAAATAAAAAAAATGCAAGAACTATTAGAAGAGTTTAAATTAACACATGTAGCTAAATCTATGGGATATTCTCTTTCAGGTGGAGAGAGAAGAAGAGTAGAGATAGCAAGAACTATAGCCAATGATCCAGATTTCATACTACTAGATGAACCTTTTGCTGGAGTTGACCCCATAGCAGTTGAAGATATTCAACAAATAATTAGATATCTAAAGCAAAGAGGATTGGGAATTTTAATAACAGATCACTCTGTTAGAGAAACTTTATCTATAACTGAAAAAGCTTATATAATGGCTAACGGAAAAGTTTTAATAAGCGGAACTCCTGAGGAGATTGCATCAAATCCTATGGCTAAAAAAGTTTATTTAGGAGAAAATTTTAAATTAGATTAAAAATTTTAAAAATACAGTGGAGGAAACAAAGAGATGTTAACAGGTAACGAAATTAGAAGCAAATTTATAGAGTTTTTTGTAAAGAAAAACCATAAGCACTTTGAAAGTGCATCACTTATTCCAGATGATCCAACTCTTTTACTAACAGTTGCTGGAATGGTTCCATTTAAACCATACTTTTTAGGACAAAAAGAGGCACCAACACCAAGAGTAACAACTTATCAAAAATGTATCAGAACAAATGATTTAGAAAATGTTGGAAGAACAGCTAGACATCATACTTTTTTTGAGATGTTAGGAAACTTCTCTTTTGGAGATTACTTTAGAGAAGAAGCAATAATTTGGTCATGGGAATTTATAACAGAAGTTTTAAAATTAGATAAGGATAAATTATGGGTTTCAGTATTTACTACAGATGATGAAGCAGAAAAAATTTGGGTTGAAAAATGTAATTTCCCAAAAGAAAGAATCGTAAGAATGGGAGAGTCTGAAAACTGGTGGGCAGCAGGACCAACAGGTTCATGTGGACCATGTTCAGAAATCCACGTGGATTTAGGACCAGCTTATGGTGGAGATGAAAATTCTAAATTAGGTGATGAAGGAACTGATAACAGATTTATAGAGATTTGGAACTTAGTTTTTACAGAGTGGAATAGAATGGAAGATGGATCATTACAACCACTTCCAAAGAAAAATATTGATACAGGAGCTGGACTAGAAAGAGTAGCGGCAATGGTACAAGGAAAATCAAATAACTTTGAAACAGACTTATTATTTCCAATTGTTGAAGAAGCTGGAAAACTTACAAATACAAAATATGGAATAGAGCCTGAAAAAGATTTCTCACTAAAAGTAATAACAGACCATGCAAGAGCAGTAACTTTCTTAGTTAATGATGGAGTTATACCATCTAATGAAGGAAGAGGATATATTCTAAGAAGAATTTTAAGAAGAGCAGTAAGACACGGAAGACTTCTTGGAAGAAAAGAACTATTTATGTATCAAATGGTAGATAAAGTTGTAGAAATCATGGAAGGAGCATATCCTGAATTAAGAAAAAATATAGAGCATATTAAAAAAGTTGTAAAGATTGAGGAAGAAAAATTCTCAAACACTTTAGACCAAGGTATGCAACTAGTTATGAACGAAATAGAAATGGTAAAATCAAAAGGTGAAACAAAATTATCAGGAGATGTAACATTTAAACTTTACGATACATATGGATTCCCTTATGAATTAACAGAAGAGATTTGTGAAGAAAATGGAATTGAAGTTTCAAAAGATGAGTTCTTAGAGAAGATGGAAGAGCAAAGAGAAAAAGCTAGATCAGCTAGAGCAGTTGTTATGGAAAAAGGGCAAGATAGCTTTATAGAGGAATTCTATGATAAACATGGGAAGACAGAGTTTACAGGATACTGTGACTTAATGACTCCTGCAACTCTTTTAAGTGCAAGAGAATTAGAAAATGGAAAGTATGCTCTTATTTTTGATCAGACACCATTTTATGCAGAATCTGGAGGACAAGAGGCTGACCAAGGTATTATAGAAGGAGAAAATTTAGTAGCAAAAGTACTAGATGTTCAAAAACAAAAAGAAATTTATACTCATATAGTTGAAATCGAAAGTGGATTAGAGGAATTAGTAGAAGGTACATTATTAAATCTAACTGTAGATCCAGTTAGAAGAGAAGAGATTGCAAAGAACCACACAGCAACTCACTTACTACATCAAGCTCTTAAAGATGTTTTAGGAACTCATGTTCAGCAAGCTGGATCATCATGTGGTGCAGAAAGATTAAGATTTGACTTTAATCACTATGAAGCTTTAACAGCAGAGGAAATTGAAAAGGTTGAAAAAGCAGTAAATGAAAGAATATTTATGGCTACATCTGTAAATGCTGAAGTAATGTCTATGGATGATGCAAAAGTGAAAGGAGCAACAGCTCTATTTGGAGATAAATATGGAGATGAAGTAAGAGTTGTTTCAATAGGTAATTATTCAATGGAGCTTTGTGGAGGAACTCACATAAGTAATATTGGAAAAATTGGAATCTTTAAAATTGTTTCAGAAGCTGGAGTTGCAGCTGGAGTTAGAAGAATAGAAGCTCAAACTAGTTATAAAGCATACTTAGCAGTTTTAGAGATGGAAAAAACTATGAAAAGAGTCGCTAAAAACTTAAAAACTGATTTACATAAAATTGAAGAAAGATCAGAAAAAGTAGTTGAAGAAACGAGAGAGTTATCAAAAGAAGTTGAAACTTTAAAAGCTAAAGTAGCATCATTTGAAGCAAACTCATTATTTGATGAGATTGAAGAAATAAATGGAATTAAAGTTTTAGTAAAAGACTTTAAAGATAAAGAGGCAGATTCGTTAAGAGAGATTGTAGATAAAGCAAAAGATAAATTAGGAAGTTGTGTTATTGCATTAGGATCAGATAACGAGAAAGCCATATTTGCTATTGGAGTTACAAAAGATTTAATTGGAAAAGTTAAAGCTGGAGATTTAGTAAGAGAAGCTGCTAAGATAGCTGAAGGAAATGGTGGAGGAAGACCTGATTTTGCACAAGCTGGAGGAAAGAATGGAGCAAAAGTTAAGGAAGCACTTTCTGCTGTAAAGGAGATTTTAGCAAAATCATTATAATTGGAGGAAGATAATTATGTATAAAAGATATCTTTCTTTAGATGTAGGAGATGTAAGAATAGGGGTGGCAAAATCGGATTTAATGGGAATGGTTGCCACTCCCTTAGAGGTAATTGATAGAAGAAAGACTAAAGCTGTAAAAAGAATTGCTGAGCTGTGTAGACAAGAAAATACTAAATCGATAGTTATAGGAATACCTAAAAGTTTAGATGGAACAGAAAAGCGTCAAGCAGAAAAAGTGAGAGAATTTATAGAAAAACTAAATAAGTCTATTGAAGGTTTAGAATTTTTTGAAATAGACGAAAGACTTTCCACTGTTTCAGCAGATAGAATGTTGAACGAAACAAATTTAAGGGGAGCCAAAGAGAAAAGAAAGGTTGTGGATAAAGTAGCAGCAGCTATAATATTACAAACTTTTTTAGACATGAAAAAATAACTAAGTGGAGGCTAGCATGAATCTTAAGGGGATGACCAAATTATTTTTTGTATTAGTTATACTAGTGTGTTCTTGGTGGTTAGCAGTAATGAAACCAACAAAACTAGGATTAGATTTAAAAGGGGGAGTTTACGTTGTTTTACAAGCTCAACCAGAAGCTGGAACTGAGTTAGATGACGATGCAATGAATAGATTAATAGAAGTTTTAGATAGAAGAATAAATGGTCTTGGGGTAGCGGAATCAGTTGTACAAAGAGCAGGTATGGATAGAGTTATTATAGAATTACCTGGAATAACAAACTCTGATGATGCAGTGAAAATGATAGGAAAAACAGCTTTACTAGAGTTTAGAATAATGAATGATGATGGATCTTTAGGTGATACACTACTAACTGGAGGAGCATTAAAAAAGGCAGAAGTTTCATACGACAACTTAGGAAGACCTCAAATTCAATTTGAAATGAATATAGAAGGAGCTAAGGAGTTTGCTAAGATAACAAGAGAGAACATTGGAAAAAGATTAGCAATTACTTTAGATGGAGAAGTTCAAACTGCACCATCAATTAATAGTGAAATCCCAAGTGGAAATGGAGTTATAACAGGAAATTATACACCAGATGAAGCTAAAAAAACAGCAACACTATTAAATGCAGGAGCATTACCAGTAAAAGCAGAAATTATAGAAACTAGAATAGTTGGAGCATCTTTAGGTGATGAATCAATAGCTCAAAGTAAAACTGCCGCGATGGTTGCAGTTGGATTGATAGCCACATTTATGTTAATTATGTATAGATTACCAGGATTTGTAGCAGATTTAGCATTAGTGAGTTTTGGATTAGTAATGTTTGCAATGTTAAACTTTATAGATGCAACATTAACTTTACCAGGAATAGCTGGTATGATTCTTTCTGCAGGAATGGCAGTTGATGCCAATGTTATAATTTTTGAAAGAATAAAAGATGAGTTAAAATTAGGAAATACAATAAATGGAGCAATAAAGCTTGGATTTAGTAAAGGTATAGCTTCAATAATTGACTCTAACGTAACAACGTTATTAACAGCTCTTGTATTATTTATGTTTGGAACAGGAACTGTAAAAGGGTTTGCAGTAACTTTAACAATTGGAACTGTAGCATCGATGCTTACAGCAATTTTCATAACAAAGGTTCTGTTAACAACAACAGTGGATTTATTTAAAATAAAAAGAACAGAGTTCTTCGGTGTGAAAAGGGGGTAAATAAATGTATATTGAGGTAATAAAACACAGCAAAAAATGGATAACATTATCAACAATATCTTTTATAATATTCCTAGGAATGTTTTTTGTAAAAGGATTGAATTATGGTATAGATTTTACAGGAGGAAGTTTAATTCAATTGAATTATTCTAAAACTATAACATTATCTGATATAAATAAAGAGCTAGATTCATTAGCAGTAGACATACCACAACTAACGTCTACAGCTAGAAAAGTTCAAGTTTCACAAAGTGATAATAATGTTATAATAAGAACTGCTGAAATGAGTGATAAACAAACTGAAGAATTGTTAACAAAACTTCAAACATTAGGTGAATATAAGTTAGAAAGAGCTGAAAAAGTTGGAGCTACAATAGGGGAAGAATTAAAAACTTCAGCTATATATGCCTTAACAATAGGTGGACTACTTATAGTTTTATATATAACAATGAGATATGAATTTAAGTTTGCAATAGCAGGAATTTTGACACTATTGCATGATGTTACAGCAGCTTTAGGAGTGATTGCGTTATTGGGGTATGAAGTTGATACTCCATTTATAGCAGCAATTTTAACTATTTTAGGATACTCTATCAATGATACAATAATTATTTACGATAGAATAAGAGAAAGTTTAAGAAAAAAATCAGATATGACTTTCGGAGAAGTACTAAATAAAAGTTTAAATCAGGTTTTAGTAAGATCAATTAATACTTCAGTGACAACATTATTAGCGTTAGTTGCAATATTAATTTTTGGTGGAGATAGTTTAAGAACATTTACAACAACACTGTTAGTGGGAATTGGAGTGGGAACGTATTCATCAATATATATTTCAACACCGTTGGTATATTTATTTGAGAAAAAAAGAGATGATAAATATGAGCCAAAAAAAGATGATGATGATGATGATTCACATCCTGAAGAAAAAATTGTAGTATAAAAACAAAAAAGCCACCTGTAGAAGGTGGCTTAATCTACTTAATAAGATGTTGGAGGAAAAAATGAGAACGTGGGCAGAGATAGATCTAGATAATTTAGAATACAATATAAACAAAATAAAAGAACTATCTCATGACAGAGACATAATGGCAATAATAAAAGCAGATGCCTATGGAATGGGAGCAGTCACAATAGCAAAGGAACTTTCAAAGATGGGAGTAAAAATATTCGGAGTTTCATCTTTAGAAGAAGGGATTGAACTGAGGAATAATGGAATTACTAATGATATTCTAATCTTAGCAGGAACTTTTAATGAAGAGTTAGAAGATGCTGAAAGAAATAATCTTCAAGTTACTTTGACTGATCTTTCTCAAATAGATTATATTTATGAAAATAATCTTCTATTAAATGTACACATAAAAGTAGATACTGGAATGGGTAGAGTAGGATTTACTGTAGAAGAGGGAAAAAAGGCTATTGAGATGTGTAAAAATAAAAGTATCAATGTAGTTGGAGTTTATTCGCATCTATCAGTTTCAGATGAATCAGATGAAGAATCAGTAAGCTATACAAAAAAGCAATTAGAAAAGTTTAAATATTTTGAAAAGTTAGAAGAGATAAAATATATCCATATTCTTAATAGTGGAGGAATATTAAAGTTTTCTGAAATTCCTCAAAGTAATTTAGTTAGAGCTGGAATAGTTATGTATGGTGTTTATGGAGAGGGAGTAATAGAAAATTTAAAAAGAGTATTTACTTTAAAAAGTAGAATTCTTTTTTTAAAAGAACTAAAAGAGGATATAGATATATCTTATGGAAGAGTAGGTAAAGGATATAAAAATGAATTAATAGCAACTATAACTGTGGGATATGCTGACGGATTTAGAAGAGAGTTATCTAACAAAGGTACAGTAGAAATTCATGGAATACCTTGTAAAATAGTTGGTAAAGTTTGTATGGATATGTTAATGATAAAAATACCAGAAGAAATAAAAACAAAAGTAAAAATAGGTGATGAAGTTATTGTGATGGGTGAAGACATTTTTGAAAAATCAAAAATGGTAGGATCATCAATTTATGAGTTATTTACTGGATTAAGTAGAAGAGTTAGTAGAGTTTACTTGAAAAAAGGAAAACCCCATATTGTAAATAGCTTAATAGGAAAGTTATAAAGGAGAGATAAATGGCAAAAATAATATTAGAATCAGGAAAAGAAAAGAAAATTAGGAATTTTTATCCTAATGTTTTTAAAGATGAAATTCAAGATATATTGGGAAATGTATCAAATGGAGATATAGTAGAAGTTTGTACAACCGATGGAGAAATAGTTGGAAAAGGTTATGTTGCTGAGGCAACAAATGCTTTTGTAAGAGTTTTAACAACTAAAGATATACCTGTAGATAAAACTTTGATTTTAGAAAAAATAAAGAGAGCTTATGAAAAAAGAAAACATCTTTTAGCTGAAACAAATTGTATAAGAGCATTTTATTCTGAAGCAGATGGAATACCAGGTCTAATAATAGATAAATTTGATAAGTATGTTTCAGTGCAGTTTAGAAATTCAGGATTAGAAGTAGCTTTTAGACAAGAAATAATAAATGCTATAAAAAAGGTTATGAAACCAAAGGGAATATATGAAAGAAGTGATGTTGAAAATAGAACTCATGAGGGAGTAGAGCAACAAACTGGAATAATATACGGTGAGATTCCTGAAAGAATAGTAATGGAAGATAATGGATTAAAGTATTATGTAGATATAATTGATGGACAAAAAACAGGATTCTTCTTAGATCAAAGAGATTCAAGAAAATTTATAAGACCATTTTTAAATGAAAATACAAGATTCTTAGATGTATTTTCAAGTAGTGGTGGATTTTCTGTTGCAGCATTAAAAGAAGGATGTAAGAAGGTTATTGCTATTGATAAAGAACCTCATGCACTAGAGTTATGTAAAGAAAATTATGAATTAAATGAGTTTAAAAACGATTTTGAAACAGCTGAGGGAGATGCATTTTTAATGTTAAAAATCTTAGCAAATAGAGGTGAAAAATTTGATGTAATAACATTAGATCCTCCGTCATTAATAAAGAAAAAAATTGATATTCACAGAGGAAGAGATATGTTCTTTAGTTTATGTGATGAAAGTTTTAAATTAATAGAAGATGGTGGTATTGTAGGTATTATAACGTGTGCATACCATATGAGTTTACAAGATTTAATTGAAGTTACGAGAATGGCAGCTTCAAAAAATGGGAAATTATTACAAGTTATTGGTGTAAATTATCAACCAGAGGATCATCCTTGGATTTTACATGTGCCAGAAACACTTTATTTAAAAGCTTTATGGGTTAGAGTAGTAAATAATTAATTTAAGGGGGAATAATTATGTACTTAGATATTTTAATAGCAGTAATACTTATATTTGCAATAGTTGAAGGCCTAAAAGATGGATTTTTATTACAGTTCTTTTCAATATTTGGGATATTTATAGACTTTATAATAGCTCAAAAATTTACTCCAATAGTAATGGAAAAATTAGCTATTAATACTAATGAAAGCAACTTCTTATTAACATATATAGGTGTATTTATAGCTTCTTACTTTGTTATTGCTATTTTAATGTTTTTTATAGGAATTATTTTGAAGAACCAAAATAAAGGATTTTTATCTAGAGGATTAGGAGGAGTTTTTGGTTTTGTAAAAGGACTTGTAATCTCTTTAATAATTTTATTTATATTTAACTATACTTCCCAAAAATATACAGCTTTAAAAAAATATGGAGTAGATAGTAAAACAAATGAATTTTTCTTAAATAAATCGCATTATATAGAAGAATATCTACCTAAAGAGTTGAAATCGGAGTTAAATTATATAAAAGGAAAAGAGCTAGTTGAAAAATACTTTAATAAAATGTTTTAGGAGAGAAAGATGAAAATAATTGAAAAATATATATTGGAAGATGTAAAAATGCCAATAATATTTGGAGTTTCACTATTTACATTTATTTTCTTAATTGAAATTATTGTTTCTCTTATGGAAAATATAATAGTAAAAGGAATCTCTTTAATAGATGTACTAAGAATACTATCATTTTATCTTCCACCAATTTTATCTCAAACAATACCTATGGGAGTATTTTTAGGTGTTATGATAACTTTTTCTAAATTTACTAGAACAAGTGAAGCAACAGCAATGAGCTCAATAGGAATGTCTTTAAAAGATATATTGAAGCCAATAGTAATGTTAGCTTCAATTGTAACTATTTTTATTTTTTTCTTACAAGAAAGTATTATTCCAAGATCTTTTAGTAAATTAGAAGAGATAACTATGAAGATAGCATATGAAAATCCAGTATTTCAATTAAAAGAAAGAATCTTAATAGATGAAGTTGATGAATATAGTTTATATATTGAAAAAATAAATAGAAAAACAAACGAAGCAGAAAATGTATTGATATTCCAAAAAGAAGATAAAAATACTTTTCCAACTATTTTATTAGGAGATAAAGCATATTGGAAAAATATAAATATGATTTTAGAAGATTCTAAATTTTATACATTTAATCCAGATGGTACTATTAAATTAGAAGGAGAATTTAAGCAGAAAAAAATACCACTAAGTTCATATTTTCAGGAAGTATCTATAGATGTAAAAGATATTGAGGCCATGGGAATAATGACTCTCTTTAAAAGTTTAAAAGGAAAAACATATGAAGAGAAGATTCCATATTTAGTAGAAATTAATAGAAAAATAGCGATACCTTTATCAACTATTGTATTAGCAGTATTAGGTGTTTTGTTATCTATTGGACATCATAGAAGTGGTAAAGGGGCTAGTTTTGGAGTAAGTTTAGGAGTTATATTTATATATATTGTATTTTTAAATGTAGGAATGGTAATGGCAAATAAGGGTGTGGTATCACCTTATATAGGAGTTTGGTTACCTAATTTACTATTATTTGGTGGAACAGCTCTACTATATAAAAGAAAAGCAGGTGGTGCTAGATGAAAAAATTAGATATATATATAAGTAAGAACTTTATAAAATCATTTTTATTAAGTTTGATAGCTTTTATAAACATTTTTATTTTAAGTCAACTTTTTAAAATAATAAGATATATTACAGCTGGAAGAATGAGTGTATCTGAATCAGCAACCTATATATTATATTTGTTACCAAAAATTTTTATAGAGGTGACACCTTTAGCAGTTTTATTAGGGTCTCTAATGTGCATAAATAAAATGGCTTCAAATTTAGAGATAATATCATTAAAAACATCAGGGATAAGTTTTAGAAGAATAGCTAGATATCCAATAATAATATCGTTTTTTATATCACTTATAGTTTTCCAAGTTATGAATAAAGTTCATCCAATGGCTTTAGCTAAAAGTAGAGCTTTAAGAGCAGGAAGAAAGATTTCAGAAAGAGTTTTACCTGCAACTAAAAACAACGCATTTTTAAGAACAGAAGATAATTTAGTTTATTATATAAGACAAGTTGATAGAGTAAAAAATACAGGATCTCTAATTGAAATAATAAAATTAGATAAAAATTTTGAAAAAATAGAAAAAATTATAACAGCTAAAACAGGTATATTTAGTGTAGAGAAAAATTCTTGGATATTAAAAGATGCTGTTGTTAACAATTTAAGAAATAAGACTCAAGAAACATATAAGACATATTCAAATGAAGAGTTAGATAAAGCACCAGAAGATTTCATAACAATACAAGGAGATCCAGATGAATTAACAAATGCAGAGATAAGAAAAGCAATTAGAGATATTCGTATAACAGGAGGAGATATAAAAGAACCTCTTTCTGTTCTAGGAAAAAGATATTCTTTTCCCTTTGCAAGTTTTATAGTATCGTTTTTAGGTTTATCTTTAGGAAGTAGATATGTTAGAGGAGCTTCTGCTATAAGTATAGCATTAAGTGTAGGACTTGGATATTCGTACTATATTGTTCAAGCATCTTTTGAAGCATTAAGTGTAAATGGAATATTAAATCCATTTGTAAGTGGTTGGATACCAAATATTATATTTTTATCTTTAGGAATATACTTTATGAAAAGAGCGGAGTATTGAGGAGGAAAATGAGCATAATTACTAAGAGGTTAGATAACGGGATAACAGTTTTAATTGAAGATATAAAAAGTATAAATACAGCTAGTTTAGGATTTTTTGTGAGAGCAGGAGTTAAAAACGAGCTACCAGGTGAAGAAGGTATATCACATTTTATTGAACACTTATTATTTAAAGGAACAACAAATCGTTCAGCAAAAGAGATTTCAGAAGAGATAGATGATCAGGGTGGAATGATAAATGCATATACAAGTGTAGAAAAAACTGCATATTACATACAAATGACATCAAATACTTTAGAAATAGGTATAGATATTTTAAATGATATGTTTTTAAATTCTACATTTACAGAGGAAAATATTGAAAAAGAAAGAAATGTTATAATAGAAGAAATAAGAATGTATGAAGATATACCAGAGGAAGTTGTACATGAAGAGAATTTAAGTTTTGCTATAAATGGTGTTCAAAGTCAAAAAGTAGCCGGAACAATAGAAAGTTTAAAGGGAATAAATAGAGATAAGATAATTAAGTATTTTAACGATATGTATAAACCTGAAAACATAGTTATTGCAGTTGCGGGTAATATAAACGTAGAGGATACCTATGAAAGATTAAATAAAGGTATAGGACAATTAAAAGATAAAAGTACTAAAAGGTTTTATGATGGATCTATGAATATAAATTCTGGTGAAAAAATAATAAATCAAGAAACGAATCAAGTACATTTATGTGTGAACACATTAGGTGCATCAAATATAGATAAAGATAGAGTTTCAATGTCAGTAATTTCTAATGTATTAGGTGGAAATATGAGTTCAAGACTTTTCCAAAAAATTAGAGAGGAAAGAGGCCTTGCATATTCGGTATATTCATATACAACGAATTTTGATGAGGGGGGATTGTTTACAATTTACGCAGGAACGACTCATGATGATTATAAAGAAGTTATATCTATTATAGAAAATGAATTAAAAGAAATAAAAGAAAAGGGAATAACTGAAAAAGAATTACAAAGAGCTAAAAATCAGTTTTTAAGTATGGTAACTTTTGGACTTGAAAGTAGTAAAGGAAAAATGTCAAGAATGGCAGGATCTTATTTAGTATATGGCGAAGTAAGAGATATTGAAATAGTAATAGAAGAGATTGAAAGTGTTAATCTAGAAGATATTCAAAGAGTTGCGAAAAAAATATTTGATGAAAAATATATTTCTAAAACAATTTTAGGAAATATGAATCTGTTAACTAAAGATGAAAAATAGGTCCAATTCCTAAAAAAGGGATAAAGATTTTCGACTTGAAATATTTTTGTAAAAAAATGATATCACAAAAAGACATAGCTTGTCTATGCCTCAAAAAGAATATTCTTTTTCTTTGTTAAAATAGCAGTAGATTTTTTCTGCTGACTTCGCTATATTCTACGCCAGCAACTTTGGCAGGAGTAAGGTTACTCAATCCTTTATGCGGTGTAATGTAGTTGTAGAAGAAAAAGAAGCCTTCTAATAGTGCGTTTACACTTGTTTCGCACTTTAAACCGTGGGTTGTTCTATATTTATGTTTGAATCTTTTAAAAAAGGTTTCAATTAGGTTGTTAGTTACTTCGTCATACCATGATTGAACTTTAATATGTTTAGATTCTGAGAATACTATTTTTGTTGGAATATTGTAGCTAGGTAATCTATCAGATACTATTGATTTAGGTGCTCCAAATCGCTTTTTAACCTTATCAAACAGGTGGAAAGCAGAGGTTGCTTCTCTTGAAGTTGTAAGGTACCAATCAATAACGTATCTAGTTTCAGAGTCAATTAAAGTCCAGATGTAATATCTTTTACCTTTGATTTTAATTACAGTTTCATCAACGTGCCACTCATCAGATAGATTTAAATCTTGCGGAGTATGTTTAGAAACAATATCTTTAAATATGCCTGCAAAACCTTTGATCCATTTGTAAATGGAGACATGAGAGATTTTAATATTTTTACGATCTAAAAGGTATTGTGAAATAGCTCTTGTGGTAGCTGAATGAACAAAATACATATACAAAGCATCAATGACAACATTGATATTTGTTCGAAGTCTTTTGATATTAATTGTTTTAGATTTAAATTCAGAAGAAATACTATCAAAATTAGAAGTCTTTTTTACTGCAATATGAATATGATTACACTTTCTGGAATTGCATTTAAACCTAGAATAGTAAAGATAATCATGATGCAAATATGTTCCTGAATTACAAATAGGACATTTAGGATATGAACGCCTATTATCACCGAGTTTAGAATTAGCAGAGAATTGTCTAGCGCATTCTTTGCATTGGTATTTTTGATGTCCAAGATTATTTTTACCAAAACGATAAAGGTTTTTAGAGAAACAACGAGGACAAGAGATATTATTAATATACATAGTTAAAAACTGCTCCTTTCTTGGGGGGAATATTGGTTGGTCGAATAACTATTATACCTCAAAGGATTGGAACAGTTTCAATAAATTTTAAGTTAACAGAAACGGAAATATATAAAGGGGAAAAAATGAAAAAAGTAACAGTGAAATTAGTATTAGAAAATGGAATAGAATTACCTAAATATATGACAGAAGGAGCGGCTGGAATGGATGTTAAAGCAAATATTTCAGAGCCACTTATTTTAAAAACATTAGAAAGAAAATTAGTTCCTACAGGAATTAAAATGGAAATTCCATATGGATATGAAGTTCAAGTTAGACCAAGAAGTGGACTTGCTTTAAAGCATGGAGTAACACTAGTAAATGCACCAGGAACAATTGATTCAGATTATAGAGGGGAAGTTGGAATAATATTAATAAATCTAAGTAATGAGGAGTTTGTTGTAAATCCTGGAGAGAGAATAGGTCAATTAGTTCTTCAAAAAGTTTATAAAATGGAATTTGAAGAAGTTGAGGAACTATCAACAACTGTAAGAGCTGAAGGTGGATTTGGGCATACAGGGAAATAGGAGAAGTAAATGGGAAAAAATCATGATTTGGTAGTTACTATAAAAAGAATAAAAAAGATGAAAAATATGATTTTATATATTGCTTTGTGCATTGTTTTAATAAGTTTATTAACTGTTTATAGTGCCACAATACATAAAGGAACATCTTTTTTTTATAAAGAGATTGCATGGATAGGATTAGGAGTTTTAACATATTTTATATTTTCTTTTATAGATTATAAAGTATATGGAAAATACTATAAAGTGATATACTTGATAAATGTAATTTTATTACTTTTGGTATTTATAATAGGGGATAAAAGACTAGGAGCTCAGAGATGGATTGATTTAGGATTTATAACAATTCAGCCATCAGAATTTTCAAAGTTATTTATAGTCTTAACTTTTGCAGAAGTTTTAGCTACAAAATATAACCATAAATTTTCAGGATTAAAAAGTGTTTTATCCACAAGTATCCATGTTTTACCAATATTTTTATTAATAGCTGCACAACCAGACTTAGGAACATCTTTAGTTATAATATTTTTATATTTAATTTTAATATTTATAAATGGAATTGATTGGAAAACTATAATAATCTTAGCAATTGTTGGGTTATCAATGGCACCAATTGGATACTTTTTTTTATTGAAAGATTATCAAAGAGAAAGAGTATTAACATTTTTAAATCCAGAAGCTGATTTATTAGGAAGTGGTTGGAATGTAACTCAATCGATGATAGCAGTAGGATCTGGTGGAATTTTTGGAAAAGGTTTTTTACAAGGAACTCAAAGTAAGTTAAGATTTTTGCCAGAATCACATACAGATTTTATAGCAGCAGTATTTTTAGAAGAGAGAGGATTAGTTGGAGGATGTGTTTTATTAGTACTTTATATGTTGCTTTTATGGGGAATATTAAGAATAGGAGATAAAGCTGAAGGTTATGGAAAATTAATATGTTATGGAATATCAGCTATTTTTTTCTTTCATATAGTTATAAACATTGGTATGGTAATGGGAGTAATGCCTGTAACAGGATTACCTCTTCTTTTAATGAGTTATGGAGGAACTTCTTTTTTGTTTGCCTTTGCAATGTTAGGAATTGTCCAAAGTATAAATGTATATAGGGAGTAATGATGGAATATATTATAGATTCTAGTTTTCATGAGGTAAGATTAGACAGATTTTTAAGAAAAAAATATGAGAAGATACCGTTAACAGAAATTTTTAAAGGAATTAGAACAGGGAAAATTAAAGTTAATGGAAAAAAATCTAAAGAAAATTATAGATTAAAAGAGGGAGATATAGTAAAGGTTTTAATATCTGGTGGTGAAACAAAGGAAAAAAAATTTATTGAAATATCTTCAAAAGATTTAGATGTGTTAAAAAATGGTATTGTTTATGAAGATGAAAAAGTAGTTCTATTTAATAAAGAAGCGGATATGGTAATGCATAAAGGTAGTGGCCATGAATACGGATTATCAGAATTATTTAAAAGTTTTTATAAAACAGATGAATTTAATTTTGTAAATAGAATAGATAAATCAACTTCGGGTCTTGTGATAGGAGCAAAAAATCTAGTTGTAACTAGAGAACTAGCTGAAGAAGTTCGAGAAGGAAATACTGAAAAAAAATATTACATATTGGTAGATGGGATAGTTGATAAGGATAAATTTACTTTAAAAAGCTATTTAAAAAAAGAAGAGACAAAAGTTATAGAGTTAGATTCTTATGAGAGTGGTGCTAAAGAAAGTATTTCTTATTTTAAAGTTTTAAAAAGAGGTAAGAATAGAACAATTTTAGAAGCTACTCTTGAAACGGGAAGAACTCATCAATTAAGAGTACAACTATCAAATTTAGGATATCCAATAGTAGGAGATGGAAAGTATGGTAAAAAAGAAAAAAATATGTTTTTATTTTCTTACTACTGTGAAATTCCAAAATATAATATAAAGATAGAGTTACCTCTACCAGAAAATTATATTAAAAACTTAATTTAAAAAACGGTTTATAAATTTAAACCGTTTTTTTTATTAATTAAATTTTAAAAAAAGAATTAGCAATTAAGATAACTTTTATGTTATCATCTGAATCTTCATCAATAGAAACTCCAAAAAGTACATCATCTATTTCACCTTCGCACTCTTTTTTTATAGTTTCTACAATAATACTAGACTCAATTAGATTTAAATCCTTAGGACCAATAATATTTACTAAAAATTTAGTTGCTCCTAAAATAGTTCTTTCAAAAAGAGATGAGTCGACAGCAGCAAGAGCAGCTTTTTCTGAACGATTTTCACCAGAACCTTCACCAAATCCCAAGATAGCTTCTCCAGATTCTAGTAAAAGCGATTTAATATCTGCAAAATCTAAATTTATAAGTCCTTTAGCAAGCATAAGATCAGTCATACCTTTAACTGCTGTATATAAAACAAAATTACTTTTTTTAAATGCTTCTTGTACTGTTATATTAGCTGATGAATTATCTAAAAGTTTATCATTTGGGACAACAATAAGAGAATCAACAAAAGGCTTAAGGTTTTTTATTCCAGCTTCAGCAATTTTCATTCTTCTTTTTCCTTCAAAAGAAAATGGTTTTGTAACTATAGCAACAGTTAATATGTTCATTTCTTTTGCTAATTTAGCAATTAGAGCTGTAGCTGCACTACCAGTTCCACCACCCATAGTAGAAGTTAAAAAAAGAAAATCAGTTCCTCTTAGAATATTTTTAATAAAAGGTAAACTTTCTTTTATTGCTTTTTCTCCTAATTCAATATTTCCACCACAACCAAGACCTTTAGTTGTAGAGATTCCTAATTGAATTTTATGAGGTGTTTTAGAATTATTTAAATCTTGTAGATCAGTATTAAGTGCAAAAAAGTTAACGCCATCAATTTCAGAAGTAACAATCTCGTCGATGGCATTTATTCCGCCACCTCCAATACCCATAACCTTTATATTAACATTGAACTTATCTCCCAAAAAATTCACCCCCTGAATAAAATAACATCAATATATACAATAGTACTTTAATACTTCATGATTTCCTTTGTGTCAACAAGAAAAAAATTATTTTAAGTGTTCTGTGTCAGAAAACTTGATAATTTTAAATTTATTTGAATCATACTCAACGATAGTTGTACTTGTATTTTCAGGAACAGGTTGTTTAGAGAATTCGTCAATGCCTTTTTCATTAATAATGTTAAATAATGCCTTAAGTGTAACACCATGACTAATTACTAGAATGTTTCCATCATTATTTTCTTGAATAAGTTTATTTAATCCAACTCTAACTCTATCTAAAATTTCATCGTAGCTTTCTCCATTGTAAGCTGTAGGATTATATTCAACAGCATTGTTCCAAAAATTGTGGTATTCAATAGGATAATTTTTTTCAAACTCTTCCCTAGGAATTCCTTCAACTTTCCCCATGTTTATCTCTTGAAACTCATCAATAGGAATAATATCTATATTTTTACTTCCTAATAAAAGTTTAGTAGTTTGAAGAGCTCTTTCTTGTGGAGACGAGTAAACTTTTTTAAAGTCAATACTTTCAAGATGCTTTGAAAGTTTTTTTGCCTGTTCAATTCCTAACTCTGTTAATGGAGAGTTAGATCTTCCTTGAAAAATTTTTAATGTATTCCAAACTGTTTCACCGTGTCTTACAAAATAAATACGTAACATAACTTTCTCCTTTTTTAAGTATAAAAACTCTTTTTTTTAATACGATATTCTTGTATAATCTTATTATACATTGAATTGCGGAGGTTGTAAAATGAAGTTTTTAGGAGTAATTCCAGCAAGATACGAATCAACAAGATTACCGAAGAAACCATTAAAAGATATTTGTGGTCACTCTATGATAGAATGGGTTTATAAAAGAGCTATGAAATCTAATTTAGATAAAGTTATAATAGCAACAGATTCTCACGAAGTTTTTAATGAAGTGAAAAGTTTTGGAGGAGAAGTTATATTAACAGATAAAAATCATTCAAATGGAACAAGTAGAATAGCTGAAGTTTGTGAAAAGATAACAGATTACGATGTAATTATAAATGTTCAAGGAGATGAACCTTTAATAGAGCCTGATATGATTAACTCTTTAATAGATATATTTAAAAAAGAGCACGATTTAAAAATGGGGACATTGAAGCATAAGTTACATAGAAAAGAGGATATTGAAAATCCAAATTTTGTAAAAGTAATAACGGATAAAAATGATTATGCAATATATTTTTCAAGAAGTGTAATTCCATATCCAAGAAATGAAAACTTAGATATTTATTTTAAACATGTTGGTATATATGGCTACAAAAGAGATTTTGTATTAGAATATTCAAAATTGGAAAGCACTCCTTTGGAAAACTCAGAATCATTAGAACAATTAAGGGTTTTAGAAAATGGTTATAAAATTAAAGTTTTAGAAACACCTTTTGAAATAATTGGAGTTGATACACAAGAGGAACTTGAAAAAGTTAGAAAATATATTACAGAAAAAGGAATAGAGATATGATGAAACTTAAGAAGACAAAAAATATAATAATAGGACTATGTCTTTTAGCTTTTGCAGGTTGTAGTAGTAGTTCAAAAAAAGACTATTATGAAAGAATGGAAAGTTCATCTAATTTAAGAGGAGATAGAGTAGATCTGTATGGTAGATATTCAAAAGATAATATTCCAATAGCAAGACCTATTCCTTATTTAAAATATGTAAACGATATGGAAACTCCAAGAATACCATTTAAAACTTATAAAGAAAGTGAGTTTCTATTATTTTATAAAAATACAAGAGCAAAGGGACATGGAGATAATTCGAATTATTGGAGATGGAAAGTTAGCTTAAATAAAAAAGAGATTGGAAATATTTTAAATAAAAATTTAGTTACTTTAAGTTCGAGAAGACCAAAAGAAGTTTTAACGTACTCTAATAATAGCTGGATAGCTAAAAAAGTTCCTTTAAATCCAGTTGGAGATGTTATAGATATAAGAGTTTTAGAAAGAGGAAAATCTGGATTAGTAACAAAATTATTAATAAATGGAACTAGAGGAAAATATATTGTTGCAAAAGAGGGAAATATACGGAATTTATTAAATTTAAGTAAAAATAGTGTTGGTACAACAGTAAATATTTATGGAACAAAAGGTGGAAGTAATAGCTATAACGAGAAACCAATATCTAGAAATCCAAGTATGTTACCATCTGCATTTATTGCTTTTGAAAAATTAGGCAATGGAGGATTTAATATTTATGGTGGAGGATTTGGGCATGGGTCTGGAATTCCACAATGGTCTGCGATGGATTTAACAAAGAATAAAGGGTATTCTTATAGACAAGTTTTACAAAGATATTATACGGATACAAAATTAAAAAATATAAGATCTGTAGACGGAATAAATGATAAAATTAGAGTAGGAATAATGACTAGTGGATTTTCAAGTGTTGATCATAGCAAAATATCTTTGATTTCATTAAGTTCTATGAAAGTGAATAGTAAAGATGGTAGTGTGAATATTTTACCTAGAACCGCTGTAGACTTTATAGTAAAGGATGGCTATACTCAAGTTGTAGTTCAAGGGAAAGTAAGATTAAAAACAAAAAATTATATATCTATAACATCTAAAGATATGATATCAGTAACTAATATCAGAAGAAATGTAAAAAAATATAAGTATCCAACATATAGAGGAAGTTTTGAAATTAGATTAGCTAAAGCAGGAACAAAATTAAATTTAATAAATGAAATAAATATTGAAGACTATTTATTACAAGTTGTTCCAAGTGAGATGCCACAAAGTTTTGGTTTAGAGGCTTTAAAAGTACAAGCAATAGCTGCAAGAACTTATGCTGCAAAAGACATATTAAGAAATAGATATGTAAAACAAGGTTTTCATATATTAGATAGTACGCAAAGCCAAGTTTATAATAATTTAGATGAAAATGAACTGTCAACTCAAGGAGTAAAAACAACAAAAGGACTTATTTTAGTCCATGAGGACAAACCAATAGATGCAAAGTATTATTCGACATCATCAGGATTTAACTCAAATGCTCATAATGTTTGGTAAAATATAAAAAAACCATTGACTAAATAGTCATTATAGATTAGAATGTTCTATGACTATTTAGTCATTTTAATTTCAAATTTAGTAAGGGGGCATGATGATAAAGGAGGAAAAAAAAGAGCAGATTTTAGAAGCTGCAAAAGATGTTTTGTTGAAAAAAGGAGTTTTTAAAACAAGAGTTGAAGATATAACAAATCATCTTGGGATAGCTAAAGGAAGCTTTTACACTTACTTTAAATCAAAAGATCAACTTTTAGAGGCAATTATAAGTCAAGTTTATGAAATAAGAAAAACTGAATTAGAAGAACTTTTAATAGAAAAAGTTGATTATAAAGAAAAAATAAAGTTATTTATAATGAAGAGATTTATGGTAGTAACGGATAATTTGAAATCTCATCTGATACTTATAAATTTAACTAGAAATTTAGAACATTTAACACCTCTTCTTAGAGAAAAACTTTTACAAATAGAAATTTTAAATAGAAAATATTTAAAAGAGATAATTAAAAATATTCCAGGAGCTCAGTATTCAGAAAATGAAATGAATATTTTGATAATTTTTATTATGGGTGGAATAAAATCTTATAGATTAGAGAGATTGTTTTACAAAAATACTGAAGATTACTTTATAAGTGATATTTCAGAATTTGAAGAGCGGTTACAAAATATTGATTTAGATAAAGAGATACAATTAGTTATTGAAAGTATCTTGAAGTTACTAACAGGAGGAAATTAATGAAAAAGTTATTAGGATTACTAGTATTACTTTCAACTGCAGCCTTTTCAAGGGAGTTGACGTTAGAAAGTGCAATCGATTTAGCTTTAGAAAATGGAAAGACAATAAAAACATCAGAGCTTTCTAAAGAAAATGCAAAATTAAACGTAAGAAGAGCATTTAAAACAGCTTTAC
Source organism: Cetobacterium sp. NK01 (assembly GCF_024506395.1). NCBI lineage: Bacteria > Fusobacteriati > Fusobacteriota > Fusobacteriia > Fusobacteriales > Fusobacteriaceae > Cetobacterium > Cetobacterium sp. NK01. The sequence continues at coordinate 1,617,482 of NZ_JANIBO010000001.1, forward strand.
CAACAGTAACATATAATGGTCAGTATCAAAGATCAGAGCATACGAATCGTAATATGTTAGATATAGTTGAATCAGATGGAACAACAGGAGTAGGAGCAAAAAGTGGATATACTCAAACTATAGGTATTTATCAACCATTATTTAGAGGAGGAGCTATAACAGGTGGAATTTTAGGGGCTGAAGCTTCAAGAAATATGGCAGATATATATCTTTTATCTGAAAAAAGAGATGTAAGATTGGACATAATATCTCTGTATTCAAGCATAATAAACTTTGAAAAAGATTTAACAGTTTTAGAATCTTCAAGAAAAGAGTTACAAGCGAGATATGATAAGCAAAATGAGCAACTGAATTTAAGATTAGTTACAAAAGCAGATCTTTTAAAAACAGAGTACTCAATTTTAGATTTGGAAGCACAAATAACAGGAACTAAAACAAATTTAGAAATTGCAAAAAAAGACTTAAAATTAAAATTAATGATTCCAAATAATGAAAATGTTACTTTAAAAGATTTCCAAGTACCAGAAAATTTAACATCTGGAATTGATTTTGGCAAAGATTTAGATCAAGCATTAACAAATAGTTTATCAGCAAAATTAGCAGTGAATAAAGTGAATTATGCTCAAGCTGAAAAAGTTGTAGCAAGATCAAGTTTATTACCGCAAGTTGATGCATTCGCAACTTATGGTACAGCTAAAGAAAGTCATCATTTTGATAATAGTTTTGATAACGCAGAATGGAGAGGTGGAGTTTCAGTAAAATGGGATGTATTCTCTTTTGGAAGTGGAATAGATGAGTATAATGTAGCAAAAAATAATGAAAATATAGAGTCTATAAATCAAGAGTTAACAACAGACAATATCAAGTTATCTGTTACAAAAAATTATAGAGAATTAATACGTTTACAACAACTGAGAGATTCGAGAAAAAAAGCTTTAGAAGCAGCAACAGAGAACTTTAATATAGATACAGAAAGATATAATGCAGGATTAATTTCTACAGTAGATTTCTTATTATCAGAAAGTCAATATAGACAAGCAGCTGTAGATTATAATTCAGCAATATTAAATTACTATGTAGCATTTGAAAGATATAGATCATCACTTATTTAATGTCGGGAGGAAAAATGAAAAAGGGATTATTCATATTAACAGCAGCAGCTATTTTAATGACTGCTTGTGGAAAAAAAGAGGAAGCAGTAGTAGAGAAACCAAAGAAACCAGTAATAGCATCACAAGTTAAGCAAGAACAAGTTGCAGATGTTTATACAACTGATGGAGCGATAGTTCCTAAAGAAAAGGTAAATCATACACTAGATACTCAAGGAACGGTATCTACAGTTTTAAAGAAAAATGGAGATTCAGTAAAAAAAGGAGAAGTTATAGTTAAATTTACAGATGCTAAAGTAGAGTCAAACTTCGAAGCAGCTAAAGCTAACTTACAATCAACAAAAAATAACTTTGAAAAATTTAATAAACTTTATGAGAAGCAAATGGTATCGCAATTAGAGTTTTTAAACTATAGAGATGCATACACAAATGCTTTAGCAGATTATACAGCTAAAAAGTCTAATTATGATAAATTAACAAGAAAATCTGAATTGACAGGAGTAGTAGGAAATTTAAATCTAAAATCTGGAAATGTGGTAGATGCAAATACTCCAGTTTTTACAGTTGTTGATGAAAGTTTAATGGAAATATCAGTTGATTTCCCAGGATACTGGTTAAATAGCTTAAATGAGGGATCACCAGTTATTGTAACGGTTTCAGATTTAGGTGGAAAAGAGTTCGAAGGAAAAATAAAATCAATAAACCCTATAGCAGATACTGAGACAAAAAAATTCCCAGTAAAAATAGCTATAGATAATAAAACTAAAGAGTTAAAAGATGGTATGTATACAAAAGTTGTAATTCCAACTGAAAAAAGAGATGGAATTGTGGTTCCTCAACAAGCAGTATTTATAAGAGATTTATTAAGTTATGTTTATAAGATTGAAAATGGAAAAGTAAAAAGAGTTCAAGTAACTACAGGAGCAACTGTAAAACCAAATATTGAAGTAATTTCTGAAGAGTTAAAACCAGGAGACTTAGTAGTATCTGATGGTATATTTGGATTAGCTGATGGAGATGAAGTTACAATAAATAACGAAACAAAATAGAAATTTAAAGAGGTGAAAGTAAATGTCATTAGCAGGTATTGCTATACGTAGACCAGTTGCTACAATAATGGTAATGGTTTCTATGGTATTCTTAGGAATTGTTTCAATGATATCAATGAAATCAGAGTTACTTCCTAATATGAACATTCCAATGATAATCATAACTACAACGTGGAATGGTGCTGTTCCAGAGGATGTAAACAGTCAGATTACAAAAAAAATAGAGGATTCATTATCAGGTGTAGATGGAATTAAAAAGATAACGTCAACATCATCATTTGAAAAATCTATGGTTAATATAGAGTTTGATTATGGAGTAAATATAGATTTAAAAAGAGGAGATGTACAAAGAGAAATAGATGCTATATCAGGAGAATTACCAGATGATGCATCAAAACCAGTTACTCAAAAAAAATTGGCTGGTTCTGGAAATACAGCAATGATGATAAATGTTTCTGGACCAAATTTTTTAGAATTAACAACATTTGTTAATGAGTTTATGACTCCAAGATTTGAAAGAATTGGAGGAGTAGGAAGTGTTGATACTTCAGGAGCATCAGATAAACAGATTCAAATACAATTTGATACAGATAAATTAGCTTCTTATAATTTAACACCAAATGAATTATATGATTTAATAAAAACATCATCTATAAATGTTCCGTTAGGAGTTATTAAAACTGGTGGAAAAGATGTTGTTGCAAGATTTATGGGAGAGTTTAACTATTTAGATGAGTTTGAAAACATGATCTTGAGAAGTAATGGAAAAACTCTTAGATTAAAAGATGTTGCTAACGTAGTTTTAACAACTGAAGATTCAAAAGAAATAGCTAAATTAAATGGAAAACCATCAGTAATGATAACAATAGAGAAATCAACAGATGGAAATATTTTATCAATAACTGATAGTGCAAAAAAAGCGATGGAAGAAATGAAGCCTTACTTACCAAGTGGAGTAGAGGTAACAACAGTAATGGATTACTCTGAAAATATTAATTCATCAATTTCAGGGGTAAAAGGAAATGCTGTAACAGGACTTGTCTTAGCTACAATAGTACTTTTAGTATTTTTAAAAAATATAAGAGCAACAATGCTTATATCTTTAGCTTTACCAATAGCTATTATATTTACATTTGCGTTTTTATCTCTTTTAGGAGTAACAATAAACGTAATATCATTAATGGGTCTTTCTATTGGAGTAGGAATGCTAACGGATAACTCAGTTGTTGTTATAGATAATATTTATAGACACATAACTGAGCTAAAAAAACCAGTAATGGAAGCAGCAGAAGATGGAGCATCAGAGGTTGCAGTAGCAATATTAGCATCAGCTTTAACAACAATGGTTGTATTTATTCCAGTACTATTTATTCCAGGTATAGCAAGAGAGATATTTAGAGATATGTCTTTATCTATAATATTCTCTAACGTAGCAGCATTAATAGTTTCATTGACTTTAATGCCAATGGTAGCAAGTAGATTCCTAAAAGCTAATGCTGATATAACAAAAGAGGGTAAAATATTTGGAAGAGTAAAGAAAAACTATGAGAAACTTATTGAATGGGCTATATCAAATAGAAAGAAAACAGTGGCATTAGCATTTTTAACATTTATGGTAATGATGATATTAGGCCCTATGTTAACAAGAACGGAGTTTATACCAAAGCAGGATTATGGTAGATATTCAGTAGTTTTAGAGTTGGAAAAGGGACTTTCAGTGGAAAGAGCTGAAGAAATAACTGAACAAGCAGTTGAAGTAGTAAAAAATAATCCATTAACAAAAACATATATATCAATGGTAAATGCAAATACAGGAATTGTAAACGTAGATATTGGTCCTAAGACAGATAGAGATGTTTCAATATTCCAAGTTATGGATAATTTAAGACCTGAACTTTCGAAAATACCAGGAGTAAAATTTAATTTAAAAGATGACTATCAATCTGGTGGAGGAGACAGAGATGTTGAGTTTAGAATTTCATCAGATTCATTAGAAGTTGCAGAAAATATAGCAAAACAAGTTCAAGACAAGATTAGTAAAAATCCAGGAATTATTGATATAACATCAAGTATTGAACCAGGAAATGTAGAAGCTAGAGTTATTTTAAATAGAGATAAATTAAGAGCACATGGAATTAGTCCTTTTGATATAGGTAGAACTATAAGTTATTCATTCTTAGGAGGAAATAGAGCTACAGGACAAACACTTTCAGTTAAAACAGGAACAGAAGAAATAGATGTACTTATTAGATTACCAAAAGATTCTAGAACTAAAATTTCATCACTAGAAGAGTTAAATGTAAGAGGGTCAGATGGTAAGTTTGTAAAAGTATCAGACGTAGCAGATATCGTTATGGCAGAAGGTGCATCAGAAGTAACTAAGACAGATAAAATATTCTATGCATCAGTTTCAGCAAATGATGGTGGAATTGGATTAAGTAAGGTTCAAAGTGAAATTGTTGATGCATTTGAATCAACAAATCCACCAAAAGGCGTTTCTTACTCTTGGGGTGGAATGTCACAATTATTCAATGAAGCTATTGTACAAATGGGTATGGCTTTAGCAATATCTATATTCTTAATCTATGCAATATTAGCTTCACAGTTTGAAAACTTCTTACTTCCAGGAATAATTTTAGCTTCAGTTCCATTGGCAATGATTGGAGTTTATGGAGGATTATTAATAACAAACTCTCCATTTGATATGATGGTTATGATAGGAATAATAATGCTAGCAGGAACAGTTGTAAACAATGCTATTGTTCTAATAGATTTCATTAAAATTTTAAGAGAAAGAGGTTATGAGTTAAATGATGCGGTAAGAGAATCATGTAAAACAAGACTTAGACCAATTTTAATGACAACTATGACTACTGTGTGTGGAATGATTCCACTAGCACTAGGGTTTGGAGAGGGAGCAGAACTATATTCAGGTATGTCAATTGCAGTTATATTTGGATTGTCGTTCTCGACACTTTTAACATTAGTTGTTATTCCAGTTCTATACATTATAGTTGAAGAGTTTATAGAAAAAATGAGAAAAAAATTATCGAAGAAGAAAGCGTAGTAAAATCAAAAGTTCTCTGAAATAAAATCAGAGAACTTTTTTATTAAAAAAAATAATAGTTGAAAAAAAAAGAACACTGTGTTATTATTGAATCAAGTAAAGTATTAAAAAACAAAAACTAAAAATAAAAACTTGTATAATAGTTGAAATAAGGTCAACGAGTCTCTACCTGTCACCGTAAATTGACAGACTACAAGGATAAATTTTAAATATATGTTTTTTTTGATATGTTTTAAATTTGATCTTGTAGGAAATTACAGTTGTAATTTCCTTTTTTTATAGACTTTTTTGTTGACCCAAAAAATAAAGGGGAGTAACGAAGGTGCTGAGAATAAAGAAAAAACATAGACAAGAGAGAATCAAAAATAGAAAATCAAATAAATGGAATAAGTGTGTAAAAGCGCAGATTATTGAAAAGGGATAGTTGTAACCTTTTTAGTAATGTGCGTTTTTTTATTTTTAATTTTAGGGAGGAAAGAGATTGAAAATAGGTGTAATAATGGGAAGTAAATCAGATTTACCAACTATGAATGAATGTGTAAATATTTTAAAGGAGTTCGAGATTGAACATGAAGTGAAAATAGTTTCAGCACATAGAACTCCAGATTTGATGTTTACATATGCAAAAGAAGCTAAAAATCGTGGAATTAATATAATTATAGCTGGAGCAGGAGGAGCTGCTCATTTACCGGGGATGGTAGCTAGTTTAACAGATTTACCGGTTATTGGAGTGCCTATTGAAAGTAAGACTTTAAAAGGAATAGATTCTCTTTTATCCATTGTTCAAATGCCTGGTGGAGTTCCAGTAGCAACAGTAGCAATAGGGGGAGCTAAAAATGCGGGACTGTTAGCAATAAAAATTTTAGCTTTAAAAGATGAGATATTAGCAGAAAAGGTAGCTAAATATAAAGAGAATATGGAAAGGATGATTTTAAATGAAAAAATCTAGAAGAGTTGGTATTTTAGGTGGAGGACAATTAGCTAAAATGATTTGTGATTCTGCAAAAAAAATGAATTATAAAACAACAATTTTAGATCCAAATATAGAATCATGTGGAAAATTAAGTGCAAATAAACATATTATTGCTGATTACAATGATATAAAAGGTCTTAATATTCTTTGTGAAAACGCAGATATTATAACCTATGAGTTTGAAAATGTTCCCAGTGAAACAATAGATTATTTAGAAAAAATGAGAAAAGATATTCCACAGGGGAAAAAACCGTTGCATTTGAGCCAACATAGAATTAGAGAAAAAGAAGCTGTAAAAAAAATAGGGGTTAAAACAGCAGAGTTTAGGAAAGTTCAAAATATAGATAGCTTAAAAAAAGCTTTGATAGAAATTGGATATCCAGCTATATTGAAGACTTGTTCAGGAGGATATGATGGAAAGGGACAGTGGAAGTTACTAGATGAAAAAAATATATTTGAAATTAAATGGAGTGATAACCAAGAGTATATTTTAGAAAAGATGATCCCCTTTCAAAAAGAAGTTTCATGTATGGTTATTAGAGGAACAACAGGAGATATAGTTGCATTTCCAATAGGGGAAAATATTCATAAAAATGGAATTTTGAATATGACAATAGTTCCAGCTAGAATTTCTAAAGAAATAGCAAAAGAAATAGAGAGTATATCTAAAAAAATAGTAAAAGATTTAGATATTTATGGTCCTCTTGGGATAGAGTATTTTATAAAAGACAATGAGATATATTTTAATGAGATGGCACCAAGACCTCATAATAGTGCACATTATACAATGGATGCATGTAATTACTCTCAATTTGATATTCATTTAATGGGGATTTTGGGAGAGAAACTACCTGAAATAAAACTTTTAACAAAAGTAGTAATGTTAAATATAATGGGTGAAGATCAAGAGAAAGTAAAAAAAATTAAAAAAGAACATAATATGAATGTTCACATATATGGAAAGTCAGAGTGGAAAAAAGATAGAAAAATGGGCCATATAAACTATTGTGGTGAAAATCTAGAAGAGCTAATTTTAAAAGCTGATTCATTTTAGGGAGGAATAATGAATAAAAGAGTATTTGTTAAAAAAAAGGATGGATTTCAAGTAGAGAGTTTAGGACTAAAGAGTGAGCTTTTAGAAAACTTAAAAGAGGATAAGATAAATAAAATAGATTTATATAACGTATATGATATTTTTAACTGCACAGAAGAGGATTTAAATCTTTTAAAAAATAAGGTTTTATCTGAACCAGTAACAGATGACGTTTATGAAGAAGTTAAATTGCATGGAAAAAAATATTTAGCAATGGAATTTTTACCTGGACAATATGATCAAAGAGCTGATTCTGCAGAGCAATGTTTAATGTTATTAAATAATAAAGCTGGTGTACAAATAAAAAGTGGTAAACTTTTAATTTTTCATGGAGAGATAAAAAGTTTTGATAAAATAAAAGATTACTTAATAAATCCTATTGAAACTAGAGAAAAAAAATTAAATGTTTTAACGCTAGAGGAAAATGTTGATATAGAACCAGTGCCAACTTATGTAGGATTTATAAATAAAAATTCAGAAGAACTAGAAAGTTTTTTATTAGAGCATGGACTAGCTATGACTCTTGAAGACCTAAAACATATTCAAAATTATTTTAGAGATGAAGAGAAAAGAGATCCAAAAGAGACAGAGATAAAAGTTTTAGATACTTATTGGTCTGATCATTGTAGACATACAACTTTTGAAACATATTTAAAAAATATAAAAATTGAATGTGGAGATTTAACAAAAAATATTCAGAATGCTTTTGAAAAATATATAGATATGAGAGCGAAATTAGGTAGAGAAGAAAAACCTTTAACTTTAATGGATATGGCAACAATTGGTGGAAGATATATAAAATCGATGGGTAAATTAGATGATTTAGAGGAATCAGAAGAGATAAATGCATGTAGCATCGAGATAGAGGTAGATGTTGATGGCAAATTAGAAAAATGGTTACTGATGTTTAAAAATGAGACTCACAACCATCCAACAGAAATTGAACCATTTGGAGGAGCAAGCACTTGTGTAGGTGGAGCCATAAGAGATCCATTATCAGGAAGAGCATATGTTTATCAAGCTATGAGAGTTACAGGAGCAGGAGATATAACTGAAAGTATAGAAGAAACGTTAGCAAATAAATTACCACAAGAAAAAATATCTAAAGGAGCAGCACATGGATATTCTTCATATGGAAATCAGATAGGACTAACAACTACTTTTGTAAAAGAGATTTATCATAACGGGTATAAAGCTAAAAGAATGGAAGTTGGAGCAGTTGTTGGAGCAGTAAAAAAAGAGTATGTAAGAAGAGAAAGCCCTGTTCCAGGTGATGCAGTAATTTTACTTGGAGGAAAAACTGGTAGAGATGGTGTAGGAGGAGCGACTGGATCATCTAAGGAACATAATGAAACGTCATTAACTAAATGTTCATCAGAAGTTCAAAAAGGTAATGCCCCTGTAGAGAGAAGAATCCAAAGGTTATTTAGAAACCCAGAAGTAACAAAACTTATAAAAAAATCAAATGATTTCGGAGCAGGTGGAGTTAGTGTTGCTATTGGAGAGATTGCAAGGGGAGTAGAGATAAATTTAGATACAGTACCAGTGAAATATTTAGGACTTAATGGAACTGAATTAGCTATATCAGAATCTCAAGAAAGAATGGCTGTAGTAGTAGAGGCAAAAGATGTGGAGAAGTTTCAAAGATTAGTTAAAGAAGAAAACTTAGAATCGGCATTGGTTGCTGTAGTAACAGAGGAAGAAAGATTAGTAATAAAATATAAAAATGAAATACTTGTAGATATTTCAAGAGATTTTTTAGATACAAATGGTGTTAGACAAATTCAAGATGTAAAAGTTGTCTCTACAGAAATAGAAAATCCATTTTTAGAAAATAAAGTAACGGATATAAAAGAAAAAGTAGAAAAAGTTTTACAGGATATGAACGTAGCTTCTCAAAGGGGAATGGTAGAGATGTTTGATGCTTCAATAGGAAGAAGCACAGTACTTATGCCATATGGAGGAAAGTATCAATTAACCGAATCAGAGGGAAGTGTTCAAAAGCTTCCAACAGATAAATTTACAAATACTTGTTCAATAATGACTTATGGTTATAACCCACTAATATCGGAATATTCTCCATATTTGGGAGCTCAATATGCAGTAATAGAATCTTTAGCAAAAATTGTTGCATTAGGTGGAAGTTATAAAAAAGCAAGATTATCTTTCCAAGAATATTTTGAAAAATTAGGAAAAGATTCAACAAGATGGGGGAAACCTTTTGCTGCATTATTAGGAGGAATTGAAGCACAACTTGAATTTGAAACTCCAGCGATAGGTGGAAAAGATAGTATGAGTGGAACTTTTAAAGACTTAGATGTACCTCCAACTTTGATATCTTTCGCAGTAACAACAGAGAGTGTAAAAAATATAATATCGTCTGAATTTAAAGAAGTAGGAAATAAAATATATCTAATAAAAAGTGAAAGACTTTTTGGTGATTTACCAAATTATAAAAGATTAAAAGAAAACTTTGAACTATTAGAAAATTCAATAAAATCAAAAGAAGTAATATCAGCATCAACAATAAAGTTTGGTGGAATAGCAGAAACTGTTATAAAGATGTCTTTTGGAAATAAAATTGGAGCTAAAATTGAAACAAAAGAAAATCTATTTAATTTAATGCCAGGGGATATAATAGTAGAATCAGCTAAAGAATTAGATTATGGAATTCTTTTAGGAACAACAATTGATGAGAAAGTTATTGAATTAAATAAAGAAAAGTTTGAAATAGACTCTTTAATAAATATATGGGAAAAGAGATACAGTAAAATATATCCATATACAGCAGAAACAATTGGAGAAGTAATCGAAAAAGAATATATTACTAAAAAAGAGTTTAAAGCTAAAAAACTTTATAATAAACCAAAAGTTTTAATAACAGTATTTCCAGGTACCAATTGCGAATATGATACTAAAAAGGCTTTTGAAAGAGCTGGAGCAGAGGTTGAAATATATGTATTCAATAACTTAGGTGTTGAAGAGATAAAAGAAAGTATAGATACCTTATCTGAAAAAATAAAATCAGCTCAAATATTTATGATTCCTGGAGGTTTTAGTGCAGGGGATGAACCAGATGGTTCTGGAAAGTTTATAGCAAATATTTTACAAAATAAAAAGATAAAAGAGAGTATGGAAAAGTTCTTAGAAAATGATGGATTGGTACTAGGAATATGTAATGGATTCCAAGCTCTTATAAAATCAGGGTTATTACCTTATGGAAATGTAGATAGTGTAACTAAAGACTCACCAACATTATTTAGAAATGATATAAACAGGCATGTATCAAGAGTAGTTAGCACAAAAATTGTTTCAAATAATTCTCCATGGATGAGCTCATTTACTGTAGGAGAAACTCATAATATACCAATGTCTCATGGAGAGGGAAAATTTGTAGTAAGTGAAAATTTCGCAAAAGAGTTATTTGAAAATGGACAGGTAATAACACAATATTGCGATGAAAATAATCAAGTGACAATGGATAAAAATCATAATTTAAATGGGTCAACATATGCAATAGAAGGGATTGTTTCTAAATGTGGAAAAATATTAGGGAAGATGGGACATTCAGAAAGATATGAGGATGGACTATTAAAAAATATAGATGGAAATAAGATGCAAGATATTTTTACTAATGGAGTTAATTATTTTAAAAAATAAATATTAAAATGGGAGAGTGACCAAATGTTATTAGTAGAAGCAAATAAATTATATGAGGGAAAAGCAAAGAAAGTATACAAAACAGAGAATCCTAACGAAGTTATTATTTATTATAAAGATGATGCAACAGCTTTTAATAATTTAAAAAAAGGTCAAATACACAATAAAGGAATATTAAATAGTCAAATTACAACATTAATATATGATTATTTAAAGAAAAACGGTGTAAAAACTCATTTGGTAGAAAATTTATCAGAAAGAGCTCAACTTTGTAAAAAAGTAGAGATTATTCCACTAGAAGTAATTGTTAGAAATACTCTAGCAGGATCTACTGCAAAACTTTTTAAGATGGAAGAGGGACAAATTTTAGAAAACCCAATATTTGAAATATGTTATAAAAAAGATGAGCTAGGTGATCCTATGATAAATGATTATCATGCAGTTGCGTTAGGACTTGCTACAAAAGATGAGTTAGAAAATATTTATTCTCAAACTAAAAAGATCAATGAGTTATTGAAAGATTTGTTTGATAAAGTAGGGATTGAGTTAGTGGATTTTAAAATAGAGTTTGGAAAAGATAACGAAGGGAATATTATTCTAGCAGATGAGATATCACCAGATTGTTGTAGACTATGGGATAAAGAAACTAGAAAAAAATTGGATAAAGATAGATTTAGAAGAGATTTAGGAGATATCGAAGAAGCTTATCAAGAAGTTTTAGCAAGACTAAATAAAATAGTGGGGTAAAAATGATAAAAGAGATAGAGTATTTTTTAAGTGGAAAAATAAATGAAGAGTGTGGAGTGTTTGGAGTATTTAATGTAGAGGATGCAGCGCAACTAACATATTATGGGCTACATTCATTACAACATAGGGGTCAAGAGGGAGCTGGAATAGCTTCCTCTGATGGAGAAAGTATCATTAGAGAAAAAGGAGAAGGATTAGTAACTGAAGTTTTTAATACAGAAAGAATAGCTAAACTTCCTGGAAATATGTCTATTGGTCATGTTAGATACTCAACAACAGGTGGAGGAGGAATTGAAAATGTTCAACCTATATTAGTTCGTTCTCACACTGGAGACTTTGTAATTGCTCACAATGGAAATATAGTAAATGCAAAAGAATTAAAAATGCAATTAGAAGCAATGGGAAGTATTTTTCACACAACATCAGATAGTGAAATAATAGGACACTTAATTCAGAGAGAAGTTGGGGATTTTCATGAAAAAATACTTAAAGCATTACCTAAATTAGAAGGGGCTTTTTCATTTTTAATAATGAATAACGAAAATCTTTTTGTGATTAGAGATAAAAATGGATTTAGACCTTTATCGATGGGAAAATTAGAGGATGGATATGTGTTTAGTTCTGAAAGTTCAGCTTTTGAAATAGTAGGTGCTGATTACATAAGAGGGTTAAAGCCAGGAGAGGTTTTAAAAGTTTCTAAAGATGAAATAGAGTCGTTTCAGTATACAGACTGTACTCAAGATAAAATGTGTTCTATGGAATACATATATTTTTCAAGACCAGATAGCAGTATAAATGGTTTAAATGTTCATACAAGCAGAAGAAACTGTGGAGCAATACTTGCGAAAGAAAGTCCAGTTGAAGCAGATATAGTTATAGGAGTACCAGACTCATCTTTATCTTCAGCAATGGGGTACTCAGATTTCTCAGGAATTCCTTATGAAATGGGACTTGTAAAGAATAGATATGTGGGTAGAACATTTATAAAGCCAAATCAGCACCAAAGAGAACGTGGAGTAAAGATGAAACTTTCAGCTATGGAAGCTGTTGTTAAAGATAAGAGAGTTGTACTTGTAGACGACTCGATAGTAAGAGGAACAACATCTAAACATATAATAAAATTATTAAAGGATGCAGGAGCAAAAGAGGTTCATATGAGAATAGCATCATCTCCAATAATAAGTCCATGTTTTTATGGAGTGGATACCTCTACATATAATGAATTGATAAGTACAAGATTATCACCAAAAGAATTAGGAGAATATATTGGAGCAGATTCTCTAGCGTTTTTATCAAATGATGGAATGGTAGAAGGATTAGGAAAAAATATATGTTTAGCATGTTTTACTGGAAAATATCCAACTAGTATGTTTAGTTTATTAGAAAATTTAAAGAAATAGGGGTCGATAAAAGTGAGTAATAAATATATGGAAGCTGGAGTTAGCTTAGAAGCTGGATATGAATCAGTTAGAAGAATTAAAAGTCATGTTGAAAGAACTAAAGTAAAAGGGGCAATGAATAGTTTAGGAGCATTTGGTGGAATGTTTGATTTATCAGAACTTGGAATGAAAGAACCAGTTTTAGTTAGTGGAACAGACGGTGTTGGAACAAAATTAATGCTAGCATTTGAAATGGATAAACACGATACAATAGGTCAAGATGTTGTGGCTATGTGTGTAAATGATGTTTTAGTTCAAGGTGCAATGCCATTATATTTTTTAGATTATATAGCTGTTGGGAAAAACTATCCAGAACAAATTGAAGCTATAGTAAAAGGTGTAGCTGATGGATGTGTTAAGTCAGAATGTGCATTAATAGGGGGAGAGACAGCAGAGATGCCTGGAATGTATAGTGAAGGGCATTATGATATAGCTGGATTTACAGTTGGAGCTGTAGAGAAAAAAGATTTAGTAACTGGAAAGGATATAAAAGAAGGGGATGTTCTTGTAGGAATATCATCTAGTGGAGTTCATTCAAACGGTTTTTCTTTAGTTAGAAAAATAATAAAAGATGCAAATTTAGATTTAAAAAAAATATATGAGGGATTTGAAAACTCTTTAGGGGAAGAGTTACTAACACCAACAAAAATATATGTAAAAACAGTAAAAGAAGTTTTAAAAAATATAGATATAAAAGGAATGTGCCATGTTACAGGTGGCGGATTCTATGAGAATATACCTAGAATTATACCTGAGGGAATGGGAGTAGAAATCGATTCTAAAAATATAAATGAGCTTCAAGTATTTAGATTTTTAGAAGAAAAAGGAAATATTCCTAAAAAAGAGATGTTTAATGTATTCAACATGGGAGTTGGATTTATATTTGTTGTATCTAAAGAAAATTTAGATAAATTAGTTGAAAAATTAGAAGAGTTACAAGAAAAGCCAATGATATTAGGGGAAGTTAATAGAAAAGTAGGAGTAGAAATAAAATGGTAAAAATTGCTGTTTTTGCTTCTGGAAATGGTGGGAATTTTCAGAGAATAGTTGAAGCTCAAAAGTCAGGAGAGGGAAAAGGATACGAAGTTAAAGTTCTAATTGTTGATAAAGAGAGTGCATATGCTATAGAAAGAGCAAAGTCGTTGGGGATACCATACTATTTTATTAATCCAAAAGATTATAATACAAAAATGGAATTTGAAGAGAAGATTATAGATATATTAAAAAAATATAAGATAGAATACATAGTTTTGGCGGGATATATGAGAATAATATCACCAATATTATTGGAGGAATATTTTAATAAAATAATAAATATCCATCCAGCTTATTTACCTGAATTTCCAGGAAAAGATGGTATTGGAGATGCATACAAAGCTAGAGCAAGTAAAACAGGAGTGACTATTCATTATGTGGATAGTGGAGTTGATACAGGGGAGATAATATATCAAGAAAGATTAAAAATAGACTCTCAATGGGGATTAGAGGATCTTAAAAATAAAATACATGAAATAGAACATAGAATTTATCCTATGATTTTAACAAAGTTATTTAAAAAGGGAGAATAATATAGATGAAACGTGCGTTAATAAGTGTATCTGATAAAACAGGAATAGTAGAATTAAGTAAAGAGTTAGTAGAGTTAGGATATGAAATAATTTCTACAGGTGGGACAAAGAAAACATTAGATGAAGCTGGGATAAAGACATTAAGTATATCGGATATTACAAGTTTTCCAGAAATTATGGATGGAAGAGTAAAAACATTACATCCAAATGTTCATGGAGCATTATTGTGTGTTAGAGATAATAAAAATCATTTAAAAGCTTTAGAAGATAATAAAATAGATTTAATAGATATGGTAGTTGTAAATTTGTATCCATTTAAAGAAACGTTAGCTAGAAAAAATGTAACTCATGAAGAGTTAATTGAAAATATAGATATAGGTGGGCCAAGTATGCTAAGATCAGCGGCTAAAAATTACAAATCAGTTACAGTAATAGTTGATCCAAAGGATTATAAGACAGTAGTTTGTGAGTTAAAAGAAGATGGTGATACCTTATTAGAAACGAGAGAGAGATTAGCGGCAAAAGTATTTAGACATACGTCATCATATGATACTTTAATTGCAGAGTATTTAACAAATAAAGTAGAAGAAAAATTCCCAGAAACAATAACTGTAACTTACGAAAAAGTACAAGATTTAAGATATGGAGAGAATCCACATCAAAAAGCTGGATTTTATAAAAAAAGTTTTGTAGGATATTCAATAGGGAACGCAAGACAATTACATGGAAAAGAGTTATCATACAATAATATTCAAGATGCTAATGCAGCGTTAGAGATATTAAAAGAGTTTGATAAACCTACTGTGGTCGCAGTAAAACATATGAATCCTTGTGGAGTAGGTAGTGGAAAAAATATCAAAGAAGCTTGGAATAAAGCTTATGAAGCAGATAAAATATCAATTTTTGGTGGAATTGTTGCTGTAAATTCATGTATAACTATTGAAGTAGCGGAGCAACTTTCTCAACTATTCTTAGAAATTGTAATAGCTCCAAGCTATGAAGAAAAAGCTTTAGAAATTTTAACAAAAAAGAAAAATATAAGAGTGCTGGAGTTAGATACGAAAAATGATATCTTAAATAAAATGAAAATAACTTCTGTTATGGATGGAGCATTAGTTCAAGAGTTTGATGAAATGAAAGTATTGAAAAATGAACTTATATATGTTACCGAGAAAAAACCAACAGATGATGAAATAGAGGAGCTATTATTTAATTGGAATGTGGTTAAGCATGTAAAATCAAATGCTATTGTTATAGGAAAAGAAAATCAAACGATAGGTATAGGAGCAGGACAGATGAATAGAGTCGGAGCAGCTAAAATAGCTTTAGAACAAGGAGGAGAAAAATGTAAAGGAGCAATCTTAGCTTCTGATGCATTTTTTCCAATGGATGACACAGTTGAGTTAGCTGCAAGATATGGAATAAAAGCAATTATTCAACCAGGAGGATCAATAAAAGATTCACTTTCAATAGAAGCATGTAATAAATATGGAATAGCTATGGTGTTTACAGGGGTTAGGCATTTTAAACATTAATTTGGAGGAGTTTATGAAAGTTCTTATAGTAGGAAAAGGTGGAAGAGAACATGCAATTGCATGGAAAGTAAAAGAGAGTGATATGGTTAAAGAAGTATTTATAGCTCCTGGAAATATTGGGATGGAAAACTTAGGTACATTACTTGATATTTCAGAAGAAAAAATTGAAGAGTTAGCAGATTTTGCAGAAAAAAATAAAGTAGACTTAACAATTGTTGGACCAGAAAATGTTCTTGCCTTAGGAATTGTAAATGAATTTGAAAAAAGAGGATTGAAAATTTTTGGACCTACAAAAGAAGCTGCAAAAATTGAATCCAGTAAAGAGTTTGCTAAAGAACTTATGAAAAAATATGATGTACCCACTGGAGATTATGAAACGTTTATCGATCTAGAACAAGCAATAAAATATGTGGAAGAAAAAGGTGCTCCAATAGTTATAAAAGAAGATGGATTAAAGGCTGGAAAAGGGGTTACAGTTGCATTTTCAGAAAAGGAAGCTTTAGATGCTCTAAAAATAGCTTTTAGTATTCCTAATAATAAAGTTGTAATAGAAGAATATTTAGATGGGTTTGAATTTTCAATTATAGCTTTAACGAATGGAGAGATAGTAATTCCTTTAGAAATTGCTCAAGATCATAAAAGAGCATATGATGATGATAAAGGTCCAAATACTGGTGGTATGGGAGTTTATTCACCAGTTGATAGAATTAATTCGGATGTAATAAATGAAACTTTGGAAAAAATACTAAAACCAATGGCAAAAGGAATGGTTAAAGATGGAATCCCATTTAAAGGATTTCTTTTTGGTGGAATAATGCTAACGAAAGATGGAGTAAAGACAATAGAATTCAATGCTAGATTTGGAGACCCTGAGGCAGAAGGAATTTTGCCAAGATTAGAATCTGATTTTGTGAAAGCAATATTAGATTTGATGAATAATAAAAGTGTTGAATTACAATGGGATAAAAGATATACAGTGGCTGTAGTTATGGCTTCTGAAAACTACCCTAAATCTTCAACAATAGGTTGTGAAATACATATACCTGAAAATTTAAATTCAACAATATTTCATATGGGAACTAGAGAAGTAGATGGAAAGGTTGAGACAAATGGAGGAAGAGTTCTATCTGTAGTAGCTTATGGTAATACGTTAGAAGAGGCTAAAAAAAATGCATATTTAGATGTAAAAAAAATAAAATGCAAAAAATTATTTTTTAGAAATGACATAGGCTCAAAAATGTGCTATAATAACGAAAATAAATAAAAAAAGACCTGCACAATACTAAAAAAAAGTGCAGGTCTTTATTTAAAAATTGGAAAATTGAAATTGGAGGCAGTAGGAAATGATGAATGGAAAAATAATAAAAGAAGCAATAACTTTTGATGATGTGCTATTAGTTCCAGCAAGGTCAGAGGTATTACCGCATGAGGTAAGTTTAAAAACTAAACTTACAAAGGATATCGAATTAAATGTTCCAGTTTTAAGTGCAGCAATGGATACTGTGACAGAAGGAGATCTGGCTATAGCTTTAGCAAGACAAGGTGGAATAGGGTTTATTCATAAGAATATGAGCATAGAAGACCAAGCTGCAGAAGTTGATAGAGTAAAAAGAAACGAAAGTGGAATGATAAAAAACCCAGTAACTTTAACAAAAGACTCAACAGTATGGCATGCAGAAGAGATAATGAGAAGATATAAAATATCAGGATTACCTGTAATTGAAGAAGATGGGTCTTTAATTGGAATTATAACAAATAGAGATTTAAAATATAGAAAAGATATGGATCAATTAGTAAGTGATATAATGACTAAAGAAAATTTAGTAACAGCTCCTGTGGGAACTACATTAGATCAAGCAAAAGATATTTTACTAGAAAATAGGATAGAAAAATTACCGATAGTTGATGAAAATGGGAAATTAAAAGGGTTAATAACAATAAAAGATATAGATAATTTAGTTGAGTATCCATTTGCATGTAAAGATTCTCAAGGAAGATTAAGAGTTGGAGGAGCTGTAGGTGTTGGAGCAGATACTTTAGAGAGAGTAAAAGCTTTAGTAGAAGCAGGAGTAGATATAATAACAGTAGATTCAGCACATGGACATTCAAAAGGTGTTATGCAAAAAATAAAGGAGATTAGAGAAAATTTCCCAAAATTAAATATAATAGGTGGAAATATTGTAACAGCTGAAGCAGCTCTAGATTTAATAGAAGCAGGAGTGAATGCAGTTAAGGTAGGAGTAGGACCGGGATCTATTTGTACAACAAGAGTTGTAGCAGGAGTAGGAGTACCGCAGTTATCAGCAGTTAATGATGTATATGAAGTTTGTAAAACAAGAGGAATAGGAGTTATTGCAGATGGAGGAATAAAGCTATCTGGAGATATGGTAAAAGCTTTAGCAGCAGGAGCAGATTGTGTTATGCTAGGAGGGCTTTTAGCTGGAACGACAGAAGCTCCAGGTGAAGAGATTATATACGAAGGAAGAAGATATAAAGTGTATGTAGGAATGGGTTCGATGGCAGCGATGAAAAGAGGATCTAAAGATAGATATTTCCAAAACGATGCTAAAAAACTTGTGCCAGAAGGAATTGAAGGAAGAGTTTCTTATAAAGGAAGCTTGAAAGATGTTGTATTCCAATTATGTGGAGGAGTAAGAGCTGGAATGGGGTATTGTGGAACACCTACAATAGAAGATTTGAAAGTTCATGGAAAATTTGTAAAAATAACAGGAGCAGGCTTAAAAGAAAGTCATCCACACGATATTATTATAACTAAGGAAGCACCAAACTATTCTAAATAGATATAAAATGTTGACTTTAGAAGCGTGATTGATTATAATTAAAGAGAAATTTTTATATTATAAGGCAAAGTAGGGGAAACCCTATGACGCAAAGCTATAGGGTCTTTAAAATGGCAGCCAGCTGCAGTAGTCTTTGTGGACTATTGCAGTTTTTTTTTGCAAAAAATTAGAGGGAGGAACGATGAAAAAAGTAATATTTTTAATTTTGATAGTTGTAAATTATATAACTTTTTCCCAAAGTGATATAAGTATAACAATACCATCAAATACGACAGATATGTATTTGTATAAAAATTTAGAAGAAGGTGAATATCAGGGAGTTTATGTTGATCTTTTTTCAAATATATTAAATAACAAGGAAATAGATATAAAATTAGATGAAGAAAATAGTGACGTTGTATTAAGAACAATTGAGACTCAGAAAGGTCAAGAGGAATATGAATATATAGATACCCCTATGATATATAGAGTAGGAGTTGTTGTTAATAAAAATTCAATGTTTTCAAATTTGAGAAACATAAAAAAATTAAAAGTAGCATATATTCCAAACCAGCATGGATTAAAAGAGTTTCAAGAAAGATATAAGAATTTAGAATTAGAAAAAATAGAAGTTAAAAATATCGATGAAGGATTGGAAAAACTTGAAAGTGGAGAAGTAGAAGCATTTATAACTCAAGATTGGTATGATAAAAACTCAGGTGAAATAAATTATAAATTGTTAGAAAATATTAGATATAATGAACAGATTGCGATAAAAAAAGGGTTACAAGATATACAGGAAAAAATTCAAAACACTTTAAATAATTTAGAGGGAGAAAAAATACAAGAAATTTTATCTAAAAATAGAGTAGAATTTTATAGATATTTATTAAAGGATACTCCAAGTTATGAGACAGTTAGAGAAAAGTATAAAAATATAAAAGTGAAATTGGGAAAAGATAAATTTATGTTACCCTTTTATTATGAGCAAAAAAATAAGTATCAAGGCTTAACTATAAATATTTCACGTGAATTGGAAGAAATTATAGGTATTCCATTTAATTTTGTAAAGGATGGAGAGTATGATATAGAAGGGATATCTATAGAAGATAGTAAAAATAACAAAAATATAAATTATACTAAGCCGTATTATGAGATGAAATTATCTGTAGCTAATAGAAAGTCTGATGGTTTTATACAAAATATTTCAGACTTAGATAAAACTAGAGTATTAGTTTTAAAAGATGATTATAGCTACGTTTATTTAAAAGATGTATTAAAAAACAGTGAAATAATAGAAGTTGAAAGTTATGAAGAAGGATTAGAAAAGTTATTAAATCAAAAAGGGGATTATCTAGTTGGGTATTTTAATATACTTACAGGAGTAATTAGTAATAATTTTTTAGATGATAAAATAAAGGTTGCAGGAATACTAGATGATTCTTTTGGAGTTAGTTTTGGAATTTCTAAAGAGAAAAGAGAGCTTTCAAATTTAATAGAAACAATATTAGAAAGCTTTACAGTGGATAAAACTATAATAGATAATAATTTGTTAAAAAATTCTATAGTGACACAAAATTATAAATTAATTGTAAAAATATCGATACCAGTTATTGCTTTTATTATAATTTTGATAATTCTAATAATTAAATCTGAAAAAAATAGAAAAAAAGCAGAGGAGTTAAGTTTTTCTTTAATAGAAGTTTTGGAAATGGCTAATCAATTAAATGACGAGGATACAGGAGATCACGTAAAAAGATTAGGAATGTATTCGACTCTTTTATCTGAAAAGGCGAATTTGTCTAATGATACAAAAGAAGATATAAAAAGATTTTCTTCATTACATGATATTGGAAAAGTAGCAATACCATCAGAAATATTAAAAAAACCATCTAAATTAACTGAAGAAGAATTTAAAAAGGTTAAAGAGCATGTGAATATAGGGTACGATTTGGTGAAGAAATTAAAACTAGGAAGTGTTGCAGAAAACATAGTGAGATATCATCATGAGAAATGGGATGGAACAGGCTATCCTTCTGGACTGGAAAAAGATGATATACCACTAGAAGCTAGAATTGTAGCAATAGTAGATGTTTATGATGCGCTGAGACAGAAAAAATTTCATAGAGATGCTTTAACTCATGAGGATGCTTTAAAAGTTATAAAAGCGGAAAAGGGAAAAAGTTTTGATCCAGAATTAGTAGACATATTTGTTAACAATGACAAAGAGTTTGAGAAAATATATGAAGAAAATAAGGAGTCATTAGACCTAGCAACGGAGTTTTATTCTGCAATAAAAAATAACAAATAGTGTAAAGAGGGTGAAAAATTGAAAAGATATCTATGCCTAATATTATTTACCTTTACAATCTCTTTATCTTTTGGACAATCGGAGATATATTTTGATGAAGTTCAATTAAATGAATATGATAATTTTCAACAGGAAATTTTTGAAGAAAAAGATGAAATGAAAATAGTTCAAGCGGTAAAAGTAACGAACATAGATCCTATTTTTATGAAAGATCAGTATTCAATAAGAGTTGTAAATTATCTTTATGAAACGCTTTTTAATTATAATGAAAAAGGTGAGATTGTTCCAAATTTAGTTCAAAAATGGACATGGAACGGTGAAAGGAATTTAGAGATTGAATTAAGAGATGATATTTATTTTCAAAATGGAGATAAAATGTCAGCTAAAGATGTAAAAAGTTCGTTGGATAGAATGTTAGAAAGCGCTGTTTTTAAAGATTTCTTCAATGATGTTCAAAATGTAAAAGTGTTAGATAAAAATTTATTAGAGATAAAATTAAAGGGAAAAAACAAGCTATTTACATCAATGCTAACATATTATATGTGTTCTATAACAAAAGAAGTGAATGGAATTATCTATGGAACTGGGCCGTATAAGTTGGATAAAATTACAAACAAAGAAGTTGTTCTATCTAAAAATAAGTATTTTAGAAAAGATGTAAAACCTTCTAAAATCGAGATTTTATCAGAAGTTAGTGATAGGAAAAGAGCGTTATTATATTTTGATGAAGCTGTTGATGTAGTTTTAGATTTAAGTCCAAAACAAATTAAGGAACTAAAAAAAGAAGGAGTTATTAGTGAAAATACAGATGTAATAGAGACAAAAGAGTTAGATACGATAGCGATTATGTTTGGAAATAAGAATAATATTTTTAATAAAAAAAAGAATAGAGAAATTATAGACTCTATTATAGACAGAGAAAGAATAGTGAAAGATATCTATAATGTGGAGATTGCAAATACATTTTTTCCTAAAAAATTATTTAAAGCCAACTTATCTACTATAAAAGAGGAGAATACATTAGAGATTATAAAAGAAAATAAATTGTTAAATGAAAAGATAGAAATAATAACTCTAAATGATGATATTTCTTTAAAAATTGCAAATAATTTAAAAACTCAATTAATAGAAAAGGGGCTGCAAGTAAATATAACGCCTTATCAGCAAGAAGCGTATTTAATGAAAATGGAAAAACAAGATTATGAAATAGCTATCTATAATATTCTATTTGATGAAAAATATTTGATTTATAATTTAGGAAAAGTAATGGTTCATGATATGGGAAATAAAGAGATGTACAATGCAACTTTACCATTTTTAGAAATTTTGAAAGATGAGGAGAAGCAAGAAAATAGAGATAAAATATATGATAAGATAGTATATTTAATTTCTAAAAATAAACCGTATATTCCATTAGTTCATAGAGAAAAAGTAATTTTAGAAAGCAAAAAGATAAAATTAAATTATTAAAATATTATAGGGGGTGAAATATGCTAAAAAAAATATTGATATTACTGTGTGTTCTTAATTTAGTAACTTTTGCAAAAATACATTCAGATAAATCAAAAATAAATGTAAATAGAGAAATTATTGGAGATTGGATTCAACGTATAGAGTATTCAACAAGTACTTTTAAAATTAGTGGATTTGGAAATAGAGAACTATCTTATAAAATTGAAAATTTTGGAAATATATATTTTTTTGATGAAAACGGAACAATTGAAGAACTAATTAAAATAAATAATATAGAATTAATTTCTTCTGATGGCAGTGCAAATATAGATAAGAATAATCAAATGATAAATTCATCTAAAGGTCAATGTAATTTAAAAGTTATAGCAACTGTTAACGTAAATGGTAATACTAGATTAGGTGGAAAATATAGATCGAAACCAATAACTTTAGTAATACGTGATGGAAAAGAAAAAAATGAAGAGGTAGAGATAGAAATTAATCTTGAATTAAATGTTATAAGAAGATTAAGAGTTTCCACTACTCCAATGGATTTAGGTGTAGGTGTACAAGGCCAAAAAATGTCTTCTAACCAAGGGACTCATGGATATTTAAAAATAGAAGGAGAACCTAATAGAGAGGTTGAGATAAGTTATCCAGAAAATGTGGAAATATTTAATAAAAATAATAGTGGTAGTTTAAAAGTTAAAGTATATAGTCCCGAGTTAGGAAAAAAGGATGATGAAGATTATGAAATTAGATTAACATCTAGAGGAGAGGGAAGAGTTACATTTGTCGGAGAGGTAAGAGATACAAAAAAAGCTTCTCCTGGTAATTATAGTGGAGAGTTGAAAATAAAGGTAAGGTATGATTGATGAAAAAAATAAAAATAGTCTATTTGAGTATGGTGACTATTTTTTTCTTTTTTCTTTCATTTGGTTTATTAGCTCAAGAGGTAGAGTTAGATGAGGCATATATAGAAATAAAAAGCAAAGCATTGAAAGATGACTTTTTTATGGCTAGGTATGACTTTGAAAATGATCAAATATATATACCTATAAAAGGGTTGTTTTATTTTTTAGAAGTTTATTCAGTTAATCTTGATTTAGAAAAAAAAGTTGTTGATTTTCAAATTGATAATGAAAAATATAAAGTTTTGATAAAAAATGGAAAAAGTTTTGTAATAGATGGAGATTTATATGTTGAGATAAAAGTTTTAGAGGACGATTTTAAATTTAAAAAATCTTCTTGGTCTAGTCAAGATTTAAAATTAGTTCTGGAGCCAGATTTTATTTTACCTTTTGAGATAAGGGAAAAAGGAAAGGTTGAACGACTTCGACTAAATGACAAAAAAGAAGATGATATATTCAATTTAGTAAAACCGGAAAAACAAATTCTTGCACCTGGTTTACTAAAGATAAACTACTCTAAAAATGATTTAGAAGGAAATGGGAATCAAATAAATTTAGAATATGGAACTCAATTTTTATATGGAGATTTTTACGTTAATTACTCTGTTGAACCAGAAAGTTCTATAAAAAATTATAATCTAACATATAATAATGTATATAAAGATAATGATTTGATTTTAGGTGATTTTTATATTAAAACTCCAGATTTTTTAAATATAAATGGGATGGTAGAGGGGATTAGTTTCGGAGAAAAAAATACATATAGCTCTACAGTAGGGAATATAACAACGATTAAGGGAGAGGCACAAGGGGCAGATATTATCGAGTTGTATCAAAGTGGAGTACTTTTAGACTATCAAAGACCAATGGAAAAGAACTTTATATTTGAAGTTAGAGATAGAAATTATGGTGGAGATTATTCACTAAAAATTTATTATAAAAATGGACAAATAGAAACTAGAAAAGTTTATACAGTAGGGGATTCTAAACTTCTTAATGAAAAAGAATGGAGCTATAATCTTCAACTAGGTCAAGAAAAAAATAAAAGAAAAAAACAGAGTGTAAATGAAGTAAGTTATGGTTTAACTAAAAATTTAACATTTGGTTTAGGTGCTCTTGAGTTAGAATCAGAGAAAAATAGAAAATATAGCATGTTAAAAAATGAAATTATTTACAAATTTAATTTATCAAATAGCTATCCGATTTTAATTAATTATCAAAATTTTTACGAATATGAAAAACAAGAAAATAGTTATGAAATTAGGGTAAATCAAAAAATAAAAGAGTATAATTTATTACTTAAACATTTTAACTATTCTAATTTTGTTGCAGAAGAAAATAGTATTAAGCAATATAATTCAATTGGAATATCAAGAGATTTTTTATCTACAAGAATAGGGTTTGGTTATCAAGAAGAGTTAAAAATAGATGAAAAAAGTAAGGAAAAGAGCTATTATATAAGCTTAGAGAATAGAAGTTTAAGAAATTTCTCTTTATTTTTAGATGTAGAAGTAACAGATTCTAATAAAAATAAGAAAAGTTATTCTATAAATCCCGGAATTAGTTATGGTGGAGTATCAGGATTTACAATGGTATTTCAAGCAAATATAGAAAGAAATGAAACGTTGAGAACAGATTATTCTTTGAAAATATTAGGAAGAAGAAGAGAGTTGATGTCTACAGGAATAGAGTACATGTTAGGAACAGAACTTTTATATAACGAAGAGGAGAAAAGCAGATTTACAGTAGATTTTACTCTTTATTTGGACAGAAGTATATACGTTGAATTACCTACTTCTAGAAGAGAAGATGGGGGAATAAATGCTGGAGTAACTATAGAAAAAACTTTAGACTTATCTAACTTAAAAAGAGATATAAAAGATAGGCAAGTTGATAATTCTTGGATATTTGGAAAAGTTTATATAGATTCTAATGATAATGGTATTTATGATGATGGAGAAACAACTTTATCAGATGTTGCTTTAGTAGTTGATGGTAAACGAGTGGTTTCAGATATTAATGGAGAATATATTATTTCGGGGTTGCTACCTTTAGAAAATTATAAGGTAGAAGTAGATAGAAAAAGCATTGATCCTATGTTAACTCAGGTTATTGATAAAAGAAAAGTTCAAACAAGGGCATCTATAGGAACAAAATATGATGTTGGAGTTCAAGCGGTATCCATGGTAACAGGAAATATAAACCCAGGAGAGAATGTAAGTTCAAAAGAATTGATTAGAATACTTAGTATGACCAATGTAATTTTAGAAAAGAATGGAGAGTTATATCAAGAAATAGATCCAGAATTTGATGGGATGTTTTTCTTTGAAAATGTCTTACCGGGGAAGTATGAAATGAAGTTTAAATATTTAGGAAATGATGGTGTTAAATTTTCTCAAGATAAATTAGATGTTAACATAGTACTTGATCATGAAGATGAAGGAGAATATTTTGAAGGATATGATATTTTGGTTAATAAATATGATCAAGAAATTATAAAGGAGACTACAGTTCAAGATGAGGATGAAGAGGGATATAATTTAGATGATATTTTAAATAATTTTTAAAAGGAGAAATAGAGAGTGAAAAAAAGATGGGTTATAACATTTTTGATTGCTTATACTGTATTATATAATCTTTCTTTTTCTAATTCGAGAAAAGAAAGTATAAATAAAAAAATGCTAAAAAACCAAATAGTTTACATATCTAATGAAACATCTCCTTTTACAGGAGAATTAGTAGGAAATGGAATAAAAGAACAATATGAAAATGGAATAAAAAATGGATTTTTTCAAGGGTTTTTTCAAGAGAAAAATGAAAAGTTTATTTATGAAGGCAGATATGTAAATGGAATAAAGCATGGCGTATGGACAATAAAATATTTAAATGGAAATACAAAAGGAGTCCTGAGATATAATTACGATAAACCAAATGGTCAATGGACATATTTTTATCCCAATAATAATATGGAAGGGTATGAAAATATAGAAGATGGAATTTTACATGGAAAAGTTGTAAAATATGGAAATGGAGGAGAGTTATTAACAAAGATAGAGTATTTTCATGGTCTTTTAGAGGGTGAAGCAGTTTTTTTCTATAAAGGAGAAATTTTAGAAACTTTAACAAATTTTAAATTAGGAAAAATTAATGGTGGAATAAAAATATTTGGAATTGATGGTGCTCAAATTTTAGAAGGCGAATATCGAAATGATAAAAGAGAAGGCCAGTGGAGATTTTTTTATAAAAGTGGAGATATAAAAACTATTGTAAATTATAAAAATGGATTGAAAGATGGTGAAGTAATAATTTACGATAAGGCTGGATTAATAGCTCAAAAGTCTAAGTATAAAAATGGGAATGAAATAGATGATAATGGGAAAATTTTGAAAAAAAACAATGAATTAAAAGATCCTATTGTTGATAGATTTAAAAAGTTTAATAGAAGTTTAAAATATGAAAAGTACGATAAAATATTAAGTGAATTGGAGTGATGGAAAAAGATGAAACTAAAGAAAACAGCGATAGGAATTTTATATTTTTTATTGACATTAATGAGTTATGCGTTTAATTTTAGCGTAGCTCCAACTAGATTTGAAATAAGTTTAGATAAAGTAAATACAAATGAAATAACATTGATAAACAATACCACAAGTCCTATGAGATTAGAGAGCTTTTTAGAAAATGCACCAGGATATGAAAAATATAGTTTAAATAATTATATAAAATTATATCCAAAGATGGTAGCTATTAAACCAGGAGGAAAACAAGTAGTAAGATTTAGAGTTAAACCTGAAGCAAGTATGACATCAGGAGAATATAAAAGCTATGTAGTGTTTAAAGAGATTCCTTTAAAAGAGAATAAAGAAGAGAAAATGGGAAAAGTTGATGCTCAAATAAAAATGATAACAGAAGTTGGAATCAGTGTTTATGGTTATTATGGGGAGATAAATAGAGGAACGAATATTTCTAATTTAAAACTTTCGTATAATGAAAAACATTCATTATTTAAAATAATTGTAGATTCAGATTCAAAAGGTAATAGCTCGGAACTATTAAAGCAAAAAATAGAAGTTTTAGGTGCAGGAGGAGCTGTAGTAAATACAATTGATTCTCAATTAGGTAGAACAGAAAGAGGGGGTAAATCTAAAATTGAGAGTTCAATGAAAATTGAAAACCTAAAAGGAAAGAAAGTTAGAGTAACTATATTTGATTCAGAAGGAAAAATAATAACTAAAAAAACAACAGAAACATTATAAAATTAAGAAAAAATACATATTTAAAATAGATATGTATTTTTTTTATAAAAAAGTTATTGACGTATTTTAAAATTTATGATACTATAATTTTTGTCAGCGGGAAACACCGCCGGCAAGAATTATGGAAAAGGACATTAACAACCGAATAGAGAAAATAGTCAGAAGTTATGAAAATAACAAATGCCAGAAATGGCAAACCAATAAATGGTGTAAACGTAAGTCTTAGGACTTTAAATATATTTGAATGAAGAGTTTGATCCTGGCTCAGGATGAACGCTGACAGAATGCTTAACACATGCAAGTCGATTCAAGTTACCTTCGGGTAACGAGGATGGCGGACGGGTGAGTAACGCGTAAGGAACTTGCCTCTTGGTCTGGGACAACTGTTGGAAACGACAGCTAATACCGGATATTATGAGATTCTCGCATGGGAAACTTATGAAAGCTATATGCGCCAAGAGAGAGCCTTGCGTTCCATTAGCTAGTTGGTGGGGTAACGGCCCACCAAGGCGACGATGGATAGCCGGCCTGAGAGGGTGAACGGCCACAAGGGGACTGAGACACGGCCCTTACTCCTACGGGAGGCAGCAGTGGGGAATATTGGACAATGGGCCACAAGCCTGATCCAGCAATTCTGTGTGCACGATGAAGGTCTTCGGATTGTAAAGTGCTTTCAGTTGGGAAGAAGAAAGTGACGGTACCAACAGAAGAAGCGACGGCTAAATACGTGCCAGCAGCCGCGGTAATACGTATGTCGCAAGCGTTATCCGGATTTATTGGGCGTAAAGCGCGTCTAGGCGGAAAAATAAGTCTGATGTTAAAATGCGGGGCTCAACTCCGTATTGCGTTGGAAACTGTTTTTCTAGAGTACTGGAGAGGTGGGCGGAACTACAAGTGTAGAGGTGAAATTCGTAGATATTTGTAGGAATGCCGATGGAGAAGTCAGCTCACTGGACAGATACTGACGCTGAAGCGCGAAAGCGTGGGGAGCAAACAGGATTAGATACCCTGGTAGTCCACGCCGTAAACGATGATCACTAGGTGTTGGGGGTCGAACCTCAGCGCCCAAGCTAACGCGATAAGTGATCCGCCTGGGGAGTACGCACGCAAGTGTGAAACTCAAAGGAATTGACGGGGACCCGCACAAGCGGTGGAGCATGTGGTTTAATTCGACGCAACGCGAGAAACCTTACCAGCGTTTGACATCCTAAGAAGTTTCTAGAGATAGATTCGTGCCGGCTTGCCGGAACTTAGTGACAGGTGGTGCATGGCTGTCGTCAGCTCGTGTCGTGAGATGTTGGGTTAAGTCCCGCAACGAGCGCAACCCCTATTGTATGTTGCTACCATTTAAGTTGAGCACTCATGCGATACTGCCTGCGATGAGCAGGAGGAAGGTGGGGATGACGTCAAGTCATCATGCCCCTTATACGCTGGGCTACACACGTGCTACAATGGGCAGTACAGAGAGTTGCCAACCCGCGAGGGTGAGCTAATCTCTTAAAGCTGTTCTTAGTTCGGATTGTACTCTGCAACTCGAGTACATGAAGTTGGAATC
This sequence comes from Cetobacterium sp. NK01, assembly GCF_024506395.1. Classification (NCBI taxonomy): domain Bacteria; kingdom Fusobacteriati; phylum Fusobacteriota; class Fusobacteriia; order Fusobacteriales; family Fusobacteriaceae; genus Cetobacterium; species Cetobacterium sp. NK01. Next base: position 1,646,987 of record NZ_JANIBO010000001.1, read on the forward strand.
GCTAGTAATCGCAAATCAGCATGTTGCGGTGAATACGTTCTCGGGTCTTGTACACACCGCCCGTCACACCACGAGAGTTGGTTGCACCTGAAGTAGCAGGCCTAACCGTAAGGAGGGATGTTCCTAAGGTGTGATTAGCGATTGGGGTGAAGTCGTAACAAGGTATCCGTACGGGAACGTGCGGATGGATCACCTCCTTTCTAAGGAGACTAACTTTTTCTCTATTCGATTGATAGTGTTCTTTACTATCAAACTTGGACATTGGAAACTATATAGTAGATATTGAGAAAATATTCTAAATTAACTAACAATTCATTTTTAAGTCAATCTTAAATTGAGTAGTTAGTCTGTCTAAATAATATGAATTATATTACAAGGTTAAAATATTAAGGGCACACGAAGGATGCCTAGGAAGTAAGAGCCGATGAAGGACGTGGTAAGCTGCGATAAGCTTGGTGGAGTTGCAATCGAACTGTGATGCCAAGATTTCCGAATGGAGAAATCTGCTAAGATGGAGTCTTAGCACGAAAGGGGAACCGGGTGAACTGAAACATCTAAGTAACCCGAGGAAAAGAAAGTAAAAACGATCCCCTAAGTAGCGGCGAGCGAACGGGGGTGAGCCCAAACCGTAGATGTGCCAAGGATGCAGCCGTTGCATCTACGGGGTAGCGGGAAGATCGTCTGAAGAACTGCAAGGTATTCGACATATTGATACGCCGAACTGGAAAGGTCTGGAAAGGCCTGCCGTAGAGAGTGAAAGCCTCGTACAGGTAAACCGTATCAAATGTATGATCTCTCCCAAGTAGCACGGAACACGAGGAATTCTGTGTGAATCTGCGAGGACCATATCTCGTAAGGCTAAATACTCTTACTTACCGATAGCGCATAGTACCGTGAGGGAAAGGTGAAAAGAACCCCGGGAGGGGAGTGAAATAGAACCTGAAATCGTGTGCTTACAAGCGGTCAGAGCCCTTTGGGGTGATGGCGTGCCTTTTGGAGAATGATCCTGCGAGTTACGTTCAGTGGCAAGGTTAAGTTTAACGGAGCCGAAGGGAAACCGAGTCTGAATAGGGCGACATAGTCGCTGGGCGTAGACGCGAAACCTGGTGATCTAAGCCTGTCCAGGGTGAAGCTGTGGTAAGACACAGTGGAGGCCCGAACTCACCGCCGTTGAAAAGTTGGGAGATGAGGTAGGTTTAGGGGTGAAAAGCCAATCGAACCAGGAGATAGCTCGTTCTCTCCGAAATGCATTTAGGTGCAGCCTTGAGTGTTCAATTATGGGGTAGAGCACTGAATGACCTAGGGGGCATACTGCTTACCGAAGTCAATCAAACTCCGAATACCATAATTCTAGAGCTCAGGAGTGAGACTATGGGAATTAACTTCCATGGTCAAAAGGGAAACAACCCAGACCACCAGCTAAGGTCCCTAATTATAACTAAGTGGGAAAGGAGGTGGAGATTCACAAACAACCAGGAGGTTGGCTTAGAAGCAGCCATACCTTTAAAGAGTGCGTAATAGCTCACTGGTCGAGAGTCTCTGCGCCGACAATGTAACGGGGCTAAGTTATAAACCGAAGCTGTGGAGTTGCGTAAGCGACTGGTAGGAGAGCGTTCTGTAGGCCGTTGAAGGAGAATCGATAAGAGACTCTGGAGGTATCAGAAGTGAGAATGCAGGAATAAGTAGCGAGAATGGGGGCGAGAATCCCCCACGCCGGAAGACCAAGGGTTCCAGGGTAAAGTTTGTCTCCCCTGGGTAAGCCGGGTCCTAAGCCGAGGCTAGATTGCGTAGGCGAATGGAAAACAGATTAATATTTCTGTGCCACTGATATCAAGTGATGGAGGGACGCAGGAGGTTATGCACGCTGGCGAACGGAAGTGCCAGTTCAAGCATGTAGCGTGGTCTAGTAGGAAAATCCGCTAGACTAAACGTGAGGTGTGATGAGGAGTCGTAAGATGGAAGGTGCAAATACCACACTGCCGAGAAAAGCTTCTAAGCGTTATAAAGATATTAGTGCCCGTACCCCAAACCGACACAGGTGGTCAGGATGAGAAATCTAAGGCGGACAGGCTAACTCTCGTTAAGGAACTCTGCAAAATAGCCCCGTAACTTCGGGAGAAGGGGTGCCTTTTATGGTGAGCGTACACGCGACGCAAAGCTATGAGAGGCCGCAGTGAAGAGTCTCAGGCGACTGTTTAACAAAAACACAGGTCTATGCTAAGCTGTAAGGCGACGTATATGGGCTGACACCTGCCCAGTGCCGGAAGGTTAAGAGGAGGAGTGAGAGCTCCGAATTGAAGCCCCGGTGAACGGCGGCCGTAACTATAACGGTCCTAAGGTAGCGAAATTCCTTGTCGGGTAAGTTCCGACCTGCACGAATGGTGTAACGATCTGAGAGCTGTCTTGACGGGAGGCCTGGTGAAATTGTATTACCGGTGAAGATACCGGTTACCTGCAGTAGGACGGAAAGACCCCATGGAGCTTTACTGTAGCTTGGTATTGGGTTTTGGCATCGTATGTATAGGATAGTTGGGAGACTATGATGCGTGGTCGCTAGATTACGCGGAGTCACTGGTGGAATACCAACCATACTATGTCGGAATTCTAATTTGAGGTTTGTACCCTCGAAGACAGTGCTAGGTGGGCAGTTTGACTGGGGCGGTCGCCTCCGAAAGAGTAACGGAGGCGTTCAAAGGTTCTCTCAGGTTGGATGGAAATCAACCGTAGAGTGCAATGGCATAAGAGAGCTTAACTGCGAGACTGACGGGTCGAGCAGGTGCGAAAGCAGGACATAGTGATCCGGCGATTCCGAATGGAAGGGTCGTCGCTCAACGGATAAAAGCTACCCTGGGGATAACAGGCTGATTCTACCCGAGAGTCCATATCGACGGTAGAGTTTGGCACCTCGATGTCGGCTCATCGCATCCTGGGGCTGGAGAAGGTCCCAAGGGTTGGGCTGTTCGCCCATTAAAGCGGTACGTGAGCTGGGTTCAGAACGTCGTGAGACAGTTCGGTCCCTATCCACTGTAGGCGTTAGAGTATTGAGAAGATCTGTCCTTAGTACGAGAGGACCGGGATGGACAAACCTCTGATGTACCAGTTGTCACGCCAGTGGCACAGCTGGGTAGTCACGTTTGGAACAGATAACCGCTGAAAGCATCTAAGCGGGAAACTGACTTCAAGATAAGTACTCTTTAAGATACCTTCGAGACTAGGAGGTTGATAGGTTGGGGGTGTAAGAGTTGTGAGACTTTTAGCTGACCAATACTAATATATCGAAGTTTTAACCTTAATATACTACTATATAGTTTCAAGTGTTCAAGAACACAAATAAATATTGATTGGCAACGATAGCTATGGAGGTACACCCAGTAACATTTCGAACCTGGAAGTTAAGCCCATAAACGCTGAAAGTACTTGGGGGGCAGCCCCCTGGGAGGATAGGAAGTTGCCAATCTTAAAAAAGTGCTTCTTTAGCTCAGTTGGTAGAGCGCACGACTGTTAATCGTGTTGTCGCTGGTTCGAGCCCAGCAAGAAGCGCCATTTTTTTATTTTTTGCAAAAATTAAAGATCAAAATAAAAGGGGAATTTAATGAAGAAGAAATTAGTAACAGGGCTATTAGGATTATCACTAGCTTCTTTTGGAGCTGAAAGTTTAGAGTTAGGGCTTTTATCACCTACACAGTTAAAAGGACCACAAACAAGTGTAAAAGGTGTAAGATTGGGATTGATTTACACTGAAAATCAAAATGTAGAAGGTTTAGATGTAAATATAATAGCAAATAAAAAACAAAATTTTAAAGGACTATCAATAGGATCTTTTTATGATAGAACAGAAGGGAATTTTGAAGGAGCTAAATTAGGTTGGTTTTTTCTTCCGTTAACTTTTAATAGTGTTGGTGGAAATATGACAGGAGTACAACTTGGTTTAGTAAATATGGTAGGACATAATACAAAAGGAGTTCAGGTAGGAGGGGCTAACTTTACAGGAACAGGGACAGGAGTACAATTTGGATTTTTTAATAAAGCAAAACAAATTAAAGGATTACAATTAGGTTTTGTAAATATGGCAGAAAATTTACAAGGGCTACAAATTGGACTTGTAAATATGGCAGATAATAGTGAATTGTTTGAAGTATTACCATTATTAAACTTTAACTTTAGATTTTAATCTTCTAAATTGACAAAGTTAATATTTTATGATACACTAATATAGTTATTAAAACGAATATTCCGCTTTAATGGAATATTAAATGAATATTCAGGGAGGCTAAAATGAAAGAAAAATTAATCCAATTAGTAGAGCAAAACTACTTAAGAAACGACATTCCAGAATTCAAAGCTGGAGATACTATCGGAGTTTACTACAAAGTTGTAGAGGGTAACAAAGAAAGAATACAGTTATTCGAAGGAGTAGTAATCAGAGTAAACGGTGGAGGAATTGCAAAAACTTTCACAGTTAGAAAAGTAACTGGAGGAGTTGGAGTAGAGAGAATTATTCCTGTAAACTCACCTATGATCGACAAAATTGAAGTTTTAAAGATCGGAAAAGTAAGAAGATCAAAACTTTACTACTTAAGAGGACTTTCTGGAAAGAAAGCAAGAATCAAAGAGATCAGAAAGTAAGATTTCTAAAGCTAAGGAAGAACAATTCCTTAGCTTTTTTCTTTTTTTTGTGTTAAAATATATATAAATTGACTAGAGGAGTGGGTTTATGAGTAGAGAAAATTTAATTCTAAATACAATATTTTATGTAATTTTAACAGCTTTTTTTATATACATATTTGTTAAAGAAAAGAAAATAGTTGCTAAAATAGACAAAAAAAGAACAATATTTGAAGATTATCTTGTTAATAAATTTAAATTAAATGGTAAAACATCAGAAAAAATTCTAAGAAAAACAATTAAATTAATAGAGAGCTTAGGAAGCGCTTTAATTTTAGTATTAATTATTCAAAAATTTTATATAGGAAATTTTTTAGTACCGACAGGTTCAATGATACCAACAATCATTCCAAAAGATAGATTGTTTGGAAATATGGTAGTGTATAATTTTAAAGCTCCTGAAAGAGAGGACATAATTGTATTTAAAGAGCCGATAGAAGATAAAGTTTTATACACTAAAAGGTTAATGGGATTACCAGGAGAAAAAGTTCAAATAAAATATGATAAATTATTTATAAATGGAAAGAAAATATCAGATAGAGAATATACTCCTTTAGGTGAATTAAGTTATAACGAGTGGACTGTTCCTAAAAAAGGTGATGTTATAACAATTATTCCAGGTCAAAATTATAATGAAACTTTTGAGAAAGAAAATATTGATGTAGCAAAAGTTCAAAATTTATTGAAAGAAAATGGAGCTTATGTTTCACAGTTATTACCAGATGTAAAATTTCTAGTAAATGGTGTACCAACAGGAATGATTTTAGATTTTATACATGATCAAGAAGTTTTAAATAAACTTTTAAAAGGAGAAACTGTAACAAAAACTTTAGATGAGGATTATTATTTAGCTTTAGGAGATAATACAAACGGAAGTTATGACTCTAGAATGTGGGGATTTGTAAAAGATAGCAGGATAAAAGGAAAGGCTCTTGTTAGATTCTGGCCACTTAATAGAATAGGGATATTGAAATAACATATGATTATAAAAATTGACAATACTAATAAAGAAATATTAGAAAAAATATCATTTCTAGAAAAAGAGATATTTCCAGAGAGCTATTACTCTATTATAACTTTACAAGAGATGAGTTTAAAAAAAGAATACTCAATAATAGTTTATGATGAAGATGTAAAGGGATATCTAATTTTACATGATTCATATGATGTTTATGAAATAATGAAAATTGCTGTAACAACTAATTTTAGAAATAGAAAAATTGGACAAGAACTAATAAATTTTTACTTAGAAGAGTTTAATAAGAATTTACTTTTAGAAGTTAGAGAAACTAATGAAATAGCAAGAAAATTTTACGAGAAATTAGGATTTGTAAATATAGGAAAAAGAAAAAATTATTACTCAAATGGAGAAACCGCAATTTTAATGTCGCTAGAAAGAAATTAATATATATTTAGGAGGAAAACTTATAATGAACAAAGAAATTTATTCGAATCCTTTAGCAGAAAGATATAGCTCGAAGGAAATGCTAGAAATATTTTCACCAAAATTTAAATTTTCAACTTGGAGAAAATTATGGTATGTATTGGCTGAAACTGAAAAAGAACTAGGTCTTGATATATCAGATGAACAATTAGCAGAAATGAAAGCTAATATAAATAATATTGATTATGAACTAGCAAATGAGATGGAGAAGAAATTTAGACATGATGTAATGGCTCATGTACATACATTTGGAACAGCGGCGCCAAAAGCTATGCCTATAATTCACTTAGGAGCAACAAGTGCTTATGTTGGAGATAATACAGATTTAATACAAATAAAAGAAGCTTTAAATGTATTAAAGAAAAAAATAATAAATGTAATGGATGGATTAGCTAAATTTTCTTATGAATATAAAGATTTACCTACATTGGGATTTACACATTTTCAAGCAGCTCAATTGACAACTGTTGGTAAAAGAGCAACTCTTTGGTTACAAAGTTTAGTTTTAGATTTAGAAGAGTTAGAATTTAGACAGGATACACTTAGATTTAGAGGAGTTAAAGGAACAACTGGAACTCAAGCATCTTTCCAAGAGTTATTTAATGGAGATTATCAAAAAGTAAAAGAATTAGATGAAAAAGTAGCAGAAAAAATGGGATTCAATAAGAGATTTTTAGTTACAGGACAAACTTATGATAGAAAAATAGATTCAGAAGTATCTAATCTATTAGGAAATATTGCACAATCAGCTCATAAATTTACAAATGATTTAAGACTATTACAGCATTTAAAAGAGATAGAGGAACCATTTGAAAAAAATCAAATTGGATCATCTGCAATGGCATATAAAAGAAATCCAATGAGAAGTGAAAGAATCTCTTCCTTAGCAAAGTTTGTAATAGCTTTACAACAAAGTACAGCAATGACTGCTTCAACACAATGGTTTGAAAGAACACTTGATGATTCAGCAAATAAAAGATTAGCTTTACCTCAAGCATTTTTAGCTATTGATGCAATTCTTATTATTTGGAAAAATATATTAGAAGGATTAGTTGTATATCCTAAAATGATAGAAAAGCATATAATGGCAGAACTTCCATTTATGTCTACAGAATACATAATAATGGAAGGAGTAAAAAAAGGTGGAGATAGACAAGAACTTCATGAGTTAATAAGAGTTCACTCAATGGAAGCTGGAAAACAAGTTAAAGTTGAAGGTCTTGAAAATGATTTAATAGAAAGAATTTTAAATGATTCATCTTTTGATATAGATAGAGAAAAATTAATGGAAATTTTAGACCCTAAAAACTTTATTGGATTTGCACCAGAACAGGTAGTGGATTTCTTAAACTCTGAAGTAAATCCTATTCTTGAAAAAAATAAAGAATTATTAGGAATGGATACAGACTTAAAGGTGTAATATGACAGATAAAAGAAGGAGATATTTGACAGCTTTTGTGTTATTAGCTCTTTACTTATCATTGATAGAAACGTTAGTACCAAAACCTTTTCCTTGGATGAAGTTAGGATTAGCAAATATTGCAACAATTATAGCTTTAGAAAAGTTCGATGATAAAATGGCAATAGAGATTTTATTACTTAGAATTTTTATTCAAGGAATGATGTTGGGAACTCTTTTTTCACCAAGTTTTATAATAAGTTTAACTTCAGGAGGGGCTAGTACCCTCTTGACCATTTTATTATTTAAATATCGAAAAAATCTATCTTTGATAGCTATTTGTATAAGTGGTGCTTTTGTGCATAATTTGACACAGTTAATAGTTGTTTATTTTTTGCTTTTTAGAAGCATTAGTATAATGAGTAAATCAATATTTATATTTATTTGGGGATTTTTATTTATGGGATGTATTTCAGGAATTATAACAGGGTACATATGTGAAAAATTACAACTTAGAAGGGAGAGATGATTAAAATGAGAAAATATTTTGGAACAGATGGAATAAGAGGAGAAGCTAATAAAGAGTTAACAGTAGAGTTGGCATTAAAATTAGGATATGCATTGGGATATACGCTAAAAAAACAGTATCCAGATAAGAAAAGAATAAGAGTAATAATGGGATCTGATACAAGAAGATCAGGATATATGTTAAGATCAGCATTAACAGCAGGTTTAAACTCTATGGGAATAAATATAGATTTTGTAGGAGTTATTCCAACTCCAGGAGTTGCTTATTTAACAGAGAAAAGTACGGCAAAAGCAGGAATAATGATATCAGCTTCTCATAATCCAGCAAAAGACAACGGAATAAAAATATTTTGGGAAGATGGGTACAAACTTCCTGATGAAGTAGAATTACAAATAGAAGCATTGATGGATAATGTAGAAGAAATAACAAAAGATCCTATAGCGGGAGATGAAGTAGGAAGATTTACATACGCAGAGGATGAGTATTACTTATATAGAGATCATGTAATTTCAACAGTAAAAGGTGATTTTTCAGGAATGAAAATCATATTAGATGCAGCTAATGGATCAGCATATAGAGTAGCAAAAGAAGTATTTTTAGCTTTAGGAGCAGAGATAGTAATAATAAATGATGCTCCAAACGGTAAAAATATAAATGTAAGATGTGGATCGACACATCCAGAGATATTATCTAAAGTAGTTATGGGCTATGAAGCGGACTTAGGATTAGCATATGATGGAGACGCAGATAGATTAATAGCAGTGGATAAAAATGGAAATATAATAGATGGAGATAAGATTATTGCTGTACTAGCTTTAGGAATGAAAAATAGAGGAGAATTAAAAAGGAATCAAGTTGTAACAACAGTAATGAGTAACATGGGATTTGAAAATTATTTATTAAATAAAGGTGTAAACTTAATAAGAGCTAATGTAGGAGATAGATATGTTCTTGAAAAAATGAAAGAGCTTAATGTAAATATAGGTGGAGAACAATCAGGGCATATAATATTATCAGACTTTGGAACTACAGGAGATGGAGTACTAACATCAGTTAAATTGGTAGAGGCAATAAGAGACTCAGGAAAATCATTAGATGAATTAGTTAATGAGATTGTAGATTGGCCTCAATTATTAATAAATGTAAGAGTAGATAATAGTAAAAAAAATCTATGGAATAAAAATGAAGTAATTGTTAAATATATAGAAGAAAAAGAAAAAGAAATGGCAGGATTAGGTAGAGTGCTAGTAAGAACATCAGGAACAGAACCAATAGTAAGAGTAATGGTTGAAGGAAAAGAGATGGAAACAGTTGATAGAGTGGCAAAAGAGATTGCTGCAGTTGTTGAAAAAGAATTAGTTTAGGAGATATGATGTATTATAAAAATTTTTCAAAAGTTTATGATAAATTTATGCAACATTGTGATTATGATCAATGGGCTGATTTAGTTAAAGAAAAGATAAAAGAGTCGGGAGTAGAAGGGAAAAAGTTATTAGATTTAGGTTGTGGTACAGGAGAAACTCTTTTAAGATTGAAAGATGATTTTGATTGCTCGGGATTAGATTTATCAGCAGATATGTTAACAATAGCTAATAAAAAACTAAAAAATAAGAATGTGAAGCTGTATTTAGGGGATATGAGAGAGTTTAATACAGGTGAAAACTATGACATAATAGTGTCACTTTTTGATACAGTGAACCATTTAACTTCATTAGAAGATTTAGATGATTTAATGAAGTGCATATACTCATCTTTGAATCCAGGAGGAATATATATATTTGATGTAATAAATAGAGAGTTTATAGATAATATGTTTCCTGGAGGAGTATATTATGATGATAGAAAGGATATGACTATTATTTGGGAACATTTTAGGGAAAATGAGCTAGATATTGTTGAAGCCGTATACTTTGTTAAAAATAGAGCAGGTCATTATGAAAAATTAAAAGAACTATATGAAAAGAGAATATTTGAAGAGTTCGAAATTAGAAAAATTGTTGAAAAAAATAATTTAAACTTGTTAAGTATTGGTAAAAATGATAGAATAGCAGGGGAAAGATTTTTTTACATGGTAAAAAAATAACTACTCTCTAAGGAAGTGAAAATTTATGATATTTTTTAATAAAGATTTTATGCATTATTTTTCACTATTAGGATTTCTAGGGTTTGTAATAATTGGAAATATAGGGATTTTTATTTTGATCTACAAATTAATAGAAAAATATTTTTTTAAAAGCACACCATTATTTATTTTTTTCGTTATAGTAGGTGTATTTAGTGCATTTTATAACGCTTATAAATTGATAATGAAAAAATAGGATTGAGTGATATATGGATGAGTTGAAAAAAATAATAAAACGTGGAATTATAACCGCATTAGTAGTTTTAATATACGGAGTGTTATCAGGAAACAAATATGTTTATATGGGAATGTTTTCAGGAGCAATTTTATCAGTAGTTGGGTTTTATATGATATGTCTTGACGCAAAAGCAAGTTTAGCTTCGAACTCTCCATTTAAAGTTGGAGTAATAGGATATTTAAAAAGATATTTTTTATACGGTATATTTTTAGCACTGGCTACAAAATTTTATGGTTTTCCAATGTTAGTTAGTGGAGTTATAGGATTACTAAATATTAAAATTAATATTTTAGCTATAACTTTATTTAACAATATAAAAAAGTTTAAATCTAAGTATTTAAAATAAACTATTGAAAGGAGGCGAAACTTATGAGAATAGGACCAATAGAGTTTATTACCCCACCATTGGTAGAGGGACCTGCAGTAATGTTTTATGTACCATTACCACATTTTTTACATCAAATTCCATTTTCTATGGAATATGCTGATGGAAAATTTGGATTACCAGTTACAATAACTGTAATAAGTACATGGTTCGTAATATTAGTGTTAACACTTCTATTTAAAATGGGAACAAAAAAATTAGAGATGATTCCAGGAAGAGCACAAGTTGCAGCTGAATCAGTTTACGATTTTCTACATGGTATTATTCATCAAATGTTAGGAGGATGGACAGCAAGGTATTTCACATATCTAGCTACATTATTTGTATTCATACTAGGATGTAACTTACTTATGTTTGCACCAATTCCTTGGGGAAGCTTCGAAAATGGAGTGTTTACTATAGCACCTGCATTTAGAGCTCCAACAGCAGATCTTAATACAACAGTTGGATTAGCATTATTAACTACAGCTACATTCTTAGGAACAAGCATCAAATTAAATGGTATACTAGGATATTTCAAAGGATTACTAGAGCCTATGCCATTTATGCTACCTATTAATATAGTTGGAGAATTAGCGAAGCCAACAAATATTTCTATACGTTTGTTTGGAAATATGTTTGCCGGAATGGTAATAATGGGGCTTATTTATAAAGCAGCACCTATGGTTATTCCAGCACCGTTACATCTTTATTTTGATATATTTAGTGGAGTAGTACAAAGTTTTGTATTCTTAATGCTAAGTATGGTATATATTCAAGGTTCATTAGGGGATGCAGAATGTCCCGATGATAAATAAAAACTAACAAGATTAAATTTTAAAATAACTAGGAGGTAAATGATTATGGATTTAATGTTAGCAAAAACTATAGTATTAGCAGCATCAGCAATAGGAGCAGGATGTGGAATGATCGCAGGTATAGGACCAGGAGTTGGACAAGGATACGCAGCTGGTAAAGCAGTTGAGGCAGTAGCTAGACAACCAGAAGCTAAAGGAGATATCATTTCTACAATGGTACTTGGACAAGCAGTATCTGAGTCAACAGGTATCTATTCATTAGTAATTGCACTAATCTTATTATATGCTAACCCATTCGTAGGAATGTTAGGATAATTTTTTTGTAAAATACATCAAATACTTTTAGGAAGGAGGTAGAAGACTTGGCACCAACAAATATGCCTGCAGTATCGATAGATATTAACATGTTTTGGCAAATAATAAACTTCTTCATTTTAGTGTTTATATTTAATAAATACTTTAAAGCTCCATTAATGAAGTTAATGGATACAAGAAAAGAGAAGATTGCAGCTGAATTCTCAGAAGCTCAAAAGAATAATGAGGATGCTGCATTAAAAAATAAAGAAGCTCAAAAAATATTAAAAGATGCTAAAGATGAAGCTACAAAAATAGTTCAATTAGCAGAGAAAAAAGCTGATGAAAGAAAAGAAATAATCATTTCTGAAGCAACAGTACAAAGAGACAAAATGCTTAAATCAGCAGAGCTAGAAATTCAAAAGATGAAACATGCAGCTAAGAAAGAGCTTGAGGTTGAAATGAACCAATTAGCAGTAACATTAGCTGAGAAGATAATAAAAGAGAATTTAAACTCTGATTTAGAAGCTGCCCTAGCTGACAAATTTATAGATGAGGTAGGGGGAGTAAAATGATAGGAAACCAAATTGGTAAAAGATATGCAGAAGCAATATATGAAGTTGCTGCGCAAAGAAATGAAGTTAAATCAATATATGACGTTTTAAACTCTACAATGGAGCTTTATAAAACAGATGTTGACTTTAGAAACTTTATAACTCATCCTCTAATTAAAGAGAGTGAAAAAAAAGAAACTTTAAAGAAAATTTTCTCAGATTCTAATGATGGAATAGAAATTCTTTTTTATATTTTAGAAAAAGGAAGAATTGCACAAATTAGAGAGATCGTAGCAGAATATGTTAAGTTAGATTATGCAAAAAATCAGATTTTAGATGTGGAAGCTACATTTGCTGTTGCACTAAGTGAAGAGCAAAAAGAGAAACTTTCTAAAAATCTTGAAAAGAAAACAGGTAAAAAGATAAAGCTAGTAGTTAATGTAGATAAATCTCTAATAGGTGGAGGAATTATCAAAATAGGTGATGAGGTAACGGATGGAAGTATCCGTAGACAATTAGAAACTCTAACACAGAAATAAAAAACTACTTGTAAAATTAGGAGGTGTAATCAGTTGAAAATCAGACCAGAAGAAGTAAGTAATATAATCAAAACTGAGATCGAGAATTACAAAAAGAGTCTTGATGTCAAAACTTCAGGTTCTGTATTAGAAGTAGGAGACGGTATCGCTAGAATCTACGGATTAAGCAGTGCAAAAGCGGGAGAGCTTTTAGAGTTTCCTAACGGAATAACAGGAATGGTTCTAAACCTAGAAGAGGATAACGTTGGAGCAGTTATACTAGGGGACTATACAAAGATTAAAGAGGGAGACGAGGTTAAGGCTACAGGAAGAATTGCCTCAGTTCCAGCTGGAGAATCTTTATTAGGAAGAGTAGTTAACGCTTTAGGAGAGCCAATTGATGGAAAAGGTGAAATCAAGTTTGAGAAATACATGGAGATAGAAAGAAAAGCTTCTGGTATTATCTCAAGAAAACCAGTATCTGAGCCTTTACAAACAGGAATCAAGTCAATAGACGGAATGGTACCTATTGGTAGAGGACAAAGAGAGCTTATTATCGGAGATAGACAAACTGGTAAAACAGCAGTTGCTATTGACGCAATATTAAATCAAAAAAATACAGGAGTAAAATGTATCTATGTTGCAATTGGACAAAAGAGATCAACAGTTGCACAGATCGTTAAGAGATTAGAAGATGCAGGAGCTATGGAATATACAATAGTTGTTGCTGCAACAGCTTCTGAGTCAGCTCCTTTACAATATTTAGCACCATACTCAGGTGTATCTATGGGAGAATACTTCATGGATAAAGGAGAAGCAGTTTTAATAGTATATGATGATTTATCTAAGCATGCGGTAGCATATAGAGAAATGTCTCTATTATTAAAAAGACCACCTGGAAGAGAAGCTTATCCAGGAGACGTATTCTATCTTCACTCAAGATTACTTGAGAGAGCTGCAAAGTTATCTGATGAATTAGGTGGAGGATCAATAACTGCTCTACCAATAATCGAGACTCAAGCAGGAGACGTATCAGCGTATATCCCAACAAATGTTATTTCGATAACAGATGGACAGATATTCCTTGATGCACAACTATTCAACTCTGGATTTAGACCAGCAATCAATGCCGGAATATCTGTATCAAGAGTTGGAGGATCTGCACAAATTAAAGCTATGAAACAAGTTGCTGCTAAAGTTAAGTTAGAATTAGCTCAATATACTGAGTTATTAACATTTGCACAATTTGGATCAGATTTAGATAAAGCTACAAAAGCTCAACTAGAAAGAGGACATAGAATTATGGAAGTTTTAAAACAGCCACAATATAGTCCTTACCCAGTTGAAGAGCAAGTTGTATCATTCTATACTGTAATCAATGGATTCTTAGATGATATTGCTATTGCAGATGTAAGAAGATTTGAAAAAGAGTTAATTACTGAAATGAGAAATACAACAACTATTTTAGATGAAATCGTTGAGAAAAAGAGCTTAGATAAGGAGCTTGAAGCTAAAATAGTAGAAGCTATATTAGCATTTAAAAAGAATTTTAATTAAAGAGAGGTGGGAAAATGGCTGGAACTAGAGAGATAAAAAACAGAATAAAAAGTGTTCAGTCTACTCACCAAATTACAAAGGCCATGGAAATAGTTTCCACTACTAAATTTAAAAAGTTTTCAACAATAGTAGCTCAATCAAAACCTTATTCAGAAAGTATAGCTAAAATATTACAAAATATTGCAGCAGGTGTTAAAAGTGAAAAACACCCACTTTTTGATGGAAGAGATGATGTAAAAAAAGTAGGAGTTATTGTTATGTGTTCTGATAGAGGACTAGCAGGAAGTTTTAACAGTAACACTCTTAAAGCATTAGAGAGATTAATTGCTGAAAATAGTGGAAAAGAGGTCTCTGTAATCGCAGTTGGAAAGAAAGCTAAAGAATACTGTGCTAAGAGAAATTACGATGTAAAAGCTGAATATATACAACTTATCCCTGAAACTATGTATGACAAAGCGAAAGAGATTAGTGAAAATATTGTTGAATATTACTATAATCACATTTTTGATGAGGTATATGTAATATATAATAAATTTATATCAGCTTTAGTAAGTGATCTAACAGTAAGTAAATTAATTCCTATAGAAAGAGCTGAGGGAAGTGAGAATAAAGCTTATATATTTGAGCCTTCTCCAGAAGAGATTTTATCATCTCTATTACCAAAGTATCTAAATATAGAATTATATAAAGCTTTACTAGATAATACTGCAAGTGAGCATTCTGCGAGAAAAAATGCAATGAAAAGTGCAACGGATAACGCTGAAGATATGATAAAGGGATTAACTTTAGAGTATAATAGAAGAAGACAAGCATCAATAACTCAAGAAATATCAGAGATTGTTGGTGGAGCAGCAGCGTTAAATTAAGAATAATGAGGAGGCAATAGTGGAAAACAAAGGTACCCTTACCCAAATAATAGGTCCTGTTGTAGACGTTATGTTCAATGATAGATTGCCTGAAATTTACAACGCTTTAAAAGTAAAAGGTGAAGATGGAAAAGAGTTAGTTCTTGAGGTTCAACAACACCTAGGAAATAACGTTGTAAGAACAGTAGCAATGGACGCTACTGAGGGTCTACAAAGAGGAATGGAAGTAATAGATACAGGATCAGCTATAACAGTTCCAGTAGGAAAAGCTGTTTTAGGAAGAATTCTAAATGTTTTAGGAGAGCCAGTTGACGAAGCTGGACCAGTAACAACAGAGGAGCATTTACCTATACATAGAGAAGCTCCAAACTTTGATGAGCAAGGAACAGAAGTAGAAATATTCGAAACTGGAATTAAGGTAATTGACCTTCTTGCACCTTATATCAAAGGTGGAAAAATAGGTCTATTTGGAGGAGCTGGAGTAGGAAAGACAGTTCTTATAATGGAGCTTATCAACAACATCGCTAAAGGACACGGAGGATTGTCTGTATTCGCAGGTGTTGGAGAAAGAACAAGAGAAGGAAGAGACTTGTATGATGAGATGACAGAATCAGGAGTTATTTCTAAGACATCTCTAGTATATGGACAGATGAATGAGCCGCCTGGAGCAAGATTAAGAGTTGCTCTTACTGGACTAACAGTAGCGGAAAACTTTAGAGATAAAGAGGGACAAGACGTTCTTCTATTCATAGATAACATATTCAGATTTACTCAGGCTGGAGCAGAAGTTTCTGCCCTATTAGGAAGAATACCTTCAGCAGTTGGATACCAACCAACACTAGCTTCAGAAATGGGTAAATTACAAGAGAGAATTACATCAACTAAGTCAGGATCAATAACGTCAGTTCAAGCAGTTTATGTACCAGCAGATGACCTTACTGACCCAGCACCAGCGACTACATTCGCTCACTTAGATGCTACAACAGTTCTTTCAAGAAGAATTGCATCTCTAGGAATATATCCAGCAGTTGACCCTCTAGATTCAACTTCAAAAGCGTTAGATCCAACAATAGTTGGAAACGAACACTATGCAGTTGCTAGACAGGTTCAAGAGATATTACAAAGATATAAAGAACTTCAAGATATCATTGCAATCTTAGGAATGGATGAGTTATCTGACGAAGATAAACAGACAGTTTCTAGAGCAAGAAAAATCGAGAGATTCTTCTCACAACCATTCTCAGTTGCTGAGCAATTTACAGGAATGGAAGGGAAATATGTTCCAGTAAAAGAGACAATAAGAGCTTTCAAAGAGATTATCGAAGGTAAGCACGATGCTCTTCCAGAACAAGCATTCCTTTATGTTGGAACAATTGAGGAGGCAATAGCTAAGGGAAGAGACCTTATGAAGGGAGCTGAGTAATTATGGCAAACTCTTTTAAGCTAGAGCTAGTAACTCCGTTAGCAAAGATATTATCTGAAGAGGTAAACTTTGTTATGCTAAGAACGACAGAGGGAGATATGGGTATATTACCTAATCACTCACCTTTTGTTGCTGGATTAGCTACTGGAGAAATGAAGGTTAGAAATAATGGGCAAGAAAAATTTTACTATGTATCAGGTGGATTTGTTGAAATCTCTGATAATATTGTAACAATTTTAGCAGATGAAGCTATGGATGTTAAAGATATAGATTTAGAAGCTGCTAGAAGAGAAGCTCAAATTGCTAAAGAAAAATTAGAAAAAATAGCTGAAGATATTGATATTGCTAATGTGCAAAAATCATTAACTCAAGCTTTAACTAAGGTTAAATTAGCAGAAAAAATGTTATAACAAATCAAAAACCGATTAGATTTCTAATCGGTTTTTTTTATTAAAATTTTAAATATAAAATAATTATTTTTAATGTCTAAAGTAAAATGTAGATTATGCAGTTCAAGAATTCTTTTAACTAAAGATAATCCTAACCCACTACCTTCAACATTTTCATTTAGTGCATTTTCACCTCTTTGAAAAGGTTCGAAAAGTTCGTTGAAATTTTTTGTAATTGTTTTAGTTGTAAGGTTTTTAAAAATAAGTAGATTATTTTTTAAAGATATGTCTACTGTAGAATCTTCAGGAGAATATTTTAACATATTTTGAACTAGATTATTTATAGCAATTTTAAGTAAGTTATAATCACCTAAAATATATGAAGTTGAAATATTTGTTACAACATTAATATTTTTTTCAAATTCAATATAATCGAACTGTTCTAAAGATATTTCTATTAAACTACTTATATCAATTTCTTGAGATAATATTTTATAATCAGGAGAATTTATTTTAGAAAGAGTTAATAAACTTTCGGTCAGAGATCTCATTTCTAAAGATTTATCTAGCATAGTTTTATAATATTCTTTTCTTTTATCTATAGGAACAGTATCTCTAGCTAGTGCTTGAGAATATAGACATAAAACTGATATTGGAGTTTTCAACTCATGTGAAGCATTGGAAACAAAAAGTTTTAAATTTTCAATAGCAAAAGCTAATTCTTTAGACATTTCATTTAAACTAGTAGCTAATTCTTCTAATTCATCACCACTATTTAATGAAATCTTATCAGGGTATTCTAGTTTTGCTATTTTTTTTGCACTATTTTTTAAATACATAATATTTTTATTTATTTTTTTAGAAAATAGGGATACTAAAAGTCCACCAATAAATAAAGAGAAAAAAGCAGTGAAAATATTAAAAATAAAAATATCATGGATATGTTTTGCAATAACTGCCATAGAACTCCTAATACTTAACATATAACCGTTATTCAATTTTTCATAATAACGAATAAACATAACTCCAGAAGTGCCATCAATTTCTCCTATTTTAAATGTAGAATCATTAATCTTTAAAGAATTATATATTTTTTTTGTACTGTTCATATGGGGTCGAAGATTTAAATCTATTTTTACTCCAAAATTATCTTCTGCAAAATATATATAATTTTTAAGTTCATCTTTATTATCCATTAATTTAACAATATTATTTCTAATTTCAATAATGCTTTGCTTTTTTCGATAAATATAAAATTTATCTAAAAAAAATGAATTAAATATAAAACTTGTTATTATAGTTAAAAAAACTATCCCTATAGTTAATAGGAATAGTTTTTTAAAGAAGTTTAGTTTTATTGGAAAATTAATCTGTTTTAAAGACATAACCAACCCCTCGTACACTTTTAATATAATTATCATAAATTCCGAGTTTTTTTCGTAATCTTTTAACAATAGTATCTACTGCTCTTTCATCGCCAAAAAATTCAAATCCCCAAACTTCATTAAGTAAAGTTTCACGAGAAAATATAATATTTTGGTTTCTTAAAAAAAACTCTAAAAGTTGTGCCTCTCTTCGAGGAAGAATATTACTTTCGTCAGGAGTATCTAATTTGAATGTATTAAAATCAAATATAATATCTCCAACTTTAAAAAATGTATCGTTATTAAGTTTAAAAATTTTTTTTAACTTAATAATAAGAAGTTTAGGAGTAAATGGTTTTGTAATATAGTCATCGGCTCCTAGCTCAAGACCTTTAATCTCATCAAATTCACTATCTCTAGCAGTAACCATTATTATAGGAATATGTGATAATGTTTTTAATTTTTTACAAACCTCCCAACCATTTAAGCCTGGGAGATTTATATCTAATAATATAAGATCTGGTTTTTCTTTATAAAAGCAATCAATTGCTTCATCTCCTCTATAAGTTACAACTGTTTCAAAACCCTCATTTTTTAATGAGTCTGAAATAACTGTAGCAAGAGATTTTTCATCTTCAACAATAAGAATCTTCTTCATTTTAAAACCTTAGCTATTTTTATGTTCAAAAATAACGTCAATAGGAGTACCTTCAAATCCAAAAGATTCTCTTAATTTGTTCTCAATATATCTACCATAAGAGAAGTGAACTAACTCTGGATAATTACAGAAAAGAACAAATCTTGGAGGAGCAGTAGAAATTTGTGTAGCATAATTAATCTTAACAACTCTTCCTTTTCTTGTAGGTGGATTATTCATAATTATAGCTTCGCTGATAACTGTATTTAGTAATCCTGTTGAGATTCTTTTATTGTATTCAGCAAACACAGCTTCTGCGTGTTCTAGTAATTTAGTAGTTCTTTGTCCTGTTAAAGCTGATACAAATTCAATAGGAGCATAAGATAGGAATGGTAATTCAGCATAAAGTTCCTCTCTCATTTTTTTCATTGTATCATTTTTCTTATCAGGAATAGTATCCCATTTATTTATAACAATAATAATTGGTTTCTTTTCTTCATAAGCAATACCAGCGATTCTCTTATCTTGTTCAGTAAGTCCTTCACTTCCATCAATCATCCAAATACATACATCAGCTCTTTTTATAGTTTTGATAGCTCTTAAAACAGAGTAGTACTCTAAACTTTCTTCAACTTTAGATTTTCTTCTGATACCAGCAGTATCTATAAGGATATATCTGTTGCCATCAAATTCAATAGCTGTATCAATAGCATCTCTAGTAGTACCAGCTATGTTACTAACGATAGTTCTTTCTTCTCCTGATAATCTATTAACAAGAGATGATTTTCCAGCATTTGGTCTACCGATAATAGCTAATTTAAGACCTTCCTCCTCTTCGTACTCTTCAACTGTTTGGTCAATAATATTAACAACTAAATCTAACATATCTCCAAGGTTTACTTTATGCTCTCCTGAAATAGGAATTAAATGCTCAAATCCTAATCCCCAGAAATCATAAACATCATCTTGCTGAGCTTGGAAATTATCAATTTTATTAACACAAAGGATAACAGGTTTTTTCTTTTTTCTTAAAAGATAAGCAATCTCTTCGTCTAATGGATTTAAACCATTTTTTCCATCTACAACGAATAAAATAACGTCGGCCTCATTCATAGCAACTTCAGCTTGCTGTTTTATTTTAGTCATCATAAAATCATTATTTCTAGGCTCAAGTCCTCCAGTATCAACTAGAACAAACTCTTTTCCAGCCCACTCAGTTTCTCTATATAATCTATCTCTTGTAACTCCTGGTTGGTCATCAACGATAGCTACTCTATCTCCAACCAATTTATTAAATAGTGTTGATTTTCCAACATTTGGTCTTCCAACGATTGCAACAATAGGTTTCAATTTTAATACCTCCTAGTTTTATTTGTTTGAGTGATAATATCTTTTTGTTTTTGTTTTTTACCGTTATCCTTTTCAACAAATATTTTTTTATTGTTAAGTGGATTCATTTCAGTATAATACATAAGTGTAGAATAAGTTGATGGAGTAGGAGTAAAAATTTGTACCTGCTCTGGACTTATTTTTAGTTCAGAGGATGCGAATCTTTTTAAATCTAACATATCTTTTTCGTTACACCCAGGATGAGCAGCAATTAAATAGTAAGTTAAAAATTGTTTCTTATCGTGTTTTTTATTAAGTTCATAGAAACGATTTTTAAATTCTTTTAAAATACTTTTTCCTTGTTTACCCATAAGAGAAAGAATTTTATCCTCTGTATGCTCAGGAGCAATTTTCATCTGTCCTGAAATATGGTCTTTGATAAGTTCTTCAAGATATCTATCACCAGATTTATTATCATCTAAAATCATATCATATCTAATTCCAGATGCAATAAATATTTTTTTAATTTTATCTATTGATTTTAACTTTTTCAAAAGAGAAATTTGTCTAGAATGATCAAGTTTTAAAGCAGGGCAAGTTTCAGGGTAAAGACATCTTTTGTGAGAACAAGCTCCATGATTTAATTTCTTAGTACATTCAAGACCATACATATTAGCTGTAGGGCCACCTACATCCGATATATTTCCTTTAAATCCTTTTGAATTAGCTATATTTGTAACTTCTTTAACTATAGAGTCTTCACTTCTAGAAATAACTGTTCTTCCTTGATGAACAGCAATTGCGCAGAAATTACATTCACCATAACATCCTCTATGTGTAGTAACAGAGTGTTTTATAGTGTCTAATGCTTTAACATGTCCATCTTTTTTATAATAAGGGTGGACATCTCTTTCAAAATCTAACCCATAAATATCGTCCATCTCTTGAGAAGTAAAATTTTCACAAGGAGGATTTTGAATAAAATATCTATCAGCATTTTTTTGATAAATTCCCTTAGCAGTTATAGGATCACAATTATGATAGAAAAGTTCGAAAGCTTTTATAAAGTTTTCTTTTTTTTCAACACATTCTTCAAAACTTGGAAGAGCTAAATATCCTTCTTTAGGTTCTTTAGAAATGTAACCTATACCTCTAATATTTTTCCAATCTGTTTTATTTTTTAATGCATTAGCTAATTCAAGCATAGACTTCTCTCCCATACCATATGAAAGAATGTCAGCTTTAGCATCAAAAATAATCGGACGTCTTAATGAGTTACTCCAGTAATCATAATGAACGACTCTTCTAAGACTAGCCTCTATTCCCCCTAATACAATGGGAACAGGACTATTTTTAAAGAAACGACGAATTAGATTTGTATACTGAATAGTAGCTCTGTCAGGTCTTTTATTATTAATTCCACCTGGAGTAAAATCGTCACTTTTTCTTCTTTTTTTTACAGCAGTATAGTTAGCAACCATTGAATCTACACAACCAGCAGAAACTGCCCAATATAAATTGGGAGTTCCTAATCTAGTTATATCTTTATCAGAATTAATATCTGGTTGAGCAATTACTCCTACTTTAAAACCATGCTTAACTAACCATTTACCAATAATAGCAGTACCGTTATAAGAAGTATCTAAATAGGTATCCCCAGATATAAGTATTATATCTAAAGAGTCCCAACCTAATTTTTTAACCTCTTCCATTGTAGTAGGTAGAAACATTTAAAATCACACTCCTTGAGAAGCAGCCATTAAGAAAGGAACAACTTGTTTCTTTCTAGATACAACACCATCAACCCATGCCGTATTATTGTTTAAAGTTGTATGGAATCCTCTTTCAACAAGTGTTGGTTCACCAACAACAAGTAGCATAGATCCAGCTTTAACGATATCTGTAATAACTAATACAGATAATTGATAATCATTTTTAGCATTTGTTTCAGCCATTGCTTTTTCAAGAGAAGCTTGTTGATCTAGAACACCTTTAACATCAACAGTATTAACTTGAGAAATAGCTAATTTTACACCATTCATAGAAAACTCTTTTTGATCCATAGTTAAAATCTCTTCAGGAGTTTTATCAGAAAGAGATGTACCAGCAATAAGCATATCCATACCGAAAGCCTCATAGTTTTCTATACCAGATATAGCAGCTAGTTCTTTTACAACTTGAACATCTTTTTCTGTACAAGTAGGTGATTTAAATAAAAGTGTATCTGATAGAATAGCACTCATCATTAATCCAGCAATCTCTTTAGGAGGAACTAGACCAGCTTCTTTATATAATCCATAAATAATTGTACAAGTACATCCAACTGTTTCAGCATTTATTTTAACAGGTTCGTTTGTTTCAAAGTTTCCGAACTTGTGGTGATCAACAACTTGAATTATTTTGGCATCCTTTAAACCAGCAACTGATTGAGCAGCTTCATTGTGGTCAACTAAAACAACATTTTTTCTAGTAAAGTTAATTAAGTTTTTTGTTCTTATAGTACCATAAACTTCTCCATTTTTATCAACAACTGGGAAGTTTGTTTGTGTAGATTCTTTCATAATATCTTTAATATCAATTAAATAATCATCTGTAGAGAAAGAATAAAACTTGTCGTGATTCATAATAGATAATATTGATACTGATTGCGATATTAGTGGAATAGCTTTAAATAGAGATTTATTAACCCTTAAAATAGGAGTTTTAGAATCTCTAGGTAAAATAACATCATCTTTATCGCAACAAAGAATAATCATATTAACACCTAAATCAATTAAATCATCAATAGAATCAAGTAAAGTTGTAGTAATAACAATATCACCAGCAGCAATATTTCTATACTCGCTTACTCCTTTTAAACTAGCTTCTATTTTACCAGAAGGATATTCTCCACTGATAACTTCTCCCTCTAAAACATCTTTTAAATTTTCATAAGTTGTATAGTATTTAGAAAATAATTCAGAATAATCAATGTTTAAGTAAGCATTAGCAATATCTGAAACATGAATCATTCCTCTTAGATGATTTTTGCTATTAACAACAGGTAAACTAGAGAAGTTTTCTTCAGTCATTATTTCTAGAGCTCTTTTTAATGAATCTTTATGATTAATAGTTTTCTTTTCAACACGAGTTAAATCTGATATTTGAGCACTTACTGTTGAAAGTAGTTTTGGTGCATCTATATTAAAGCTTTTTAAAACAAATTCAGTTTCCTTACTAATGTTTCCTAATCTACAAGCTTGAGCAGATTCTCCTTTTAATTCTTTTAATCTAGCTAATGAGATAGCTGAGCAGATTGAATCTGTATCTGGATTTCTGTGTCCAAAAATTAAAATTGGTTCCATGTAAAATACTCTCCTTTTTCTTTATAAGTCTAT
Organism: Cetobacterium sp. NK01; assembly: GCF_024506395.1. NCBI lineage: Bacteria > Fusobacteriati > Fusobacteriota > Fusobacteriia > Fusobacteriales > Fusobacteriaceae > Cetobacterium > Cetobacterium sp. NK01. The sequence goes on from NZ_JANIBO010000001.1 coordinate 1,670,874, forward strand.
TTGTTATTTTATCATTTTTTTGAAAATAGAACAACAAAATCTTTACTTTTCTTATAAAAAAACATAAATATTAAATAGAGTGTAGTAGAATCTGGAAAATATACTGTTATTGTGATAAAATATATTAAAAGTTTTTTGAAAATTCAAAAGAGGTGAAGTTATGAAATTAGTGGATACACATTGTCATTTAGACAATGAAAAATTCGATGAAGATAGATTAGAAGTAATAGAAAGAATAAAAGAAAATTTAGAGTTTTGTGTAAATATAGGATATGACTTAGCTAGTTCTAAAAAAAGCTTAGAGTTAGCCAAAGAATATGATTTTATATATGCTGTAATAGGAGTTCATCCAATTGATATAGCTGAGTATAGTGAAGAGGTTGAAAAAGAACTTGAACTCCTAGGAAAAAATCCAAAGGTTGTAGCCATTGGTGAGATAGGATTAGATTATCATTGGATGACAGAACCTAAAGAGGTTCAACAAGAGAGATTCAAAAAACAACTAGAGCTTGCAGAAAGATTAAATAAACCAGTTGTTATTCATACAAGAGATGCTATGGAAGATACTGTTAACATTTTAAAAGAGTATCCAAATATAACTGGAGTTATTCACTGTTATCCAGGGTCTTTAGAAACAGCAAAGCAATTGGTTGATAGATTTTACTTAGGAATTGGTGGAACTTTAACTTTTAAAAATAGCAAAAAAGCAGTTGAAGTTGTAAAAGATATTCCTTTAGATAGGATAGTTATTGAAACTGATTGTCCATATTTAACTCCAGAACCTTTCAGAGGAAAAAGAAATGAACCTATTTACGTTGAATATGTAGCAAAGAAAATAGCTGAAATAAAAGAGATTAGTGTTGAAGATGTTACAAAAATAACTACAGAAAACGCTAAGAAGCTATATAGAATAGGTTAGAATATGGCTATGAAATTTATAGGAATAGGAAATGATATTGTAGAAATAGAAAGAATATCAAAAGCTATTGGAAAAAATGGTTTTAAAGAGAGAGTCTTTACATCAAAGGAGATAGCCCAAATACAGGAAAAAGGAGATAAAGCAGAAAGTTATGCAGGAAGATTTTCGGCTAAAGAAGCTATATCTAAAGCTTTAGGAACTGGAGTAAGAGGATTTAATCTTGTAGATATAGAGATTTTAAATAACTCTTTAGGAAAACCTGAGGTAATTTTAAAAGGTAATTTAGAAAATAAAAATGATAGATTTATAGTGGATATATCAATATCTCATTGTAAAGAGTATGCAACAGCTGTTGCGATAATAATGGAAAGAGAGGTAAAATGAAAGAGTTTTATCAAGAATTAGATAATTATATAGAAAATTTAGAAGATAAAAAAAATGATTATAAGGTTTTATCTTTTGTTGTAGATGAGTTAGGATATTTACCAGATGAAGTTTTGAATTATATAGCTAAAAAAATGGATATTTTTCCATTTTCATTAGAAAGTACAATAAAATTTTATCCTAAGTTACAAAAGGCAAGAACTAAAAACTATGTTCAAATTTGTACAGGAAGAAATTGTATTCAACCTGGTTTAAAAGAGAAACTAGCAGAATTAAAATCAGAAGTTGATTTTCCAATAGAGGAGAGACACTGTTTAGGAAGATGTGGAAAGGGTAGTGCTCTAAAGATTAATGAGGAGTATTATTCGTATAAAACATTAGAAGAATTAGAAAAATTATTATTAAATTTAAAGTAAATATTAGGAGGAGTTTTTAATGGATATTTTAGAATTAAAAAGAGAATATAACCAGTTTAAAAATCAAATAGATGCCATAAGGGGGTCTCTTTGACTTAGATGGTAGAAGAGAAAAAATTGCCACTTTGGAGAAAAAAACACTAGAGGATGGGTTTTGGAATGATAAACTCACTAGTGGAAAAATAATAAAAGAGATGAATGAAGAAAAAGATATTGTAAAAGAGTTTGAATCTATAGAGAATATGTTTTTTGATGAGGAAGTTTTAATAGACTTTGTTTCTATGGGAGAAGATGACTTCGCTGATGAGTTAGAGGAAAAACATAATAAACTTATGCATATGATTGATAACTTTGATACTAAGATGCTTTTAGATGGAGAGTATGATAGCAATAACGCTATAGTTACAATTCACTCAGGAGCAGGAGGAACAGAGGCTTGTGATTGGGCTGATATGCTTTATAGAATGTATATGAGATGGTTCAATACTAGAGGCTTTAAAGTTACAGAGATGGATTATATGGCGGGAGATTCTGTTGGAATAAAATCAATTACTCTTTTAGTTGAAGGAACAAGAGCATACGGATATTTAAAAGGAGAAAAGGGAGTTCATAGACTTGTAAGAATATCACCTTTTGATGCTAATAAAAAAAGACATACATCATTTGCATCTGTTGATATAATGCCAGAGGTTGATGATACAGTGGAAATAACAATAGATTCTGGAGATTTAAGAATAGATACATATAGAGCTTCAGGAGCTGGAGGTCAGCACGTAAATATGACTGACTCAGCAGTTAGAATAACTCATATTCCAACGGGAGTAGTTGTAACTTGTCAAAGAGAAAGATCTCAGCTAAGTAATAGAGAGACAGCTATGAAACTTTTAAAATCAAAACTTTTAGAGCTTGAGATGAAGAAAAAAGAGGAAGAATTGAAAAAAATTCAAGGAGAACAAAGTGATATAGGTTGGGGAAATCAAATTAGATCATACGTATTTCAACCTTATACAATGGTGAAGGATCATAGAACAGGAGTAGAGTCAGGAAATATAAGAGCTGTTATGGATGGAGACATTGACGACTTTATAAATGGATACCTGAGATGGTCAAAAAATAAAAACTAGTAAGTAATCTTGAAATTATTATCTATATGGATTATAATATAGGGTACAAATTACAAAAAAGGGAGAGATTATAATGGAAAGAAGAGTAAGAACAAGAATCGCGCCTTCTCCAACAGGAGATCCACACGTAGGAACAGCTTACATTGCGTTATTCAACTTAGCTTTTGCTTATAAAAATGGTGGAGACTTTATATTAAGAATAGAGGATACTGACCAAAATAGATACACAGAAGGATCAGAGCAAATGATATTCGATGCTTTAAAATGGCTAGGATTAGATTATGCAGAGGGTCCAGATGTAGGAGGGCCAGTAGGACCTTATAGACAGTCAGAGAGATTCCACTTATATGGAGAGTACGCACATAAATTAGTTGAAAAAGGTGAAGCATATTACTGCTTCTGTACTCAGGATAGATTAGAAAAGTTAAGAGAAAGACAAAAAGCTATGGGAAAAGCTCCTGGATATGATGGTCATTGTAGATCTCTTTCTAAAGAGGAAATTGAGGCTAAGTTAGCAGCTGGTGAAGAGTATGTAATCAGACTTAAAATGCCTTATGAGGGAGAAACAATAATAAAAGATAGACTAAGAGGAGATATCGTTTTTGAAAATAATAAAATAGATGATCAAGTTTTATTAAAAGGCGATGGATTCCCAACTTATCACTTAGCAAATGTTGTAGATGATTACTTAATGAATATTACTCACGTAATTAGAGCTGAAGAATGGATTGCATCTACACCAAAACATATTCAATTATATAAAGCATTTGGATGGCAAGAGCCAGAATTTATACATATGCCACTTCTTAGAAACTCTGATAGAACAAAGATATCTAAGAGAAAAAATCCAGTATCGCTAAACTGGTATAGAGAAGAAGGATACTTAAAAGAGGGTATCGTAAACTTCTTAGGACTAATGGGATATTCATTTGGAGAAAATAAAGAGATATTTACTCTTCAAGAATTTAAAGATAACTTTGATATAGATAAGGTATCTTTAGGAGGACCAGTATTTGATTTAGTTAAATTAGGTTGGGTAAATAATCAACATATGAGAATGAAAGATTTAAAAGAGTTAACAGAGTTAGCTGTTCCGTTCTTTAGAAGTGCTGGATTAATTGGTGAAGAATTAACAGAAAAAGAGTTTGATACGTTATCTAGAGTAGTTGATATTTTAAGAGAAGGAGCTCAAACTATAAAGGAAATTGTAGAACAATCAGAAGTTTACTTTAAAGATGAGTATACTTTACCAGTTGTAACTGAAGAAACAGATAAAAAAGAAGTAAAAGGAATAGAAAGACTTTATACAGTTATTCAAGATGAGGCTGGAAAGAGATCAATAAACTTATTCCAAGAGAAAATAGCAGCATGCGATGAGGCTATTTCTATAGATAGAGCTAAAGAATTATTAAAAGAGACTCTTGATGAAGTAGGAGAGGGACCAGGAAAAGTTTACATGCCTTTAAGAGCAGTATTAACTGGACTTCCAAAAGGAGCAGATCTTTATAACTTAGTTTCTATTATAGGTAGAGATAGAACTTTAGCTAGAATAGAAAGAATGAAAAAATTATATAATATTTAATAATAGAGTGGAGTTTAAAAGCTCCACTTTTTTTAGCTTAAAATAAAAGAAAAAACAAAAAATAAAGTAATTAAGAATATAAAAAATATAAAAAATATTAAGGAGGGCATTATGAAAAATCATATTTTACTGGGAAAGTTATTAATGAATGCCTTTAAAATACTAGGAAAAGCACAAAAAGAAATAGAGATAGAGTTAAATAAATTTAAATTTTCAGAAGAAATAGTAAAAGACTTTAAAAATCTAAATTTTAAAGAGTCATTTAAGAAGAATTTTTTTACATTATTAATAATATCTCTCCTTATAGAAAGTAAAGTGTCTAAAAAATATATTATAAGTTATACTAAAATTATAATATATTTAAGACAAATTGTTACTTCTACAGATAATATTTTAGACAATGAAAACAAAGGCCTAATTTTTATAAAAAAATTAAAAAATAATATTGTTTCTAATAGTTTAGTGATGTTAATGTGTCAAAACCTTTTAACAAAAGAGTGTTTAGAAATTACTAAAGGAAATGATGAAGCAGTAAAAAAAATATTTGAAAAAATATATATAATTGCTATAAGTGAGAGTTTAAGAGATAAATCACAATATAAAGAATATCCAAAAGATAAATATATTTTAGAAGAGATACATAGTGGTATAGGAGGTGAACTTTTAAAAATAAGTTTAGAAATTCCATTAATTGTTGAAGAAAATTTAAAATTAAAAGAATTTTCAAAAGGCATATATGAAATAGGAATGTCTTTACAGGCTTTAGATGATTTTTTTGATATTGATGAAGATGAGGAAAGTGGTAAGATAAATCTTTTAAAAGCGGAGTTGGTATATAAAAAAATAGAAAAAAAAGATGAAGAGATAAAAGAAGAATACTTAAAAAAAGTTTCATCTAATGCTTATAATGGGTTTAAAATTTTAGAAAATAATGATTTTCCGATAAATCAAAAAGAAGCAAAGAAAGTATTAAAGAAATTATTTGAATTGAGAGGATTAAAAGAATATACATATATCTTAGACTAAGGAGGAGAAATGAAAAAATATATTACTTTTCTATTTTTATTAATATTTTGTCAGATATTTAGTAAAGATCCTTATGTTGGTTATTGGGAAATGCCAGACAAAAAAGTTATAATAGAGATTAAAAAAATAGATCAAGAATACGTTGGATATGTGAGATGGTTAAAAGATTTAAAATATCCAAAAGGTGATTCAATGGAAGGAAAAGAGCAGATTGATAGAAATAATCCTGATAAAAATTTAAAGAATAGAAAGGTTATGAATTTGCAGGTTGTAGGAGGACTAAAATTAAATAAAAAAGGTGATGCAATAACAGATGGTTGGATTTATGATTCGTGGAATGGAAAAAAATATTATGGAGCAGCGAGAGTTATAGATGAAAATACTTTAAACTTAAAAGGTTCTTTAGATCCCTGGGGTCTGTTAGGATATTCAATGAAAGTAAAAAGAGTACAATTACCAAAAGAAAAGTAGGTGAAAGATTTGGAGTTAAAAAGATTAAGCATAACAAATTGGCAAAATATAGAATATCTGAATATTGAATTTGAAAAAATGTTAATACTAATTGGCGAATCAAATAGAGGAAAAACTAGTATTCTAAAGGCTTTATCTGCAATTATAGGAAGTTATGAGATTAAAGAGAATGATTTTAAAAATAGAGATAGAGTTATTGAGATAAAAATAAAATATTTTTTTAAAGAAAAGGGTTTCTTTACATTAAAAATGACAAAAAAAATAGGAGAAAAAAATAGATATATTCTAATAAGTCATGGAGTTGAAGAAGAGTTAACGATAGAGGAAATTAAGAGTAAGTTTTTTTATGTAAAAGGAGTTGTTATATCTTCTAAAGAAAATGGAGTACATAATGCACTACATCAAATGAAAGAAATATTTCTTTTACAAAATAAAGAAAGTAAAATTATTAAAGAGTTAGAAAGTAAGTTAAAACATATAGAAACTAATATTTTATCACAAAGTTTACAAAGAAAAGTATTTTTTAGTTTTTTAAAAAAAATATTAGCAGATATAGAAATATATGAGATGGATTTAAAAAATATATTTTATAGTATATTTTTAATATTCGAAGAACCAGAACTACATTTAAACCCACAAGAGAGTAGAGAAATGTATTATTTACTAATTAAATTATCTAAAATAGGAGTTCAAATAGTAATGGAAACTCACTCTAGTTATTTTGTGGGATTAAAACAATATAAATCTATTTGCTTACTTAGAAAAGTAAAAAATAATATAAAAGTTTATCAACATACTGGAAAACTTTTAAATGGAGATGAGATTAAAAACTTTAATATGAACTATTGGATAAATCCAGATAGAGGCGAGATGTTTTTTGCTAAAAAAGTAATATTGGTAGAAGGACAAACTGATAAGATTGCTATTTCATACTTAGCTAAAAAATTAGATATATATAATTATAACTATTCAATAGTAGAGTGTGGAAGCAAAAGTATAATACCACAATTTATAAAAGTATTAAATGCTTATAAAATACCGTATGTAGCTGTTTATGATAAAGATAACCATAAATGGAGAAGTGAGACAGAATTAGAAAGTTCGAACTTAAAAAATAAAAATATAAAAAAAATAATAAATAAATATATAGGCGACTTTATTGAATTTGAAAATGATATAGAAGAAGAGATTTACCATGAAGAGAGAGAAAGAAAAAATTATAAAAATAAACCGTATTATACTTTACAAAAAATAAATGAGGATAACTACTTGATACCTAAAAAATTAGAAGAGAAAATAAGAAAAATTTATAAATAAAATCATAAAAAATAGAGCTTGTAAGCTCTATTTTCTTTTTATCATAAACTTTTTAATAAAAGGCTATATATAAATTAAAAACATTAAGAATAATTATACAGATAACAGATATGTTAAATATTTTATCAATGTATTCATTAGAAAGTCTACGATTAAGCTTTGCTCCTAAAAAACCTCCTGAGATACCGCCAATAACCATTACGGGAAGCATACTTAAATTATATGATGAAAATCCAGTAGTAATAGCTATTAGAAAAATTTTTGAAAATTGAGAAAGAAGTATTATAAAAACAGAGCTAGTTGCAGCATTTTTAGTTGGAAAATTAAAAAGCATAACTAAAATAGCAACATTTATAGGACCTCCCCCAATTCCTAAAAAAGAAGCAATAGATCCAAGAAAAATTCCTACTATAAAAACAATAAAAATATTTTTAATATCGTATTTAGGTAAAAAACTTTTAAATAAAACTAAAGCTAAAAGTAATATTAGAATAAAAGCTTGAATTCCTTTACTAGTATTTTCATTTTTAAAAAGATTTAGAAAAATATCAAAGGCTTTTTCTCCAATACCTCCACCTAAAATAGATCCAAGAGCTAAAATAATTGTATTAAAATCAGTTTTAAATCCAGATTTAAATTGCTTTATAGTTGTAACAAATGCCATTGAAAATACTGTGACAGAAGATAATAAACCGACTGTGCCTAAATCATAGTTATTTAGAGTATCAAGAACAGGTTTTATAATAACTCCCCCACCTAATCCAGCTAAAGATCCTAATGTTGTAGCACAAAGAGCTGTCATAAAATAAATAAAAAACATAAGACCTCCTAAAATTAGTATATTAAAAAAGAAAAATTCCAAGTGAAGATGAAAGTAGTAGTATAATAATTGGATTAACTCTAGTAATATACCTAGTTCCTAAAAAAACAATAAGAAAAATAAAGGCTGCTTTAAATCCTTGAGAATAATCTTTAACAAGAAAAGTTGGCTTAGCAATAATTATACCAGCAAATGAAATAAGAGCTAATGTAACAGGTTTAACTCCTCTGAAAAAAAGATCTTTTTTTGGATTATTTTTTATTTTATAGAAAAGATTAGCTACAATTAAAATAATCAAAAAAGATGGTAATGCTGAGCTAAAAGTAGCAACAAAAGCCCCAGGAATACCAGCAACCTGATGTCCAACAAAAGTGGCAGTATTGATAGCAATAGGACCAGGTGTAACTTGAGAAATAGCTATAATATCTAAAAATTGCTGTTCTGTTAACCAATTTTGTCTAAAAACTACATCTTGCATAAGAGGAAGCATAGCAAGTCCTCCTCCAAAAGAAAATAATCCAATTTTAAAAAATTCATAAAAAAGTGTAAAATAAATCATTTGTCCCCCTTAAGTGTAAAAAATATAATGCAACCAATTCCAAAAAATAAGATTAAAAATATAGGTGACACATTAAATAAAATTAATCCTAAAAGAGATATTAAAAATATAGAGTAACTTAGTTTATCAACTAAAGTATTTTTAGAAAGTTTTATGACAGAGGATAAAATTAAAGCAGCAATTCCAGCTCTAAGACCAATAAATAATTTTTGCATTATTGGATTTAAAAAGCTCTGAGCAAAAAATGCTGATATTATAATAATAACGAAAAGTGATGGACCAACAACACCTAAAGTAGCAGCAATAGACCCTAAAATACCCATTCTTTTCTTTCCTATAAAAGTAGCAGCATTTATAGCAATAGGACCAGGAGTCATTTGTGATATAGATATTATTTCAAGTAGTTCATCTCTATCAATCCACTGTTTCCCATATATCATCTCTCTTTCAATTAGAGGAATCATTGCATATCCACCTCCAAAAGTAAACATTCCAATTTTAAAAAAAGTAAGAAAAAGCTCTAGCACAAAAAACCCCCTTAATTGAATTAAAAGCAGAGGAAATCCTCTGCTTTTTAAATTAGTTTATTTATTATACATTGTACATATCTTTTATTTTAGCTTGTAACTCTTCATCAGCAATATAGTCATCATATTCCATTAACTTATCAACAAGTCCGCTTGGAGTAATCTCAATAATTCTATTAGCTACTGTTTGAATAAACTCATGGTCGTGAGCACCGAATAGTATAGTTCCTTTAAAGTTAGTTAAAGCTTTATTAAGAGAAGTAATTGACTCAAGATCTAAGTGGTCAGTAGGATTATCAAAGATTAAAACATTTGCATTAGTAAGCATCATTCTTGATAACATACATCTAACTTTTTCTCCTCCAGAAAGAACTTTAGCCTTTTTAGTAGCTTCTTCTCCAGAGAATAACATTCTTCCTAAGAATCCTCTAACAAAAGCGTCATGTTGATCAGGAGAATATTGTCTTAACCAGTCAATTAAATCTAAATCACAGTTTTCAAAGAATGCAGAGTTATCTTTTGGCATATATGCTTGAGTAGTTGTAACTCCCCATGTATAAGTACCACTATCTGCTTCCATCTCACCAGATAATATAGAGAATAAAGTTGTTTTAACAATATCGTTTTGAGAAATAAATACAACTTTATCATTTGTATTTACTGTAAATGATACATTATCTAAAATCTTAACTCCATCGATAACTTTTGTAAGATTTTCAACTTTAAGAAGATTGTTTCCAGCATCTCTTTCAGGCTTGAATTCAACAAATGGATACTTTCTATTAGATATTTGCATATCTTCAAGTTGTAATTTCTCAAGTTGTTTCTTTCTAGAAGTTGCTTGTTTTGATTTAGATGCGTTAGCACTGAATCTAGCAATGAATTCTTGAAGTTCTTGTCTCTTTTGATCTAATTTTTTATTCTTGTTATTTATTAATGTTTGCATTAATTGGTTAGATTCGTACCAGAAGTCGTAGTTTCCAACATACATCTTAACTTTTCCATAATCGATATCAGCTATGTGAGTACAAACTTTGTTTAAGAAGTGTCTATCGTGAGATACAACAATAACAGTAGTATCTTCTAAATTCATTAAGAACTCCTCAAGCCAAGCTATAGCTTGGATATCAAGTCCATTTGTAGGCTCGTCAAGTAATAGAACATCAGGATTTCCAAATAAAGCTTGAGCTAGTAAAACTTTAACCTTATCGGGTTCGCTTAATTCTCTCATTAATTTATAATGTAAGTCAGCTGTTATTCCAAGACCTGTTAAAAGCATTTCAGCTTCAGTTTCAGCTTCCCATCCATTTAATTCAGCAAACTCTCCTTCAAGTTCAGCAGCTCTCATACCATCTTCATCAGAAAATTCACTTTTAGCATATATTTCATTTCTCTCTTCGATTATCTTCCAAAGCTTTGTATGTCCCATTAAAACAACGTTTATAACTGACTCATCTTCATGAGCAAAGTGATCCTGTTTAAGAACAGCCATTCTTTTATTTTTATCAAAGATTACCTCTCCTTCAGTAGGATCTAAATCCCCTGAAAGTATTTTTACAAATGTTGATTTTCCAGCACCGTTAGCACCAATAAGTCCATAACAGTTTCCAGGAGTAAACTTAACATTTACATCCTCAAAAAGCTTTCTACCAGAAAATCTCATACTTAGATTACTAGTTGCTATCATTTTAAAAAATTCCTCCTAATATATTTATAATATAAATTTAAATTTTGAACACATATCTTAAATATTATATCATGAATTTTAATAATAGGAAATATAATATATTTTCTTTTTTTTTAATTTATGTTAAAATATTCTATAAAATTTATATTAAGAAAGAGAGGAAAATGAGTGAATTTATTTACTCCTTTAAACATAAAAAATAAGAAGTTAAAAAATAGAGTTGTATTACCTCCTCTAGTAAGATTTTCAATGGTTGAAAAAGATGGGTTAGTAACAGAGTCACTACTTGAATGGTATAAAGATGTAGCTGAAGGTGGTGCAGGATTAATTATTGTTGAAGCTAGTTGTGTAGCAGAGGATGGGAAATTAAGAGATAATCAGATAGGGATATGGGAAGATTCTTTTATAGAGGGATTGTCAAAAATTGCAGCAATAGGAAAAAAATATGAGGTTCCTATGTTGATACAAATTCATCATGCAGGTTTTAAAGAAAAAGTAGCTGAAGTACCTGAAGAACTTTTAGACCAAATTTTAAATCAATTTGTAGAAGCTTTTAAAAGAGCTAAAAAAGCTGGTTTTGATGGCGTTGAAATACATGGAGCACACACATACTTGATATCCCAATTAAATTCTAGAATATGGAACCTAAGAACAGATAAATATGGTGGTTCTTTGGAAAAAAGGATGTTTTTTACAGAGGAGTTAATAAGAAGAACAAAAAAGTTATTTAATGATGATTTTATTTTAGGATATAGAATGGGAGGTAATGAACCCGAGTTAGAAGATGGAATAAAAATAGCTAAATATCTAGAAAAATTAGGCGTGGATTTAATACATGTATCTTCTGGAGTACCAAACCCAGAAAAAAAACAAGAGATAAAAATAGATTTACCAGATGATTTTCCTTTTGACTGGGTAGTTTATTTAGGGGTAGAGATAAAAAAGCATGTAAATATTCCTGTTATTGGAGTAAGAAATATAAAAACAGAGGAACAAGCAAGTTTTTTAATAGAAAATGAGATGTTAGATTTAGTTGCTATTGGTAGAGGAATGATAGCTAGACCAAATTGGGTGGAATTTGCTAAAAAAGAGTACTTTAAAAGAACTGGAAAAATGGTGGATTAATGGAAATAAAAAGTTTAGATATCTTCTGTGAAATTATTGATAACTTTGGTGATATTGGAGTTGTTTATAGAGTTGCAAAAGAGTTTAAAAAAATATATAATGAAGAGATAAAAATTAGAGTTTTTTTAAATAGATTGGATGAATTTTTAGCTTTAAATAAAAGAGCAAAAAATATAGGATATCAAAACATAGACGGAATAGAATACATAACTAATGAATATTTGACTAAAAATATATGTACATTTTCTCCGGCAAATGTTATAATAGAGGCCTTTGGATGTAATATTTTACAAGAGTATTTGGAAAAAGCTAAGGAACAATCTAGTTTACTTATTAATTTAGAATATTTATCTGGAGAGAGTTGGATAGAAAGTGTACACTTGATGGAGTCTCCAATAGGAGCAAAGAAATTAAGAAAGTATTTTTTTATGCCAGGGTTCAAAGAAAATACTGGCGGAGTTATAGTAGATAGCCTGTTTTTAGATAGAAAATTAAAAGTTCAGACAAATAAAGAGTATTATTTAAACAAATATTTAAAGGATTTAAAAGATAAGGATTATTTTGTAGGAACTATATTTAGTTATGAAAAGAATTTTATACCTCTTCTAAATGTTTTATTAAAAAATAGTAAAAATAATTGTTTATTAGTACTAGGTGAAAAATCTCAAGAAAGTATAAAATCGATTTTATTAGATTTAAAATTTATAGAAAGTTCAAAAAATGTCTTTGATTTTAAAAATATAAAAATTAAGTTTATGCCGTTTTTAGAACAAGAAGATTACGAAGAGTTAATTAACTTAGTTGACTATAATTTTGTAAGAGGGGAAGATTCTTTTGTGAGATCTTTACTTACAGGGAAACCATTTATTTGGCATATATATTTACAAGAAGAAATGGCGCATATGGATAAAATAGATGGTTTTATAGAACGATATAAAGAAACTTTAAAAGATTTAAATTTAGAGGATTCTTTAAATATTCACACAAAGCTATTAAGAGATTACAATTTAAGAGATAGTAATTCTTTAGAACTTGGAAAAGAAGAGTATGAAGACTTTTTTAAAGAGTTTGAAAATATTTCTAAATTAACTAAAGTTTATTCAGAGTATATTCAATTAAAATGTAATCTTATAGATAAACTAAATAGATTTATTTTAAAATATTAGGAGGTTCAATTATGAAAACTGCTCAAGAACTAAGAGCTGGAAGTACAGTAAAGATTGGAAACGATCCTTACGTAATTCTAAAAGCAGAGTATAACAAATCAGGAAGAAACGCTGCTGTTATGAAGTACAAAATGAAAAACTTATTAAATGGAAACATATCTGACGCTATATATAAAGCGGATGATAAAATGGATGATATCAGACTTGATAAAGTTAAAGCTGTATATTCATATAACGATGGAGATTTCTATGTATTCTCAAATCCTGAAACTTGGGATCAAATCGAATTAAAAGATGAAGATTTAGGAGACGCTTTAAACTATTTAGAAGAGTCAATGGAATTAGAAGTAGTTTACTATGAGTCTACTCCAGTTGCTGTTGAGTTACCAACTTTCGTTGAGAGACAAGTAACATATACTGAGCCTGGACTAAGAGGAGATACTTCTGGAAAAGTAATGAAGCCAGCTAAAATAAACACTGGATTCGAAATTCAAGTACCTTTATTTGTTGAGCAAGATGAGTGGATCAAAATTGATACAAGATCTAACGAATATGTAGAGAGAATTAAAAAGTAATAAAATTAGGTTGAAGATTATATCTTCAACCTTTTTTAATTACTTGAAAACTATTCAAAAAATAAAAATGCCACAAGGGATAACAGGAGTAATCTTATACCCGTATTAAATACCTTAGTGCTGCTTCCTTCCAGATCTGACACGGTTCGATAATAATACGCCATAAGGCTCCTGCCACCACACTTGTGACATAAATAATTATATCATCAAATAAAAGAAAATACAAGTAAAAAAATTAGAAAATATTTTTAAAAAAGTTTTTTAATTTATTTTTTTTCTCTTTTATATTTTCTTCATATTTCGTTTTTAATTGTTTATCTAAAAATTCAACGAAAGTTTGTCTATTATTTGTTAAAACTCTTTTTATTTCTAAAGGAATAGAGGTTTTAATAGCTATAATTCCTATATTATTTGAAAAATTATTGGAAATAGTTAAGGAGTGATAATTTTTTTCAGTTAAATTAATTAACTCTTTTAAAATTTCCTTCTTTGTAGTATCTAATTTTTCAGACTCTAATATAAATTCTTTATTTAAAGAGAAATTATAAATTGTTGTAGTGCCATCTATTTTTAAAAGGTCTCCTAAGATAGTTATAGATTGTTCTGTTGTTAGAGTTCCACTAGAAATATAATTTTTAATTTTAGAAAAAGATTCTACATTAAAGTTAGAAAGAGAAATATAAAGATTACCAGATAAATTTTTAGTATTAATCTCCCCATAGATTTTTCCAGTACTATTCTCATGAGATAATATTATGTTTAAAGGAACTGAGTTATTTTTAGATAGATTAGTATTAAAATCTTTAAAAGAACCAGAAAAGTTTATATCCATTATTTGTCCTGAGATAATAATGTTTTTTATAAAAATATTATTAACAATTTCTGTATTATCATATTTTTGTAAATCTACTAAAATATCTTTTGATCTTTTAGTAAAATATTCAATTTGATTCTTAAACTGAATATTAATCTCTTTTTGGATGATAGTATCTATGTAGTCACTATTTTTTATTAAGAAATCAGTTAAATTATTTGATAATGATTTTGAAAAATTATCTTTGCTAAAGCTAGAGCTAAAAAACTTAGAAATATTTTTATCAAATGCTATTTTTTCATCGATTTCTTTAAGAAATTCAAGGGTATTTTCATTATTATCACTTTTTGAATTTAAAGGTTCACTTTTATTATTAAAACTTAAGTTACTATAAACATTTATACCTGTTAAATTTAAATTATCAATAATAAAATTATTTTTATTTTTTAAAAAATTTTTAAAACTCATATTGCCATGAACTTTTTCAATAGAAATATTGTCTTTAGTTAGTAATAAGTCTTTTAATTCAAATGAATTATTAAAAATATTTAAGCTGACTTTTTTTATATTAACCTCTTGCTTTAAAGAGTTTGACAATTTTTTAGTTATAATATTTTTTAAATAAATATCTTTTCCTAAAAAGAGTATACTAAAAAATATTAAAATACTAGAAATTATAACTAGCATTTTATTCTTCATAAAAACCTCCTAAAATATTAAAGGCAAGAAATAAAATTTCCTGCCTCTAACTAGTATTTTAAATTATAAAGCTAATCCACCGCTAACTTCAATAGTTTGACCAGTAATATACGCTGATTCATCGCTTGCTAAAAATAATACTGCATTTGCAATATCCTCAGGCATTCCTAACTTCCCAAGAGCTGTTCTCTCAAGCATTCCTTGTATAACATCTTCTGGCAAAACATCAGTCATTGGAGTTGAAATAAATCCAGGAGCAACACAGTTAGCTCTAACTTGAGCACCCTTTCTAGCTAATTCCTTAGACCAAGTTTTAGTCATTGCTATAACTCCACCTTTAGTAGCAGCGTAGTTAGTTTGCCCAATATTTCCATATAAACCAACTACAGACGAGATAGTAACAATAGATCCCTTTTTATTTTTAGTCATTAAAGGAGCCACAGCTTGAGTAACATTAAATACTCCTTTAAGGTTAACATTTATTACAGCATCCCAAGCATCTTCGCTCATTCTAACAAAAGGCGCATCCTTAGTAATTCCTGCATTGTTAACTAAGATATCAATTCTACCAAATTCATCTTTTATTTTTTTTACTAATTCCTTAATAGCTTCTCTATCAGTAACATTTAAAATTTCATGTCTAACATTAGCTTGTTCAAAAGTTGCATCTCCCATATCACAAGATATAACTAATTCAGCACCTTCAGAAGCTAATTTTTCAACTATAGTTCTTCCAATTCCTCTAGCTCCACCAGTTACTAAAGCAATTTTTCCTTCTATTCTATTCATAAAGATCCTCCTATAAAATACATGTGTCATTTAATAGTATAATCATTTTAAAAAAATGTCAATAACTTCCTAAAAAAATTAGTGAGCTGTTCCCATTTTGAATAGGGTTTCATTAAGTTTATCAGCTTGTTTTTCAGGAAGAAGTAAAACTAAAACGTCTCCAGCTAAAATTCGACTACTTCCTTTAGGAATATATTCAGTTTCTCCTCTTCTAATAGCAACAACAAGAGTATTCTTAGGCCAAGATATATCTCTAATTAACTTTTCATCAAACTCAGATTCTGCAGAAACAGGGATACAAATAAGTGTTTTTTCATGATGTTCATGACGCTCTTCTTCAAAATCATCCGCTAATTTTTTCTTAGGCATTCTTTCATATAAAATTTCGTAGATAGGTTCTAATTTTAAAATATCTGTAATGTAATATGCAACAATAGAAACTGTAGCAATAGCTAGAAGATGATCAAAACTACCAGTCATTTCTAAAATAAGAATAACACCAGTTATAGGAGCTCTAACAACTGCTACGAAAAAACCAGCCATTCCTAAAATCATATAATGAATAACGAAATCACTATGAAGATTAAAAGTAGTAATAAGGCTTAGAGCATAAATTTTTCCTAAAATTGCACCAAGAACTAGCATTGGTAAAAATATACCACCTTGAAAACCAGTTGCATATGATATTGTTGTAAACAATAACTTAACAATAAATATTAAAAGTAAGAACATGATGGTTTGATTAAGATGAGGAAGCTCCTCAACTAAATGATGTCCACCGCCAGTTATATCTGGCATAATAAAGCATATTATAAAAGATAAAGTCATAACAGAAGATATTTTAAATGCTCTAGGAAGTTTAATTCCTTTGAAAATATCTTGTGTTTTTATTAATGTAACAGTAAAAAGCTTCCCAAAAAAAGCGATTACAATACCAAAAAATATAAAACATAAAAACTGAAAATATGGATTGATGTCAGTTGGATACTTAATATTTAAATTAAAAGATGGATCCATTCCAAAAATTCGTCTTGCTACAAAGTTTGAACAAATACTCGCTAGAAATGTACAAATAATAAGTTTTGAAGAGAAGAAACGATGTAACTCTTCCATACTAAATATAACTCCAGCAAGAGGGGCTCCAAAAGCTCCTGCTAGTCCAGCACTAGAACCAGCTGTTACAAGATATTTTTCATCAGTATAATCTCTTTTAAATATTTTAGTAAATCCAAATCCTATGTATGAGCCTAATTGCACAGAGGGTCCTTCTCTACCAAGGGATAGACCGGCTCCAATCCCTAATAATCCACCAAAGAATTTAACTAAAAGTTCTTTCACCCAAAATATGTAGTCTAATTTTCTTAAAATTAGAGCTTTTACTTGTGGAATACCACTTCCACCTGTTGTAGGAAATTTTCTAGATAGATAATCTACAAAAAGACCTATAGCAATAAAAATTCCCCAAATTAAAAGAAGTCTAGAAGGATTAGTAAGAAGCTCTTTACCGATGTAGTGTTCTCTGAGATTTCCAGCTATACCTAAACCATATCTATAAATAGATACAATAACCCCAGTAATAACACCTACAAGAAGAGATAAACCGTATAAGCCTCTATTTCCTTTTTGGAGAAGTTCAACATGATTTTTGATTTCTCTTTTTTTGCTCATAAAATCTCCTTGATTATATATTGTATTACTTGGGAATATTAACACAAAACATATAAAAAGTAAAGTAGAATCAAACAAAACTGAAAGGCTTGCGTTAAATGAAAGGATAAGGTAAAATATAAAGTAATAGAAAAGTTATACTACGAGGTGATTAATTTGAAATTTAACAAGATGCAAGGAGCTGGTAATGATTTTTTACTTTTTAATGGAGTGAAAAATAAATATGAGAATTATTCAAAAATGGCCAAAAAACTTTGTGATAGACGTTATGGAGTTGGAGGAGATGGTATAATGATTGCCGAAAAGAGTGAAAGTGCAGATATAAAGATGGTGTATTATAACTCTGATGGTTCAAAAGGTGAAATGTGTGGAAATGGAATTAGATGTTTTTCTAAGTTTATTTATGAAGAGGAAATTGTTCAAAAAAAAGAAATAGCAATAGAAACAGGTGATGGAATAAAAATAGCTTATTTAAAAGTGAATAACAAAAATCAAGTGGAATCAATAACAATATCAATGGGAAAAGCGAGATTGACACCAAAAGAGATTCCAGTATTGCTAGAAAAAGAAAGTGTTATAAATGAAAAAATTAATATTGATGGTAAAGATTTAGTTTTTTCAGCAGTTTTAATAGGAGTTCCTCATGCTATTATTATCAGCAAAGAATTAGACACATTAGATGTGAATTTTTTAGGAGAAAGAATAGAAAAAAATAAACTTTTCCCTAAAAATATTAATGTTAATTTTATTCAAATTTTAGATAAAAATAGAATAAAAATAAAAACTTGGGAAAGAGGAGCTGGTAGAACATTAGCTTGTGGAACAGGATCATGTTCAGGTGTTTATATTGCTAATCTACTGGGATTAGTAGAAGAGGAAGTATTTGTGGAAACAGAAGGTGGAATATTGATAATAAAAATACAAGGAGATGAAGTATTTATGACAGGAGCAGCAGAGACCACATTTAAAGGAGAAGTAATATGGGAATAGCAGAAAAGTTAGTATTTATTCTTTTTTTAATTTTAATAAGTGCATTTTTCTCTATGGCAGAAATATCTTTAGCTGGAGCTAGAAAAATAAAATTACAGCTATTAGTAGATGAAGGAAATGAAAATGCAAGAAAAGTAGTAGCTTTACAAAGTAATCCTGGAAACTTTTTTACAACAGTTCAAATAGGATTAAATATAGTTGCGATTTTAGCAGGTATAATTGGTGATGGAGTATTATCTCCAATTATAACAAAATATATATCAAATCCAACAATAGCATTTTTAATATCTTTTACTTTTGTAACGGGGTGTTTTGTTGAATTTGCTGATTTAATTCCTAAGAGATTAGCAATGGTTTATCCAGAAAAAATAGCATTAACTTTAGTAAATCCTATGACATTTACAATAAAAATACTAACTCCAATAGTTTGGATTTTTAGTGGAGTAGCTAATTTGGTATTTAAAATTTTTAATACACCAAACTCAAGAGATGAATTAATAACTCATGACGATATATTTGCTTTAGTCGATGCTGGAGCAGAAGCAGGAGTAGTAGATACAAAAGAGCATCATTTAATTGAAAATGTATTTGAACTTGAGCAAAGATGGGTATCATCAGCAATGACTACAAGAGATGAAATTATTTATTTTACTTTAGAAGAAACAGAAGAAAGTATAAAGAAAAAAATAGCAGAATATCCTCATTCTAAATTTTTAGTTTGTGAAAGTGATATAGATTCTATATATGGTTATGTAGGATCAAAAGATATTTTACCTAGAATTTTAAAGGGAGAATCAAGTGGTCTTCAAAATATAAAAGAAATAACAAATAGAAATATACTTATAATTCCTAATACATTAACACTTTCAGAAATGTTAGATAGGTTTAATGAAGCTAGAGAAGATTTTGCAGTAATTTTAAATGAATATGCCCATGTTGTTGGAGTTATAACATTAAACGATGTTGTATCAACATTAATGGGAGATGTAGTTTATCCTATGCAAGAAGAGTATATTATAAAAAGAGGAGATGGTTCTTGGCTAATTGATGGTGTTACAGCAATTGAAGATGTAAAAAAAGTAATAGAAATAGAATCTTTTCCAGAAGAGGATAGTTATGAAACAATAGCAGGATTTATGATGTATATGTTAAAAAGCATACCTAAAAAAGGAGCACATATAGAATTTGATGGGTATAGTTTTGAAGTGGTAGATGTAGACAACTTTAAAATAGATCAACTTTTAGTAATGAAAGAGGATAAAAAAATGTTAAATAGCTTAGAAAACAAAGAAGAGGAATAAAAAAAGGTAGCATACGCTACCTTTTTTTATCTTGTAATATTTTGTTCTTTAGCAATTCTTTTAACTTCTTCAGCAACAACAGTAGCTACTCTTGGATCGAAAGCGTTAGGAATAACATATTCAGGTGTTAGCTCCTCCTCAGGAATTAGTTTAGCAATTCCAACTGCAGCAGCAATTTTCATCTCTTCAGTTATTTTTTTAGCTTTAGCGTCAAGAGCTCCTCTGAAAATTCCAGGGAAAGCTAGAACATTATTAACTTGATTAGGATAATCTGATCTACCAGTACCTACAATTTTTGCACCACCAGCAATAGCATCCTCAGGCATAATTTCAGGATTAGGATTAGCCATTGCAAAAACGATAGCATCTTTGTTCATAGATTTAACCATTTCAGTAGAAAGAATGTTAGCAGCAGAAACGCCTATAAATACGTCTCTATCTAAAACAGCTTCCTTAAGCCCACCTTTTATATTATCTGGATTTGTAATATCAGCAATCTCTGATTTTAGGAAATTATAATTAGATTTATCGTCTTTATTAATAATACCATCAATATCGTTTACAACAATATCTTTAGCTCCCATTTTAATAAGAAGTTTAATGATTGAACTTCCAGCAGCACCAGCTCCACTAACAACAAATTTAGCAGTTTCAAAAGATTTGTTAACTAACTTAAATGAATTTATAAGAGCAGCAACAACAACTATAGCTGTTCCATGCTGATCGTCATGAAAAACAGGGATGTTAAGTTCATTTTTTAATCTTGTTTCAATTTCTACGCATCTAGGTGCAGAAATATCTTCTAGATTTATTCCACCAAAACCAGGAGCTATTAATTTAACAGCTTTTATAATCTCCTCAGTATCCTGTGTATCTAAACATATTGGGAATGCATCAACATCTGCAAATTGCTTGAAAAGAATTGCTTTTCCTTCCATAACTGGTAGTGCAGCCTCAGGTCCGATATTTCCTAGACCTAATACAGCAGACCCATCAGTTACAACAGCAACCATATTCCCTTTTGATGTGTATTTATAAACATTTTCTACATCATCTTTTATAGCTAAACAAGGAGCAGCAACTCCTGGAGAGTAAGCAAGACTTAATTCCTCTTTGTTTGTAACAGCAACTTTTGACACAACTTCAATTTTACCTGAATGAGTCTCATGCAATTCTAAAGATTTTTCAAAAACTGTAGACATAATATATTACCCCTTTAATTAAATTTATTTTATTTAGAGCTATTTCTAGCTATTTCATATAAATCATTTCCTTCACAATCGTTGATAACGATAGCTGGAAAATCAACAACTTCAAGTTTTCTAATTGCTTCAGCTCCTAAATCTTCATAAGCAATAATCTCACTACTTTTAACAGATTTAGCTATTAAAGCTGCAGCACCACCAACAGCAGCAAAATAAACAGCTCCATTTTTAACAATAGAGTCTTTAACTTTTTGATCTCTAGCTCCTTTACCAATCATTCCTTTTAAACCTTGATCTAAAATAGCAGGAGAATAAGAATCCATTCTATAACTAGTAGTAGGTCCACAGCTTCCTATAGGTTGACCTGGTTTAGCAGGAGTAGGACCAGCATAATAAATAATTTGTCCTTTTACATCAAAAGGTAACTCTTTACCCTCTTCTAGAAGTTTAACTAATCTAGCATGAGCAGCATCTCTAGCAGTATAAATTATACCAGTTATAGAAACAGCATCTCCAGATTTTAATTTTTTTATATCTTCATCTCTTAATGGAGTAGTTAATTTAATCATAATGTTACCTCCTTATGTCTAGCAGCATGGCAATTTAAGTTAACAGCAACTGGTAAAGATGCAAAGTGACAAGCTTGAGTTTCAACCTTAACAGCAAGTGCAGTAGTTTTTCCACCAAGACCTTGAGGTCCAACATTAGTATTATTAATTAAATCTAAAAGTTCAGCTTCTAGAGCTGCAGCAATAGGATCAGGATTAATATCTTCAATCTCTCTTAAAAGAGCTTCTTTTGCTAGTTCGGCACATCTTTCGAAGTTACCTCCAATACCAACTCCAACGACAATAGGAGGACAAGGATTTCCACCAGCATTTTTTATACTATCAACTACAAATTGTTTAACTCCTTCGACTCCATCTGCAGGTTTAAACATTTTTAAAGTACTCATATTTTCAGAACCGCCACCCTTAGGAGCAACAATAATTTTTACTTTATCTGATCCAGGAACAAGTTTTGTATGAATAACAGCAGGCGTGTTGTCTTGAGTATTAACTCTATCAAGTGGATGTCTAATAACTGATTTTCTTAGGTATCCATCTTTATATCCTTTTGCCACTCCAGCATTAATAGCTGCATAAATATCCCCGTTAATTTTAACTTCAGTTCCAATTTCTAAGAAAACAACAACAAGACCTGTATCTTGGCACATAGGAACATTATCTTTAGCAGCAATCTCATCGTTTTCAATGATTTGTCCTAAAATAACTTTCCCCAATTCGCTAGTTTCTGTCTTTTGGCATTCTTTAATTTTGTTTAAAACATCGCTACCGATAAAGTAGTTAGCTTCAATACAAAGTCTAGCCACTTCGTTAGTAACTAAATTTAAATCTAGTACTTTCATTTTTTCCTCCTTAAAATTCCGTGTATGCTTTTTTATTAATAAAGAAAGGCACCATCTTTATCTTAATAGCAAAGAGGCACCTTCTTAAAAAACTACTTTTTGATTTTAACTCTCATTAAAAGGTCTCCTATTTTAACATCGCCAGAAGCAACTACTTCAAGTGCTTCAACTTGGTCCATGTTAGCAATAATAACAGGAGTTTTTGTTGATTTAGCATGTTCTTTAATATAAGCTAAATCATATTTAATAAGCTCATCTTTAACCTCTACAGTTGATCCAGGTTCAGCGATTCTAGTGAATCCTTCTCCATTTAATTTTACTGTGTCAATTCCAAAGTGAACAATTAACTCAAGTCCGTTAGAAACTTCAAAACTAACAGCGTGGTTAGTAGCGAAAATATCAATTTCCCCAGCAACAGGCGAACAGATTGCACCTTCAGCAGGGTCAATTCCACACCCGTCTCCAATCATTTTTTGAGAAAAAGCGTCATCAGGTATTTCGCTTAAAGGAATAACTCTTCCGTTTAATGGTGAATAGATATTAAACCATTCATCCTCTTTTTTCTTTTTAAAGAAATCAAATAATCCCATAGTTAAATCTCCTTTCAAGTTAAATGCGAAATATATGTAATATTATTTCACATTTAGTTCATTAAATCAATAATATTTTTAAAAAAAAGCATACAAAGAATAAAAGAAAAATTCATGTACTATAAATAAATTATATCATAAAAATTAATTAATTTCCTAGTAATTCTTTTATTTTTTTAATAAAATTATCAACATCCTCTTTTGTACTATCGAAGGAAGTTACAAGTCTTACCTCGCTAATATTTTCATTCCAAATGTAAAAATGAAAATATTCTTGAAGTTTAGGGATAATGGCAGGTGGTAAAATAGCAAAGACAGCATTAGCTAAAACTTCCTTTGTAACGACAATATTAATTTTTTCGAGCTCTATTTTTAAATACTGAGCAATATCATTAGCATTTTTAGCACATTCAAACCAGATGTTTTCTTTGATGTAAGGAATAAATTGAGCTGACATAAATCTCATTTTAGAATATAGTTGAAGATTTTGTTTTCGAATCCAAGAAAAGTCTTTAGCAAGATCTTTATTGAAAAATATTAGAGCTTCTCCAAACATTAATCCATTTTTAGTTCCACCAAAAGATAAAACATCAACTCCTAAATCACCAGTCATTTCTTTAAAAGAGCAACCTAAAGCAACAGCGGCATTAGATATTCGAGCTCCATCCATATGAAGTAACATATCGTTTTCTTTAGCAAATTCTGAAATAGCTTTTATTTCATCTAATGTATAAACAGTTCCGTATTCCGTAGTCTGACTGATAGATATAATATCTGCTTTAGGTTTATGAAAATTATTTTTGAAAGTTAGCCACTTTTTAGAGAGATCTAAATCAAGTTTTCCATTTGTACTAGGAACTGTTAAAAGTTGCATTCCAGTTATCTTAGAGGGGGCTCCAGTTTCGTCTTGAACTATATGAGCACTTTCAGGAGAAATAACAGCAGAAGCACGTTTTTTCATTCCTTCTAAAGATAGAACATTAGCACCAGTACCATTAAAAACAAAAAATACTTCAACATCTCCAAAAATTTCTTTTAAGCAATTTATTGCTTCTTCAGTAGTTTCATCAGCTCCATAAGCAGCTACGTGACCACTATTAACTTCTATAATTTTTTCTAAAATTTTGTGATGAACTCCACTGTAATTATCACTAGCAAAAGATTTTTTCATAAATAATATAACCTCCCAAAAAATATTTTAGTACATTATAGTTTTTTTCTTGATAAAAAGCAAAAATAAATAATGCTTGACAAAATTGGAATAAATCCTTAATATTTAGATAAAGATATATTTCACTTGAACCATATATACTCCGAATACGGCGGAGAGTTTCTACGAGCTACCTTAAATAGCTTTCTATGGGTCATAACTTAAGATTGTTATTAAGTTTTTTGACCTGTTTTTTGCAGGTCTTTTTTTATTTTAATTGTTAATTATTAAATATTAAAATATATTCAGGAGGAAAACATGGAAAAATTGTTTCAATTAAAGGAACATGGCACAACAGTGAAGCAGGAGATAATAGCGGGGATTACAACATTCTTAACAATGGCGTACATAATCTTTGTAAATCCTTCTATTTTATCAATGACTGGGATGGATAAGGGTGCTCTAATAACGGTAACATGTTTAGCATCAGCAATAGGAACAGCAATTACAGCATTTTGGGTAAACGCACCACTAGCAATGGCTCCAGGAATGGGATTAAACGCATTTTTTACATTTACATTAGTTTTAGGTAATGGAGCAACTTGGGAGCAAGCTTTAGGAGTAGTTTTCATATCAGGAATAATATTTTTAGCACTGACTTTTTCAGGACTAAGAGAAAAAATAATAGATGCTATTCCAGCAGAAATAAGATTAGCAGTGGGAGCAGGAATAGGATTATTTATAGCTTTTATAGGAATGCAAGGAATGGGGCTGATTGTAAGTAATCCAGCCACTGTTGTAGCTTTAGGAAAATTTAATTTAAACGTTGTTTTAGGGTTAGTTGGATTTGCAATTATGGGATTCTTAGAGATGAGAAAAGTAAAAGGTGGAATTCTAATAGGGATAGTAGTAACTACAATTTTAGGAGTAATATTTGGAGCAGTTCAATTACCATCACAGTTGATATCAATGCCTCCAAGTCCAGCTCCAATAGCATTAAAACTAGATATACTTGGAGCAATTAAACCAATATTTTTAGGTTCAATTTTTTCTTTCATGTTTGTTGATTTGTTTGACTCTTTAGGAACAATAATGGCTTGTGCTCATGAAGCAGAGATGATAGATGAAAAAGGAAAAATAAAAAATGTTAGTAAGATTTTAGAAGCAGATGCAATAGCGACAGTAATAGGTTCACTTTTAGGAACATCAACAACAACAACTTTTGTTGAGTCAGCTTCTGGAATAGCAGTTGGAGGAAGAACAGGATTAACAGCTTTAACAACAGCAGCATTATTTGCAATTTCATTGTTCTTTTCACCATTAATAGGAATTGTACCTGCTTTCGCAACAGCTCCAGCTCTTATATTAGTAGGAGTTTATATGTTTAAAAACTTGTTAGATATAGATTTTCATAATATAGAAGTTGCGATACCGTGTTTTTTAATTATAATTTTAATGCCACTAACTTATAGTATATCTATAGGAATAGCTTTTGGATTTATATCATATATATTAGTATGTTTATTCAATGGAAAATTATCTCATGTAAAACCTATAATGTGGGCAATAGGATTTTTCTCAGTAGTAGAATTGATGTTTAAGTAATAAAGAAAGGATGTATCTCTAGAGATACATCCTTTTTTTATTTTATAGAAAATTAAGCATTCTTTTTTATAGAAAATTTTTCTTTCTTAAAAAATAAAGTAATAACAAAAGTTATTAAAGCAGGTACAATCCAAGGGAAACCAGATTCAGCTAAAGGAATAAAACTTAAATTTATCTTCAAAGTTTCAGCAATACTTATAATTAAAGTTATTGAAACAACGGCTTTAAACGTAAAATGATTTTTAATTCCAAGTATATTTAGTAAGATTAAAACAATTGTAACAGGATAAAGTATTACTAAAACTGGAACAGATAAACTTATAATATAATCTAATCCTGCAACGGAAAGAATTGTAGAAAAAATACAGATACCTAAAGCTATTTTTTTATAAGAAATTTTTGTTAGTTTTGAAAACCATTCACTAGCAAGAGCAACTAATCCAACAGAAGTTGTTAAACAAGCAGCAGCAACACAGATTCCAAAAGCAACTTTACCAACATTTCCTAAAGTCATTTGAGCTAGAGTTAAAGTGGTTTGAGCAGTTGTAAGACCCTTTATACTACTAATTTGCGCTCCTAAATATATTAAGCTAAGATAAATAAATCCAAGACCAATAGCAGCTATAAAACCGGCATTACTTAGGAAAGATTTTTGTTCATTTGTATCAGTTACACCTTTTCCTTCAAGTCCTCTGATAATAATAACTCCAAATAAAACAGAAGCTAAAGCATCCATTGTTTGATATCCACTAACAAATCCATATGAAAAGGGATTACCTTTTACAATAGAATCAACAGGAGTTCCTAAATCACTAGTTATTCCTAAAATAGTTATTAAAGAAAGTATAAGAAGAATAATTGGTGTTAAGAATTTTCCTAAAATATCAGTTATACTAGATTCATTTAAAACTAAAAACAAAGTTATTCCAAAGAAAACAACAGATGTTATTATAGCAAGAGTCGTTGGATCAAAATTGGGGAATAAAGGTAAAACTCCCATTTCAAAAGTAGTTGACCCTGTTCTTGGAATAGCAAATAGTGGACCTATAACCAATATTAATATAGTTGAATAAATAGTATTAAATTTATTTGAAACTTTATTTGCAAACTCATCTAAGCTCCCAACCTTTGTAAATGCTAATATACCAAGTAAAGGTAATCCAATTCCAGTTAGGAAAAAACCTAGACCAGCTTGAAACCACTCTTTTCCTACGGCAACTCCAACTGATGGGGGAAATAATAGATTTCCAGCACCAAAAAACATAGAGAATAGAGCGAAACCTAAAATTAAAATTTCTTTCTTTTTGTTCATTATAACCTCCAAAATTTTAGTATTATTGTAATAAAAAAATGTGTGTGTTTAAATAATTAGAAAAATTGTATCAAAAAATAGGAAAAAAATCAAGAAAAAATATTGAAAAAAGAGTATGTTTGTACTTAAAAATAAGTACACAGAACAAAAAAACTACTTCTAAAATTAGAAAACCCTTTATAAATAAGGGGAAAGCTTTCCAAAAATACGAACAAAAAAATAAAAAAATTGTTATCTACTAATCAAAAAAAATAAATGTTAGGATTATGTTAGAAAATAATTAGATTTAAAAGGAGGAAAAAATGGATATTTTAAGATCTGTAATTAATGGAACTAACGTAATTTTATGGGAAAAGAATGTACTTGTTATTATGCTTATAGGAATGGCTTTGTATGCAAGTTATAAAACTAAGTTTATGCAAATTAGATTATTTAAAGAAATAATAAAAACATTAAAAGGAGAGAGAATAGATGGGGAGAAAATAAGCTCTTTAGAAGCCTTTTATCTTGGAACAGCTTGTAGAGTAGGAGCAGGAAATATTGCTGGTGTTGTTGCTGCAATATCTATAGGAGGCCCAGGAGCTTTATTTTGGATGTGGATAGTAGCTCTGTTAGGAGCATCAACTTCTTTCATTGAATCGGTTCTAGCAGTTGTTTATAGAGAAAAAGATGTTAAAGGAAATTATAGAGGTGGAACTCCATGGATTATAAAAAATCGTTTAAAAAATAAATGGTTAGGTATAGTTTATGCTTTAGCTTCAATTGTATGTTATGTAGGTGTAATTCAGGTTATGTCTAATTCAGTTACAGAATCAATAGTGGGTGCGTATAAGATAAACGCGAAAGTGGTAGCTATTATTTTAGCTATACTAGTTGGTGCAACAATTTTTATAAAAGGAAAAAAGGATACAATTGTAAAAGCACTTAATAAAGTTGTACCTATAATGGCATTCATGTATTTAGCAGTTGTAGTTTATGTACTATTAACAAATATAACTCAAATACCATTTGTTTTTGGAAAGATATTTTCAGCTGCATTTGGAGTAAACGAAATTGCAGGTGGTGCTTTAGGAGGAGTTATTATGCAAGGAGTTAGAAGAGGGTTATTTTCAAATGAAGCTGGAAGTGGAAATGGAAATTATGCAGCTGCACTAGCAGATGTAGATGAACCTGTAAAGCAAGGAATGATTCAATCTTTGAGTGTATTTGTAGATACATTAATAATATGTAGTGCAACAGCTTTTGTTGTACTTTTAGGAGATATGAATGCGTTAGAAGGAATGAGTGGAATGATACTATTCCAAGAAGCTTTAAGAGGACATATAGGATGGATAGGAATACCTTTTACAGTTATAATATTATTTTTCTTCTCTTTTAGTACAATACTTGGTGTAACTTTTTATGGAAGAAATGCTTTACAATTTATTACTGAAAATTCTAAAATAAATATTATTTATCAATTAGTAGTAGTTTGGATGGTTTATATTGGAGGAGTTGAACAAAATTACTTCGTTTGGTCTTTAGCAGATTTTGGGTTGGGGCTAATGACTGTTATAAATATTTTGACAATAGCTCCATTAGTTAGTGAAAGTACTGTCTACTTGGAAAAATATGAGCAAAAATTAAAAGGATATGCTAAAATGAACTCATAAATAATTGATTTTATGGGGGAATTAAGTAATGAAAAAGGTAAGAGTTACAGTTTCTGAAGATATTTGGAGACTTTTAAAGAAAGACTCAGAAGAATTTGGAATAAATAATAATAAATTATGTAATTTTATTCTGGATAAATTTAAATATACTAAAAAATTTGATATAGATAAACTTATTGAACCTCAAGGAAGACCTTTAAAAAAAGTTGTACAGTTTGATTTGAATGTAGCTAATAAAAGCATATATTATGATATATTAAAAGCAAATAATGTAGATATAGAAGCAGAATTTTTTAGAGAATTGTTTGAACTTTATTCGTCACAATTTAAATATCAAAGAGAAATTTTCATATTTCAAGATACCTATAAAGTAGTTTTAGAAGCCATAAAAAATAAAGTTAAAATAAGAGTGTTGTATATGGAAGAAAGTCTTATAATATCACCTTATTTTATAAAAAGAGAAGATCAAGGAGATGAAAATTTTATTTTTTCTTATGATGATGAAAATAAAATTTATAGAAGTATAAAATTAAAAGATGTTATAATCTTAGGAGTTTTGAATGAAAAAATTCAAGCTAAAGATAAAAAATATATTGAAAATATGAGAAAAAACTTTGATCCATTTTTAGGTGAAAGGTTATTGATTAAAGCTGTTTTTACACCTGTTGGAGAAAGTATGCTGAAAAGTTTTACAAATTATAAACCAAAGTTTATAAAAAAAGATGAAAATATCTATCAATTTGAAATGACTTTAGAAAATGCTAAATTTTATTTTGCATCTTTTTTAAAAGAAGTAAATATAATAGAACCTGAAAAATTAAGAGAAGAATTAAAAAAATCTTTTTTAGAAGCTTATAAAATCTATGAAAATAAAAGCAATTAAAAACTTGAAAAAATAAAAAAAAAGTGTTATTATTTACAAAAATTAAAATTAATTATCAAAATAAAAGCAATCTAATTTTCAGATTGCTTTTTTAATAATATTTATTTTAATCAAGGGGAGGAAAGATGAATAAAAGAAAAGAGATTTTAGTTTTAGGGTTGGCATTATTTTCTATGTTTTTTGGAGCAGGAAATCTATTATTTCCACCATCGTTGGGAGTTGCTGTTGGTCAAAGTTGGTTTGTTGCTGGAATTGGATTTTTTATAACAGGAGTAGGGTTACCTTTATTAGGAATATTAGCTTTTACAAAAGGTGGAAGTTTAGAGGAGTTCTCAAGTAAAGTATCTAAAAAATTTAACACAGTTTATTTAACAACATTAATCTTAGTTATAGGGCCATTATTTGCTATTCCAAGGACAGGATCAACTACTTTTGAAATGGGAGTTTTACCATTGATTGGAGGGTTAGATCCAAAGATTACAGCTATATTAACTTCAATTATATTCTTTGGAGTAACTTTATTTTTAGTTTTAAATGAATCAAAAGTAACAGATGTATTAGGGAAGTTCTTAACTCCAATTATTTTAATAATTTTAGCTTTGATAACATTCTTTGGAATTATTAATCCTATAGGGACTCCAGTAGAAAGTATTGTTGAAGGAAGTCAATTTTCATATGGATTTATTAATGGGTATCAAACTATGGATGCATTAGCATCGGTATTATTTGGAGTAATAATAGTTAAGGGATTAGAGGGAAAAGGAGTAACAGATTCAAAAGAACAAAAAGTATTCTTAACAGGTGCTGGATTTATTGCAGCTATTGGGTTAGGATTAATATACTTTAGTTTAATTTATTTAGGAGCTCAAATAAGTAGTGTAAAAAATTTATCAACTGCTCAAACAGCTTTAATGGTGGCTGAGTTAACATTAGGAAACTCAGGGAAAGTTGCTTTTGGAATCTGTGTAGCTGCTGCTTGTTTAACAACCTCAGTGGGATTAACGGCTTTGGTAAGCGATTGGTTTTCAAAGTTAACTAATGTCTCTTATAAGATGGTTGCTACAATAACTTGTTTATTTTCAGCAGTTCTAGCAGTTGCGGGATTAGATTATATTATAAGTTTAGCAGTACCAGTATTAGTAGTTCTTTACCCAGTTACAATTGTTTTAATAATTTTAAATATTTTTGGAGTTGAAAATAGAAATTCTTTTGTTTTTCCTACGATTGTAACTTTAATTGTTAGCATTTTAGAAGTTTTAAAAGTTAATTTATCATTTATTCCATTAGCAGGATTAGGTTTTGCATGGATAATTCCAGCAATTATTGCCTTCTTAATCGGAAAAGTAATAAAAAATTAATTATAAAGTTTGTTTATATATACTTAATATATTAAAATAGAACTCAATCAATATTTGATTGAGTTTTTTTTAAATATTAGCTTGAAAAAAAAGGATAATAGGTGTATAATTCGAAACTGTATGAAAAAAAATCAGGAGGGAAAGAGTGAAGGTTTATTTAACAAACAAAGAAACAACAGAGCAAGTTCTTCTTTTAGGAGAAAATAAAGGGCATTACTCGTTTACTAAAACAACTTTATTAGGTTTTATGGGAGGTGTATATATAGCTCTTTCAGCTTTAGGAAACTTAATTGCCAATTTCACAGTAGGTGGTGGAGCAGGTAAATTTATAGGAGCTGCTGTTTTCCCAACAGGACTAATGTTAGTTGTATTAGTCGGAGGATCTTTATTTACAGGTGATTGTTTAGGATTATTAGCATTTACAAAAGGAAAAGTAGAAAAAACAACATATACAAGAAATTTATGTGCAGTTTGGATAGGGAATTTTTTAGGATCAATATTTATAGCGTATGTATCTTATTTAGCTGGTAATTACTCATCGCCAGAATTTTCAAAATATGTAGTTGGAGTAGCAGAACACAAGGTTCATCTTACATTTGTAGAAGCTGTAGCTAGTGGATTTTTATGTAATGTGTTAGTTGCAATTGGAGTTTGGTTTGCTTTAGCTGCAAAGGATTTAGCAGGAAAAATATTAGCAATATGGTTTCCTATTATGTTATTTATATTAGGTGGTTTTCAGCACGTTGTTGCAAATATGTATTATGTAAGTATAGGAAAAATATTGATGTCATCAGTATACACACCAAGTGAAATGGCAATACATTTTTTAGCTGTGACAATAGGAAATTTCTTATCAGGAGCT
Source organism: Cetobacterium sp. NK01 (assembly GCF_024506395.1). NCBI lineage: Bacteria > Fusobacteriati > Fusobacteriota > Fusobacteriia > Fusobacteriales > Fusobacteriaceae > Cetobacterium > Cetobacterium sp. NK01. The sequence goes on from NZ_JANIBO010000001.1 coordinate 1,702,858, forward strand.
CTATTTTTACCTCTAATATACAAAAAATTATATATGAATGAGTAATGAAAAAGGAGTAGAATTTTCTACTCCTTAATTTTTTAATTTTCTCTATGAACAGTTCTTCCGTCAGCTTGATGATTAGGTGTCATAGCAATCTCTGTCAGCTGAATATTTTCAGGTAAACCAGTTGCGTAAATGATAACATTAGCAACATCATCAGGTGTTAAGGCGTCAATTCCCTTATAAGTATTATTTGCTTTTTCAATATCTCCTTTGAATCTAACTTTACTAAATTCAGTTTCAACCAAACCTGGTTTTATATTTGTAACCTTTATGTTTGTATCAACTAAATCAATTCTAAGTCCATCTGAAAAAGTTTTAACAGCTGCTTTAGAGGCACAATAAATTGCTCCTCCAGCATAAGCGGTATCTCCAGCAATTGATCCAATATTGACAATGTGTCCAGAATTATTTTTTAACATTAGAGGAACAATGGCGCTAGTAATGTAAAGCATTCCTTTTATATTCGTGTCAATAACAGTGTCGATATCACTAGGAGAAGCTAGGTAAACTTTATCTAAACCTAAAGCCAAACCAGCATTGTTAATAAGAATATCAATTTTTTTAAATGATTCAGGTAAAAGATTAACTTTAGTTTCAACATCTTTACTGTTACGAACATCAATAACTAAAGTATAAACTCTAACACCGTATTTTCTAACCACTTCCTCTTTTAAAGAATCTAATAAATCAGAACTTCTAGCTGTTAAGATAAGGTTAGCTCCCTTTTCAGCATACGCCAATGCACAACTTCTTCCAATACCTTTTGTTGCTCCAGTGATAAAAACAGTTTTACCATATAAATTGTTCATAGAAAACCCCCTTAGCTTAATATATAAGCATTTTTTATTTTTTCAACACTATCGTAAATATTTGTATTTAAATCTATCTTAATAGAAAAATCAGAAGAGATTTTATAAAGAGTTTGTCTTTTTTCATACAAATCTTGGATAGTTTTAAAAACATCTTCGGAATTATTAAGAAGCGGTCTTGTTTTACTTCTTTTAACTCTTTCATAAATAGTATTTATATCACAATCTAGGTACACTACAAAAGAAGTGGATTTTAAATTTTTAATATTTACATTATCTATAATAGCTCCACCACCTGTAGAAATGACTATGTTGTTATCTCTAGATTCCTCTTCGATAATAGATCTCTCTAAATCTCTAAAATATTTTTCACCATGCTCTTCAAATATTTCAGGAATAGTTTTTTTTTCCCGGATAGATATACAACGATCAATATCTATGAATTTCATATCTAAACTTTTAGCTAAAATTCTACCAATAGTAGTTTTTCCACTTCCCATAAAGCCTATCAGAGCGATATTAGATTTCATAAAATTTAAAAATGCTCTCCATTATCGTAATAGTTAGAACCTTCAAGGGGATAGAAGATAACTGTAGTGTCGTTATTGTTTGTCAATTTTTTACAAAACTTTGTAATGAAATCAGCAACAATATCTTTTGTTTCCTGACCTCTATCGAACCAAGCTACATCTACAAAAGTATATCCAGGAACAATAGCTCCATCAAAAATATATTCAGTTTCAGTGTGTTCAATAGTGAACCAAGTTCTGTCGCATTTGATAATTGAAGTAAGTTCATCAATTAGTTCTTTACTATTTTCAATTAAAACTTTTTTATCAATACCTCTAAATTTTAAGTGTGGCATTTACTCCTCCTTTTCTGGCAGAAGTATAACTTCTACACAGTTGTTTATATTAAGTACTCTATTAGAAAAGCTTCTTATAGAATTATAATCTACAATCTTATTATACCTCATAGGAGTATAAAATTCATAGTCTGATATTAAATTTTTTTTATCTAAGAAGTTATCCCAAAAGTTATTAGTTTTTAAAGCTATCTCAAAATTAAGTTCGTAATTTTTTTGTATATCTAAAATTTTATTTTCTGGAAAATTTCCGTCTTGTATGTTTTTTATAGTTTGTTTAACTTTAGAGATTACTTCGTCAACTCTCTTAGTATCAGTATTAAAAGCAATTTGAAGATAATTTTCTCCAAAATTTAATTTTTCAAGATTTGAAGAAGAGGAGATAGAGTAAACTCCACCAATTTTTTCTCTAACATCTTCTATTAAAAGTATATTTAGAAGATTTGATAAAGCTCCATACATAACTCTATTTTCTATAGAGAAATCTCCAATATAAGGGAAGGTTAAAATAACTGTTGCTTTTTTATCAACTCCTTTAGTAACAACCTTTTTTATATAAGTATTTGGATAAGAGACATCTAAAGGTTTATAACTTTGTGAATTTTCATTAGTAGGCAGATTAGCGAAATAATAATCTAAATCTTTTAGCAAAGTTTTTTCATCAATAGAACCAACGATAGTTAATTTATAATCTTTAAAATTAGTGAATAAATTATTAAAAGTATTATTGAGTTCATTTTGGTTAATATATGATAGATCCTCAAGAGTTAAAGGTTTTTTTCGAGGGTGATTATTATTAAGAGTTTCTAAATATTCTTTTTTTAATAAAGCTCTAGGAGAAAAATCTCTATTTTTAATCAACTCTCTATTTGTTTTTAAATTTGATTCAATAATATTTTCATCAAATTTAGGGTCTGAAATAAGTGTTCTAAAATACTTTAAAGCTTCAGACAAGTTTTCTTTATTTGTAGAAATTAAGAATCCTTGAGTATAATCATCAATAAATGGTTCAACACTAAAATTTTTACCCTTAAAGTATAATTCAAGAGAGGAATAGTCGATATCTCCAACTCCAGAACTAGAAAGAATTTCTGGTAAAAAAAGTGAATTTATATATTGTGAGTAATTTAAACTTGAATTTCCTTGTAGTTTTGTTAATTTAAATGTTATTTTATCTTTATCAAAAGTAGTTTTTTTATATAAAACTTCTATTCCATTAGAAAGAAGAAGCTTAGTATAATCTTTTTCAACAGAAAGAATTTTAGAGGTACCAGGAACTAACTTTAAATCAACTAACTTAGTATTAAAAGAATTTAATTTAATGGATGTTGTATTTTGAGATAAAAGTAAATCTATAAGGTCTTTAATATCTTTTTCTTTAGGAAGGGTTTCTTTCATATTCTCTCTTGATGTCAATAAAACATCATAATTTGAAGAAAGAATAGATTGTGCAATGCCTTTTAGATCATTAGTATCTATATTTTCTATAATTTTGTTAGTTAATATGTACTCAGTATCAGGTTCCATAAAAACGTTATTATTCAAAATATAATCTATGATAGAATCCATGAAAGTATCGTTTTTAATACTTTCTTTATTATTAAGAATAGTTTTAAGATTGTTTAATAAATTTATTTTTTCGTTTTCTAGCTCAGTTTTAGAAATACCATTTATAGAAATATCTTTAAGATTATCAATTATATAAGTTATAGATTGATTTATATTGTTGTCTTTTATTAAAGATGAAACAGCGTAAATTCCAGTATCTTTATTAAGAGGAAAATTATAGATTGATGAATAAATAAATGGAGAGTCTTTGTCTTTAGATAAAATAGAAAATCTTGTATTTAAAATAGAGTTAAGTAATATTTTTTCTAAATTTTTCTTGAAAGAATCTTCAGTATTTATAGATATTATAGGTTCTTTCCACATTATATTAAAGTTAGTAGTAGTTAATTCAGGATCAGTAAAAATAGTTACAGAGTCTTCTTTAGGAAGAGCGATAGAAAAATGTTCATCGACAACCTTTGTTTTATTTTTTAATTGAGAGAAATTATTGGTAATAAGTTGCTTAACCTCATCTACATTAAAGTCTCCAACAGCAACAACAGCCATGTTTTCAGGTTGATACCATTTTTCATAATAATCTCTCAATCTTTTAGAAGTTGCATTTTTTATAGTTTCAGGAAAACCAATGGGAAATCTTTTAGAATACCAAGAGTCACCATATAGAATTTTCTTTTGCAAATCACCAACTCTTTGAGAAATACCTTGTCTTAATCTCCATTCTTCAATAATTATATTTTTTTCATTTTCAACATCTTTTGAATCTAAAGTTACTTCTGAAGCCCATTCTTTAAGAACGTCAAAACCAGTTTCTAAATCTTTTTTAGAAGTTGGAACTTGAAGTTTATAAACAGTTTCAGAAAAACTAGTGTAAGCATTTAAATCTCCACCAAAACTAAGTCCTAATGATTGAAGATATTTAATAAGTTCATTTTTTTTATATTTAGTAGTACCATTAAAAGCCATGTGCTCTAAAAAATGTGCTAATCCTTGTTGATCCTCCTCCTCATAAAGAGAACCAGCTTTCACTACAAGGTTCAAAGAAGCTCTATTTTCAGGTTTTTTATTTTTAAATATATAATATTGTAAACCATTGTCAAAAGTTCCTGAAATTAAATTTTCAGATACTTTTAAATCTGTGGTACTGTTACTAAAAACCAAAAGTTGTAGAGTAAAAAACATTAGAGTAAATAACAATATTCTTTTTTTCATTAATAATCCTCCTCGCTATAGATGTAAAATATATTTAAATATTAACATTTTATAACTTTTATTAAAAGGATTATTTAGTAGATTTTTTTAAATAAAATTGTTAAAATATAACGAATAAATATAAAAGTGGAGGATAACGTGAGAGTAAAAGACAAGAAGAAATTTTTTAGATTTTTAATATTATTAACAATTTTTATTTTTACAATTTCTTGTGGAATGAAAAGATTCGTTTTTAATGACAAACAGCAAACTTCAGAAATGGTGAGCGATGAAATAAAGGTGGATGTTTTATCTTTGAATAAAACTAAAGAAATTACAGAATTAAAAAAAAAAGATTTGCCTATAGAAGAAGTTAAAATAGAAAAAACAGAAGTTTTAGATGAAAATAGCACAAAAAGTTTAAAAGTAGAAAAAACAGAGAAGTCATTAGAAAAAGAAGTAGTTACTAAAAATTTTAAATATATAAAAAATCAGACTTTATTTGTTTATAAAGATGAAACTCAAAAGAATAAAGTTGATACTTTAAGAAGGGGAACTAAAATAGAAGTTTTAGAAGCCAAAGAGTTAGATCTTAATGGTAAGAAAAAAGAAGTTTTAAAAATATCTTACAAAAAAGATTTGAAAAATAGAAGTGGTTGGATAACAAAGGTTGATTTAGCAAATACTTTAAATGAAATTTTACCTTCTACTTGGAAAAATTTGGATTTTACAACAAATTATCCTGTAAATAATTTTCCAAATAATCCTAGAGTGGATGTAAAAGGTGTATATCTAAATATTTATACTATAGGAAGCACAAAAAAGATGGAGAGACTTATAAATTTAGCTAATACAACAGAGATAAATGCCTTTGTAATTGATGTAAAAGATGATAATGGTGTTTTATCTTTTGAAATGGAAGCTCCTAAAAAATTTGGAATACCAGTTTCGAAAAATTATCCTATAAAAAATATAGGTGAATTTATGAAAAAAATGAAGGAGAATAATATTTATACAATAGCTAGAATTGTTTCTTTTAAAGATCCTACTTATGCAAAAGCAAATCCAGATAAAGTAATAACATCAAAAGATACAGGAAAACCATACACAAATAGTGATGGAATAATATGGGTTTCTGCACACGATAGAAATCTTTGGGAATATAATTTAGCAGTGGCAGAAGAAGCAGCTAAAGCTGGATTTAATGAAATACAGTTTGATTATGTTAGATTTCCAGCTTCAAACGGAGGGAAATTAGATGCAAAATTAAATTATAGAAATACAAAAAATGAATCTAAACCGGAAACGATACAGAAGTATTTGAAATATGCAAGACAGAGATTAAATGCTTTAGGAGTATATACAAGTGCGGATGTGTATGGACAAGTTGGAACATTTAGTGATGATATGGGATTAGGTCAACATTGGGAGACGGTAACTCAAGTTGTAGATTATATCTCTCCAATGATGTATCCAAGTCACTATGGAAATGGAGCTTATGGAATATCTGTCCCAGATGCGCAACCTTATAAAACAATTTATCACTCAGTTAAAGATTCTATAAATAGAAATGAGAATGTGGAGGCGCCGGCAACAATAAGACCTTGGATACAAGCCTTTACTGCAAAATGGGTAAAAGGATATATCCCTTATAATGAAAAGGAAATAAGAGAACAAATTAAAGCGATGAATGATTTGGGAGTAACAGAGTATTTGTTATGGAGTCCAAGTAATAACTATAAGATCACAGGGAAATAAAAATAAATGTTTAAAAAAAGTATAGTGTATGATATAATGTCATTTGAACTAATTTAAAGGAGAAAAGATTGGAAGGAATAATAGTTATAGATAAACCTATCGGTATAACTTCCTTTGATGTTATAAGGGTTTTAAGAAGAAATTTGAAAGAAAGAAGAATAGGACATACAGGAACTTTAGATCCTTTAGCAACTGGAATTCTAGTTATTTGTGTAGGGAAAGCTACAAAATTAGCACAGGATATAGAAGGATATGAAAAAGAGTATGTTGCAGATTTAGAACTTGGTTTTAAAACAGATACCTATGATATAGAGGGGAAAGTTTTAGCTAAAGTAGAAGAGTTTAATATTTCTTATGAAAATTTTGAAGAAACATTAGAAACATTTAAAGGAGATATAAAGCAAATACCACCAATGTATTCTGCTATAAAAGTGGATGGAAAGAAGCTTTATGAGTTAGCAAGAGAAGGTGTAGAGATTGAGAGAAAAGCTAGAGATGTTAGTATAAAAAATCTAGAAACTATATCTTTTGATGGAGTAAAGGCTAAGATTGATTGTACAGTTTCAAAAGGTACATATATAAGAAGTCTAATTTATGATTTAGGTGAGAAATTAGGAACTTTTGCAACAATGACTGGTTTAAGAAGAACTAGAGTTGGAGAAGAGGATTTAGCAAGAGCATTCACATTAGAAACTATTGAAAAAATGGTATCAGAGAATGATTTTTCTTTCTTAGTTTCAATAGAGGATTATTTTAAATTTCCTAAAGTAGATATTGAAGATGAAAATGATTTAAAACTTTTTGTTAATGGTCAAAGATGTAAAAAAAGAATAAATGAAGGAAAATATAGAGTTTATTCTAAGAATAATTTTATAGGCTTAGGTGAGGTTACAAAAGGATTATTAAAAGGTTACAAATATTATTAATTATAGAGAGGAAGAAATATGAAGATTAAAAACATTGCAATTATTGCACACGTTGACCATGGAAAAACAACTTTGGTTGACTGTTTATTAAGACAATCTGGAGTTTTCGGAGCTCACGAACTTGAAAAAGTTGCTGAGAGAGTAATGGACTCTAACGATATTGAAAAAGAAAGAGGAATAACAATATTCTCTAAAAATGCTTCAGTAAGATATGGAGATTGTAAAATTAATATTATAGATACTCCAGGACACGCGGACTTCGGTGGAGAAGTTCAGAGAATTATGAAAATGGTTGATTGTGTTGTTTTACTAGTAGATGCGTTTGAGGGGCCAATGCCACAAACAAAATACGTATTAAAGAAAGCTTTAGAGCAAGGACACAGACCAATAGTTGTAGTAAATAAAGTAGATAGACCAAATGCAAGACCTGAAGAGGTTTTATATATGGTTTACGATCTATTTATCGAACTTAATGCTAACGAATTACAACTAGAGTTCCCAGTTGTATATGCTTCAGGAAAAGCTGGTTTTGCTAAAAAAGAGTTAAACGATAATAGCGACAATATGCAACCTTTATTCGAAACAATAATAGAGCATGTTGAAGATGCAGAGGGAGACAACAACAAACCTACGCAATTTTTAATAACAAACATTGAGTATGATAACTATGTTGGAAAACTAGCTGTTGGAAGACTTTACAATGGTACATTAAAAAGAAATCAAGATGTTATGTTAATAAAAAGAGATGGAAAGCAAATTAGAGGAAAGGTTTCAGTTCTTTATGGATATGAAGGTCTAAAAAGAGTTGAAATTCAAGAAGCTTTCTCTGGAGATATAATCTCAGTTGCAGGTTTAGATAACATTGATATCGGAGAGACAATTGCTGATTTCAATGAGCCAATTGCTTTACCAGTAATTGATATAGATGAGCCAACTTTAGCAATGACATTCATGGTAAATGATTCTCCATTTGCTGGAAAAGAAGGTAAATTTGTAACATCTAGAAATATTTGGGATAGACTTCAAAAAGAGCTTCAAACAAACGTTAGTATGAGAGTAGAAGCAACAGAAAGTCCAGATGCTTTCGTAGTAAAAGGAAGAGGAGAACTTCAACTTTCAATACTTTTAGAGAATATGAGAAGAGAAGGATTTGAAATTCAAGTTTCTAAACCAAGAGTTTTATTAAAAGATATTGATGGAGAAAAATATGAACCAATCGAATTAGCAATGGTTGACGTTGATGATGCGTTCGTAGGTGTTGTAATTGAAAAAATGGGTATCAGAAAAGGAGAAATGATAACAATGACTCCTGGAACTGATGGATATACAAGATTAGAGTTCAAAGTACCTGCAAGAGGATTAATTGGATTTAGAAATGAATTCTTAACAGATACAAAAGGAACAGGAATCTTAAATCATTCATTCTATGATTTTGAATTATATAAAGGTCCAATTCCAACAAGAGCTAAAGGAGTTTTAATTTCTTTAGAGCAAGGAACAACTGTAGCTTATGCTTTAGGTGGATTACAAGATAGAGGAGTATTATTTACTGATCCAGGAGTAGCTGTTTATGAAGGAATGATCGTAGGAGAACATAACAGAGATAACGATTTAGTTGTAAACGTATGTAAAGCTAAGAAATTAACTAACATGAGAGCATCAGGAAGTGATGATGCAATAAAACTAGCTACACCTAGAAGATATACTTTAGAGCAAGCTCTTGATTATATAGCAGATGATGAGTTAGTAGAGATTACGCCAACTAATATTAGAATAAGAAAGAAATTCTTAAAAGAAGGCGACAGAAGAAAAAACTCTAAATAATATTTAAAGAGGTATATCTATGAAGAAATTGTTGTTTGTAATTATGCTGTTACTTCTTTTTGTAGGTTGTAGTAGTTTTAATAGGAAAAAATATATAGAAGATGAAGTTATAGCAGCAGTAGTTGTAGATAATGTATATATTTTAAATAGAGCAATAAAAAATGGTTTTAACATAGATCAACAATTAAAAAGTGGAGATACTCTTTTAAGTTTAGCCTTAAAAGAGGATTCTCTACAAGTTATAGCTGCTTTATTATCTAATGGTGCAAATATAACTAAAAATTTACCTGCAAGGCAAAATATAGGAGTTAACACATTAACTTCTTCAAGACCACCTATTTTTTATGTAAATAGTATGGAGTCTTTGCAAATGCTTTTAAATGATAAGGCAGATATAAATGTTTTTACAGGTGACGGAGAGCTTCTTTTAAATTTTTATATAAAAACAAGACCACAGGAGTTAGCAATAAAATTAATAAATAATGGTGCTAACTTAAAAATATTGGACTCAAGTAAATGGTATCCAATATTTTGGGCAGTAAATATAGAAAATGAAGAAATATTAAAAGAATTATTGAAAATAGATAATACACAATATTTGTTAAAAGATGATAAAGGAAACTATCCAATATATTATGCAAATTCAAGAGAAGTTATAAAAGAATTATTAAAGGGTGAATATAACTCAAAAGAAAAAAATATATATGGAGAAAATATCTTAGGAGAAGTGTATTTAAAAATAAAAAAATTAGGATACAATGATCTAATTCCTATTCTTTTAAAAAAAGGTGTAAATCCTAATTATACTTCATATAAATAAAAATTATAATAGTTAAAGCAAGGATAGAATTTTATTAGTTCTATCCTTGTTAACTATTTAGTGAACTTGAAAAAATGAAAAAAATAATGTATAATTTCAAAAGCATTTTTTCATAGGAGGAAATAAATGATAAGGAAACTTTTAAGCCCTATAGATAGATTATCTTTTTCAAGAAAATTGATATTAGGATTTTTTACAGCAATAATTTTAGGTTCAATATTGTTATATTTGCCGTTTTCTCTTCAAGATGGCCAAGAGATAAGTTTTTTAACAGCAGTTTTCACAATTACATCTGCGATATGTGTTACTGGATTATCAGTTATAGATATAAGTAAAGTTTTATCTTTTCAAGGTCAAATAATTTTATTGATTTTTATACAATTAGGTGGACTAGGAGTAATGACTTTTTCATCATTATTTTTTTTACTAATTGGAAAGAAAATAGGTTATAAAGATCGAGAATTAATAAAAGAAGAAAGAAACGCTGAAAATAGCGGCGAAGTTGTAGAGTTTATAAAAAAAATAGTAATTATTGTAATGTTGATAGAAGGAATAGGAGCATTTTTTTTAACATTGGAATTTTTGAAAATTTTTGAGTTTTCTAAAGCCTTATATTTTGGTATATTTCATTCAATTTCAGCTTTTTGTAATGCTGGATTTGCATTATTTTCTAATAATTTAGAAAGTTATCCAGGAAGTATATTAATGAATATGACAGTAGCCTATTTAATAATATTAGGAGGAATAGGATTTTCAGTAATAAATTCAGTTTTAGTAGCAGTTAGAAGGGATGTAAAAAGATTTACATTAACTTCAAAAGTTGCTATTCTAGTTTCAATGTTTTTAACATTTGTTGGAATGATTTTATTCTTTTTATTGGAGTATAAAAACCCTTCAACAATTGGTAATTTAAGTTGGTTTGATAAGGTATTAGCTTCTTTCTTTCAGAGTGTAACTACAAGAACTGCTGGCTTTAATACCGTTCCAATGGGATCTTTAAATCCAGCAACAATATTTATGTTTTGTATCTTAATGTTTATTGGAGCATCTCCAGGATCTACAGGGGGTGGAATAAAAACAACAACAATAGGAGTAATTATTTTTTATGTTGTAGGAGTTGTACAAGGTAAAGAAAATATAAATGTTTTTAATAGAAGAATAAGTTGGGATATACTAAATAGAGCATTAGCAATATTGATAATATCTATTATATATGTATCTATAGTAATCATGGCTGTAATGACTATAGAAAATATGAGTTTTGAAAAGGTAACATTTGAAGTTATATCCGCTTTTGCTACTGTTGGATTATCTATGGGGATAACAGCAGATTTAAGTGCGATGTCGAAAATACTTATAATAATTACTATGTTTATAGGAAGATTAGGTCCTATGACATTTGCTTTAGCTTTAGGGGAAAAGAAAGTTAAACAAAACTTAAGATATCCAAAAGAAAATATTTTAGTAGGATAATTAATGGAGGGAATTTATGAAACAATATGTAGTAATAGGAATGGGAAGATTTGGTTCAAGTGTTGCAGAGACTTTATATAAAGCTAATGAGGAAGTATTGGCAATTGATGAATCTGAAGATATAATACAAGAAGCAGTAAATAGTGGAATAGTTGAAAATGCAGTGGTAGCAGACGCAACAGATGATAAAGAACTTAATAATATTGGATTAGAAGGATTTGATGTTGCATTTGTTTGTATAGGAGCAATAGAACCAAGCATAATGGTAACATTAAATTTAAAAGAGTTAGGTGTAAAAAAGATAATTGTAAAAGCAGTTTCAAGAAGACACGGTAAAGTTTTAGAAAAAATAGGTGCTAATCAAGTTGTTTATCCAGAAGAATATATGGGAAAAAGGGCTGCAATGGCTGCAATGGATCCAAATATGATAGAGCATTTTAGATTCTCTAAAGATTTTTTGTTAGCAGAAATAAAATCGCCTGAAATATTTTGGAATAAAACTCTTATAGAATTAGATATAAGAAAAAGGTATAATGTAAACATAGTAGGAATAAAAAAAGGAAATAGAAATTTTATTCCCAATTTGTCAGCGGATACTGTTATAGAGCAGGGAGATATTCTTCTTGTAATTACAGATGCTAAAACAGCTGCAGAATTAAAGAATTTAAAGTAATAGAGAGGAGTAAAAATGCAAAATTTTGATGTTATAGTTGTAGGGGCGGGACATGCAGGATGTGAAGCTGCTTTAGCTGCAGCAAGAATGGGGGCTAAAACAGCCATCTTTACAATATTATTAGACAATATAGGATACATGTCATGTAATCCATCTCTTGGAGGACCAGCTAAATCTCATTTAGTAAAGGAGATTGATGCTTTAGGTGGAGAAATGGGAAGAAATATAGATAAAACATTTATTCAAATTAGAGTGTTAAATACTAAAAAAGGTCCAGCGGTGAGATCTTTAAGAGCTCAGGCAGATAAAGTTAATTATAGCAAAGAGATGAAAAAAACTCTTGAAAATACAGATAATTTAGATGTTATACAAGGAATGGTAACAGAGATTATTGTTGAAAATAGTAAAGTTGTTGGGATTAAGACTAAAGAGGGCGTGGAATATAGAGCAAAAGCTGTAGTAATAGCGACTGGAACATTCATGAGAGGTTTAATTCATATTGGAGAAAAGCAATTCCAAGGTGGAAGAATGGGAGAGTTATCTTCAGAAGAGTTACCTGTATCATTAGAAACATTAGGACTAAAACTAGGAAGATTTAAAACAGGAACACCCCCAAGAATAGATGCGAGAACAATAGATTATTCAAAAGTAGAGGTTCAGCCAGGAGATGAAGGAATCTTAAAATTCTCAAGCAGAACAACAGCAAATGAAGTACTATCAAGAAAACAAATACCATGTCACATGGTGTTTACAAATAAAGAGGTTCATGACACTATAATTTCAAATAAAGATAGATCTCCATTATTTAATGGAACTATTCAAGGAACAGGGCCTAGATATTGTCCTTCAATTGAAGATAAAGTTTTTAGATATCCTGATAAAGACAGACATCACCTTTTCTTAGAGAAAGAGGGATATGATACTAATGAGGTTTATATTAGTGGATTCTCATCATCATTACCGACAGATGTTCAATATGAAATGTTAAAAGGTATAGAAGGTTTAGAGAATGCAAAAATAATGAGATATGCTTATGCTATTGAGTATGACTATATTATTCCTGAAGAGATAAAATATAGTTTAGAAACTAAAAAAATAGAAAATCTATTTTTAGCAGGGCAAATAAATGGAACATCGGGTTATGAAGAAGCAGGATCTCAAGGGCTTATGGCAGGAATAAATGCTACAAGAAAAGTATTTGGTCAAGAGCCAGTAATATTAGATAGAGCAGACTCTTACATTGGAACATTAATAGATGATTTAGTTTCAAAAGGAACAAATGAGCCATATAGAATGTTTACTGCAAGAAGTGAGTATAGATTAGTTTTAAGAGAGGATAATGCAGATTTAAGATTATCTAAAATAGGATATGATATTGGTTTAGTTTCTGAAGAAGAATATGCAAGAGTTCAAAAAAAAGAAAAAGATGTGGCTGAAATAATAGAAAAATTGGAGAAACAACATGTTGGAAGTAGTAATCCTAGAGTTAATGAAGTTTTAATTAAGGCTAATGAACCAGAGGTAAAATCTGGAATAACATTAATAGAGTTATTAAGAAGACCTGAAGTAAGCTATTCAGATATAAAGTATATTTCAGAATTGATAGAGAAATTTGATTTAGGATCTTATGATGAAGATACAGAATATCAAGTTGAAGTCCAAGTAAAATATTCAGGATATATTCAAAAGTCATTAAAAATGATAGAGAAACATAAAGGATTAGAAAATAAAAAGCTTCCTGAAGATATGGATTACGATTCTTTAGAGAATATGCCAAAAGAAGCAAAAGACAAATTGAAGCAGGTGAGACCTTATAATATAGGTCAAGCTTCTAGAATTTCAGGAGTTTCTCCTGCAGATATTCAGGTTCTATTAATGTATCTAAAAATGAGAGGTAATAAATAGATGAAAGAGTATTTAGTTGAAGGAATAAAAAAGATAGGTTTAGAATATACTGATAAAAAGATAGATAATCTAGTTAAATATTTAGAATATTTAGTAGAATACAATTCTCATACAAATTTAACAGCTATTAGAGATACAAAAGATGCAATAGAAAAGCATTTCTTAGATTCTCTTCTTTTGCAAAATTTAATAGATGAGAAAAAAGGTAAAAAAGCTATTGATATAGGAACAGGAGCAGGATTTCCAGGGATGGTATTAGCTATTTTTAATCCAGATATGGAATTTGTTTTGATGGATTCTGTTGGAAAGAAGACAGTATTTTTACAAAATGTAAAAGAGTTATTAAATTTAGAAAATGTAACTGTAATTAATTCTAGAGCAGAAGATTATATAAATGATTCTAATAGAGAGAGTTTTGATATAGGTCTTTGTAGAGGAGTTAATAAATTAAATGTTATTTTAGAGTATATGATACCTTTTATAAAAGTTGATGGTTATTTTTTAGCTCAAAAAATGGCCGGGACAGAGGAAGAGGGAGAAGCAACAAATGCATTAGAAACTTTAGGTGCAAAAATTGTAAAAATACACAGATATAAGTTACCGACTTATGGTGATGAAAGATTAGTTGTTGAAATTTTAAAAGAAAAATCAACAGATAAAAAATACCCAAGAAGAGCAGGAGTGGCTTTAAAAAAACCATTATAAATATACTAATTAGGGAGGGGAGAGATATGAAAATTTTTGAAAAATACAAAAAATTAATAATCATATGTCTTCCCATTTTTATTTTTTTGAGTGGAGGATTGTTAATAAAATATAACTTACCAAAAGTAGTAGAATTTATATTGAAAATAACAATAGGTCCAACAATATCTTCTCAAGAAATTAAATTTCCAAAGTTTGGTGAAATTGATATAACTGATGTTGTGTTATCTAAGGGGGATGATACAATTGTAAAAGCTCCAAGGGTAGTTATAACTTACTCTAAGGAGTCACTTAAAAATTTCAGATTAAAGGAAATAAATGTTCAAAATCCATGGGTTCACATAGAAAGAAAAGGAGAAAGTGTAAATATTGTAGATGCTTTTTCTAGCAGTGATAAAAAAGAGAATTCACCATCTAAAGCAGGAACAGCAGTGCCAATAGATATAATAACAGTGAAAAATGCTCATTTGTTATTTAGAGACACAACTTATTCTAGAGAGATAAAGCAAGAATTAGATAATGTTAATGGTTATGTTTCTTTTAATAAAAAAACTGGAATAGATTTAGAGTTTAAAGGGAATAATAAAAAAGAAATTTATGAATATAGATTAAATAATTTAAATGAACCTTTAAATATGAATATAATTTTAAAAAATATTCAAGTAAATCCAGAACTTATTCAATACGGCTATGATGATAAAGATATAAGTGGTGCTAAAGGTTTATTTAATATGAATTTGACAATAGCAACAAGTGGATTAACAGGGGAAGCTGAGCTAAAAAATGGAACTGTTATATATGATGGGTTAAGTAATAAAGTAGAAAATGTAAATGGAATAATAGATTTTAAAAAAGATAAAATAAATGTTAATTTCAAGTATGATTTAGAAAAAAATCCAGGAACATTTGACGTTTTTTATTCGGAGA
Organism: Cetobacterium sp. NK01; assembly: GCF_024506395.1. Classification (NCBI taxonomy): domain Bacteria; kingdom Fusobacteriati; phylum Fusobacteriota; class Fusobacteriia; order Fusobacteriales; family Fusobacteriaceae; genus Cetobacterium; species Cetobacterium sp. NK01. The sequence goes on from NZ_JANIBO010000001.1 coordinate 1,718,345, forward strand.
AGACAGGTGTCAAAGTAGATTTTAAATTCAAAGATATATCATATAAAGTTATAAAAAGTTATAAATTATTAGGAGATTTAAATTTACCTCTAGATAATTTAAAGTTTAAAAATGTAGATGTTTCTCTTTCTTACGAAAAAGAAAAAGGATTTAAAGCTGAAATTGATTACAATGGATATCCATTTGAAGCATCAGGAGTTAATATAAATAATGTAAATGGAAAAGTAGTATTTGAAAATGGAATTTTAACATTAGCAGGAAATAAGTTGAATATATTAGTTCCTGGATTAGAATATAAGAGAGATTTAACATACAAAGCAGATTTGGATTTAACTGGAGAAAACTTGAAATTTAATGTAAATTCAAATTTTATTAAACTTCAAGGTGAATATGACAAAAAAGCTGAAATATTAAATTTATACCAGGAAAAAAAGTTAGTTTTAAGTTATAACTTAAAAACTCAAACACTAGAATTAATTGACCTTCAAGGTAGTAATCTTTTAGGAGATTACGATTTCTTTTTACAAGCACACGAAAAAGACAAAATAATAAATTTTGATGAAATATCAATGGTTAATAAAGATGGACAAAAAGTTTTACAAATAACAGGAGATTTAAATAAAGAAAATTTAAAATACCAGTTTAAAATTCATACGAGAGATTTAAAAGAAAAAAGTTTATTTAGCAATTTAAATTTAGACACAGATTTAGATTTTATAGGAGAAGTTGCAGGAGAAAAAGAAAAATTTATTTTAAGAGGAGTTGTAAAAGACTTTAAGTTGAAAAATGAAGATTTATATTTAGATTCTTATGCAAATATATCAGTTGTAAATGATAAGGGAATACAAGTAAATGTTCAAGGAGAATTAAGAGAAGGAAGATATAAAAAATTTAAAATTCAAGGAATAAAAATAGATGCCACTTATGATAATGGAAAATTTATGATATCAGATGTTAGAAATGCTTTATTTAAAGTTAACGGTGAAGTTGATATCTTAAATAAAAATATAGATTTATCATATAAGATAAACGGCTTAAAAAGTAGTGAATTTGAAAAAAGCAGTGTTGTTTTAATATTAGATAATGTTCAAGGAGAAATAGCTGGAGGTTTTGATAATTACAACATTAATGCTAATGTAAAAGAAGCTTTTTTAGAAATGCCAAATAAAGAACTGATATTTTTAAATGGAGAAATTAATTATAAAGACAACACTATTTCAACAAATAATTTTAAAATAAATCAAAGTGTAGCAGCAGGGGAATATAATTTAAAAGATAAAAGTGGACAGTTTACATTAAATATATTAGAGGAAAATTTAGCAAAATATTATGACTTTAAAGCTTTAAAATATAGAGTTTTATCAAGAGTTGTAGGTAATATTTTAGATGGAGAAATTGAAGTTAGAGCTGGAATAAATATAGATAGAGTTTATTTAAATGGAGATATAATGCCTAATTTAACTTCTAGTATAACTTATATTAAAAATTCTCAAGAAAATACTTTAAGTATTGATGAATTAGATATAATTAATCTAGAAGGGAAAAGAATATTATTTTCTAGTGGAAACGTAAATTTAATAGAAAAAACTATTGATTTCAGAGTTCCAAATCAATCACTATATTTAAAGGATCTTCAAGGAATACTTAACGTTAGAGATATGAGTGGAAGTATAGGAATCGAAAGCGAAGTAAACGGAGATTTAGAAGATCCTCAGTATAGTTTAAAACTTTTTGATGGTGAATATGAAATTAAAGGATTTGATTTTGATAAGATATCTTTAAACCTAGTTGGAGATAAAAGAAAAATAAAAATCGAAGAACTTTTAGCATATTATGAAAAAAATATGATAAAAGGAGAAGGTGAGTATGATATTTTATCTAAAAACTATAAATTTAACATATTTTCTAAAAATATAGATTTGAGTTTTTTAAACGCTATTTTATCAAAAGATAATATAAGAAATATTGAAGGAACAGCTAATATCGATATTCAGCTTTCAAGCAATTTAAAAGAAAATTCAGGATATATTGATTTAATAAATTTTAATGCAGATTTACCAAAAGTATTATTAAATTTAAAAGGATTAAATATGGTTTTAAAAGTTGATAATGAGAGATTAACAATTAATTCATTAGAAGGTAAATTAAATGATGGAGATATAAAAGGACGAGGTTATTTAAAACTCCCAACTATTGAAGAAATAAAGGCTGACGATGAGTTTTATAAAAATTTAGATTATGCTTTTAATATAACTTTAAAAAATATGATATATCAACTTAAGGATTACTTTAAAATAGATCTTTCAACTAATTTAGTTTATTCAGAAAATAAGATTTCTGGTAATGTAATCATTAATAACGGAGAAATTGTTGGAATTTTAAAAGAAGATAAAGGCTTGATTTTAACAATTTTAAATTTTATAATAGATAAAACAAGAGCCATAATTGGTGAAAGCAAAAAGTTAGGAGAAGATTTTGAAATAAAGGGAGTGTTAAATGAAACTCCTGAGTTTGATATTGGAGTTATGATTAAAGATGGTATAAATATAAATATACCAGATGTTTCTACTTTTGCCCAAGATGTAAAGGGTCTTATATTGGGAAGGTTTAATGTTGTTGGTAAAAATGAGAAAATAGGAATTGTAGGAGAGTTAGAAATACAAAAGGGAAGTTTTGTATTGGGAAGTGAAGATTTTACAGTTACAAGAGCATTATTACTTGCAGATAAAAAAAATGGCTTAATTTCAGATTTTAATCCAAATTTAATATTTGATGTATCAGCATTAACAGCTAATGGAAATATAGAAATATCTTTACAAGGAGAGCTAAATAGTTTAAGATTAAATATAGTAACTAGTCAAGGAAGTGAAAGTAGCAGTTTAAAAAATCTTTTTGATGAATCAGGGGAAGGTGGAGACAAGAGTATGGTAGCATTGCTATTTAAGACTCTTATAGACAGCCAGATTTCAAGTACATTATTAAGACCAATCTCAAGGACAATACAAAATGTATTTCATATATCTAAATTTAGAATAGTTTCAGATGTATTTAATCAAGAAGTTTTAGCTAATTCTGATAATCCTAAAGTACAAGATCCTAATGTATTTGGATTTGGAGCTTACTTAGAGGCTGAGAATCCAATTTATAAAGATAAATATTTTTGGATATTAAAGCTAGGAATAATTGATGGTAGTAAGTATGATATAGGAGGAACTGATAGTGAAAGCCAAAGTAACGAGTTTTCAAACTCAGTAAATCAGCTTGATTTTAAAATAGAGCGGCGATATAAATCAGGATGGTCTTATGGAATTGGAGCTGCAAAATTAAATGATGCAAATATGATTGAGAAAAAGAAAAAAGGAAAATTAAATTATTATATTGATTTTAAGTTTGAAAAAAAATATAATAGTATAAAAGATATTTTTTCTAATAAAAAATAATTGGAGGGCAATTTGGGATGAAAAAGCACCTAATCGGAATAATATCACTATTAGCTTCAATAGTTTCATTTGGAGCAGAGGGAGAATATTTAGTAAAAGGGGTAGAGTTTAAAAATTTAAATGAAATACCTCAAGATGTTTTAATACAAAAAATGAGTTTAAAAAAAGGTCAAATATTCTCAACAGAGGGATTATTGAGAGACTATAACAACATAAAGAAAAGTGATTATATAGACGAATTAGCTATTTATCCTCAAGTATATGATGGGGGAATAAAATTAGTAGTAGATGTAAAAGAGAAAAAAGATACTAAAGAATTATTAGAAAAGCAAGGAATACTTCCTGCTTCAGAAAGAGAAAGAGTAGATACATCATTAGTGGTTTCAAGTTTAGAAATCATAGGAAGCGTTAATGTTCCTGTAAATGAAGTGGCTAAAAGAATTCCTATTAAAGCTGGAGGATATTTCTCAAAAAATAAAATAATAAAAGGTCAGAGAGAACTTTTAGAAACAGGAATGTATAGAGAAGTAATTCCTGATGTGTACCAATATCCTGAAGGATTAGTAGTAGTTTATTCGGTTATTGAAAATCCAATTATAAATGGTGTCCAAATAACTGGAAATACAAAATATACAACTGAAGAATTGAAAAGTTTGATTAACATAGAGCCTGGAAAAGTATTAAATTTGAATAACCTAAGAGATGCAAGAGATAAAATATTAAAAAAATATAATGAAGATGGATATGTTTTAGCTGAAATTCAAGATATAGATTTAACTGGAGCAAATGATTTAGAGATTGTAATAAATGAAGGAACAGTAGATAAAGTTAACTTTACAAAAATGGTAACAAAACAAAAAGGTCAAAGAAGAAAAGCTACAGATAATTTACTGAAAACTAGAGATTATGTTGTAGAAAGAGAGATCGAAATTCAACCAGGAGAAGTATTCAATATAAATGATTACAATGAAACTGTATCTAACTTAATGAGAACAGGATACTTTAAAAATGTAAAGTATGAGACAAAGCCTGCACCAGGGGAAAACCAAGGGGTAGATTTAGTACTTTTACTTGAAGAGGAAAGAACAGCTACTTTACAAGGAGCAGTATCTTATGGATCGGAAATTGGATTGTTAGGAATGTTATCAGTAAAAGATATGAACTGGAAAGGTAAAGGACAAGAGCTTGGAGTAACATTTGAAAAATCAGATGAAAACTATACAAGTTTCTCAATTAACTTTTCCGATCCTTGGATAAAAGGAACTGATAGAATATCTTGGGGATGGAGTTTATATAAAAACGAATATGAAAATAGCGATAGCGTACTATTTAATGAAACTGATACTTATGGAGCAAAAATAAATATAGGTAAAGGTTTGACGAAGAACTTAAGATTAGGATTAGGAACTAAAGCTGAATATATAACAGAAAAAGCTGATAAATCTGAACTAGCTAATTATACTAATTTTGATGGTGAAAATCTTCTTGATAAATGGGGAGATAAGAGAAGTTATGGATTATTCAGTATCTATCCATCAATAACATATGATACTAGAAATAGTTACTGGAATCCTACATCAGGATGGTATGGAAAGTATCAAGTTGAAGTAGGATATGCTGATACAATTGATTCTGGAACTTTTGCTAATACAACTTTAGAATTAAGAAAATATCACAGAGGTTTCTTTAAAAATAATACATTTGCATATAGAGCTGTAGGAGGAGTAATGACTACAACGACTCCAGAATCTCAAAGATTCTGGGTAGGTGGAGGAAGCACTCTTAGAGGATATGATGGTGGATATTATCAAGGAACACAAAAGATAACAGCAACAATAGAAAATAGAACTCAAATAAATGATGTTTTAGGATTTGTTTTATTCTCAGATATAGGAAGAGCTTGGGATTACCAAGGAGAAGATCCTGGATATTTAAATGAAAAAAGAGATGCCAAATTCCCAGATGATATAGGAACAACAGTTGGGGTTGGATTAAGAGTTAATACACCAGTAGGGCCTTTAAGATTTGATTTTGGATGGCCAGTAGGAAATTCAGAAGAGAGTGGAATGAAATTCTACTTTAATATGGGACAATCATTCTAATAAATATATACATATGGAGGATTTATAATGAAAAAAATAGCAATGTTAGCAATGTTAGCAGCAGTATCAACATCTGCGTTCGCTCTAAAAGTAGGGTATGTAAATAGTCAGGAGCTTTTTGCAAAGTATTCACAAACAAAAGTTATTAGAGATACTTTAACAAAAGAAAAGCAAAATTTAGAAGCTACTTTACAAAAGAAAGAGATTGAACTACAAAAACTTCAGGTTGAATTACAAGGAAAAGGTAAAGATGTAAATGAAGCTGAGAAAAAAGCTTTTGAAGAGAAAGTAACAGCTTTCCAAAAATCTGTGAGAGAATCTCAAGCTAAACTTTCAAATGAAGAGGCTAAAAAAATGCAAGAGATTGATAGATTAATAAATATATCTATTCAAAATGTAGCAAGATCTGAAAAATATGATTATGTTCTTGAGCAAGGAGCAATTAAATTTGGTGGAGAAAATATAACACCAAAAGTATTAAACGTAATGGAAAAAAGTAAAAAGGTAAACTAATTAATATAAAGAGAGGGATAAAATGACTTATAAAATAGATAAGTTAATAACCCTTCTTGAATGTGAGATAAAGGGAGATGCCAAGGTAAACATTACAGGGTTATCTCCCTTTTTTCAAGCTGAAGAAGGAGAAGTAACTTTTGCATCAGATGAGAAATTTTTAAAAAAATTAGATGAAACAAAGGCAAGTGTTGTAATTGTACCTTTTGGGGTGGAGTTACCAGAAAATGGAAAGACTTATTTAATAGTAAAAGATAATCCAAGAGTTTTAATGCCTAAACTTTTATCATTTTTTAAAAGAAAATTGAAGAAAATGGAGAAGTTGATTGAAGATTCCGCAACAATAGGGAAAGAATCAACAATTGGAATAAATACTTATGTTGGTCATAATACAAAAATAGGAAAAAATGTAATAATATATCCAAACACAACAATTTGTGAAGGAGTAGAGATAGGAGATAATACAATTATCTATTCTAATGTTACAATCAGAGAATTCTGTAAAATAGGTGAAGGTTGTGTTATTCAACCGGGAGCAGTTATAGGATCTGATGGATTTGGTTTTGTTAAAATAAATGGAAATAATACAAAAATAGATCAAATAGGTGCTGTAATTCTTGAGGATTTTGTTGAAATAGGTGCAAATACAACTATTGATAGAGGAACAATAGGAAATACGTTAATAAAGAAATATACAAAAATAGATAACTTGGTTCAAATAGCACATAATGATATAATAGGACAAAATTGTCTAATAATATCTCAGGTAGGAATAGCTGGAAGTACAGAAGTAGGGGATAATACAACACTAGGTGGACAAGTTGGAGTTGCAGGACATATTAAAATAGGAAGTAATGTAATGGTTGGAGCTAAATCTGGAATTATTGGAAATGTTGATGACAATCAAATTTTAGCAGGTCATCCATTAATGAATTTAAAAGATGATTTGAAAGTTAAAGCCGCTCAAAAAAAATTACCAGAATTATTAAAAAGAGTAAAAGAGTTAGAAAAAAAGCTTTAATAAAGAAATAAAAGAAAAAAATCTAAAGAGAATTAATTCGACTTTAGATTTTTTATTTTTTTGAAGAAAGGTATTTAATTTAAAGGTGTAACATGATACAATATATTAAAATAAAAAAATGAGGTAGTTTAATGAAAAAAAGAATAACGTTTGATAAGTACGGTGAAATGAGATTTATTTCTCATTTAGACATGCTTAGATTTGCAGATAGATTATTAAAAAAAGCTCATATACCAATGAAATATACTCAAGGATTTCATCCAAGACCAAAAATATCTTTGGGTAATCCAGTATCTTTGGGGACAGAAGCTTTTAATGAACTAATGGATATAGAATTATCAGAAGCAATGAGTAATGAAGAGGTAATGGAGAAAATGAATTCTGCTGCAGTTCCAGGGTTTAAGGTAACTAAAGTAGAAATAGTTGAAGATAAAAAAAGTATTGTAGATGTATATACAAATGCTTTATTTGAAATAACAGGTTCTAAAGAGAATATAGATATATTAGAAAATCTTTTTAAGCAAGAAGAGATAATTGAAAGAAAAGAAAAAAAAGGAAAAATATCTGAAAGAAATTTAGGGGAAAGAGTTAAAGATTTTTCAAGAGTTGAAGATACTATAAATTTAGAATTGGTTAATACTTCACCAAACTCTTTTTTAATTTTAGCTGGAGTAGATATAAAGGATGTACATATAGTAAAAAAAGGTTATAAAATCTAAAATATATAAATAATTATGAAGGAGAAAAGCTATGCTAGATTTAAGATTTATTCGTGAAAACATTGATATGTTACAAGAAATGCTGGTAAACAGAGGAAGCAACATTGATCTTCAAGAGTTTGTAAAATTAGATACAGAGAGAAGAGAGATTTTATCCCAAGTTGAAATGCTAAAAAATAAAAGAAATACAGAGTCTGCAGAAGTAGCTAGAAGAAAAAAAGCTGGAGAAGATGCTTCTGAAATTATAGCAGAGATGGGAAAAGTTTCAGCTCAAATAAAAGAATTAGATGCAAAGCTTGCAGAGGTTGAGGAGAAGGTAACTTATTTTCAAATGACATTACCAAATATGTATCACTCAAGTACTCCAATAGGAAAAGATGAAGATGATAATGTTGAAATAAGAAGATGGGGAACACCTAGAGAGTTTACATTTGAACCAAAAGAACACTGGGAGATTGGAGAGAATCTAGAAATTTTAGACTTTGAAAGAGGAGCTAAATTAGGAGGATCAAGATTTACAGTTTATAGAGGAGCAGCAGCTAGATTAGAAAGAGCTTTAATAAGCTTTATGCTAGATACTCACACAACAGAACATGGTTACACAGAACACTTAACTCCATTTATTGTAAGAAGAGAGATTTGTGAAGGTACTGGGCAACTTCCAAAATTTGAAGAAGATATGTATAAAACAACAGATGATATGTTTTTAATATCAACATCTGAGATAACTTTAACAAATATCCATAGACAAGAAATATTAAATGAAAGCGATTTACCTAAATATTATACAGCATACTCACCTTGTTTTAGAAGAGAAGCAGGATCTTATGGTAGAGATTTAAAAGGTCTAATTAGACAACACCAATTTAATAAGGTTGAAATGGTAAAATTAGCAACTCCTGAAACATCTTATGATGAGTTAGAAAAAATGGTAGTTAATGCAGAAACTATTCTTCAAAGATTAGGATTACCATATAGAGTTATTCAGTTATGTTCTGGAGATATGGGATTTGGAGCAGCTAAAACTTACGATTTAGAAGTTTGGTTACCTGGACAAAATAAATTTAGAGAGATATCTTCTTGTTCAAATTGCGGAGATTTCCAAGCTAGAAGAATGGGATTAAAGTACAGACCAGAAGGAAGTTCGAAAAGTGAGTTCTGTCACACATTAAATGGATCAGGATTAGCAGTAGGAAGAACTTTACTAGCAATTATGGAAAATTACCAGCAAGAGGATGGATCATTCTTAATACCAGAAGTTTTAGTACCATATATGGGTGGTATGACTGTTGTTAAAAAGTAGTCTTTTAATTTTATTTGTTTTGAACTTATTTATTAAAGATATGAAAATTTTAGGGGTTCTTCTTTGCGTGGGAATACTCTTGAATATTATATATAATAAAGAGTTATATAAACATTTAAAGAAATTAAAGTTTCTTATATTTATATATTTAACTACATTTTTAGCTCAAATATATTATCATCAAGAGGGTGAAGTACTTTTTAAAATATTCAATGTATATGTAACAAAGGGTGGAATTTTAAATTTTGCTTCAAGTTTTTTAAGAATAATTAATCTGATTTTGCTGTCGTGGTTAGTTAATACTCAAAATATATTGCCTAAAAGCTTGGCTTCATATCAAAAAATCATTGAAGATGTAATTGAATTGATACCAGAAGTTTTTAAGATATTTAAAAGCAAAAGAAAAATAAAGTGGTTTTTTAGATATATTTTAAGTCAAATAAAGATAAAAAACTAATAGTTTCAAAAATTGATTTTAGTGCAAAAATTTGTTATATTAATAGATGAATAAAATATCAGGAGGAAAATTATGTCATATAATTACAAAGATTTAGGATTATCAAATACTAGAGAAATGTTTGCTAAAGCTAATAAAGAGCATTATGCAGTTCCAGCATTTAACTTCAATAACATGGAGCAAATGTTAGCAATCGTAGAAGCATGTGCTGAGATGGGATCACCAGTTATATTACAATGTTCAACAGGAGCATTAAAATATATGACAAAAGAGGTTACTCCGTTATTAGCTAAAGCAGCTGTAGATAGAGCAAGAGCTATGGGATCAGATATTCCAGTGGCACTTCACTTAGATCATGGACCAAACTTAGAAGCAGTAAAAGCTTGTATAGATGCAGGATTCTCATCAGTAATGATTGATGGATCTCACTATTCTTTTGACGAGAATATTGCTATTACAAAAGAAGTTGTTGAGTACGCAAAGAAATTTGACGTAACAGTAGAGGCTGAGTTAGGAGTTTTAGCTGGAGTAGAGGACGATGTTGTTGCTGAGCACAGTATCTTCACTAATCCTGATGAAGTAGAAGAGTTTGTTTCAAAAACAGGAGTAGATTCATTAGCTATCGCTATTGGAACTTCACATGGAGCTCACAAATTCAAACCTGGAACAAATCCAAAGTTAGAGTTAGAAATATTAGCTGAAATCGAAAGAAGAATCCCAGGATTCCCAATCGTATTACACGGATCATCAGCAGTACCTCAAAAATACGTTGAAGAGATCAAAAAATATGGTGGAGTATTAAAAGACGCTATTGGAATCCCTAACACTGAGTTAATGGGAGCAGCAAAATCAGGTGTTGCAAAAATAAACGTAGATACAGATGGAAGACTTGCATTTACAGCAGGAGTAAGAAGAGTATTTGCTGAGCAACCTGGAGAGTTCGACCCAAGAAAATACTTAGGTGTTGCAAAAGAAGAGATGAAATCATACTATAAAGAAAAAATTAAAGAAGTTTTCGGATCAGAGAACGCTTACAAAGCAGCAAAATAATAGTTTAAACCTGTAGAGTTATTTCTACAGGTTTTTTTTATTTGAATAAATTAAAATTGTCTTAAGTATTGATTTTTTAAAAAAAATATAGTAATAAAATAGAATAATTCTTTGAAGGGATTTTTAAGTAAAACAGGAGGTAAAAATGGCTTGTGATAATAAGTTAAAAAAAGAGATGTTTGAAGAGTTAAAGAAGTATATAGATGAAATTGGGGAAAAAAATGGAGCTTTAATATCAGTTCTTCATAAAGGACAAGAGATATTCGGATATCTTCCTCAAGAGATACAAGAGTTTATAGCAAAAGAGATGAATATTCCTATAGCTAAAGTATATGGTGTAGTTAGTTTTTATCATTTTTTCTCTATGACTCCAAAAGGGAAACATCCAATATCAGTTTGTATGGGAACAGCTTGCTATGTTAGAGGAGCAGAAAAAGTTTTAAATAGTGTAAAAAATTATTTAGGAATTGATGTCGGAGAGACTACAGAGGATGGTTTGTTTTCTATAGATGCACTGAGATGCGTTGGAGCTTGTGGATTAGCACCAGTAGTGTTAATTGGAAAAGATGTTTATGGAAAAGAACAAGTAAAAGATATGAAAAAAATATTAGAGAAATATAGAAAAGAATCGGTAGGATAAAGATTAAAGTTACATTAAAAGTATTTTAGGAGGCTAATTATGAAAGAAAATAAGAAAATACTTGTTTGTGGTGGTACTGGTTGTTTGTCTGCAAAAGGAGCAGAAATTGTAAAAAATTTAAGAGATTCAATTAGAGAGCATAGCTTAGAAAATGAAGTTGAAGTTATTCAAACAGGATGCTTTGGATTTTGTGAAAAGGGACCTATCGTTAAAATAATGCCAGAGAATACATTTTACATTGAAGTAAAACCGGAAGACGCAGAAAGAATTATAGTTGAAGACATAATTAGTGAAAAAAGAATAATAGAACTTTTATATATTGATCCTAAAAATGGAGAAAGAGTTTTTGAAGGCGAAAATATGGAGTTTTATAAAAAACAGGTAAGAATTGCACTGAAAAACTGTGGAACTATTGATCCAGAATCTATCGAACAATATATGGCTGCAGAAGGATATGCAGCTTTAAAAAAGATTTTAACTACAATGACACCAGAAAATGTTGTTAAAATAATTAAAGACTCTGGTCTTAGAGGAAGAGGTGGAGGAGGATATTCAACAGGTTTAAAATGGGAATTTGCCTCAAAAAATATATCAGATCAAAAGTATATAGTGTGTAATGCTGACGAAGGAGATCCAGGAGCATTTATGGACAGATCTATTTTAGAGGGAGATCCACATAGTGTAATAGAAGGAATGATCATAGCTGGATATGCGATTGGAGCTACAGAAGGATTGGTATATATAAGAGCTGAATATCCTTTAGCTATAGAAAGATTAAGAAAAGCTATAGAAACAGCTAGAAAAAATAAAATACTAGGAGAAAATGTATTTGGAACAGATTTTAAATTTGATATTGAAATAAAATATGGAGCAGGAGCATTTGTTTGCGGTGAAGAAACAGCCTTAATCCATTCTATGGAGGGTGGAAGAGGAGAACCAACAACAAAACCACCATATCCTGCTGAATCAGGATATTGGGGGAAACCAACAATAGTTAATAATGTTGAAACATTAGCAAATATAGCTCAAATAATACTAAAAGGAGTAGATTGGTTTAGAAGTATTGGAACAAAAAATTCCCCTGGAACAAAAGTATTTGCTTTAGCAGGAAAAATAAATAATGTAGGATTAGTTGAAGTACCTATGGGAACAACTTTAAGGGAGGTTATTTTTGAGATTGGTGGAGGAATAAAAAATAATAAGAAGTTTAAAGCTGTTCAGACTGGTGGACCATCTGGAGGGTGCTTAACTGAAAAAGATTTAGATACACCAATTGATTTTGATACTCTTTTAGCAAAAGGATCTATGATGGGATCAGGTGGAATGATTGTAATGGATGAAGACGATTGCATGGTAGCAGTGTCTAAATTTTACTTGGAATTTACAGTTGATGAATCTTGTGGTAAATGTGCACCATGTAGAATAGGAAATACTAGACTATGGGAAATTTTAGATAGAATAACTAAAGGAGAGGGTAAAGAAGAGGATATAGCATTACTAAAAGAGTTATCTCAAACAATAAAAACAACATCTCTTTGTGGATTAGGACAAACATCTCCAAATCCAGTACTTTCAACAATAAATCAATTTTTAGATGAATATTTAGAGCATATACATGAAAAGAAATGTAGAGCAGGTCAATGTCAAGCATTAAGAAAATATTTAATAAATGATAAGTGTGTTGGATGTACTGCTTGTGCAAGAGTTTGTCCAGTAGCTTGTATAGAAGGAAAAGTAAAAGAAAGACATGTGATAGATCAAACTAGATGCATAAAATGTGGTGCATGTTATAATGCTTGTAAATTTAATGCAATTGATGTAGCTTAGTGGAGGTAATTTATGAAAAATGTTATTGTTATAATAGATGGTAAAGAGGTCGAAGCTTTAGCAGGAACAACGATATTAGAAGCAGCTAAAACAGCTGGAATAAGAATACCTAGCTTATGTTACATGAATATTCCAGAAATTGGATTTAAAAATGACTGTGCATCATGTAGAATATGTGTAGTAGAGGTAGTGGGACGAAAAAATTTAGTGCCAGCTTGTGCTACTCCAGTATCTCCTGGAATGATAATAAATACAAATACTATGGAAGTTTTAGAAAAAAGAAGAAATGTGTTAGAACTAATGTTATCAAATCATCCAACAGACTGCCTAATATGTGCAAAGAATGGAAAATGTGATTTACAGACATTAGCAATGGAATTTGGAATTAGAGATATAAGATTTAAAGGTAAAATATTCGAGTATAGAAGAGAGGTTTCTCCCTCTATAGTTAGAGATTTAGATAAATGTATAATGTGTAGAAGATGTGAAAATATGTGTAATAACATTCAAAAATGTCAAGTTTTATCAGCTATTAATAGGGGATTTAAATCAGTTGTATCCACAGCTTTTGAATCAGATTTGGATAAAACAAATTGTACATTCTGTGGGCAATGCGTTGCAGTTTGTCCAGTAGGAGCTCTTTATGAAAAAGATTATACTTGGGAACTTATAAAAGATATAGCAAATCCGAGAAAAAGAGTAACAGTTCAAGTTGCTCCTGCAGTTAGAGTTGCTATAGGTGAAGAGTTCGGGTTTGAACCAGGAACAGATGTTACTGGAAAATTAGTTTCAGCATTAAAAAAATTAGGATTTGATGATGTTTTTGACACAGATTATGCAGCTGATTTAACTATAATGGAAGAGGCTGCTGAATTTAAACAAAGATTAGAGAAATATTTAAATGGAGATAAAAATGTCAAGTTACCAATATTAACATCATGTTGTCCTGCATGGGTTAATTTTATAGAACATCATTATCCTGAGATGCTTGATATCCCGTCTTCAGCTAAGTCACCTCAACAAATGTTTGGAGCAGTACTTAAAAATATATGGGGACCAGCAAGGGGTATAAAAAGAGATGAGATAATAAATGTATCAATAATGCCTTGTTTGGCAAAAAAATATGAGTCATCAAGACCTGAATTTTTTACTGATGGAGTTCCAGATGTTGATTATTCTATATCAACAAGAGAGTTAGCTCATCTTTTAAAGCAATCAAATATAGATCTGAATAAAATGGAAGAATCAGAGTTTGACAATCCTTTGGGATACTCAACTGGAGCAGCAGTAATTTTTGGTAGAACAGGTGGAGTAATTGAAGCTGCAACGAGAACTCTCTATGAATGGATGACAAATGAAACTCTTGAAGAAGTAGATTTTAAATCTATGAGAGGTATGGAAGGAATAAAAATAAGTGAAGTAAAAGTTGGCGATACGCTTGTAAAAATAGGAATAGCTAATGGTTTATCAGCAGCGAGAGATATATTAGATAAAGTTAAATCTGGAGAAGAGTTCTTCCATGCAATTGAAATAATGGCTTGCAAAGGAGGATGCGTAGGAGGAGGGGGACAACCTTACCATCATGGAAATTTTGAAAAAGTAGTCAAAAGAGCTGAAGGATTACAAAGTATAGATAATGGAAAAACGTTTAGAAAATCACATGAAAATCCATACATTCAATCATTGTATGAAAAATATTTAGAACAGCCTTTAAGTTCAGAAGCTCATAGAATACTACACACAAAATATTACGCTAAAAAAAATTAAAATCAAATAAAAATAACAGAAAAAAATAACAGTAGTACCTAACTACTGTTATTTTTGTTACCTTTAACTCTTTACAAAGGAATGACAATGTAATATAATCTAGGGAAGAATATTAAAAATAAATGACCTGTGGGAGGGCAAATGATAAAAGAAACTAGATTAGTAGAAAATTTTTTAGATATGGTAAAGATTTCATCTCCTTCAAAAAATGAGAGAGCTATGGGAGATTATTTATTAAAAGTTCTTAAAGAGTTAGGGTTAGAAGTAAAAGAGGACAACGCAGGAGAGGTTAACGGTGGAAACTGTGGAAATATAATTGGAGTTTTAAAAGCTTCTGGAAAGAAGAAATATCTATTTAGTGCACACATGGATACTGTAGTACCATGTGAAAAAATAGTTCCTGTAATAGAAAATGGGATTATAAAATCAGATGGAACATCTATATTAGGTGGAGACGACAAAGGTGGAATTGCATCTATTATAGAGATGTTAAGAGTTATAAAAGAAAATAATCTAGAGCATCCAGAAATTATAGTGGTATTTTCTATGGGAGAGGAAATTGGATTATTAGGTTCAAAATCATTTGATATTGAAAACTATGGCGTAGATTATGGATTCATTCTTGATTCAAGTGGAAAACCAGGAAAAATAATTACAAAAGCTCCATCAGCAGCAAGAGGAAAAATAACTATAATAGGAAAACCAGCTCATGCAGGAATATCTCCTGAAAGTGGAATAAATGCTTTAACAGTTGCTGCTCATGCAATAACAAAGATAAAGCTAGGAAGAATAGATGCAGAGACAACATCTAATATAGGAGTTGTAAATGGAGGTCAAGCGACTAATATTGTTATGCCATCAGTTGAATTAGATTATGAGGCAAGAAGTCTTTCAAATGATAAATTAGAAAATTTATTAGCAGAGACATTTGAAATATTTGAAAAAACATGTGATGAATTTGGAGCTAAATTAGAAAATAATGTTCAGGTTGAATATCCAGGATTTTCATTAGATGATAAAGAGGATGTCGTAAAGATTGTAAAAATAGCTTGTGAAAAAGTAGGAATAGAAAGTGAAACAGCATCATCTGGTGGAGGAAGTGATACTAATATCTACAATAGTAAAGGGGTTCCTAGTGTAAACCTAGCTGTAGGAATGACTAAGGTTCATACTTTAGAGGAGTATATTGAGATAAAAGATTTAGTAAATCTATCAAAAATATTAGTTGAAATTGTAAAAGGTTAAAGATGAAGATAGGAAAGAAAAAAGGTAAGGTACTAAATATATTATATATTTTTATAATTTTAATGGTTGTAGCTTTTTTTGCGAAGGATGTATTTAACTACACAATGACTGGAATTGAAGAGGTTTTACTACCTCTTCAATCTAAAATTTATTTTTTAGGGAAAAAAGCAAAGGAAAGTACAGAAAGTGTTATAAATTATAAAGAGTTAATAAATGAAAATAACAAACTAAAATATACAATAGCTGAAAAATCTTTAGTTGAGCAAAAAAATCAAAGATTATTGGAAGAAAATGATCGTTTGAGAGAGCTATTAGATATGAAAGATCGTTTCAAATTTAAATTTAAAGTAGGTAAGATTAGTTTTCAACAAACTAGAGAGATGTTTGAAAGTTTTGCTATAAATATAGGTGAAATTGAGGGTATAAAAAAAAATATGCCAGTTCTATATAATGAATCACTAATAGGTAAAGTAGAAAAGGTATTTAAAAATTATTCTGTAGTTCAAATGATAACATTTCAAGACTCTGTAGTTAGTGCAAATGCAGGAGAAAATACAGTTGGAATTGTGAAAGGAAATAGAAGTGATGAATTAATATTTGAACCAGTTTCTTTTCATGAAGCTCAATTGAAAGTAGGGGATAAAGTTTATACTTCAGGGATTAGTGATATTTATCCAAAGGATCTTTATATTGGAGAGATATGTGAAGTAAGAAAAAAATATGAGGATAATGTGGAATATTTAGTTAAATTACCATTTAATATAACGGATATGAACGAAATTATAGTTCTCACAGAGGTGGATAGATGATAAAAAAAATATTTCTTTTTTTAGTAATAGGAACATCAATTTTAGCATCGTCTAAAAGAATTTCAGATATAAAAGATATTTATTCAACAGTTAAAGAAACTGTGTACTTAAATGGAGATAAAAAAGAAAAAGAGTATAAAATAGAATATATTTCTCCAGACTATCTTAGAAAAGAAGTGGTTGCACCAAATGTAAATAAAGGAGAAATTTTTCAATATGAAAATGGTAAGTCCTTAGTTTATATTCCTTTATTTGATGAGGTCTCACAAAATAATAGTGAAGATGTGAGTAATTTTTTATCAATTATAAAAGATTTGAAAAATAAAGATCAAAATGATAAAAAATTTATAGATAACTATTATTTGA
The DNA here is from genome assembly GCF_024506395.1 of Cetobacterium sp. NK01. Classification (NCBI taxonomy): domain Bacteria; kingdom Fusobacteriati; phylum Fusobacteriota; class Fusobacteriia; order Fusobacteriales; family Fusobacteriaceae; genus Cetobacterium; species Cetobacterium sp. NK01. The sequence goes on from NZ_JANIBO010000001.1 coordinate 1,735,604, forward strand.
AAAAAGTGAAAGAATTAAAATATAAAGATAATTATAAAATAAAAATAAAAGAATATAAAAAAGTTGATGGTTATTTACTTCCTATAAAAATGGAGATATTTGAAAAAGAAAGTAAAGTAGCCGACTTAGACTTAAAAGATACAAAAGTTAATAGTGACCTTAAAAGAAAGGAACTGAAAAAATGAAATTTATAAAAACTAAAGGATTGATAATAAAAAAGGTAGATTTTGGAGAAGGAGATAGAATAATAACTATTTTTTCTGAAAGTTTTGGAAAAATTGATCTTTTAGTTAAGGGAATTAGAAAAAGTAAAAAAAGAGACCAGAGTTCGGTAGATTTATTGACTCTATCAAATTTTACATTTTATAAAAAAGGTGATAATTTTATACTTAATACAATAGATTCGATAGATTTTTTTTATGATTTAAAAAAAGATATAGAAAAATTAGAAATAACATCTTATATTCTTTCTATTATTAATGAGTTAGTCTTGCCAGGAGAGAGGAAAAAAGAGTTTTTTCAACGAATAGAAAAAGCTTTGTATTTTATTATAAAAAATGATACAAATAAAAATTTTCTTATGATTTTAAAAATGCTGAATTGGATTATAAAAAATGAAGGTTACAGAATTGATATATCAGGAGAAAAATATTTTAATATATCTGAATCTGTAATAACAGATTTAGGAGATTCTAAAGTTATCCCTTTAAAAAAAGAGTTGTTTGAAGTGTTGTCAAATATAGAGGAGAGGGTATTGATATATCAAATGGAAATAAAATTAGATATTTTAGTTGATGCCATTACTCTTTATGAAAAATATATAAACTATCATTTAGATACGAAATTAAATCTAAAGAAACATTTATTTGGAGGTTACTCATGTTAAACATAGTTAAAATAACTGATTATATGTCAGAAGAACTAATATTACTTAATCTAAAAGCAAAAAATAAAGATGAAGCTTTAAAAGAATTATCAGCTTTAATAGGTAAGTCAGAAAAAATAGAAAAAAAAGATGTTATTTATAAAGCTCTTTTAGAAAGGGAAAATTTAGGAAGTACAGGAATAGGGAAGGGAGTAGCAATACCACATGCAAAAACTGATGCTGCTCAAAGTTTAACAATAGCTTTTGGAATAAGTAGAGAAGGAGTAGATTTTAAATCTTTAGATCAAGAAAAAGTAAAAATATTTTTTGTATTTGCATCACCATTTAAAGATAGTCAAATTTATTTAAAAGTACTGGCAAGAATTTCAAGGTTAATAAGAGATGAAAATTTTAGAGAGAAGCTTTTAAATTGTGAAAATGCAAAAGAAATATTAGAGTGTATAGACAAAGAGGAAGCTTTATAGGGAGAGAGTATGAGATGTCCATTTTGTAATAGTGAAGACACAAAAGTAATAGATAGTAGAGCATTTTCAGAAAATAACTCAATAAAAAGAAGAAGAGAGTGTAATAGTTGTGAAAGAAGATTCACAACATATGAAAGAATAGAAGAAAATCCAATTTATGTTGTGAAAAAAAATAAAAGTAGAGAAAAATTTAATAAAGAAAAACTACTTAGAGGGTTAGAAAGAGCAACTAATAAAAGAAATATAAGTAGAGATGATTTAGAGAAATTTATTGCTGATGTGGAGAAAATAATACAAAACACTTTAAAAAATGAGATAACAACACAAGAATTAGGGGAGATTGTACTAGAGAAATTAAAGGATTTAGATGAAGTTGCATATGTTAGGTTTGCATCTGTATATAAAGAATTTGATGATATAAAATCTTTTATCGATATTGTTGAAGATATTAAAAAGGATAAAAAAATATGAAAATTTTAATAATAAATGGACCAAATTTAAATTTTTTAGGTAAGAGAGAACCTGAGATATATGGAAGTAAAACTTTAGAAATGATAAATAATGAAATTGAATTATTTGGAAAAAAATGTAAAATGGAGATAGAATTTTTTCAATCTAATCATGAAGGATTTATAATCGATCGAATACAACAGGCTTATGATAAAATTGATTATTTAATAATTAATCCAGGAGCATTGACACATTATGGAATTGGAATAAGGGATGCAATTTTGTCAACTAACTTAAAAACCATAGAGGTTCATTTATCAAATGTATACTCTAGAGAAGAGTTTAGACATAAATCTGTAATATCAGATATATGCATAGGGAAAATTACTGGATTCGGTTCAGAAGGCTATAAAATGGCTCTTCAATATTTAAGTAGTTTAAAAAAATAGGAGGCAAAATGAGAATTTTATTTATGGGAACTCCAGAGTTTGCAGTTCCATCATTAGATACTTTAAGAAAAAAACATAATATTATAGGTATATTTACAAAAGTAGATAAACCAAATACGAGAGGAAAAAAAGTAAAATATACACCAGTAAAGGAATATGCTTTAGAAAATAATATACCTATATATCAACCTAATTCTTTGAAAACTGAGGATACGTTTAATTTAATAAAGGAATTAAATCCAGATTTAATAGTAGTAGTAGCTTATGGAAAAATAATTCCAAATAATATAATAGAATTTCCAAAGTTTGGAATAATAAATGTACACTCTTCGTTACTTCCAAAATTTAGAGGAGCAGCGCCAATAAATGCAGCTATAATAGCTGGTGAAAAAGAAAGCGGTGTTACAATAATGGATATAGCAGAGGAGCTTGATGCAGGGGATATAATTTTAAAAGGAACAACACCAATTTATGAAGAAGATACGTTCTTAACATTACATGATAGATTAAAAATTATTGGTGCAGAAAAATTAGATGAGGCAGTTGACCAAATAGAAGCTGGAACAGCTAAAAGAGAAGTTCAGAAACATGAAGAAGCAACATTTGTTAAACCTTATAAAAAAATAGATTGTTTAATTGATTGGAATAAAACAAAAGAAGAAATTTTTAATTTTGTAAGAGGAATGAATCCTTTTCCAACAGCTTATACTCATCATAATGAGAAAGTTTTAAAAGTTTATGGTGTAGAGAAACTTGATAAAATCTATGAAAATGGGGAAAATGGAGAGATTGTAGATTCTATAAAAGGAAAAGGATTTGTAGTTAAGGTTAATAATGGAAGTGTTATTTTAACTGAGATTAAGCCAGAGAATAAAAAAAGCATATCTGGAAAAGACAGTATAAATGGAAACCTATTCAAAATAGGTGAAGTTTTAAAATAAAAAATATCGGGGGGAGAGGTTATATGATAAAAACTTCAGAAAAAAAAGAAAAGATTTCAAAAAAAACTATACAAAGATTGACAATGTATTTAAAATGCTTAGAAAAGTTTTCACCAGATGATTATATTTCATCTGAAGAAATGGGAGTTTTGTTAGGAGTAACAGCAGCTCAAATAAGAAAGGACTTTTCTAACTTTATAATGGATTTAGATTCTTGTATAGGAATAAGGGGTAAAGGGTATAACGTAAAGTGTCTTTACGAAATGATTGAAGATATATTGGGAATAAATAAACAAAACAATGTAATAATTGTTGGAGCAGGAAAATTGGGAAATGCTATTTTACTAGAAGGAGATATAGAAAAACCAAGATTTAATATTGTTGGAATTTTTGATATAACAAAAAGTAGAATTGGAAAAGAATATAAAGGAATAAAAATTAGTAGTGTAAGTGATATTCCTAAAATAGCTTCTGAGCAAAAGATAGATATGGCTATAATAACAGAAAATAAATCTATTGCTCAGCAAGTTACAGATATAGTTACACAATCTGGAATTAAAGCAATATTAAATTTAACTTCTCTAGAAATTAAAGTACCAAGAGATGTTGTTATAGAACATATAGATTTAAATAGAAAGCTCCAAGAGTTAAATTATTGGAAAGAAAAGGCGGAATAGTAATGAAAATTTTAGATGGTAAATATGTATCTCAAAAGGTAAGAGATTTAATAAAGAAAGAGATAATTGAGATAAAAGAAACTAAGGGAAAAGTACCAGGATTAGCAGTAATACAGGCAGGAGATAATTTAGCATCTAAAATTTATGTAAATTCTAAAATAAAACAATGTGCAGAGGTAGGAATAGAATCAAAAAACTTTATTATGCCAAGTGATGTTACAGAAAAAGAACTTTTAGAAAAAATAGAAGAATTAAATAAAGATGAAACAATAGATGGAATTTTAGTTCAATTGCCATTACCAGATCATATAGATACGCCCAAAGTTATTGAAGCTATTGATATAAGTAAAGATGTAGATGGTTTCAAACCTGAAAATTTAGGAAAAGTAGTTTTAGGAGATGAGACAGCTTTGATTTCATGTACACCAGCAGGTATTTTAAGATTATTTGAAGAATATGAAATCGAATTAGAAGGAAAAGATGTTGTTGTTATAGGAAGAAGTAATATTGTTGGAAAACCGATGACAGCACTTTTAATAAATGAAGGAGCAACAGTAACTGTTTGTAATAGTAAAACAAAAAATCTTGCAGATAAAACAAAAAATGCGGATGTTGTAATAGTAGCTATAGGAAAAGGAAACTTTTTAAAAGGTGATATGATAAAAAATGATGCTATTATAATTGATGTTGGAATAAATAGAGATAAAGATAATAAAATTTGCGGAGATGTAGACTTTGAATCTGTAAAGAGCAAAGTATCATATATAACACCTGTTCCAGGGGGAGTAGGGCCTATGACTATTGCAATGTTACTTAACAATACATTAAAAGCATTTAAAATTGGAAAAAAAATATAGGGGAGAGATTAAAATGGAGAAAAAAGAGTTTTACATTGTAGATAAAAGGATATTACCAAATTCTATTCAGAGTGTTATAAAGGTAAATGAAATAGTTCAAGCTGAAAAAATTTCAAAATATGAAGCTATAAAAAGAGTTGGAATAAGCAGAAGTACTTATTATAAATATAAAGATTATATAAAACCATTTTTTGAAGGTGGAAAAGAAAAGGTATTTAGTATTCACTTATCATTAGTAGATAAACCAGGAATTTTAGCAAGAGTTTTAGATATTATAGCTGGGGAACAAATGAATATCTTAACAATTGTTCAAAATATAGCTATAGATGGTGTAAGTAGAGTAACGATATCAATTCAAACAACAGAAAATTTACTTAGAAAAATAGAAGAGATGTTAGAAAAAATAAGTTCTTTAGATTCTGTAAAAGAGCTGAGAGTAATAGGTAGTAACTAAGGAGGAACAATGAAATTAGATTTAGAAAGCATAAAAAAATTAGCAAAAAATATAGATGAGCATAATTTATCAGAAATAACTGTAGAAGTTAATGGAACTAAATTAACAATGAAAAAAGAAGAGATCAAGCAAGAAACAGTGACAACAAATATAAAATATATGGAACAACCTGCAGCAATAAGTAAAGATATAACAATAGAAAAAACAGAAAGCTCAGCTGAAGATGTAATAGAAGGACAAGAGATTATATCACCAATGGTTGGAACATATTATTCGGCACCATCTCCAGATTCAGATGATTTTGTTAAAGTTGGAGATAAAATAGAGGTAGGAGATACTGTTTGTATAGTTGAAGCTATGAAGATGATGAATGAAGTTAAATCTCCAATATCAGGAACAATTGTAGCATTAAAATCTGAAAATGGAAAAGCAGTGAAAAAAGGAGACGTATTATTTTTAGTAAAATAGAGGAAAGCGAATAGCTTTCCTTTTTATTCTTTGGAAAGTCTTTTTTTAGAAAGTCCTGTATGTTGTTTTTTATGGAGAATTATGGTAGAATATATAAGTATTCAATTAAAAAATAAGGAAGGTGTAATATAAAGTTGGACACGTATCGTGATATTATTATATTAGTTGTATTGATTTTACTATCTGGTTTTTTTTCAGCCTCAGAAACAGCATTAACGTCTTTTAAAGCAACAGATTTAGAAGACATTGAGAAGTCGAATAAGAAAACAGCACATTTATTAAAAAAGTGGTTAAAAAGTCCAAATGAAATTTTAACAGGAATGCTTTTAGGAAATAATATAGTAAATATTTTAGGATCATCTATTGCTACTGCTTTAGCAATTAATATAATGGGAAATTCTCCTAGAAGTTTAGCAATTGTAACGGCTGTTATGACGGTTTTAATTCTTATATTTGGAGAGATAACACCTAAAATAATGGCCAAAAATAATTCTAAATGGTTCTCAAAATTAGTAATTGGTCCTATTTATTATTTTGGATTATTAATGAAACCTATTGTAAAGATATTAATGTGGACATCAATATTGATTGGAAGAATTTTAGGTGTTGAAGTAAAAACAGAAAATATAATGTTTACAGAGGAAGATTTAATATCTTTTGTAAATGTAGGAGAAGCTGAAGGAATCATTGAAGAGGAAGAGAAGGAAATGATTCATTCAATAGTTGGCTTAGGTGAAACAAATGCTAAAGAAATAATGACACCGAGAACTTCTATGTTTGCAGTTGAAGGAAATAAAACTTTAGATGATATTTGGGAAGAGATGATAGAAGCTGGATTCTCAAGAATTCCGGTTTATGAAGAAACAATAGATAATATAATAGGAGTTTTATATACAAAAGATGTATTGAACTATTTAAAAGAGCACAGTACAGATACACAAGTCAAAGAACTTGTGAGAGAGGCTTATTATGTACCTGAAACAAAATCTATTATCGAAATTTTACAAGAGTTCAAAAGTAAAAAAGTTCATATAGCATTAGTATTAGATGAATATGGTGGAATTGGCGGAGTTTTAACTATAGAAGATCTATTAGAAGAGATTGTTGGTGAAATTCGTGATGAATTCGACAATGAAGAAGAGGAAAGTATAAAAGAGATAGATGATAATAGATATGAAGTTGACGCAATGCTAGATATAGAAACAATAAATAAAAGTTTGAATATAGAGTTACCAATATCAGAGGATTATGAAAGTTTAGGTGGACTTATTATGTCAGAGCTTGGAAAAATTCCAGCAATAGGAGACATAGTGGAGTTTGAAGAAGTTAAATTAATTGTAGTAGAAGTTGAAAAGATGAGAGTGTCTAAGGTAGAGATACAAAGAGGAGAATAAAAAATGAAAAGAGTAAAAGCCAGTTTTTATAGCGGATTAATTGCTATACTGCCTATTGTTATTACCGTATATATATTTAACTGGATATTTCAAATTTTCTTAAACTTGTTACAAGATTCTTTTTTAACAGTGGCTATAAGAACACTTGTTTTACAAACTGGTTTAGGAAAAGAGCAAGATCTTCATTTCTATACCCAAATACTTATAAATGTTTTATCTTTTGTAACATTAATCGTGTTACTAATAGCTATAGGGACTGCAATGAGAATATTTTTATTTAAAAAAATTGGATCTTTTTTAAATAATCTTTTAGTAAAAATACCATTATTCAGTCAGATATATAGTACAATAACACAAATAATATCTTTATTTGCTTCAGATAGACAAAAGTCTTATCAAAAAGTTGTTATGTTTGAGTATCCAAGACATGGAATATATAGTATTGGATTTATGACATCTGATAGTAATCATTTTGTAGAAGATGTAACAGGAGAAGAAATGTGTAATGTATTTTTACCAACCTCTCCAAATCCTACTTCAGGAATGTTTATAGTTTTAAAAAAATCAGAAGTAAAGGTTTTAGATTTAAAAGTAGATGATGCTATAAAGCTTATTATCTCAGGAGGAGTAATATTACCACCAAATAATAAAAAGGAGAACTAATGCGGAAATATCTTTTTTTAGTTTTTGTTTTCATTGGATGTAGTAGTAAAAATTTAAAAGAAACACCCAAAGATTTTGTAAAAAAAGATGAAAAATATTTATTGCTTAAGGGAGCAAATTTGTATTCTTTAGGTAAGAAAAGTGAAGCACTATTAGTATACCAGGAGATATTAAAAATCAATAATAAGAACAGCGTAGCATTAAGAGAAAAGGCTGTAATTGAAGGTCAATTAGGAAATATTAAACAAGCTGAAAAAGATTTCTTAAAATCGCTACTTTTAAATTCAGATGATAATTTAACCTTAAAAAATTTAGCTTATCTGAATTTTGAAAAAAAGAATTATATTAAAAGTTCAGAATATTTAAAAAGAGTATCAAAAGATTTTAAAAGTGATCAAGATTACTTTATATTAGGGTATATAGAATTTTTAAATGGAAGCTATTTAAATTCTTTAAAATATTATGATGTTATCGGAGATGAATCAATCTTTAACAATAGTTTATTTTTTGATTCATACTTAAGTAGCTTAAAGCAAGAAAATATTTTAAATAAAGATGTTTATATTAGAATAGAGGACAAAATAAAATCTAATAAAAAAAGCACAATAAAATTATCAAATTTTTATAGTACTTTTTTAAAAAGAGATGATTTTGCAGAGAGAGTTTTAAAGAAGTATTTAACATATAATGAATTAGATAAAGAAATAATTAACGAGTTAATAAACATATACTATAAAAGTGGAGATGAAATTAAAGCTAAAAAAGCTTTAAAATTGATTTCAAATTAGTATAGATAATTTATGATAAAAATTGAAAAGAAGGAATATTTAGGAGGAATTAAATGGATTTAAAAAAATATGTAGCATTAGTAGAGGATTATCCAAAGCCAGGGATAAAGTTTAGAGATATAACTCCATTAATGGGAGACGGGACAGCATATAAATATGCAACAGATAAAGTTGTTGAATTTGCAAAGGAGCATAATATAGATCTAGTTGTAGGACCAGAAGCAAGAGGATTTATCTTTGGATGTCCTGTATCATATGCTTTAGGTGTAGGATTTGCTCCAGTTAGAAAGCCAGGAAAATTACCAAGAGAAGTAATAGAATATGCCTATGATTTAGAGTATGGTTCAAATGTACTTTGTATGCATAAAGATTCTGTAAAGCCAGGACAAAGAGTTTTAATAGTTGACGATTTATTAGCAACTGGTGGAACGATAGAAGCTACTGTAAAATTAATTGAGGAATTAGGAGGAGTAGTAGCAGGATTAGCATTTTTAATTGAACTAGAAGACTTAAAAGGTAAAGAAAAATTAGAAGGTTATCCAGTATTAACTTTAATGAAGTATTAATAACTTTTAAGGCGGCACAAAGTTGTGTCGCCTTATTTGTATGATATTATAGGAAGAGGTGTATTATGAAATATTGGCAAGAGATAGAAAGTGAAATAGATAAGCACAAACTAAAAGTAGACAAAGAAAAAATCAAAATGGCTTTCTTTTTTGCAGAGGAATGCCATATAGGTCAATACAGAAAATCAGGTGACAGCTATATAATACATCCTGTAGAAGTAACAAAGATATTAATAGATATGAAAATGGATACAGAGGGTATAATTGCAGGAATACTTCATGATATAGTAGAAGATACGTTAATAACTATAGCTGATATAAAGTATAATTTTGGTGATGAGGTTGCCCATCTTGTAGACGGTGTTACAAAATTAGATCATTTACCAAATGGAACTAAAAAGCAGGATGAAAATATTAGGAAAATGATAATAGCTATGGCTAAAGATGTGAGAGTTATTATTATTAAATTAGCAGATAGACTTCACAATATGAGAACACTTAAATTTATGCCACCAGAAAAACAAAAGAGAATAGCTCAAGAAACATTATCTATATACGCTCCATTAGCTCATAGATTAGGTATAGCTAAAATTAAATGGGAACTAGAAGATATGTCTTTATATTATTTAGAACCAGAAAAATATAAAGATATCAAAACTTTAATTGATGAAAAAAAAGATGAAAGAAAAAAGTACTTAGAAGAGATGGTAAATAACATAACTAAGCTGCTAAATGAAGTTCAAATTTACGGTAAAGTTAAAGGTAGATTTAAACATTTTTATAGTATTTATAAAAAAATGTTTGAAAAAGGAAAAGATTTTGATGGAATCTATGATCTAATTGGAATTAGAATAATTTTAGATACAGAGGCAGAATGCTATAATACTTTAGGAGTTATTCATAGTAATTATAGACCTGTTCCCGGAAGATTTAAAGATTACATAGCAGTTCCTAAATCAAATAACTATCAATCTATTCATACAACAATAGTAGGACCTTTAGGAAAGTTTGTTGAAATACAAATTAGAACAGAGGGAATGGATAGGGTTGCTGAAGAAGGAGTAGCGGCTCATTGGAGTTATAAAGAAAATAAAAAAATTAGTAAAAAAGATCAAGTGTATGGTTGGCTTAGAAATATTGTAGAACTAAATCAAGGAGCAGAGAATACAGAGGAGTTTATAAAAGAGGTTACTGGAGATATAGTAAAAGAAACAGTATTTGTATTTTCTCCTAAAGGTGATGTTGTTGAATTAGCTCAAGGAGCAACACCAATAGATTTTGCATTTAATATACACACAGAGATTGGGATTAAGTGTGTGGGAGCAAAAGTAAATGGAAAAATAGTTCCTTTAGATTATAAATTAAATAATGGAGATAGAGTAGAAGTAATAACATCTAAGACAGCTAAAGGACCTGGAAATGATTGGTTAGATATTGTTGCTACTCAAAGTGCAAAAAGCAAGATAAAAAAATGGTTAAAAGATCAAAAACTTGATGAAAATATTAAAATTGGAAAAGAATTAATTGAAAAAGAAATTATAAAATTAGGGATGACTTTAAAAGAGTTTGAAGAGAGTCCAACTTTAAAAAAACATTTAGAAAAACATAATATACCCACATTAAGTGATTTTTATTTTCATATGGGAGAAACTAAAAGTAAAGTTGATGTTGTTATAGCTAAGTTAAAAATTGAACAAGAAAAAAATAAATTATATATAGAAAGTAATTTAGAAGATTTTATAAAAGAACCAATAAAAAAGAAATCAGCTAAAAAAGATGATCAAGGAATTGTAATTGATGGTACTGAAAATACATTGATAAGGTTTGCAAGATGCTGTACACCTCTTCCTGGAGATGATATAGGTGGATATGTAACTAAACTTACTGGAATTGCGATTCATAGAAAAGATTGTCCAAATTATATATCCATGGTAAATCATGATCCAGCTAGAGTTATAGATGTTCATTGGGATGAAAGACTATTAGAAACAGCATCTAAGAAAAATAAATATACCTTTGCATTTACTATAAAGGCCATGGATAGACAAAATATTCTTATGGATGTTGTAACGATGATTTCAAATCATAAAATTAATGTATTGTCTTTAAATTCTCATAATGTGAAGAAAGGTCTAGATACAATAGCTATAATAAAAGTGACAGTTGAGTTAAATAATAAAGATGAATATAAACAATTAGTTAGTCATCTATTAAAAATAAAAGATGTAATGTCTGTAGAAAGATAGGAGAAAATTAATGAGTAAAAAGTTACCAGTAACGTATGAATTATACGATAAAGATGGAAAAGCTAGAATAGGAAAAATTACAACTCCTCATGGAGAAATTGAAACACCTGTGTTTATGCCTGTTGGAACTCAAGCAACGGTAAAAGGAATGACTCCAGAAGAGCTAGAAGAGATGGGAGCAGAAATAATTTTAGGAAATACATATCACTTATATTTAAGACCAAGTGATGAGTTAGTTGCTAAATTTGGTGGATTACATAAATTTATGAACTGGAAAAAACCTATTTTAACTGATAGTGGTGGATTTCAAGTATTTAGTTTAGGAGACTTAAGAAATATTCAAGAAGAGGGAGTTTATTTTAGATCACACTTAGACGGATCTAAACACTTTATATCTCCTGAAAAATCAATAAATATTCAAAATAATTTAGGGTCAGATATAGTTATGTTATTTGATGAGTGTCCCCCAGGAATGTCATCAAAAGAGTACTTAATTCCATCAATTGAAAGAACAACAAGATGGGCTAAAAGATGTGTAGAAGCACATAAGAGACCTGATGAGCAAGGATTATTTGCAATAGTTCAAGGTGGAATATATGAAGATTTAAGAGATAAAAGTTTGGCTGAATTAAGTGAAATGGATGAATATTTCTCTGGATATGCTGTTGGAGGTTTAGCTGTTGGAGAACCAAGAGAGGATATGTATAGAATTTTAGATTATATAGTAGAGAAGTTACCTGGAGATAAGCCAAGATATTTAATGGGAGTGGGAGAACCTTTAGATATGTTAGAAGCTGTAGCATCAGGAATAGATATGATGGATTGTGTACAACCGACAAGAATTGGAAGACATGGAACTGTATTTACAAAATATGGAAGACTTGTTGTAAAAAATGCATCATATTCTGAGGATAGTAGACCTTTAGATGAGGGATGTGACTGTTATGTATGTAGAAATTATACAAGAGGTTATATAAGACACTTATTTAAAGCTCAAGAGATATTAGGTGGAAGATTAGCGACATATCATAACTTATATTTCTTATTAAAATTAATGAAAGATTCAAGAATAGCAATAAAAGAGAAAAGATTTAATGAATTTAAAGCTGAATTTGAAAAGAACTATGCTATGGGAAAAAATAGTGATTGGATTAAACCAATAAAATTTGATAAATAAAAATGGGTCTATAAAGACCCATTTTTATTATACATTAATTTTAGTAAATTTTACTTTAAACTCTTCTTCAGATCTAACAAATAATTTTTCTTTTCCTTTAGAATCTAAAACTTCTTCAGAAAAAACTCGATAAAGATACATATTTTGTCCATCTTGTTCATTTGTACAATTTAAAATATTATAATTTAAAACTTCATAAAGTTTACCATTTTTATTATTTTTCCAAAGCTCTTTATTCATAGCACTCCTTCAAACAGTTATTTCACCACATAAATCTGATTCCATAAAAATTTTAATATTTTGAGAAGAAAGATCTTTTCCCAATAAATACATTAATTTAGTAATTGCAGCTTCAGGAGTCATATCTCCACCACTGATTACCCCAATAGATTTTAATGCACTACTTGCTTCGTATAGTCCCATCTTAACAGAACCAGTTGCACATTGTGTAATATTAACGATAACAACTCCTGAATCAATAATAGACTTCAAAGTTGCAATAAAAACATCAGTAGTTGGAGCATTACCATTACCATATGTTTTTAAAATTATTCCTTTTATTTCTGGATGAGATTCCACAAGTGTTTTGATATATTGAGGATTTATTCCAGGGAAAATTTCAACAATAAGAATATTACTATTTAAAGATTGATCTGTGTAAAACTCATTTTTAGGCATATCTAAAATCTTTTTATCATTAATTTTTATTTCACATCCAATTTCACCTAGTGCTCTATAGTTTGGTGAAGCAAATCCAAAATAATTTGTAGCATCAATTTTTCTAGCACGATTTCCTCTTAGTAACTCGTCTCTAAAACAGATAGTAACTTCAGGTATACTTTTAACACCGTAGATTCTATTTCCTGCTATTTGAATTGATGTAATCAAGTTTTGAAGTGCATCACTTCTTGGTGTAACTAAAGGGACTTGAGAACCAGTTAAAACAACTGGTTTATCAAGATTTTTAAGCATAAAAGATAAAGCGGAAGCTGTGAAAGCCATTGTATCAGTTCCATGTAAAATAACGAATCCTCTGTAATTATAGTAATTTTTTTCTATAATTTTAACAATATCAATCCAAATTTTAGGATTCATATCTGAAGAATCAATTAATGTTGGAATTTGGCAATAATCAGCAGGAAATCTTTCTAAAATAGGGTGATTTTTAGCTACTTCAAACCAATTTTTAGCAGGTCTTAAAGGACTATTAGGATTATTCTCTTCACTATTGACCATACCTATAGTCCCCCCAGTATTTATGATAAGAATTTTTTCTAACATTTATCTCCTCCTAAAATTAATCCCCTAGTAAACTAGGGGATTAATTTATTATATATCTTTTAAGAATATGTTTTGACTTCTATCAGGACCAACAGAAACAACAGTTATTTGACATCCTAAATACTCTTCAACTCTAGCAAGGTATTTTTTACAGTTCTCAGGTAACTCATTGTAATCTTTCATATTAGAGATATCCTCTGTCCATCCAGGTAACTCTTCATAAATTGGTTTAGCGTAAGCTAATTTTTCTGTAGCAGCAGGTACAGTTGTGTAAACTTTTCCATCAATTTCGTATCCAGTACAGATTTTTAAAGTATCTAATCCACTTAAAACGTCGATTTTTGTTATTACAACGTCAGTTAATCCGTTAATATCAACAGCATACTTACCAACAACAAGATCTAACCATCCACATCTTCTTGGTCTTCCAGTTGTAGCTCCAAACTCTCCACCAATTTGTCTAATTTTTTCTCCTAAATCATTATTTAATTCAGTAACGAAAGGTCCTTCTCCAACTCTAGTTGTGTAAGCTTTCATAACTCCAATGATTTTATCGATTTTTCTAGGAGAAACTCCCACTCCAGTAGTAACTCCTCCACTTGTAGGTGAAGATGAAGTAACATATGGGTATGTTCCATAGTTTATATCTAACATCATAGCTTGAGCACCTTCAAATAGAACAAACTTATCGTCATCTAAAGCTTTATTAATTTCAGGAGTAGCATCAATAATTCTATGTTTTAATCTTTCAGCATATCCTCTATACTCTTCAAAAATTTCTTCAAACTTCATAGTAGGAGCATTGTAGATTTTAGTGAAAAGTTCATTTTTTTCTTCTAAGTTCATTTTTAATTTTTTAGCAAATAATTCCATATCTAACAATTCAACTGCTCTAATTCCAACTCTAGAGAATTTATCAGAATAACAAGGACCTATTCCTCTTTTAGTAGTACCAATTTTGTTATCTCCACTTCTTTCTTCTTTTAAAATATCTAGTTGAATGTGGTAAGGCATAATAAGGTGAGCTCTATCACTTATAAATAGGTGATCAACTTTAGCTCCTTTAGCTTCTAATGTATCAAGCTCTTTTAAAAGAACTTTAGGATCAACAACAACTCCTGGTCCAATGATACATTTACCTTGTCCATGTAACATTCCAGAAGGTAATAGATGAAGTATGAACTTCTCTCCATTTACAACAACTGTATGTCCTGCATTGTTTCCACCTTGGAATCTAACAACGTAATCAGCTCTGTCTCCAAGAACATCAATTATTTTTCCTTTTCCTTCGTCTCCCCATTGAGTTCCAACTACAACGTATCCTGCCATTTAAATACCTCCATGTATTATTTCATTATTTGATTTTTTTTATTTCAATATAATTGATATTTTTGTTATGTTTACATATAAATAAATCTTCAAATTCTGTTCTAATGTTGTCAACAGCCTTAGGACTATTATGTAAATCTGCTGTATGATATACAACTTCATAATTTTTTAAATCCTTAGCAAAATCTAAAACATCAGTATAGTATTGATCATGATCAGTTTTAAAGAATAAAGTTCCTCCAACTTTCATTATAACATCAAGAAGTTCGAAAAGTTTAGGTTGAAGTATTCTATTTTTTTCATTTCCTTCCCATGGATCAGGAAAGTTAATATAAAGTCCTTCAATCTCTTCATTTCCAATAAATTTTGTAATATCTTCACCACGTCTTCTTAGAAAAACAACATTGTTAAGATTTCTTTTTACAGCTTTATTAGCAGATAAAACTAATCTTTTAAATCTTATTTCAAGAGCTAAGTGATTTCTCTCTGGATATTTAGCAGCCATTCCAACTGCAAAATTTCCACTTCCAGATCCTATTTCAAGATATACAGGATTACTATTTCCAAAAGCTTTTTGGTTCCAGTTTCCTCTATAAGAGTCCATAATTTCACTATCATAGATAATGTGATTAGGGTACTCTACTAACTTAACCATATAAGGATTATAATTAGTTCTAGGATTTGTAAAGAAGTGTTTCCATAGAGTGTCTTCTAATCTTTCTTTCATTCTTCCTCCATAAATTTAATCGTTTTTTCAGCAGCATTTTGATTGCTTTTGAAAAATGCTTTTATTTTATCCTCAGAAACAGGATTTGTTTCTAAGAGATTAATAGTATTTAAAAATTCCTCTTTGTTATTAACCTTATATCCAATGTTAAGATTTAAAATATCTTTTGATATATCCTTAACATTTTGCAAATATGGTCCAAAAATTGGAGTTTTTCCATAAAAAAGAGGTTCTAATAAGCTATGACCACCAATATTAACTAAAGTTCCTCCAACAAAGGAGATATCAGCAATAGAGTAAAATTTTCTTAAAACACCCATTTTATCAACAATTAAAATTTCAAAATTCTTTGATGTTGAAGAAAGTTCTAAATTTGTTAATTTTTCATATGTTAAATCAGAAGATTTTATAAGTTCTTCAATTTCAGGAACTCGTTCTAAATGTCTAGGGACAATAACAAGTAGTGTATTTTTAAGATTTTTAAAAATATCAATAAGAATGGAATCCTCACCTTGACGAGTGCTTCCAGCAACAAAAATTTTTCTTGAGTCACTCTTTATAAGTTCTTTTAGATTTGACATCTGTTCTGAAGAAAATGTTTCAAAAGATATATCAAATTTTAAATTTCCTGTGACAAAAACTTTATTTTTATTTGCTCCAAGTTCAATTATTCTATTTTTATCCTCTTGAGATTGCATAAAGAAACCATTTATTTTAGAAAAAAGAGGTTTTATAAGCCACAGTATTTTTTTATATCTAGGAAAACTTTTATTTGAAATTCTTCCATTAACAATAAATATTTTTGAATACTTCGAACCCAAGTTTATAAAGTTAGGCCAAATTTCAGTTTCAACTAAAATTATTTTAGTAACTTTAATATACTTAAAAATTCTTTTTAAGATAAAAAAATCATCTAAAGGAAATCTTAATATAGATATTCTATCATCTTTTAAGTATTTATTCATAGCAATTTCATAACCAGTATCTGTAAAAACAGTTATTAAAATATTTTCTTCGAAATTATCTTTAAGTTTTTTTATTAAAGCATCAGTAAGATTTATTTCTCCAACAGAGGAGCAATGAATCCAAACATATTTTTCACTTTTTTTAAGAAGTGAAAGATCTTGATATAATCTTTGACAAACAAATTTCAATTTTTTAGGTTTAAAAATTAAAATTATAAAGAGAAAAGGATATAAAAATCCTCTCAATAGATTGTAAAACATGGTTTACCCTCCAATTTTCTCTTTAATCAATTGCGATATAGCATTTACACTTTCTTCAATATTAAGTAAGCTTGTGTCAACTTCAACAGCATCATCAGCTTTTTTCAGTGGACTTTCTTTTCTTGTTGAATCAATATGATCTCTTTCCAAGATATCTTTTAAAACAGTTTCAAAGTCTTCATTAATTCCTCTAGAGGCATAATCTCTAACCCTTCTTTTAGCTCTTTCTTCAGGAGAAGCAATTAAAAATACTTTTAAATCGGCATTTGGAAAAACAACTGTCCCAATATCTCTACCATCTAAAATAACTTTTTTCCCTTTACTGATCTCTCTTTGCAGATCTACTAATTTAGTTCTAACAGCTTTTATAGCAGAAACAGGAGATACAATTTTTGTGACCTCAGGAGTTCTTATTTTCAAAGATACATCGATGTTATTTAAAATAAATTTATCTCCGATAATATCTACTTTAATATTATGTAAAATATCCTCAACAGCTTGAATGTTATTATAATCAATATTATTTTCAAGAATATAAAGAGCTACCATTCTATACATAGCTCCTGTATCAAGATATGTCAATTCAAAGTTTTTAGCAATAATTTTAGCGATAGTACTTTTACCACTTCCAGCTGGTCCGTCTAAAGCAATAATATAGTTTTTCATCCAATCCTCCTAGGCTTTAATAAGAAGAGCTCTCCACTCTTTATCCCTTTTTATTTCTAGTATCTCAAGACCTTTTTCTTCTACTTGCTTAACTATCTCAGGAAGTTTATCCTCAATAATACCTGAAAAAATAATTAATCCATCTTTTTTAGCAACTTTAAATATATCTTTTAATAACAAAAGAATAACATCGGCTAATATATTTGCTACAACAACATCAAATTGCTTATCTTTTACAACAGAGATTAAATCTCCTAAATAAACTTGAGCAATGTCAGAAGAGATTTTATTCAATTCTAAGTTTTCCTTAGTAGCTTCAACAGCTAACTCGTCGATATCAGTACCATATATATCAGTAGCTCCTAATTTTTCAGCTGCAATCATTAAAATACCAGAACCAGTACCAACATCAATAACTGAGTTTCCAGGTTTTATATTTTCTTCCATAATTTTTAAGCAAAGAGATGTAGTTGGATGAGAACCAGTACCAAAAGCTCTACCAGGATCTAATTCAATAACAAGTTCGTTCTCTTCAGGTTCGTAATCTCTCCAAGTTGGTTTAACAACGAACTTTTCACTAACTTTTTCAGGATATAAATATTTTTTCCAACTATTTTGATAATCCTCTTCATCATATTCATAGAAATCAATTGTGAAAACAACGTCATCTCTATCATTAAATCTATCTTCAAAAGCATTTTTAATTAATTCATTTCTTCTCTGAGAATAAGGATTCATTGGAAAATAAGCTGAAACAGCGTAATCAACCATTAAAAATTGCTTTTCATCTTTATAAAAATCTAAAGGATTTTTTGTTTTTAATGGCTCATCAATTTTTAAACCAGTAGCTCCAAATCCATAGAATATATCACAAATTTCTTTTTGAGTATCATCGATACTATCACTTTCAAATATAACTTTTATTTCAACAACTTTCATAAAAACCTTCCTAATTAAATATTCCTAACTCAATAAGAGAAAGGTTGATTCTTTCTATTTTTATACATTCACCAGTTTCATCATCTAATTCGATATCTAAACCATTTATTCTTTCTTTTCCTTCTGCTATCTCAAATTTTTGAGGCAAAGCAGTTAAGAATTTAGGAATAATAGATTCTTTATTCATTCCAATTATTCCATTGTCTGATCCTGTCATTCCAACATCACTTATATAACCAGTACCTTCAAGAAGGATTTTATTATCAGCAGTTTGTACATGTGTGTGTGTTCCATAAACAATAGAAACTTTTCCATCTAAATAGTTTGCTAAAGCTAATTTTTCTGATGTTGCTTCAGCATGAAAATCTATAATAATATGTTTACATTCTTTTCTAATCTCTTCTATTAATGGATTTGCCACTGTAAATGGACAATCAATTGGTGGCATGAAAACTCTTCCTTGAAGAGAAACCACAGCTATTTTATTTCCTTTTTTATCTTTTAAAATTGTATATCCAGTTCCAGGAACACCATTAGGATAATTATGTGGACGTAGAACTCTGTTAGATCTATCTAAGTAGTCATAAATTTCTTTTTTATCCCAAATGTGATTTCCACTTGTTATAACATTTACTCCCCAATCTAAAATCTCATCACAAAGTTTTGCAGTTATTCCAAATCCAGCGGCAGCATTTTCACCATTAACGATAATAAAATCGTAATTATTTTTATACTTATCAAGGTATGCCTTTAGAGTTTTTCTACCTGGATTTCCAACAACGTCACCTACAACTAAAACTTTCATTATTTACCTCATTTCTATATTTGTATTACCAAAAAATATTATAACATTTTTTACTAAAAATTAAAACTTAAAAAATAGTTTTAAAAAAAACAAATTGAAAGTTGACATCTACACAAAAATGGTGTATTATTGAGACAGATAATATAACAAACTAGGAGTGACGCATATGTTAACTAAAGAAGAATTTTTAAAAAAAATAGGACAAAGTGAAGAGGAATTAAAAGCAAAAGGTCTTGAGCTAATGTTCATAGGTGAAGTTGGATATGGTGACGATGAAGATGACGGTTGGGATGTAGTTTATATTGATCCAAGCAGATGTGTAGAAGTAGGAATGGGATGTAAATGTGCAGTAGGTGGTACATTACACGAGAAATTATAATATAGAGATAACCGTAGAAGTATAGATTGATATCTATACTTTTTTTTTATTTAAAATTTCTTTAAGTTCTATAAAAAAATGTGTTATAATTCCAATATAAGCATTTCAATAAGGAGCATAAAATGAAAAGTAGTGGATTAGTAAAAAAAAGAATAGGAAATAAAGTAACTATTTTAATGTATAAAGAAAGTGCTTGTTCACACTGTAATAAATGCAGTGATAGCGCAAAAATAGCTAATGAATTTACTTTTATTTCAGATAAAGAAAATATAGAAGTAGGAGATATTTTAACTTTTGAAATGGAAGATAATCAAGTTTTTAAGGCCGCACTAATAGTATATATAATTCCTTTAATAATTATGTTTTTAGCTTATTTTATAGCTGATAAAATTGGATTGTCAGAAGGAAAATGTATTGGAGCTAGTTTTAGTGGTTTAATAATATCTTTCATAGGTATATTCTTTTATGATAGATTTATTGTAAAAAATAAAATGGAGAAATCTGTAAAAGTGATAAACGTGGAGAAAAATGGTGAGGGGATATAAATGATAAAAAAAATTTCAATAATTTTTTATTTAATGACTCAGTTAGCTTTTGGAAAATATTCACAAGTTGATTACTCCAAAATTTTAAACAAAGATGGAAAAATATTCGTCAAAACAACGGGAAGTCCTTTAACTGGAATGGTAACATTTCAAAAAGATAGAGAATTTTACAAAAATGGGGTACCAGAAGGGAAGTGGTTATCTTTTTATACTAATGGGAAAATAAAATCCATCGAAAATTGGAAAAATGGGGAATTAAATGGAAAGTATGTTTTATATGGTGAAGATGGAAATAAAACATTTCAGACATACTACCTAAAAGGAAAAGATCATGGACTGTTTAAACTATTTCATGATAATGGAAAACCTCACATTATAGGTAAATTTTATAATGGTCAAGCAGTAGGTATTTGGAGTTACTATAGTAAAAATGGTAAATTAATAGGAGAAAGAGATTATACTCTAAATATTGAGCATTTTGATCAAACAAATTAAAATTAGGAGAAAATAACTTTATGAAAATAAAATTAAAGAAATACTTTAAAAGTTCAATGCTAGTTAATCCAGATAAAGCAAAAAGTTTTTGTGATAAATTAAAAGAAATATTAAAAAAAGAGGAAGAGGTTGTTTTAGATTTTGCAGGAATTCAAGCGACAACACTAGTGTTTTTATTTGTACTTTTTACTAATTTATGGAATGAATATGGAAAAGATTTGAAAAATAAATTAACAATAAAAAATGGATCACAAGGACTATTTAAGCAAATGATCTACCTAAAAGAGAATTATAAAGAATTAAAAACCAAGTTTTTAGGAGTTCATCAAAATTTTGAAATAGCTTATATAGGATAATTGTTGACAAATTTAATAAAAAATGTTAACATTAAATAGTAAAGAAACTATACCAAAAAGGGGTGTAAAAAAATGTTTTTTGAAGAGATACAAAATGAAATTTATGATAGTACATTTGATTCTATTTATTATGCATTAATAGAGGAATATAAAGAAGGAAAGTTAACTATTGAAAGGTTAATAATGAATATAGATGAGCAACAACAAATTTTGTTGAATGGATTTTTTGAAGGAGAAACAAAATTTGCTTACGCTAGTGCAACAGTAGATGCTCACCAATATGCTCTTGCAATGATAAAAAAAGGATTAGTATAAAAAAGAGTGGATTGAATCCACTCTTTTCATTTTTATAACAAAAGCTGAGAAAACTTTATTTAAAACAGAACATTATTTTTAATGAGAATGTTCTAAAAAAAAACTTGACATAAAAGTGTTCTTATTATATACTAATAGCGAGACCGAATTTGATTGAATAGATCTATATACCCCCCAAAAATCTATTTTAATCTTTTTTATTTTTTAACACTCCCCCGTGTTATAAAAACCCTCCCCCCCAGGAGGGTTTTTTATATTATCATATTATTTAAGAAAATTTAAAAGTACTGGAGCAATAAAAATAGTTATGATACCAGCAATAACAATAGATAAAGCACTCATAGCACCTTCAACTTCTCCCATTTCAATAGCTTTACTAGTTCCAACAGCATGACTAGAAATACCAATCCCTAATCCTCTAGCAACAGCGTTTTCAATTTTAAAAAGTTTTAACATAAATGGAGCAAAAATATTACCAGCTATACCTGTTACCATTATTGCGAAAACGGTTATAGCAGGGATTCCACCAAGAAGCTTACTAACTTCTATTCCAATAGGTGTTGTAATAGATTTAGGAACAAAAGACAATAAAATGATATCTTGTATTCCAAGTAGTTTTCCGAGAAAAACAACTGATAAAATAGCAGTGATAGATCCTATAAGAGCACCCATTAAAATAACTTTATAATGTTTTTTTAATGTTCCAAGTTCTTTATATAAAGGAATAGCTAAACAAACAGTAGCAGGAGCTATAAAAAATCCTAAAATATCTCCACCTTTATTATAGTATGAAGTAGGAATATTAAAAACTTCCATAAATATAAAGATAAGAATTAAAGCAACAAAAATAGGATTTAAGATAGGCCACTTAAATTTATTAAAAATATCTTTTCCAATTTTAAATGCTATTAAACTAATAAAAATTCCAAAAAAAGCATTATCAAATAAAAGTTCTTTCATTTATTTCTTCTCCCTCATCATAAAATCTACAGATACTGCAGTGACAACCATAGTTATTAATGTTGTTAGAACAAGTAAAAATATAAGTTTAAAAAAGTCAGTTTTTAAAATATCAATAACATCTAAAAGTTTTACACTAGGTGGAATAAAAGTGATAATCATATTAGCTATAAAAAATTCACCAACATTTTTTATCGTATTTAATTTTACTATCTTTAAAGAAAGTAAAATAAACAAAAGAATTAGACCATTAACAGTTCCAGGGGTAGGAAGATGAAAAATCTTTTCTAAAATAACTCCTAAATAGTTAATACTTAAAATGATAAGAAATTCGTACAACAAAATAAAACCTCCGTTACATTTGTATAAAAAAGATTAAAGAGGTGTTCCGTAGGAACACCTCTAATTATAAACTAGTCTCTTCTTTTCATTTGTGGGAAAAGTACAACGTCTCTAATAGATGGAGAACCAGTTAATAGCATGATAGCTCTATCAATACCAATTCCTAATCCACCAGTTGGAGGTAAAGCATACTCTAAAGCTTCGATGTAATCATCATCAATAACAGCAGTAGCTTCGTCGTTTCCTAGTAAAGCTTCTTCAACTTGAGCTTCAAATCTTCCTCTCTGATCTGCAGGATCATTTAACTCAGAGAATGCATTAGCATATTCTCTAGCATCGATGAATAACTCAAATCTGTCTGTAAATCTAGAATCATTTGAATTTCTCTTTGCAAGAGGAGATATTTCTACTGGATGACCATAGATAAATGTTGGTTGAACTATATGCTCTTCACATTTTTGCTCAAAGAATTCGTTGATGATATGACCAACTGAAGTCATGTGATCAGCAATTTCAACATGGTGTTGTTTAGCTAAAGCTTTAGCTTCTTCAACTGTTAAATTTTGCCAGAAATCAGCACCTGTAACATCTTTAATCATATCAACCATGTGAACTCTATGGAATTTTCCAAGGTCAATCTCTTTACCATTATACTCTATTTTAGTTGTTCCTAAAACCTCTGTTGCAAGGTATTGGAATAAACTTTCTGTTAAATCCATCATATCATTATAATCAGCGTAAGCCTGATATAACTCCATCATTGTAAATTCTGGGTTATGTCTAGTAGAAATTCCTTCATTTCTAAAGTTTCTATTAATTTCATAAACTTTATCAAATCCACCAATTATTAATCTTTTTAAATAAAGTTCAGGAGCTATTCTTAAATATAATTCCATATCTAAAGCATTATGGTGAGTGATAAATGGTCTCGCAGCAGCTCCTCCAACAATTGGGTGCATCATAGGAGTTTCAACTTCTAAGAATCCTTTTTTATTTAAAAACTCTCTGATACCATTTATAATTCTAACTCTTTTCATGAAAGTTTCTTTAACATCTCTATTCATGATAAGGTCTAAATATCTTTTTCTATATCTAGTTTCAACGTCTGTAAGACCGTGAAACTTTTCAGGAAGCGCTCTAACATTTTTTGATAGTAACTCAACTTGAGAAACTCTTAAAGTTAACTCACCTTTTTGAGTCATAAATAAAGTACCTTCAACACCAATAATGTCTCCAACACCTAATTTTTTAACTATTTCAAAAGCTTCTTCTCCAATTTGATCTTGTCTAATATAAACTTGGATTTTTCCAGTTTGGTCTTCAATGTGAGCAAATACGGCTTTACCTTGCTCTCTGAATCCCATAATTCTTCCTGCTGTTTTAAAAGTTGTCTCTGTTTCAGGAGATGATTTTAAAAGATCTCCAATCATATGAACTTTATCATATTTTTTTCCGAATGGGTAAACTCCAAGAGCTTCAATCTCTTTTATTTTTTCCCATTGCTCCATTACAAGACGTTCTTTTCCAACTCTGTCAAAGTATTTTTCCATAGTTTTTCTCCCTTTTTTTAATTTATAGTTTCAATAAATATATGCTACTTTTTCTTCCCCAAGTACTACTTGGGTTATTTTCTCTAGATTTTCTTAAGTAATCTTTTGCTTTTTCAATATCTCCTTTTTTATGGTAAATAACTCCTAAATAATAGTACAATTCAGATGTATTTTCACCTGGATTAGAGATTTTATCAAAATTAGATAAAGCTTTATCAAAATTGTTCATTGAAAAATATGTTTTTCCTCTATAAAAATTAAGTTCAGAGGCATCTGTCGAGCTATTTTCAGCCTTATTAAAAAATATTAAAGCTTCATTGTAACTTTTACGATTAAGAGCATCTATTCCATTTGCCAAGTTTTTAGAAGAATCTGAAGGAGAAACTATATTGTTAATAGAGTTATCTTCAGATAAGTCATTTGCTATAGGAATCATGCTTTCTGATGTAGAAGTAAAAGAATCAGACATACTAGAAGATAAGTTAGAAGACGTACCTGCTAAACTAAGATAATAATTACCTTTGTCTTTATCTCCTTGTTGTGTATATAATTTTCCTATTAATAAAGCTAATTCTGGACTTTGAGAATCACTGTAAAATTTTTCTAAAAATTGTAATTCGTCAATAGTAGCGCTATTTTTTCTTTCGATAGCTCTCATAATTTCAGTGTTTAATTTAAGATTACTTCTATTATAATCTAAATAATAGTTGTTAATAATAAAACTTCCACTATTAGTTTTCTCTTCTAAAGCAAGAAGTTTTATTTTTTCTTCCTCATTAAGCGAGAAATTTTCCTTTAAATATCTAATCTCTTTATTAATTAAAAGTTGATTTTCATTTGCAGAACCTAGATCAAGTACCATAAAAGCTACATCCTTTTGCTTACTGTTTGTAGGGAAAGCAATTAAATATAACTGAGCACTTTTTACCAATAGATCTAAATTTTTATTATTGTAGCTGTTTAAAATTATATCATAATTATCTTTCTCAGTAAAATTATATTTCAATTTATTTTTTATCTTAACAGTACCTACATATGTGAAACCTTTATAAATCTCAGCAATATATTCTCCTTGATAAAGACTGTTGAAATTTAAGCTATTACCACTGATATTAAAAGTAAAATCATTTTTTATTGGTGAAGAGATCAGTTTAACTCTATCAGCATTGATATTGTTGATTATTAATGTCTCTCCAGCATAAACTTCCATAGGTGACATCATTTGAGTTGGTGTATATTCTCTAATAGCATTTGTAGAAGAATCTCTTTGGATAAGATCATATAAGTATGCTACCCCAGATTCATTTAAAAAGAAGTTATCCTGTTGCAAAGATGGATTTTTAACGCTAGGAACAACAACTTTATTTTGTGTGGGAAGCTGTGTTTGAAGATTTGTACAACTAAATAAAATCAAAGCTGTTGTAGAAATTAAAAATATTTTTTTCATTTACCCCTCCTTTAATAAAAAATAGAGCAAGGAGATTGCTCTATTTTAGTGTTTATTGTACTTCAATTATTTCAATCTCTAATTGGTTTATCTCTATATTATTATCATATATAATATAGTTAATTGTCAACTTATTTTCAGAATAAACATATTTTTTACAAAAAACTGTAAAATCTTTTTTGAAATAAGAAGTATTATAAATAAAAGCTGTTTTAGATTCAGGTTTTAAAACAAGTTTACTTTGAATCTCTCCAAACTTTAAAATTTCAGTAAAATAAGGGGATATTCTTATCTCACCTTTGCCGTACTTATTATCATAAGTAAAAATAGTAACCTCACCATCTACCACTTTTTTTGCAATCATTTTTTGAGAAATTTGTTCACCAAAAGAATCTAAACTATTTATAATGATTTTAGCCATTAATAGTAATCCTTTTCGTCATCATCATATCCCATATCATAGTAGTCATCATGATCGTATGAATCTTCACGATCATAATACTCATCATCATCCCAATCTCCGATATTATCTGCTCCTAAATACTCCTCTTTCCAGTAGTCTAAAACAGCATTTATCTCACTAGAGTCATCAACGAAAATCAAATCATCTTCGTCCTCATCATATAAAAATATATAATTAGCTCCGTCAAAATCCTCAGTTATAAGATATTCTTTATCTCTTATAATTAAATTTTCTAAGACTGTTAGCTCAAACTCCTCGTCATCGATGTTGTGATAAAAAGTTTCTCCTTGCGAATACATTGTTTCCTCCTAATAATTTATAAAAATAAAATTAAAAATAAAATTAAAAACTATTTATGATATTTAGTATTTTTATTTATACTAAACCATCTATATATTTGTTCAATTAATATCAATCTCATTAATTGATGGGGAAAAGTCATTTTAGAAAAACTTAACCGTAAATCTGAAATGTTTCTAATATCATTAGAAACACCGTAAGAACCACCAATAATAAAGTTAATTGTACTATCTCCATTGATAGCAATTTTTTCAATTTGCTTAGCCATATCTTCAGAAGAGAAATTTTTCCCCTGAATATCTAATAAAATTTTGAAACCTTTATTTTTTTCTAAAGTTTCAAGAATAGATTTAGATTCTTTTTCTATAGAAATAGTTCTATTAGAATCATTACCATCCTCTTTTAATTCAAAAATTTTTAATTTTCCAAAAGCTTGAAGTCTTTTAGCAAATTCTTGTATCCCATCTAAAATATATTTTTCTTTAATTTTTCCAACACATATAATATTTATATTCATTTCCTTTTAAATCCCTTCTCTATATCTAATAGACTTATTTTAAATGTAATGGGTCTTCCATGAGGACAAGTGAAACGTCCAAATTTATGCAGCTCTAAAATAAGTTTTTCCATTTCTAAAATGGTTAATTTTTCATTAGCTTTAATTGCTCCTCTACAAGACATTGAAATAATCATATTTTCAATAACTTCATTTTTAGAGTTTACTTTATCAATTCCTTCAAGAATTTCAAAGAAAATATTCTCAAAAGAATCTTTTGTATCTAAAGTAGGGACAGATCTAATTAAAAAATCCATATCGTTAAATTGATCTATTTCAAAACCGAAATCTTCAAAAAAATTTATTTTTTCTTTTAAAACTTCAATCTGCTTTAACGTTAAAGTGATTTTTATTGGAACTAGTAAGGCCTGAGAAGCTATCTTATGCTGAGTGTACTCCTCTTTTAGTTTTTCATAAAGAATTCTTTCGTGAACAATATGCTGGTCATAAATTATAAGCTCTCCATCTTCTTCGACCAATATAAAAGAATTAGAAAATTGTCCAATAATTTTAAAGGTTTTATCTAAATTAATTATATTAGTATCTAAAGAAAAGGGTGTATTTACCTCTTTTTTTGAAAAATTTTCAGAATAAATTTCATTAATGATAGGTTTTGAAATAGATTCTGTTTCAATTTCAGGAGTTAACATTAAAGAAAGGTTGAGTTTTTTTACTTCACTTTTAACTGGAACAAATTTTTGATCTACTTCAGACTTGAAAAAAGTTTCTTTGCTAATAAGTGAATTAATATTTTCTTCTAAAGAAGAATCAAATTCCTTTTTTATTTCTACCTCTCTTTTTATATCATTAATTTCAAAAAACTCAAAAGGTTTTTTTTGCTCATTTGAAATTTTTATATCATCAAAATTCAAATTTTCCTTTTTTACTTCAAAAGTAGGTGTACTAAAATCTTTATTAAAATTTAAAGCTTCTTCTACGATTGAGAAAACTTCATGATAAATTTTATTTTCATCAGAAAATTTGATAATTTTTTTTGAAGGATGAACATTGACATCGATAGATTTTGGATCTACTTTTAAATTTACAATAGCAAAAGGATATTTTCCTTTCATTAAATGTGTATAATAACCATCTAATAGAGCTTCTTCGATAATTTTAGCTTTAACGGGTCTATTGTTAACGAAAGTAAAGATAAAATCTTTTGTTGACCTAGTTAAAGAAAGATTACCAATATATCCAAAATCGATTTTTTTTAAATTTTTTAATGTTGATATTCCAAAAATTTCGATAATTGTATTTTCTATACCTTTACCGCTTGTTCGAATATTCTCTTTACCATCAATTGTAAGAACAATAGAAACCTCTGGATTAGCAAGAGCTTCTTGTAAAATAACCTCTTTAATTTTTGTATTTTCAGTAGCATCTTTTCTTAAAAATTTTAATCTTGCTGGAGTATTGAAAAAAAGGCTATTTATTTCAATTTCAGTTCCGTTGCTTTTTTGAATCTCTTTTAAATTGGTGATTTTTCCTCCAGAAATATTAATTGAATGACCAATAGAATCATCTCTTTTTTTAGTTGAAATTGTCATTTTAGATACAGCAGAAATTGATGAAAGAGCTTCACCTCTAAATCCATAAGTCGACAAGTTAAAAAGATCATCTTTAGAAGAGATTTTGCTTGTAGCATGTCTTTCTATGCAAAGAAGAAGATCTTCTCTTGACATGCCTTTTCCATCATCTGTAAATTTAATATCTTTACCACCGTTTTTAACATCAATACGAATAAATTTACTATCAGCGTCTAAAGAATTTTCTAAAAGTTCTTTGATTAAACTAGCAGGATTTTCCACAACCTCACCAGCAGCAATCATATTTGATAAAGATTCATCTAAAATTTTAATAATTCCCAAAACATCACCTCCTTGAAAAATTATAGCATTATTTATTATTATACAGATTTAAAATAATTTCAACTATTTTTTTTAGAAAATATAAATTTTATACTAAAAATTATTATGATATAATAAAAATATAAAAATAATGGAGGCAAAAAATGAGGTATTTACATTTGGTTATGATAGCTTTAATCCTTGGAATTCAAAGTTTTTCATATAATGTTGATGATTATATATTTTTTAATAAAGCTTTAGAAGCTAATAAAAAAGGGGATTATAAAAATAGTTTATTTTTTTATGAAATTTATCAACAAAACTTCCCATATTCCTATCCTTTAACAAGTAATTATGCAAAATATTATATAGCCAAAAACTATATGGATATGAAAGAATATGATAAAGCATTGCTCTATTTTAGTCGAGCAGTATATGTTCCAGAGGAATATGTGAAGCAAGAGTTGAAAAAAACAAATTATTTTCAATACCGAAGAGATTATAATGTTGGTGAAATTTATTTGAAAAGAGGTGAAAAATCAAAAGCTTTAGAGTACTATGAAAGATTAGTTACAGATTATTATGATCCTCAATTAGAACCATATGAAAAAAAAGCTTTAAAAATTTTAGAAAAAAAAGACCGTAAATATAAATATATTTATGATATAAAATATAATAATAATTTAAAGGAATTAAAAAATTTAGATAATGATGAATTAGAAATTTTAGCAAAATATTTTTATGAGAAAAAAGATTACGATAAAACAGTTTTAATAATAGATAAATTAAAAGAAAGAAAAGATAAAAAATTAACCTTAAAAATAATTTATTTAGAAAGTTTGTTAAAAATGAATGAAAATAAAAAAGTAGTTGAATTAACCAAAAATGCTGAAGTTGGAGAGGGGAAATTACTTTTTATAAGAGCAACAGCTTATGAACAGAGTAAAGATTATTCAAGAGCAATTTTTAACTATGAAAAAATAAAAGATATTCGCCTTAAAGATAGAGCTAATTTTAGAATTGGAAGGATTTATTATAAATTAGACGAGTATAGAAAAGCAAGAGAAGTTGTGGAAAAAATAAATAGAAAAAGTGAGAATGTAGAAGCATTACTTTTAGATATTTATATAAAACTAGAAAATAAGAAAAAATTTGTTGAAAAATATGAAAAGTTTAAGGAGATTTATCCAAATAATCCAAAATTAGGTTTGTATTACATGGTTTATATAAAGCTTTTAGAAGGAGTTGAAAATCCCTGGAAATTAGCAGATTATAATGTTTTTTTTGCAAGTAACTATGTAGTTAGAAATTATATGACCTCTTTAGGTGATTTTGATATAAAGAATACTTATAAAGAGGAAGTTTTGAGGGATGCATTAACTCAAATAGGAGCTTTAAAAAACTCTGAATTATTAGAATTAGCAGTTCAAAGTAATAATTTTGATTTAGATAAAGAAACAACACAGGATAAAATAACTATAATGAACAGTTTCATAAAAAGTGGATTTTATAAAGAAGCTTTTAGAAAAATTAATGATTTTAAAGAAGAGTTCTATAAATATAAAAATTTATTACACTATGTTTATCCTAAATACTATAGAGAAGAAGTACAAAATGCTAGAAAAAAATATTTAATACCTCAATCGTTAATATACACTATAATGTATGTAGAAAGTGGATTTGATAATGAAAATAATAAATTTGAAAAAATAGGATTGATGGGAATTCCTAAAAATGCTATAGATAGAAATGATGAAGAGAGTTATTATAATCCTAAAAAAAATATAGAAGAAGGTAGTAAAATTTTAAAAGAGATTTATGACAAACATAATGGAATGATTTTGAAAACACTTATAGAATACATGTATGGAGAAAAAATTTTGAAATCATTAAATTTTGAATTAGATGGAGATTTAAAATTAGAAACTATTGTGGATGAAAAACTACAAAAGGATGTTGAAGAGATTGTATATACATATGCATTTTACAGTGGAATATACAATTAAAAAACTTAGAAAGGTATAAAAATATGAGAAATACAAAATGGTTGTTAAAATCACAAGAGTTTAAAAGAAAATATGAAGAGATAGATAGAGATATAGAACAAATACTTTATAATAGAGGAATAGTTTCAAAAGAAGAGATAGAGTTATTTATAAATGGAAACTTAGAAAATCTTATGAATCCGAGTGATTTAAAGGATATAGATGAAGGGGTAGAAAGAATTCTAAAAGCTAAAGAAAAGAATGAAAAAATATGGATTTACGGAGATTATGATGTAGATGGAATAACATCGACATCGTTATGTTATTTAGCTTTGAAAGAATTGGGAATAAATGTAAGTTACTATATTCCATTAAGAGATGAAGGATATGGGTTAAATAAAGAAGCGTTGACATATATCAAAAATGAAGGTGGAAATTTAATTATAACAGTTGACTGTGGAATATCTTCTATTTCAGAAGTTGATCATTGTAATGACTTAGGAATGGATATGATAATTACAGATCACCATGAAATAAATAATAACTTACCGGAAGCCTATGCAGTTATTAATCCTAAAAGAAGTGATAATAAAACGTCTTATAAATATTTAGCAGGAGTTGGAACTGCATTTATGCTTATGCTAGCACTTTATAAAAAAGTAGAGAGAAAAAATGATGTATATAAATATTTGGATATTGTGGCAATTGGAACAATAGCTGATATAGTTCCATTAAAAGGAGAAAATAGACTTTTAGTAAAAAGAGGATTGGAACTTTTAAAAAGTAGCAAATGGTTAGGCTTAAATATGCTTATGAAAAGATTGTTTGAAAATCCATTAGAAAAGAAGTTTGATACTTATGATGTAGGATTTATAATAGCACCAATTTTTAATGCAGCAGGAAGATTAGAAGATGCGAAGATGGCTGTAGAACTTTTAGTTAGTGACTCACATGTTGCTTGTGATAAGTTAATTTATGAATTGATAAATAAAAATAGCGAACGAAAAGAGATCCAAGAAGAGATTTTAAAAAAAGCGATTGAAAAAATAGAGACAGATAGATTAGATGAATCTAGTGTTATCGTAGTTGCTGAAAAGAAATTTCACCATGGAGTTATAGGAATAGTTGCATCTAAAATTTTAGACCGATATTATAAGCCAACTATTATTATGGAAATAAAGCCTCTTGAAGGAATAGCTACTGCTTCATGTAGAAGTACAGAGGCGTTTAATATGATAGAAGCTTTAAATTCGATGAAAGAGTTATTTGTAAAATACGGTGGACATGCAGGAGCAGCAGGATTTTCTATTCCAATTGAAAATATAGAAAAATTTTCTGAAAAGATAAATAGTTATGCAGTTGAGGTATTGAATGAGGAAGACACTAAAAAGCCTATAAAAATTGACTGTGAACTTTCTATGATGA
The DNA here is from genome assembly GCF_024506395.1 of Cetobacterium sp. NK01. NCBI lineage: Bacteria > Fusobacteriati > Fusobacteriota > Fusobacteriia > Fusobacteriales > Fusobacteriaceae > Cetobacterium > Cetobacterium sp. NK01. The sequence goes on from NZ_JANIBO010000001.1 coordinate 1,768,025, forward strand.
AAATATCATTTGATTTAATGGATAAATTGTCATTGCTAGAGCCTTATGGTTTCGGAAACTCTTCTCCGTTATTTGCAATAAAAAATTGTAAATATAAAAACTTCAGAGCTATTGGGAAAGATAAAAATCATTTAATGATGGATTTAATAAAAAATGGAGTAGAAATAAAAAATTGCGTTTGGTTTAATAGTGAGGATATGTTAGAAACTATTGTAAATAATATGGAGATAGATGTAGCTTTTAAACTTAAAATGGAGACTTTTAAAGATAAATATCAATATAAGATTTTTATAGAAGATATAAAGCCATCTAAAAAAGCGTTAAATGAATTTAAGGATATAGAAAGTGTATATGATACAAAGTTTCCTATAAAATCAATATTTTATACAAGAAGGGACTTAGAGAATGAAAAACTTAATATTAGTTTTTTAGGTGATGATGTTTCGATAAATATAGGGAAAAATAGTATTGGTTTTTTAGATAATCAAACTAAGGTCTTGTTGAAAAGGCTGCATGAAAATTATAATTATAATTTTAATGTCAAAATAGAAAAAATAGAAAGAAAAGAGGAAAATTATAATGTTCACGTGTGGATAGATAAAGATGAAACTTTCAAAACTCTAGCTTATGAACCTGGAAAGATATTTAAAGATATAAAGGAGTTTTTAATAGGCAAATTAGAGTATAATAGTTTACAAAAGAAAGTTTTGAAAACAATTTTTAAAGATAAGAAAGATTTAGTAGTAAATTGTGAATTAGGAAGAGGAGTAGATACGATTATAGATACAATTAGAATCTATTATGAATTGATTGGAAAAAAAGTTTGTGTAGTAAGGGAGGGGCAAAGAAAAAAGGAGGGTTATGATTTTTATATATATAGAGGAAATGAGATTTTTAAGGAAAATGAATATAATCTTTTTATAACTAATAATAAAATCTCTTATGAAAACTATGAATATATAGAAGATAGTTATACAAAACCTGAAAATGTTGAAATAATAGATGTTTCAGAATTGGAATATTATGAAAAAATATTTAATAAGAAGCTACCAATAAAAGATAAAATAAAAGTAATTGAGGATATAAAAAATAATATAAAAGTTTTTGCAACTGAAGATATAAAGATTATTTTGTAAAAAAAATCTTGTTGAAGTAGGAAAACTTATAAAAAAATAGAAAAAACAGGAAGAGAATAATTTTCCTGTTTTTGTTTTTTTATAAGCTTAATATGAAAAGTGTTTCGATATTTAAGGAGGATTAAAGTTATGATAAAAGTTGTATTTGGTGATGGAAGTAAAATAGTTCTGTTTAAGGAGGGGGTTAAAGAAGGAACTGAGATAGGAAATAGAATAGAAGAACTTATAGAAGAGATAAAAAGAAGATGTATGGGAGTTTATACATCAGAATCGTATGAAGATTTAGAAGATGTAGTAGCATACGATAAAGGTATTGACTGTTTACTTTTATCATGGCCAAATGATAAAGAGGAAAAAGAAGCTCTTGAAGTTATAAAAAAACTACACGAGAGTCAAGAGGGAGTTCCAGTGTTTTTATTAACTCATAAAGCTGATGCTTTGGAGAATTTAAGTAGAGAAATCTATGAAAACGTAGAAGAGATTATTTGGATTTTACAAGAAGAAATAGTGTTTTTAGGAGAGAGAATTCAAAGAGCTGTAGAAAGATATAATGATGAGTTATTACCACCATTAACAAAAGCAGTTTTTAATTATAATAAAGTTGCTGAATACTCTTGGGCAGCTCCAGGGCATCAAGGTGGAGTTGGATTTACAAAAACAGCTTTAGGAAGAAGATTTTTCGATTTTTATGATGAGAATCTATTTAGAACAGATACAGGAATAGAAAGAACTGCCATAGGTTCATTACTAGATCATACAGGAGCGTTTTTAGAAGGAGAAAAATTAGCTGCTAAAGTATTTGGAGCAGATAGATCTTACAATGTTCTTGTTGGAACTTCAGGATCAAATAGAACTATAATGCAAGGTGTTCTAACAGATGAAGATATCGCTTTAGTAGATAGAAATTGTCATAAATCAATAGAACAAGGGCTTATAATAACTGGAGCAAAGCCAGTTTATATGAAGCCAACAAGAAATAGATACGGAATAATAGGACCTATTTTACCTGTTGAAATGGGAAGAGAAGAAGTTGTTAGAAAAATTAAAGAAAGTCCTTTAGTACCTGAAAGAATGAAATCACAAAATCCAATATATTCAGTTGTAACAAACTGTACGTATGATGGAGTTTCTTATAATGCAATGAAGGTTGAGGAATTGTTCCAGCCTTATGTAGAAAGAATACATTTTGATGAAGCTTGGTATGGTTATGCAAAATTTAATGAAATTTACAAAAATCATTACGCAATGAGAGGAGATGCTAAAGATTACAAAGGAAATGCTACAATATTTGCGACACATTCTACTCACAAATTATTAAATGCACTTTCTCAAGCTTCTTATGTACATATGAGAAAAGGTAAAAATCCTATAATAGAAGAGCGCTTTAATCAAGCTTATATGATGCATGCAACAACTTCTCCTCTTTATGCAATAGCAGTTTCAAATGAAGTTGGAGCAGCAATGATGCAAGGGAAAACAGGAAGATATTTAACTGATGAAGTCTTAAAAGAAGCTATCGATTTTAGAAAAATGGTAGGTAAATATTATAAGGAATATGGACAAGAAGGAGAATGGTTTTTTAAGCCTTGGAATGCTGAGACAGTTAAAGATCCAAAGACAGGAAAAGTTTATAACTTTGAAGATGCTCCAACAGAACTTCTGATGAGAGAACAATCTTGTTGGTTGATGAATCCTAATGATACATGGCATGGTTTCCATAATCTTCCAGAAGATTGGGCTATGCTAGACCCAATAAAAGTTAGTATTTTAGCACCTGGCATGAATGAGAATGGAGAACTTTCGGAAGTGGGAGTACCGGCACAACTTATTTCATATTATTTTTCTAAATACGGAGTAGTACCAACTAGAACAACAGATTTCCAAATAATGTTCTTGTTCTCAATGGGAATTAGTAAAGGGAAATGGGGAACATTATTAGATTTGCTAGTTTCTTTTAAAAGAGAATATGATAATAATACTCCATTGAAGAAAATATTCCCAGAACTAGTTGAAGGAAGAGAGGAAAGATATGGAGATTTAGGAATGAAAGATTTAGGAAATGAAATATTCCAATATTTAAAAGAGCATAATTTAGGTAAATATTTGAATGAGGCTTATTCAAATTTACCAGAGCAAGTTATGACACCAAGAGAGGCATATAATAAAATTGTAAAAAATGAGGTTGAACTTGTTTCTGCTCAAGAGTTAGAAGGAAGAGTAGCTGCAAATGCTGTTATCCCATATCCACCTGGGATTCCAATGTTAATGTCTGGAGAGAGTTTTGGAAAAGGTGATAGTGCTCAAATCTCATATCTAAGAGCCTTAGCAACTTGGGATAAGAAATTTCCAGGATTTGAACATGAAACAGAAGGGACATCAGTAATAGAAGGAGAGTACCATGTTCTTTGTATAAAAAATAAATAAAAATTTGGCGGTGAGACCATGTATAAAGAGTTAACTAGAAAAATAAGAAAATCTTTAAGAGAGCAATGGTTTTATCATATAGTAGTAGGTTTATTATTTTTAATATATGCAGCTGTTGTTATAATTGGCAATGGAATATTTTTAGATGACGTAGTAAAAGTTTTAGGTTTTCTTTTCTTGTTAACAGGAATAGGAAACCTTATATACTCATTTTCTGGAATTGGAGAGAGAGAATTCCACTGGGGAGAGATATTTTTCTGGGGAATTTTAGAGGTTTTTTCCGGAGGTTTACTTCTTTCTAATAAACTTTTAATCGCTGAGCATAATTTAATACAGGAAGTAAGTTTGGCTATAGAAAAAGTTACTGCTTCTAAAGTTGAATTACAAGGTTATTTAATAATCTTTTACATAGGAACTTTTTTAACATTTAGAGGAATAAGTCATATTGTAACAAAGATATATGAACCTGAAGGAATAAATCATAATAAAACACTTGCAGTAATAAAAAGAGTGTTAATTTTAGATGGGTTTATAGATTTTATATTTGGAGTTGCAGTTACATTAAGTATGTATTTAGCTCATAGCATATTTCATTATATTGTTTTTGCATATATTATAGTAACCTCAATACTTACTATTATATTTGGTTTAGGTTCCAAGTATTCTTTGAAAATAGAGAGTGAAGATGAGGATCAAACTAATCTGAAAGAGGTAAAATTAGAGGATTAAAAAAAGAGACAACTTTGTTGTCTCTTTTAATTTTGTTAGATTAAAATTATTTGTTTTTTAAATTGAAATCATCAAGTTTTTTATAAAGCATAACAGCGGCGCTGTTTAAAAGCTTCTCTTTAATAAACTCGTTTGTAGGATTTTCAAAGTAATCTGTTGCTATGAGAGTAGCTAATCCATGTCCAAATAACCAACAATCTAAGAAAAGATCATGTTTGAATTCGATAGGTAAGTTATCAAAACGCTCATCTTTTTCCATCTCTATTTTCATAAGGTCTCTAAACTTTTTTAAAAGTTTACCGTATGAATTATCTCTAAGAAAAATTGATTTAAATAGTTGTTTCTCTTCCCTTGCAAAGGCGCAAAGTCCGATACCACTATTTAGAAAGACCATATCTGTCTCAGGTCTAATAACATATTCCATAAAGATTTTTTTAGCTCTTTCTATAAGTTCAGTTTTAAGTTCATCCATTGATGAATAACAGCTATATATAGGAGCTGGAGAACAATTTAAAGCTTTTGCCAGATTTCTTGCAGTGATGTCATCTAAACCATGTTTTTCAAACATTTCAAAGGCCTTTTCATGGATTTGCTCTCTTTTAAAAATTGCTTTTTTGGGCATTGATTCCTCCTAAAAATTTATAAATTAAAACTTCTTTACAAAATTGACACCTATACTAGATATCTCTTTTTCATATTTTATATCGTTAATTGTTCTTGTATCGTAAATATAATGATTAAATGCAACTGTCCACTCTGTAGTTTCATTTGGTTTGTATTTAACTCCTGTTCCTAACATTGTAGAATTTAAAGCATACTCAGTAGCAGCGAAACTTTTATCTGGTGCTCCAGTATCAGCATAGTTGAATCCAACAAGCCAAGCGATTTGGTTTGTGAACCAGTACTCTGATCCAACAGAGATTTCCCAACCGTTTTTATAATCAACACTTGTTTTTCCAACTCTGTCCATAGTAGCAGCTTCGTTAAAGTAATAGTTTCCACCAACAAAAGTAGTCCATTGATCTGTAACTTTATATGAAGCTCCTAAAGCAGCTATAGCTGGTAGATCTCTTCTAATTTTTTCTCCATCTTTATAAACTGGATATAATCCAAGAAGAGCGTCAGAAATACCAATGCTAGGAATTTTTATTGAACCAAAATCTACAGCTGTTCCGTAAGTATTGTCATTTATATCTGATTTAGTTTTAAACTTTAATTTAACTTTAGTATCGTATCTAAAACCAATGTTTAATCTATCATTAGGTGCATAATTTAAACCAAATTGTCCACCGAATCCGAAAGCTTCTCTTTCAGAATCTATAGATGCATCTCCTTCTTTAAAGATAGAAGGATTTAAAAATGATGGAAGATTAGTTCCGATAAGATCATTTACTGTAACATCCTTATCAACATGAGCTTTAGCCTTTAAAGTTCTCTTTCCATATACTCCTCTAACTGCGAAAGAAGCTGACCATTTATTAGTTAAGTTAAAAGCTTTTCCTAAAGTTGTTTGGGCATACATATTAGATCCTTTTATTTCAGCTGTACTTAAAAAATTATTAAAATCTATACCAGAAACATTTAAAGGAATACTATCTTTATAGCCTAACTCAGCACCTCCTGCAACTCCTCCCATAGTCCAAAAGTATGCTCCGTCATCTGTTTTTTTGTAAAGAGCAAAGTTTGGAATTGGAGATGAAAGATTAGTAGAAAAATCTCTACCGTCAGAACTCATATTTTGATCTCCAAAAGCATATTGAACTCCACCAACAACATAAGTTCCATTCTCTAATCTCATTAAACCGGCTGGGTTAAAATAAACTGTAGACCCCATATTTATAGCACCTTGTTGTGCTGGGTTTCCACCATACTCAGCTGAATAGTTTTGAATATGATCTATAGATGCTCCCATAGTAGAAACACTTAAAGTAGCTACTAAAGCTAATAGTGATAATTTAAATCTGTTCATTAATATAATCCTCCCTAGTATTTTACAATTACTAGTGTAATATAACACATGTTTTTACAAATTACAAGTGTTTTTTATATAGTGAACATAGGTAAACTCTTTGAATTCTTTTTTGTCTTTTATATAAAAATTAGATAAGTTTACTTTTGGGAAGAAAATATCACCAGAGTATTTACCTTTAATATGTGAAAAATGAAACTCAGTAATAAAAGGTAAGAAATAATTATAAATTGTTCTTCCTCCAATAATAAAAATTTTCTGATTAGAATTTTTTTGCAAAGAATAGGCTGAGTTTAAAGCGTTATTTGGACAGTTAAAAACTTGCACGTCTTTGTGAAAAAAATTTTTATCTTTTGTTAAAACAAAATTTATTCTATTAGGTAAAGGTCTTCCAATTGATTCGAAAGTTTTTCTACCCATAATAATAATACTACCTGTAGTAATCTCTTTAAAAAGAGATAAATCTTCAGGAATATCCCAAGGCATAGTATTACCATTCCCAATTACTCCATTTTCATCTAATGCTACAATAAGAGACAGCATAAATTTATTCCTCAAAATTAAAATTGTTTTGTCTTAAAGATTCATAAAGAATTATTGCAGCTGAGTTTGATAAATTAAGAGATCTTCCCATTTTTATCATTGGTATAGTTATACAAGTGCTAACATTTGCTTCTCTGATTTCAGCAGGAATACCTCTAGATTCAGGACCAAAAACTATAAAATCATTTGGACCATATTTAACATCTGAGTATTTTTGGGTTGTTTTAGTTGTTGCAAAATAAAAATTAGATTCAGGATATGCGGCTCTTAACTCTTCATAATTTTCCCATATTTTTAAGTCAATTAATTCCCAATAATCAAGTCCAGATCTTTTAATTTGTTTTTCATCTAGTGAAAAACCTAAAGGTTTAATTAGATGTAATGTAGTGTTTGTAAGAACACAGCTTCTTCCTATATTTCCTGTGTTGTATGGAATTTCGGGCTCCATTAATACAATATTCATAAAATCCTCCTAAAATAAAAATGTGTTTAAAATATATGTAATTTTATCATAAAAGTAATTATAAAACAAAAACAAATTACAAGTGTATTTATTTAAGAGGATTTTTTTAAAAAAAATATAGATTTAAAAAAATAAAAAAACTAGTTGACGAAGTTTAAAATTTATGGTACTATTATTTTTGTCAGCGGGAAACACCGCCGGCAAGAATTATGGAAAAGGACATTAACAACCGAATAGAGAAAATAGTCAGAAGTTATGAAAATAACAAATGCCAGAAATGGCAAACCAATAAATGGTGTAAACGTAAGTCTTAGGACTTTAAATATATTTGAATGAAGAGTTTGATCCTGGCTCAGGATGAACGCTGACAGAATGCTTAACACATGCAAGTCGATTCAAGTTACCTTCGGGTAACGAGGATGGCGGACGGGTGAGTAACGCGTAAGGAACTTGCCTCTTGGTCTGGGACAACTGTTGGAAACGACAGCTAATACCGGATATTATGAGATTCTCGCATGGGAAACTTATGAAAGCTATATGCGCCAAGAGAGAGCCTTGCGTTCCATTAGCTAGTTGGTGGGGTAACGGCCCACCAAGGCGACGATGGATAGCCGGCCTGAGAGGGTGAACGGCCACAAGGGGACTGAGACACGGCCCTTACTCCTACGGGAGGCAGCAGTGGGGAATATTGGACAATGGGCCACAAGCCTGATCCAGCAATTCTGTGTGCACGATGAAGGTCTTCGGATTGTAAAGTGCTTTCAGTTGGGAAGAAGAAAGTGACGGTACCAACAGAAGAAGCGACGGCTAAATACGTGCCAGCAGCCGCGGTAATACGTATGTCGCAAGCGTTATCCGGATTTATTGGGCGTAAAGCGCGTCTAGGCGGAAAAATAAGTCTGATGTTAAAATGCGGGGCTCAACTCCGTATTGCGTTGGAAACTGTTTTTCTAGAGTACTGGAGAGGTGGGCGGAACTACAAGTGTAGAGGTGAAATTCGTAGATATTTGTAGGAATGCCGATGGAGAAGTCAGCTCACTGGACAGATACTGACGCTGAAGCGCGAAAGCGTGGGGAGCAAACAGGATTAGATACCCTGGTAGTCCACGCCGTAAACGATGATCACTAGGTGTTGGGGGTCGAACCTCAGCGCCCAAGCTAACGCGATAAGTGATCCGCCTGGGGAGTACGCACGCAAGTGTGAAACTCAAAGGAATTGACGGGGACCCGCACAAGCGGTGGAGCATGTGGTTTAATTCGACGCAACGCGAGAAACCTTACCAGCGTTTGACATCCTAAGAAGTTTCTAGAGATAGATTCGTGCCGGCTTGCCGGAACTTAGTGACAGGTGGTGCATGGCTGTCGTCAGCTCGTGTCGTGAGATGTTGGGTTAAGTCCCGCAACGAGCGCAACCCCTATTGTATGTTGCTACCATTAAGTTGAGCACTCATGCGATACTGCCTGCGATGAGCAGGAGGAAGGTGGGGATGACGTCAAGTCATCATGCCCCTTATACGCTGGGCTACACACGTGCTACAATGGGCAGTACAGAGAGTTGCCAACCCGCGAGGGTGAGCTAATCTCTTAAAGCTGTTCTTAGTTCGGATTGTACTCTGCAACTCGAGTACATGAAGTTGGAATCGCTAGTAATCGCAAATCAGCATGTTGCGGTGAATACGTTCTCGGGTCTTGTACACACCGCCCGTCACACCACGAGAGTTGGTTGCACCTGAAGTAGCAGGCCTAACCGTAAGGAGGGATGTTCCTAAGGTGTGATTAGCGATTGGGGTGAAGTCGTAACAAGGTATCCGTACGGGAACGTGCGGATGGATCACCTCCTTTCTAAGGAGACTAACTTTTTCTCTATTCGATTGATAGTGTTCTTTACTATCAAACTTGGACATTGGAAACTATATAGTAGATATTGAGAAAATATTCTAAATTAACTAACAATTCATTTTTAAGTCAATCTTAAATTGAGTAGTTAGTCTGTCTAAATAATATGAATTATATTACAAGGTTAAAATATTAAGGGCACACGAAGGATGCCTAGGAAGTAAGAGCCGATGAAGGACGTGGTAAGCTGCGATAAGCTTGGTGGAGTTGCAATCGAACTGTGATGCCAAGATTTCCGAATGGAGAAATCTGCTAAGATGGAGTCTTAGCACGAAAGAGGGAACCGGGTGAACTGAAACATCTAAGTAACCCGAGGAAAAGAAAGTAAAAACGATCCCCTAAGTAGCGGCGAGCGAACGGGGGTGAGCCCAAACCGTAGATGTGCCAAGGATGCAGCCGTTGCATCTACGGGGTAGCGGGAAGATCGTCTGAAGAACTGCAAGATTCGACATATTGATACGCCGAACTGGAAAGGTCTGGAAAGGCCTGCCGTAGAGAGTGAAAGCCTCGTACAGGTAAACCGTATCAAATGTATGATCTCTCCCAAGTAGCACGGAACACGAGGAATTCTGTGTGAATCTGCGAGGACCATATCTCGTAAGGCTAAATACTCTTACTTACCGATAGCGCATAGTACCGTGAGGGAAAGGTGAAAAGAACCCCGGGAGGGGAGTGAAATAGAACCTGAAATCGTGTGCTTACAAGCGGTCAGAGCCCTTTGGGGTGATGGCGTGCCTTTTGGAGAATGATCCTGCGAGTTACGTTCAGTGGCAAGGTTAAGTTTAACGGAGCCGAAGGGAAACCGAGTCTGAATAGGGCGACATAGTCGCTGGGCGTAGACGCGAAACCTGGTGATCTAAGCCTGTCCAGGGTGAAGCTGTGGTAAGACACAGTGGAGGCCCGAACTCACCGCCGTTGAAAAGTTGGGAGATGAGGTAGGTTTAGGGGTGAAAAGCCAATCGAACCAGGAGATAGCTCGTTCTCTCCGAAATGCATTTAGGTGCAGCCTTGAGTGTTCAATTATGGGGGTAGAGCACTGAATGACCTAGGGGGCATATTGCTTACCGAAGTCAATCAAACTCCGAATACCATAATTCTAGAGCTCAGGAGTGAGACTATGGGAATTAACTTCCATGGTCAAAAGGGAAACAACCCAGACCACCAGCTAAGGTCCCTAATTATAACTAAGTGGGAAAGGAGGTGGAGATTCACAAACAACCAGGAGGTTGGCTTAGAAGCAGCCATACCTTTAAAGAGTGCGTAATAGCTCACTGGTCGAGAGTCTCTGCGCCGACAATGTAACGGGGCTAAGTTATAAACCGAAGCTGTGGAGTTGCGTAAGCGACTGGTAGGAGAGCGTTCTGTAGGCCGTTGAAGGAGAATCGACAAGAGACTCTGGAGGTATCAGAAGTGAGAATGCAGGAATAAGTAGCGAGAATGGGGGCGAGAATCCCCCACGCCGGAAGACCAAGGGTTCCAGGGTAAAGTTTGTCTCCCCTGGGTAAGCCGGGTCCTAAGCCGAGGCTAGATTGCGTAGGCGAATGGAAAACAGATTAATATTTCTGTGCCACTGATATCAAGTGATGGAGGGACGCAGGAGGTTATGCACGCTGGCGAACGGAAGTGCCAGTTCAAGCATGTAGCGTGGTCTAGTAGGAAAATCCGCTAGACTAAACGTGAGGTGTGATGAGGAGTCGTAAGATGGAAGGTGCAAATACCACACTGCCGAGAAAAGCTTCTAAGCGTTATAAAGATATTAGTGCCCGTACCCCAAACCGACACAGGTGGTCAGGATGAGAAATCTAAGGCGGACAGGCTAACTCTCGTTAAGGAACTCTGCAAAATAGCCCCGTAACTTCGGGAGAAGGGGTGCCTTTTATGGTGAGCGTACACGCGACGCAAAGCTATGAGAGGCCGCAGTGAAGAGTCTCAGGCGACTGTTTAACAAAAACACAGGTCTATGCTAAGCTGTAAGGCGACGTATATGGGCTGACACCTGCCCAGTGCCGGAAGGTTAAGAGGAGGAGTGAGAGCTCCGAATTGAAGCCCCGGTGAACGGCGGCCGTAACTATAACGGTCCTAAGGTAGCGAAATTCCTTGTCGGGTAAGTTCCGACCTGCACGAATGGTGTAACGATCTGAGAGCTGTCTTGACGGGAGGCCTGGTGAAATTGTATTACCGGTGAAGATACCGGTTACCTGCAGTAGGACGGAAAGACCCCATGGAGCTTTACTGTAGCTTGGTATTGGGTTTTGGCATCGTATGTATAGGATAGTTGGGAGACTAAGATGTGTGGTCGCTAGATTACGCGGAGTCACTGGTGGAATACCAACCATACTATGTCGGAATTCTAATTTGAGGTTTGTACCCTCGAAGACAGTGCTAGGTGGGCAGTTTGACTGGGGCGGTCGCCTCCGAAAGAGTAACGGAGGCGTTCAAAGGTTCTCTCAGGTTGGATGGAAATCAACCGTAGAGTGCAATGGCATAAGAGAGCTTAACTGCGAGACTGACGGGTCGAGCAGGTGCGAAAGCAGGACATAGTGATCCGGCGATTCCGAATGGAAGGGTCGTCGCTCAACGGATAAAAGCTACCCTGGGGATAACAGGCTGATTCTACCCGAGAGTCCATATCGACGGTAGAGTTTGGCACCTCGATGTCGGCTCATCGCATCCTGGGGCTGGAGAAGGTCCCAAGGGTTGGGCTGTTCGCCCATTAAAGCGGTACGTGAGCTGGGTTCAGAACGTCGTGAGACAGTTCGGTCCCTATCCACTGTAGGCGTTAGAGTATTGAGAAGATCTGTCCTTAGTACGAGAGGACCGGGATGGACAAACCTCTGATGTACCAGTTGTCACGCCAGTGGCACAGCTGGGTAGTCACGTTTGGAACAGATAACCGCTGAAAGCATCTAAGCGGGAAACTGACTTCAAGATAAGTACTCTTTAAGATACCTTCGAGACTAGGAGGTTGATAGGTTGGGGGTGTAAGAGTTGTGAGACTTTTAGCTGACCAATACTAATATATCGAAGTTTTAACCTTAATATACTACTATATAGTTTTGAATGATCCAAGTAGTGACAAAGTCACGACTATGGAGAATTCATAGTTCACACAAATAAATATTGATTGGCAACGATAGCTATGGAGGTACACCCAGTAACATTTCGAACCTGGAAGTTAAGCCCATAAACGCTGAAAGTACTTGGGGGGCAGCCCTCTGGGAGGATAGGAAGTTGCCAATCTTAAAAAAGTGCTTCTTTAGCTCAGTTGGTAGAGCGCACGACTGTTAATCGTGTTGTCGCTGGTTCGAGCCCAGCAAGAAGCGCCATTTTTTTATTTTTTGTAAAAAGAATTTAAGGGGAGAATTCAAATGGAAAATACAACTGGACAATTTTTTCAAGAAAACTTAAAAAATCAACAACAAAAAATTAAAAATAGAATAAATAAACTTAGACAAAGACGTTTTTCGTTATTTTTTGTAATAGTTATACTGATGGTTTTAAGTTCTATAAACATGGTAAGTGCAGCTTTTTATATGAAACCTGAAAATATAAGAAAACATTTTTTGTATATAATAGTATTTTTTGTTATATATCTTTTTATTGGAAATGCCGGAAAAATAAAGAAATTAAAATTAAATTATAAAGTTTTGAGTAATCGTAAAGTAAATGGAGCTATATTTTTAATTAGTATATTTATTCTTTTAGGAATGTATATAGGAGGAAAAATAGGATTACCATTTATTCCTAAAATAAATGGAGCTTATGGATGGATAAACTTAGGACCAGTTTCTATACAGCCTGCTGAGATATTAAAATGTGCTTTTGTCATAAATATGGCAAATTGTTTAGCAAGAGCAGAGGATAACGATTTAAGTGAAGGTGTAACCATTATTAATGCACTAATTTACTTATCAGTTTATGGTGTATTAATTTTAGCTCAAAAAGATATGGGAACAGCTATCCATTATTTAGCAATTTGGTTATTTATGATATTTATGAGTAAATTAAAAAGTAAATGGATATTAAGAGTTAGTTGTTTAGGAGGAATATTAGGAGTAGGCGGCCTAGCAGCAGTATATAAATATGCAACTGAAGAAGGAGCCTCATATAAAATAATGAGAATAAAAAGTTACATTGATGGTTTATTTTTTGGAAACTATTCAGATGATTATGGTTATCAAGTTAAGCAATCAGTTTATGCCTTTGGAAGTGGTGGTTTATTTGGAAAAGGATACGCTAACGGTGTTCAAAAATATAGTTATCTTCCAGAGATTCATACAGATTTTATAATGGCTACCTTTGGAGAGGAATTTGGAATTGTTGGAATGTTTGTCGTAGTGGCATTATTTTTTGCTCTTTATCATTTTATAATGGTTACTGGAAGAGAATGTAAAAATTATTTTGGAAAATATTTAGCAATTGGAATGGGAGCGCAAATAATAACTCAAGTAATTATAAATATATTTGTCGCTATAGGTTTGTTACCTGTTTTTGGTTTACCAATGCCATTTTTTAGTTATGGAGGAAGTGCAATGGTAACTATGGGTATTGCTTTGGGTTTAATTCATAATATGAATGTAGAATAAATATATTTTGATTTTTATATGTAAAAATGATATACTTTAATGTAAGAATATAGAGGATAAATATAAGGTAAGTAGTAAGAGATTAAAGCTAAAAGAATTTAGTTTTAGTTCCTTATTATTTGCTATATTTATCCTCTACCAATTTAAAAGGAGGAGACTTAATGTTTAATGAAGTAAGTTTAAGCTTAGAAATAGGTGGAAGACAATTAACGTTAAAAACTGGAAAGATAGCTAGACAATCAAATGGTGCCGTTATGGTTCAATATGGTGATACTATTTTATTAAGTACAGTAAATAGAAGTAAAAATCCAAGAGAAGGAATAGATTTCTTTCCTTTAACAGTAGATTATGTTGAGAAATATTACTCAGCTGGAAAGTTCCCTGGTGGTTTCAATAAAAGAGAAGCTAGACCATCAACAAATGCAACTTTAATAGCAAGATTAATAGATAGACCAATAAGACCTATGTTCCCAGAAGGGTTCCATTATGATGTTCATATTGTTAATACAACACTTTCTTATGATGGAGAATCAACTCCAGATTTTATGGGAATTGTTGGATCTTCAGTAGCTTTAACAGTATCTGATATTCCATTTATGGGACCAGTAGCAGGAGTAGTAGTAGGTATGATAGATGGAGAGTTCATCTTAAATCCAACTCCTGAGCAATTAAAAATAAGTGATTTAGATTTAACAGTAGCTGGAAGCATGGATGCAATAAACATGGTAGAGGCTGGAGCAAGAGAAGTTGACGAAGAAACAATGTTAAAAGCAATTATGTTTGCTCACGAAAATATAAAGAAATTATGTGCATTCCAAAAAGAATTCCAAGCTTTAGTAGGAAAAGCAAAAATTGAATTCCAAGCACCAGAAGTTATGCCAATTGTTAAGAATTTCATTGATCAAAATGGAACAACTAAATTAAAAGAGGCTGTTTTAACAACTGGAAAACAAGCAAGACAAGATGCTGTAGATCAATTAGAGGAAACATTATTTGAAGAGTTTGTAACAACAAATTTTGCTGAGGAAGAAGTTCCATCAGAGGTAGTTGCAGAGTTTGCTAAATACTACCATGATTTAATGAAAGAATTAGTAAGAGATGCTATTTTATACAATAAACATAGAGTAGATGGAAGAGCAACAACTGAAATAAGAGATCTAGCTGCAGAAGTTAACGTATTACCAATTGTTCACGGATCAGCTTTATTTACAAGAGGAGAAACACAAGCCTTAGTTGTAGCTACATTAGGAACAAAAGAGGATGAACAGTTAATAGATGGACTAGATGAAGAATATTTCAAAAAGTTTTATTTACACTATAACTTCCCGCCGTATTCAGTAGGAGAAACAGGAAGAATGGGAGCTCCAGGTAGAAGAGAGTTAGGACATGGATCATTAGCTGAAAGAGCTTTAAGTTATGTTATGCCATCAGTAGAGGATTTCCCATATACAGTAAGATTAGTTTCTGAAATTACAGAATCTAATGGATCATCATCTCAAGCTTCAATTTGTGGAGGATCATTAGCTTTAATGCATGCAGGAGTACCAATAAAAGAGCATGTAGCTGGAATAGCAATGGGATTAATAAAAAAAGATGATGATTATGTTGTTTTAACAGATATAATGGGTCTAGAAGATCATTTAGGAGATATGGACTTTAAAGTAGCTGGAACAAAAAGTGGAATAACAGCTTTACAAATGGATATGAAAATAGCAGGAATATCTGAAGATATAATGAGAATTGCATTAAGCCAAGCTTTAACTGCAAGATTAGAAATATTAAATTTAATGAATAGTACTATATCAAATACTAATGAATTGGCACCAACAGTTCCAAGAATTCACCAAATGGTAATTCCAAAGGATAAAATTGCTGTTCTTATAGGACCTGGTGGAAAAAATATAAAAGGTATTATAGAAACTACAGGAGCAACTATTGACATTGAAGACGATGGAAGAGTATCTATTTTCTGTAAAGGTTTAGATGTTTTAGATGAGACTATAAAGTTAGTTAATGGATATGTTAAAGATGTTGAAGTTGGAGAGGTATATTTAGGTAGAGTTGTAAATATAGCTAAATTTGGAGCTTTCATGGAAATTTTACCTGGAAAAGAAGGACTTCTACATGTTTCTGAAATCTCTTTAGAGAGAGTAGCTAATGTTGAAGACGTGTTAAAAGTTGGAGACACATTCGAAGTAAAAGTAATTTCTACAGAAAATGGAAAAATCAGTTTAAGTAGAAAAAAATTATTACAGGAAATGGCAGCTGAATAATTTTTTAATTTAAGGGGGATAACACAGAGGACTTCAACCTCTGTGTTATTTTTCCGTATAGTAACATTAATTTTAAGGATGGTAAAAAATGAAATTAGGTTTAATAAGTTTAGGTTGTAGTAAGAACTTAGTTGACAGTGAGCACTTAATTGGGCTTATGGTAGCTAGAAAAGGATTTGAAATAACAAATGATTTAGAAGATGCAGATGTTGTTTTAATCAATACATGTGGATTTATAGGAGATGCGAAAGAAGAATCAATCCAAGCAATATTAGAAGTAGCTGAAAAAAAGAATAGTGGAAATGTAAAAAAAATAATAGTTGCAGGATGTTTAGCTCAAAGATATGCAGATGAACTAATAGCAGAGATTCCAGAAATTGATGCTGTAGTAGGAACTGGAGAAATACATAAAATAGAGGAAATTGTAGATACAATTTTAGAAGATGAAAAAATTGTAAGATGTGAAACATTTGAATTCTTAGCAAACTCAGGAACAGAAAGAATTTTAACAACAAATCCTCATACAGCATATTTAAAAATAGCAGAGGGATGTAATAGAAGATGTACATATTGCATAATACCTCAACTTAGAGGAAACTTAAGAAGTAGAACAATAGAAGATATTGTTGAAGAAGCAAAAGCTTTAGCGGCAAATGGAGTAAGAGAGATCAATTTATTAGCTCAAGAAACTACAGAGTATGGAATAGATCTGTATAAGAAAAAAGCTTTACCTGATTTATTAAAAGAGCTAGTTAAAGTTGAAGGTATTGAATGGATTAGATCGTATTACATGTTCCCAAATTCATTAACTGATGAATTGGTAGAAGTAATAAAAAATGAGCCAAAAATTTGTAAATACTTTGATATTCCAATTCAACATATTTCAGGAAATATTTTACAAAATATGGCTAGAGCAAAATCAGGAGATCATATAAAATCTATTTTAAATAAGATAAGAACTGAGATTCCTGAAGCAACAATTAGAACTACAGTTATTGTGGGATTCCCAGGAGAAACAGAAGAGGATTTTGAAGAATTAAAAGATTTTGTAAAAGAGTTTAAATTTGATTATGTGGGAGTATTTAAGTACTCAAGAGAAGAGGGGACTGTAGCTCATGATCTAGATAATCAAGTTCCAGAAGAGATAAAAGAAAAAAGATGGGCAGAATTAACTAATTTACAAGCTGAAGTTGCAGAGATAAAAAATAGAGCAATGATAGGTAAAGTTGTAGAGGTTATGATAGATGGAATCTCTTCAGAAAGTGAATTTATGTTAGAAGGAAGAACAAGAGGACAAGCTTTAGACATAGATGGAAAAGTTCTAACAAATGATGGGACA
The DNA here is from genome assembly GCF_024506395.1 of Cetobacterium sp. NK01. NCBI lineage: Bacteria > Fusobacteriati > Fusobacteriota > Fusobacteriia > Fusobacteriales > Fusobacteriaceae > Cetobacterium > Cetobacterium sp. NK01. The sequence goes on from NZ_JANIBO010000001.1 coordinate 1,785,383, forward strand.
GCAAAACAAGGTGAAATCGTAAAAGTTAAAATAGAACAAAATTTTGAATATGACTATATTGGAGCAATTGTAGAAAACGAATAGTCTTAAAATAAGGAGGAATCAATCTTGAATTTGCCAAATAAACTTACAGCAATTAGATTAATATTAGCAATACCTTTTATATATTTTTTACAAGAATCGGCTGGACCTACACATCATACTTTATATAGAATGATCGCATTTGGTATATTTATGTTTGCATCATTGACAGATTGGTTAGATGGATATATAGCAAGAAAATATAATTTAATAACTGATTTAGGTAAAATAATGGATCCTTTAGCAGATAAAATACTAGTGATATCAGCATTAGTAATATTTGTAAAGTTAGATTATATCCCGTCATGGATGTCTATTGTAGTTATTGCTAGAGAATTTTTGATCAGCGGAATAAGAACAATAGCGGCAGCAAAAGGAGAGGTGATTCCTGCTGGTATTTTAGGAAAATACAAAACAACTACTCAGATGATTGTTATTATGATTATGTTATTCTTTGGATTAGGAAATATGCCTGAAAAAGAAACGATGTATAAAAATATATATTATTATATGACGTTAATCCCAGTTGTTTTAACAATTTGGTCTGGTTGGGAATACTCAGTAAAAGCAAAGCACTATTTTTTAGGCGAAAAATAAGGAGAAAATATGGGATTAATTTACAGAATTATAAATTTAGCTTTTGAAATTATGAATATACTTATATTGATAAGAATAGTAATCTCTTGGTTAGCACCGTATTCAAGAAATGATTTTACAAATCTTGTATATGCTTTAACAGAGCCAATTTTAAAACCATTTAGAACTTTAATACCAATGGGAAATGTTAGAATAGATTTATCACCAGTATTGGCTTATTTTGCTTTGAAGATTCTAAGATATATTATTTTTTATTTATTATAATAGAATAGAGAGGCCAATGGCTTCTCTATTTTTTGTAGGAGGAACAAAATGCACGAAATAGAAAGTGAATACCACATACCAGTTTTATATTATGAGACATTAGAAAATTTAATAACTGATAAGGATGGAGTATATGTAGACTGTACCCTAGGAGGAGGAGGACACTCAGAGGGAATACTAAAAGAACTAGGAGAAAATGGAAAGTTAATATCAATAGACCAAGATGATCAAGCTATTGAATTTGCTAAAAAAAGATTAGAAAAATATGGGAAAAAATGGTCTGTTTTTAAAAATAACTTTGAAAATATAGAGACTGTTTTATATATGGCCGGAGTAGATAAAGTAACAGGTATTCTTATGGATATAGGAGTATCTTCAACACAATTAGACGATCCAGAAAGAGGGTTCTCATATAGATATGATACAAAATTAGATATGAGAATGAATAGAGATGCAGATCTTTCAGCATATGAAGTAGTAAATGACTACGAAGAGGGAGAATTAACAAGAATTTTCTTTGAATATGGCGAAGATAGATTTGCTAGAAAAGTAGCAAGATTAATATGCCAAAGAAGAGAAGAAAAGCCTATTGAAACAACAGGAGAGCTTGTAGATATAATACGAAAAGCATATCCACCTAGAAGTGAAAAACACCCAGCTAAAAAGGTTTTCCAAGCTATTAGAATAGAAGTGAATAGAGAGTTAGAAGTTTTGAAAAATGCTATAACAAAATCATTTAATAGTTTAGAAAAAGGTGGACGTTTAGCAATAATAACATTCCATTCTTTAGAGGATAGAATTGTTAAAAATATGTTTAGAGATTTGTGTACAGGATGTAAATGTCCTAAAGAAATTCCAATATGTGTTTGTAATGAGGTGCCAAAAGGAAAATTAGTTAATAGAAAACCAATTACTTCAGGACAAGATGAACTAAAGTTTAATAATAGAGCGCACTCAGCAAAACTAAGAGTTATTGAAAAATTATAAAAAATAAAAGGAGGACCTAATGAGAAGAAGGAAAGTTTTATTAACACTTGTTGGTATAATTTTGATCTGGTCATTTTATGGGTACCTTATAAGAACGATATCATATTTAGAAAAAAGTAATCTAAAACTTGAAAGAGAAGTTAGAGAGCTAGAAAAAGAAAGAAGTAAAAGAATATATGAATATGATTTGTTGATGGATTTAAGAAAGATAGAGCAAGAGATGAATAAAAAGAAAAATATGGTTATATCTGATAAAATTAATTTCTTTAAGATAGAAGATAGCTCTTTGTAAAGAAATAGGAGAGTGTAATGAAGTTAGAAAAAGGACAAATAATTGAAATAAAAATAGACAAAATAGTTTATGGCGGAGAGGGCTTAGGTTATTATAACAATGAATTTGCTATGTTTGTACCTATGTCAGTTCCAGGAGATCTTTTAAAAGTAGAAATAATATCTTTAAAAAAGAGTTATGGAAGAGCTTTAATAAAAGAGATTCTTTCACCAGGAGAAGAAAGAATAAAGGATTTAAATTACATTACTTTTGAAGATTTTCAAGGGTGTGATTTTGGAATGTTAGACTATAGTGCTCAATTGAAATATAAAAAAGAGATGGTAGAGGATGTAGTTAGAAGAATAGGGAAAAATACAGAGGTATTAATTGAAGATACATTGGAATCTCCTATTGAAAAAAATTATAGAAATAAAGTAATAGAACCATTTTCTTTAAAAGGGAAAGAGATTATAACTGGATTTTTTAAAAGAAAAAGTCATGACGTATTTCAAGTTGAAGATAATATGTTAAATTCAGTTCTAGGTAATAGAATAATAGAGGAATTAAAAAATATTTTAAATAGAAAAAATATAAAAGTCTATGATGAGAAAAAGCATATAGGATTATTAAGACATGTAATGGTTAGAACAAACTCTTTCAATGAGGCTATGTTAGTATTGATAATAAATGATAAATCAATTTCTGAAAATATAAAAGAAATTTTAAAAGAAGTAATGGATAAAGTTAAAGAGATCAAATCTGTTTATGTATCTTTAAATGATAGAAAAACAAATGTAGCTATTGGAAATAAAAATATACTTATCTATGGAGAAAAAACAATAAAAGAGGATATATCTGGAATACATTTTAATATATCTCCAACTTCATTTTTTCAAATAAACGTAGAACAGACTAAAAGATTATATGAGTTAGCTATAAGTATGTTTGAAAATATTGAAAATAAAAAAGTTGTAGATGCATATGCAGGAACAGGAACAATAGGAATGATACTATCTAAGAAAGCTAAAAAAGTTTATTCTATTGAGATAGTAGAATCAGCAGTAAAAGATGGAATTCAAACTGCAAAAGAAAATGAAATTAAAAATGTAGAATTTATATGTGGGGATGTAAATAAAGAGTTAGGGAAATTGATAAAATTAGAAGCTGTAGATTCAATAATATTAGATCCTCCAAGAAAAGGTATCGATGAAGAAAGTCTACTAAATATATCTAAAGTTGGAATAAAGGAGATAGTTTATATCTCTTGTAATCCTTCAACTTTTGCAAGGGATATTGAAATCTTAGAAAAAGAGGGATATAAATTAGTTAGAGTAAAGCCAGTCGATATGTTTCCTCAAACAAGTCATATAGAGGTAGTTGGAAGATTAATTAAAAAATAGGAGGACTTTATGTTGAAGTTTTTAATATTTGCAATAATAGCATATATATTTGGTTCATTACCTTGTGGGGTATGGTTAGGGAAAGGAACTAAAAATATAGATATAAGAGAGCACGGAAGTAAAAATTCAGGAGCAACAAATGCATATAGAATTTTAGGACCAAAGTATGGTATAATGGTTCTTATACTAGATGCTTTAAAAGGATACATTCCACTTTATATAGCTAGTTCATTTGGTATAGATGGAATATATATTATAGTATTAGGATTGGTAGCTATATTGGGTCATACTTTTTCATTCTTTTTACAGTTTAAAGGTGGAAAGGGTGTGGCAACAAGTTTAGGTGTTTTTCTTTTTCTAATGCCAAAAGTAGTTGGAATTTTAGTTTTAGTGTTTATATTAGTTGTAGGAATAAGTAAATATATATCTTTAGGATCAGTTGTATGTGCTGCATTACTTCCAATTTTAGCATATTTTATGCCAGTGAGAGATGCAGAAACAAGAATGCCTTTAGTTTTCATATCTTTACTTGTTGGAGTGTTTGTAATATATAAACATAAAGCAAATATTCAAAGACTTATGGAAGGAAAAGAGAATAAATTTAATTTAAAGTAAGGAGATAAATTAAATGGAAAAAGTAGTTGTAATAGGAGCAGGAAGCTGGGGAACAGCTTTAGGTATGATTCTAGCAAAAAAAGGCTATGATGTGACAATGTGGGAACACAATAAAGAAATAGCTGAAAAATTAAATTTGGAAAAAGAAAATAAAAGATTACTTCCAGGAGTTAAATTTCCAGAAAATTTAAAGGTAGAATGGGAATTAGACGGACTTTTATCTAATGTAAATTATGTTATTTTTTCTGTACCATCTCAAGTTTTAAGAGGAGTTATGGCAAGAGTATCTTCACAAATTAAAGAGGATATGATTTTAATAAATACAGCAAAAGGTATCGAAGTTTTAAGCGGAGAGACGCTATCACATGTGATGAAAGATGAAATAAAAGGGAAATATCATAAAAATATAGTGATTTTATCAGGACCAACTCATGCAGAAGAAGTAGCTCAGGAGTTGCCAACAACAATTGTTGCAGCAGGAGAGTTAGATAGAGCTAAAAAGGTTCAAGAATTATTTAATACTGAAAATTTTAGAGTTTATGTAAGTGAAGATATCGCTGGAGTAGAACTAGGAGGAGCTGTTAAAAACTGTTTAGCAATAGGAGCAGGAATTGCAGATGGACTAGGTTACGGCGATAATGCTAAGGCAGCTTTAATAACTAGAGGAATTGCTGAGATGATAAGATTCGGTAAGGTTATGGGAGCAGATGAGAGAACATTTTCAGGATTAACTGGGATTGGGGACCTAGTTGTAACATGTGCAAGTCAACATAGTAGAAATAGATATGTAGGAGAGAGACTTGGAAAAGGTGAAAAAATTGATGATATATTAAAAAGCATGGTTATGGTAGCTGAAGGAGTACCTACTGTAAAAGCAGTTTACGCTAAAAAAACAGAGCTAGGTATAAGTATGCCAATAGTTGAAGCAATTTATTCAATAATATACGAGGGAGCAGACACAAAAGAAAAAGTAAAAGAGTTAATGACAAGAGAGCTAAAAGAAGAGTTTTATTAAAAAGTTTTAGCTTAAATAATTAATTACATTAAAAACAAAAATCAAAAATAAAATAAATAGCAACACGGAGATTCAAAATAGAAAAAGATAACTAAAGAGGGTATGGGGTGTATATGACGGAAAAAGATTTAGTTTCATTTTATCTAGATGATATAAAAGAGTATGAAGTGTTAGGAAAAGATGAGGAAATATCACTTTTAAAAAGAGCAAAAATTGGTGATATTGAGGCAAGAGAAAGATTGATTTTATGTAATTTGAGATTAGTGGTCAATGTAGCTAAAAAGTATGGTAGTAAAGGAATGAGTTTTATAGACTTAATCAGTGAAGGAAATTTTGGTTTAATACATGCTATTGAAAAATTTGATGTAGAAAAGGGTTATAGATTCTCTACATATGCTGTATGGTGGATAAAACAAGCTATAAGCAAGGCCATAATTAGTAAAGGTAGAGAAATAAGGATACCATCGTATAAGCATGATTTATTGAATAAAATTAATAAATTTATAATGGATACTGTTATGTTAAAAGGGGATTATCCAAGTATATTTGAAATTTCAGATGGTTTAAATATAAATTTAGAAAAAGTTCAAGATCTAATGATGGAATTTCAAGAGACGGTTTCGTTAAGTTCACCAATAGGAGAGGATATCTGCCTAGAGGATACAATAGCTAGTGAAGTGCATAACGATTTAGAAGATAATTTAATAAAAGAGATGAGCACAGCACAAATAAAAGAGATTTTAAATAAGCTAAATGAAAGAGAGAAACAGATATTAAAATTAAGATTTGGTTTTGATGGAAATCAGATTCATACTTTAGAGGATATAGGACAAAGTTTTAGCATAACAAGAGAGAGAGTAAGACAAATAGAGCAAAAAACATTAGAAAAATTAAGAATACGTTATAGTGACTTACTAAAAGGAAACTATTACTATTAAAAGCAAGGAGGTTAAATTGATTTTAAAAGTTAATAGATTGGAATTTCTAAAAAAAATAAAAATTGTAGAAAAGGCCATTAATGAAAATAAAATAAGACCAATAATCTCTTATGTTTATATAGAAACAAGAGAGAATAAACTTTGGTTTTGTGGAACAAATTTAGAATTAACAATATCGACACATATGGATTGTGAAGTTATTAGAGAAGGAAAAGCTGTATTTCAACATAATTTAGTCGAAGAGTATTTAAAAGAGATAAAAGATGAAGAAATAACTCTTAATATAGCTGAGGATATTTTAACTATAGAAACTTCAGATTCTGCTTCTGAGTTTATACTTATGAATGCTGATGAGTTTCCAAGAATGCAGGAAACTGAACTAAGAGATGATGAGTTTGAATTTAAGTTAAAAAAATTAGATTTAGCTGATTACTTTGATAAAGTCAAGTTTTCAGCATCAATGTCAAGTGATAATTTATCTATAAATTGCATAAGAATGGAAATTGAAGATAATAAAATAAAGTTTATATCTACAGATACTTATAGATTAACATACTTAGAACATGAATATTTAGGAGGAAATGGAACTTTTAAAGTTAGCATACCTATAAATACAATTGATGCTATGTCAAAATTGTTAAGAAATGGTAACGAAGAGGAGATTGGATTTATACAGAAAAATAAGCAGTTATATTTTAAATTAGGAAATATTTCTATAGTAAGTAGAGTAATTGATTTACCTTTTCCTAACTATAAGACAATTTTAGAGGCTAGTGGATATAACAAAAAATTACAAATAAATAGAGTTGAATTCGAAAAAATGTTGAAAAGAATTCAGATATTTGTAAAAAATAATTCTGAGTCAAAATTCGGAGCAATTTTCACTCTATCTGGAGATAATATAGATATTGAAGGAGTAGGTGAAATTGCAAAGGCAAAGGAGATTGCAAAAGTAAATTATGAGGGGGAGAACTTAAAAATCTCTTTAAATGTGAAGTTCTTATTGGAATTTGTTCAATCAAGTGATAAAGATGTGATAAGTTTAGAATTTACTACGTCTAATAGTGCTGTGAGAACAAGAAATATACAGGAAGATAATTATACTTACATAGTGATGCCTTTAGCTTTGAAAGACTAGAAAAAAAAGACTAGCTTACAGAGTGAGCTAGTTTTTATTTTGCAAAGATAAATTCTTTGTGGTATAATTTGGATAATATTTTTTCATTTAAGGAGAAATAATGAGCAAATTTTATATACTGAAACTTATCTATGAACTTCACTATTTCAGGTATTTATTATTAGAACATATATTTAAAAATCCATATGACAATAATAGTGCAAAAAAATTTCTAGATTTTAATAATAAGAGAGTATTAAAAAAAATAAAAAAAGATGGAGTAAAAAAAGTAGCAATATTACTCCCTCATTGTATACAAAAGTATGATTGTAATTTAAAAATAACTAATAATATTGAAAACTGTAAAATGTGTGGACTTTGTGATATAGCAGAAATTGTGAGATTAAAAGATGAGTTTGAAAATATTAATATAAAAGTAGCTACTGGTGGTACATTAGCAAGATTATATTTAAAGGAATATAAACCTAATTTAGTTATAGCAGTAGCATGTAAGAGAGATTTAACATCAGGAATTAGAGATTCTTTTCCAATACTAGTCTATGGAGTTTTTAATCGTATTGTAAAAGGACCATGTAAAGATACAAGAGTAGCTGTCGATGAAATAAGAAAGGTATTAAGAGAGGTGGGGACAACGTGAGAAAATTAAAGCTACTATTAGCAGGACTTTTAATATGTTCAGGACTAATGGCCTCAGAAAAAGAGGATATTAAATTTTTGGATGAGTTATTTATTCAAAAAAAATATTCTATGGCACTTCAAGAATCAAATAATTTTATAACAAAATATCCTCGTTCAAAGTATATAAAAAATATAAAAGTTAGAATGGGACAAGTTTATTATGTAGAGGGAAGATATCAAGAAGCAATAAATACTTTAAATGCATGTTTAAAAGAGTTAAAACTTAATCAAAATGAAACTAATAATATATATGTTTATTTAACAAAATCTTATGTAGGGTTAAAAGATTTTGAAACAGCTTCAAAAGCTGCAAATTTAATAGTGAAAACAACAAACGAAGGAAAAAATGATTATGAGGAAGCTCTATTATCCATAGGGAAAGGATATATGGATAATAAAGATTATATAAGAGCTCAAAGAGAGTTAACAAGTGCTTTAAGTTTACAAGGGAAAAATTATGAGGATGTAGTTTTAAACCTAGCTTTAGCAGCTTATAATAACTCTCAATATATAAAGACAATAGTCTATTTAGATGAATATTATAGAGGTGCAAAGGTTGGAACAAATAAAGATCTAGTTAATTATCTATATGGATCATCTTACTATAAAACAAATGAAACATCTAAGGCTTTAGAATACTTTAAAAAAGTAAAAAATAGTAGTGTGAATTCAGAGTATAAGACATTGTCAGTTTTAACAATGATAGAGATTTATTTAAAGCAAGGAAATGGAAAAGAAGCAGAAAGTATTTTATCTAGTTTATCTTCAGAGCCTAAGTTGTATAATACTGCACTAAAGAGTTTTGGTGATTTTTACTTAGTTAGAGGATTAAATGATGTTGCGTTAAATTATTATAATAAAATAACTAATAAAGATGTTGATGTTTGGTATGGTATTGCACTATCTCAATATAGGCTAAAAGATTATAAAAATTCTTTAGAAAATTTTAGGAAATTATATCCAACAAAATATAAAAATGAAAGTATTTACTACCAACTTTCAATTGAATATTTAAATAAAAACTATAAATGGGTTTTAAATAATAGAAATTTAGTAGCAGGATTAAATTTAAATAGAGATGAAGAACTTGCAATAAATAATTTAGTAGGAACTTCAGCTTTTCAAGAGGGGGATTTCAAATTAGCAGAAGAGTATTATGCAAAAAATTATAATATATCTCCAACAAAAGAATCTCTATACAAGATGATTGTGACACTAAGTAAAACTAAGGATAGAACTAGGTTAAATAGTTTAATTAAAGAGTACAATACAAAGTATCCAACAGATCAAGAATATAAGAAAAATATAACTATAATAACTTCTGATAACTTATTAGCTGAAGGAAAAGGTGAGCAAGCTATAAGTTTGTATAAAGAATATTTAAATACAAATAGAGATCCAGATGTTGTAGCTAGCTTAATAGAGGTTATGATAGCTCAAAAAAAATATAGTGATGTTATGCAATATTTAAATATTCAAGATGCTTCTTTAGAAAATACATATCAAAAAGGTATAGCAACAATGGGAATGGGAAGATATGATGAAGCAGAGATGTATTTTAACCAAATAGTGAATAGTGAAACTAACGTAGATAAAGCTCTTTATGAGAAATCAAAATACAATATTATAAAAAATTATTTTTTATGGGAGAGATATCAAGACGCTATTGATTCAGGAGAAGCATATGTAGGAGGAGATAATCTATTTGCTTTAGAAGATGTAGTTGATAAGATAGCAATCAGTTATTTTAGATTAGATAACCCAGAAAAAGCGAGAGAATATTTTGATAAATTAAAGTTAGTTTCTAATATGGGAGATTATGCTCAGTTCCAAATAGGAGAAACATATTATAGTGAAAAAAAATATAATGAAGCTATAGAAGCTTATAAAGTAAGTGCAGAGAGTTCAAAGAATCCAGAATATAAAGAAAAAGGGTTATATTGGGAAATCTCTTCTTTATATCTGTTAAAAAATACAGATGCATTTAGTTCTAGAAGTAAAGAGTTTTTAGCTAAGTATCCAAATTCAAAATTAAAAGATAATATTCTTTTAATGGAGGGAGAACTTTACGGAGTTCAAGGGAATAGTAGCAATAGTTTGAAAAGCTATGAAAAATTATATAGTGAAACTAAAGATGACGTTTTAAAAGAAAAATCTCTTATGAAAGTGATAGAAATTTCTCAAAATACAAAAGATATAGCAAAAGAGTTAGAGTGGATAAATAAAATAACAAATGATAATAAGAAAAGTTATTATATGGCTAAGCATTATCAAAGAGAGAATAAATCAGAGGAAGCTAAGAGTGAGTATGAAAAACTAATTTTAATAGAAGATTATAAAGATTTTGCAGCATTAGGATTAGGAGATTATTACTATACTAAAAAAGATTTACCTAAAGCTAAAGAGTATTACGATACCATAATATCTTTAGAGAATAGTGCATATAAGGACAAAGCTTTATTCCAAATTGCTAATATTCAAAAAGAAACAGGATCAACAAATGAAGCAGTAAGAAATTATACAAAATTATATGTTTTATACCCAACTAGTGAATATGCTTTAGAATCTAAGATTAGATCAGCTGAAGGGTATGAAAATTTAAATAATTTTAAAGATGCAATTGCACAATATGATGAACTATTAAAAACAGAAAGTAAAAATAAAGATTATTTTTTAGAAAAATTAATATTTTTAAATCTGAAAATAGAAAAGAAAGATTTAGCAAAAATATATTATGAACAGTTAAAAAGAGAGAATTTAAAACTTTCTGAAAAATATAAAGATTTTTTTAACGGAGGAGAAAACATATGAAAAAGTTAGTTATTATGGGGTTAATGATTTTATCTGTAGGGGTTTTTGCTAATGAAGATGTAGTTATCGATAAGCAAGTAACAGGTGTAAATAAAGAACAATTAGAGAGTTATCCAAAAGAGAGTAATGTACAATTAGAGAAGAAAGTTATAAAAATAGATGATAAAAATATAACTGCTGATAAGTACAAAGATCAAAAACAAGTTATTCAAATAAATGAAACGAATGATTCATTAAATAAAAGTCTAACTGAAACAGATAGTGGAACTCCAATTTGGAAGTATATTATAGGAGTAGTAGCTTTAGTAACATTAGGAATAGCATTATAATAGTAATTTACAACTTAAAAGATTAGGAGGTCTAAAAAATGTATTGGTTAGTAAATGGTGGAATACTTATGTATTTTATAGTATTTATGTCAATATTAGGATTGTATGTAATTATAGAAAGAGCAATTTATTTTAGAGTTAACGAAAATATAGATATGTCTAGAATAAGACCTATATTGCGTAATGCAATCGAAAAAAATGATATAAAAGGAGCTATAACAACTTTAGGGAATCAAAAGAGTTCAACTGCAAAAGTTATAAAAGAAGTTCTAATATATTGGTACAAAACAAGAAGTACAAATGTGGAAACATTAGAAGAGAAAGCTAGAGAAGTAGCTTTAGCTCAAGTTCCTAAATTAGAGAGAAATATGTGGCTTTTATCAGTAGTAGCACATACAACTCCATTAATAGGGTTATTAGGAACTGTTACAGGTATGATTAAAGCATTCCAAGCAGTATCATTACATGGAACTGGGGACGCTTCAGTTTTAGCAAGTGGAATATCTCAAGCTTTATTAACAACAGCAGGAGGATTATTCGTTGCAATCCCATCAATTATTTTATATAACTATTTTAATAAAAAAATTGATGACCAAATAAATGATATGGAAAAAGGTAGTGCAGAGTTAATAAACTATTTCAGAAAATAAAGGAGGGGGAGCATGAAACTTAATAGAATTAAAAGAAGATCAGGTAATTCTTTAATCCTTGAATTAACTCCCTTAATAGACGTAGTATTCTTGCTGTTAATATTTTTCTTGGTTGCTACTACTTTTGAAGATGTGAATAGTAGTATAAAGATAGACTTGCCAACATCTACAGTAAAAAGTACTAAGCCAGTTAACGAGTTACAAGTTATTGTAACTAAAGATAAAGAATATTTTATAAGTTATAAAGACAAGGGAAAAAGTAAAAGAGAAAAAGTAAATCCTAAAGAGTTAAAAGAGGCATTAGCACAAAAGCTTAATGAATCAGAGGATAAAAATGTTATCATTAGTGCTGATAAAAGTGTAAGTCATGGAATAATTGTAGATACAATGACAGCAGCTAAAGAGGCAGGAGCTATTTCTTTAGATATAGATACAGCTTCTCCTGGAAAGTAGGTGCAAATCTATGAATAGACAAAATAGTGACTTAAAGATATTTTTAGCATCAGTGGTAATAAATATTCTTATTCTGTTTTTAATTCCTGGGATTAAAATAGATGAAATAGTTGATAAAAAATTAAAAGTAGGATTAGTAGCATTAGAAACAGCAACAAAAAAAACAACTACAAAACCAGAACCTAAAAACAAAACTACTCCAGTTAAAGATGAAAAAAAGGAAGAAAAAAAAGTTGTTAAAAAAGAAGAGCCTAAACCAGTAGAGAAAAAGCCAGAAGTAAAAGAAGTTAAGAAATTAACGTTAGATGATTTAGCAAAAAGTATTTCTAAGAGAGAAGCAGAGTTTTTAGCTATCGATAAGCCTTCAATTAGAGAAGTTAATAGTGATTTAAAAAAGGAACTATTAGATAAAAAAGATTTAAAAGAAGCAGATAAAAAATCTCCAATTGATCCAACTAAAGATATAACAATTTCCAAAGAAGACACAGTTTTAGATAAAAGTATGGAGTATCAATTAGATGATAATACTAAAGATTTAGCTTTTCAAGGAGAGGGAGAAGAGGATCTAGGATTTAAAACTATGGTAGAAAAAAATGGAACAGATGGACTTCCAAGTGGTTATAGATTAGGTGTAGAAGATGGAGATGTAATTGCTAAATGGGATCAAAACAATAGAGAACCAAGATATCCAGAAGAAGCACAATTAAGGGGTATGCAAGGAAAAGTCTTATTAAAAATACAAATAGATGAAACAGGAAAAGTTACATCAGTATTTATAGAAAAGGGTAGTGGAGTTCCAGAAATAAATTTAGCTATAGAGGAGATAGCAAGAACTTGGAGAATATATTTAACTAAAAATGGATTAAATATAGAGGGAAATGTTAACTTAGAATACAGCTTTAAATTGTTAGGAGCTTCATAAATTAGAAGTAAAAATTAGAGGATGGTGAAGAGATTTGACTCTTTTAGGATTTAGATTAGAAAATGAATTAAAAGACGAGTTAGAAAGTAATTTTGAAAATGAGTTGAGATTTGCAGAAAATATAAGCTCTTTTATGGAATTATTAAAAGAGAGAAAGTATGAAGCTGTTGTAATAGATGAAACAAATTTACAACAAGATGCTTTGGTAAATCTTGTAAAAAAAATTACAGAAACACATAAAAGATCAGTAATTATAATAATGGGAGAAACTTCAAATTTAAAATTAGTTGCAGGAGTTATAAAAGCAGGTGCGTATGACTATATTTTAAAACCAATTAGTCCAAAAGATGTTAATAAAATCTTAGAAAAAGCAGTAAAAGACCATAAATTATTAGCTGAAAGAGTTGATAGAAACAAAAATACTGGAGATAAGTTAATAGGGCAAACAAAAGAGATTGTAGAAGTCTACAAGATGATAGGGAGAGTTTCAAATAGTAGAATACCTGTTCTGGTAGTGGGAGAAAAAGGAACAGGAAAAAGTAGTGTTGCAACAGCAATACATCAATTTAGTGATTGGAGTGCAAAGCCATTTTTATCTGTAAATTGTACATCATTTCAAAATAATCTTTTAGAGAGAAAATTATTTGGATATGAAAAAGGAGCTTTTGAAGGAGCAGCATTTTCTCAAATTGGAGATTTAGAAAAAGCGAATGGTGGAACATTGCATCTAGGAAATATAGAATCTTTAAGTTTAGATATGCAGTCAAAGATTTTATATTTATTACAAGAGGGAGAGTTCTTCAGAATGGGTGGATCAGAGCCTATAGAGATGGACATCAGAATTGTAGCTACAACAAGTGAAAACTTAGAAGAGTTAATAAATAAGAAATTATTTATAGATGAACTATATAATAAGCTAAAGATTTTAGAAATTAATATTCCTCCTTTGAGAGACAGAAAAGATGATATACCATTTATTATAGATCATTATTTAGCTAGTTGTAATGAGGAGTTACATAAAGCAGTAAAAGGTGTTAGTAAACCTGCTATGAAAAAAATAATGAGATATGATTGGCCTGGAAATGTAAATGAATTAAAAAATGCTATTAAATCAGCAGTAGCTTTATGTAGAGGAAGTTCTATATTAGTTGAAGAGTTACCTGGAAATGTAACTGGAAATAAAATATCTAAAAGAAAAGGAGATAACCAAAGTTGGGTATTGACTGATTGGATAGAAGGTGAACTTTTAGGGCTAAAAAATAATAAACAAAATAACTATTATGGAATAATAATATCAAAAGTTGAAAAAGAGTTAATACGTCAAGTATTAGAGATAACAAGTGGTAAAAAAGTAGAAACAGCAGAATTACTTGGAATAACAAGAAATACACTGAGAACAAAGATGAATAACTATGGTTTAGAGTAAAACTCTAGACCTTAGGAGGAAAAAAATGCACGTAACATTATATAGAAAATATAGACCTAAGGATTTTGAAGAGATTGCAGGAGAACAAGAGATTGTTCAAACATTAAAAAATTCATTAAAATCAAACAGATTAGCTCACGCTTATTTATTTACAGGACCTAGAGGAGTTGGAAAAACATCTATAGCTAGACTTATGGCAAAAGGTGTGAATTGTTTAACAAATGGGGTAACAGATACACCTTGCAATATATGTGAAAATTGTAAAGAAATTTCAGCAGGAAATTTCTTAGATTTAATAGAGATAGATGCAGCTTCGAATAGAGGAATTGATGAAATAAGGCAACTAAAAGAAAAAATAAACTATAGTCCTACAAAGGGAAGAAAAAAGGTCTATATAATAGACGAGGTTCATATGCTGACAAAAGAGGCTTTTAATGCTTTATTAAAAACATTAGAAGAACCACCAGAGCATGTATTGTTTATATTAGCAACAACAGAACCAGATAAAATTTTACCAACGATTATTTCAAGATGTCAAAGATATGATTTTAAAAGTGTTAATTATAGAGATATGAGAGAAAAACTTATGTATATAATAGACAATGAAGGATATAAAATTGATGAACCTAGTTTAGTAGCTATTTACGAAGCATCTGGTGGAAGTATGAGAGATTCAATATCTATATTAGAAAGATTGATGATAAATACAGAAAATAAAGATATTGTGATTGAAAAAACTGAAGATGTGTTAGGAATAACTCCAATAAAAATAATAGATCAATTTATAGAGATTATAGAGAAAAAAAATCAATCAGAGGGAGTTGAACTTTTAGAAGAGATTTGGAAAAATTCAATTGATATTGAAATATTTTTTAAAGATCTAGCTAAAAGAGCCAAAGATAGAATAGTAAAAATTGATTTAAAAACAGAGATCGGTTTAGAAATAATAGATACAGTTTATGATATATTATCTAAATTTCGTTATGAAGAAGATAAAAGATTAGTAGGATATGTTATCCTAAATAGATTAACTGAAAAAGTTGAAAAAGAAGTTATAGTTGAAAAGATAATAGAAAGAGTTCAAAATCCACAAGAAACTTTAGAGATTGAGACTTCAATAGATTATAGCGAATCAGAAAATATATCTAAAATTAGTTATGAGGAAGTAAAAAAATCTTGGAATACTATAATAGAAGAGGCTAAAAAAGTAAAAATGACTTTTGGAGCGTTTTTAATTAAAGCTTATTTTAAGGATTTTTCAAATAATACTTTAGTTATTGGATTTGCAAATGATCAAAGCTTTGCAAAAAATATGATGGAAACAGAACCATATAGAACATTATTTTTAGAGACAGTTAGGAAGGTTCTTAAATCTAAAATCATGATAAAATATGAATTACAAGAGGTTAATAAGAGTAAAGATAGAGTAGAAGGAGAAGACTTTTCTAAAAAGATAATAGATTTTTTTGGAGGAGAAATAATATAGCTTAACAAAACTCTACCTTTATGGTATAATTATCCTGATAAAGTTTTAGGAGGATTAATGTTTTTAATAACAGGAATTATAATAGCAGCATTATTTTTAGTTTCTACATCGATGCCTTTTCTAAGTTGGGTATTACCTTTTTATAAAATAAAAAAATTAGAAAATGCAGATTTAAAAACTAAAGTTATAGCCAATATAGTTGCTTTAGCTGCTATAGGTTGGGTAGATATAAAGTTTTTAATAACTTATATAGGAGTTTTTAGTTCAATAGAAGTTTTATACTATCTATTTAAAAAACATGGTTACAAAATAGCATATTTTGATAGAATTTTTATAACAAGTTTATTAATAGGTATAGGAATTTCTATTTATATGTATTTTAATAGAGTTGGATTAAATATAGGATTTGAACAATTAAAAAATTTATATTTACAAAAGACAACATTTTCGCAATATGAAGTAGATATGGCTTTTAAATACATAAAAGATAACTTTGTATATTTAATATTTATATATATAAATATGACAGTGTTCTTAACTTATTATTTCTTGAATAAAGAGACGTTTGTTAAATGGGATGTGTCGTATTTATGGTTAATTCCATATGTAATAGTTTTCTTTATAAACAAATATACATCTTTAGGTGGAAGCTTAACAGAAAACATTTTAGAGATTTTGAAAATTGTTTATATAATGTATTTCATGAGAATTGTTACTGGAATATTAAATGAAAAAATAAAAAAACAATCACTATGTTTTACAGTAGGAGTGTTTCTAGCTTTAATTTCTCCAGAGTTTGCATTTATTTTTGGAGCATTAGCTAGTTGTATAAGAATAAAAATAGTAAAATCATAAAATAATCAGGAGGAGTTTTTATGTCAAAAATACAAGTAATTTTAACAGCAGATGTAGCAGGTCAAGGAAGAAAAGGAGAGATTGTAAGTGTTTCTGAAGGATATGCAAAAAACTTCCTATTAAAAAATAACAAAGGGATTATTGCCACTCCAGAGGAGTTAAAAAAGATAGAGAATAAAAAGGTAAGAGATGCAAAAAAAGCTGAAGAAGAAAAGAAAAAATCAATTGAAATAAAAGCTTTATTAGAAAGTAAAAAATTAACAATTGTTGGAAAAACAGGAGATAACGGAAAGTTATTTGGAGCAATAACAAACAAAGAGATTTCAGCAGAATTAAAAAAAGAGTTTGGATTAGATATAGATAGAAAAAAAATAGAGTGCACTATTAAAAGCTTAGGAGAGCATAAAGCAATTGTAAAATTACATACAGATGTAAAGGCTGAGGTTTTAGTAGTAATAAAAGGATAGTGAAATATGGAAGATATAGAAAAACTTAGAAAGATTCCAAGCAGTTTAGAAGCTGAAAGATCAGTTCTAGGTGGTATTTTTTTGAAGCCAGATATATTCAGTGAGGTAATAGAAATTATTACCTCAAGTGATTTTTATAAAATGGCTCATAAATTAATTTTTGAAGTAATGCAAGAGATATATGGAACAGGAGAATCAATAGATCCAATAATTGTCATGGATAGGTTAAAAAGAAAAGATAAGTTTGAGGATATTGGAGGAGAAGCTATATTTTATGAAATAATAGAGGAAGTTCCAACTGCAGCTAATATTTTAACTTATGCAAGAATTATAAAAGAAAAAGCCACTTTAAGAAAACTTGGTGATATAGGAACTAAAATAGTTGAAATGACTTATGAAGGATATGAAGATGTAGATACTATTTTAGATAAGGCTGAAGGAATGATTTTTAAAGTTGCTGAAAGCAAGGAATCAAAAGATATTGTTAGTTTAAAAGAAGTTGTGACAAATGAGTTTGAAAGATTAGAACAACTTCTTCAAAATAAAGGTGTTACAACGGGAATTTCTAGTGGATTTAAACATTTTGATGAAATGACAAGTGGATTTCATCCGTCAGATTTAGTTATTTTAGCAGCAAGACCTTCAATGGGAAAAACAGCATTTGCTCTAAACTTGGCATTAAATGCAGCTATGAAAGCTGATAAAGGAGTTTTAGTATTTAGTTTAGAGATGTCAAGTTCACAGTTATTACAAAGACTTTTGGCAATAGAGGCAGGAATTGGACTTCAAAAGATTAGAAATGGTTTTTTAGGAGAAGATGACTGGGGGAAATTAGGTATTGCCAGTGGTAAGTTAGCAAATGCTGAAATAAATATAGCTGATGTACCAAATGTAAATGTTTTAGAAATAAGATCTATAGCTAGAAGATTAAAAGCAGCAGGAAAGTTAGATATGATCTTGATTGACTACTTACAGCTTATAAAAGGAACAAGTGGAAAATCAGATAATAGACAACAGGAGATCTCTGATATTTCTAGATCATTAAAAGGAATAGCTAGAGAGTTAGATATACCGATAATTGCATTATCACAGCTTTCTCGTGCTCCAGAACAAAGAGCTGATAGAAGACCAATGCTATCAGACTTAAGAGAATCAGGAGCTATTGAGCAAGATGCTGATATGGTTGTATTTTTATATAGAGATGATTATTATAATGATGAATCAGAACAAAAGGGTATAACAGAAGTTATCATAGGAAAGCAAAGAAATGGACCAGTTGGAACTGTAAACTTGAAATTCTTCCACGAGATTACCAAGTTTGGAGATTATACGACTAAGGTTGAATAGAAAGGTGAGAAAAAAATGAAAAGAGCAGAATTATTAGCTCCAGCAGGTAATATGGAAAAGTTAAAAATGGCTTTCCATTATGGAGCAGACGCAGTATTTTTAGGTGGAAAGATGTTTAACCTAAGAGCTGGAAGTCATAACTTTAATGATGAGGAGTTAAAGGAAGCTGTTGAATATGCACATTCAATGGAAAAAAGAGTATATGTAGCACTAAATATAATACCTCATAATAATGAATTAGAGTTATTACCTGATTATGTGAAGTATTTAGAAGAGATTGGAGTAGACGGAGTTATAGTTGCAGACTTAGGAGTATTCCAAGTTGTAAAGGAAAATACTAATTTAAATATAAGTGTAAGTACTCAGGCAAGTAATACAAACTGGCGTTCAGTAAAAATGTGGAAAGATTTAGGAGCTAAGAGAGTAGTTTTAGCAAGAGAGATATCTTTAGATAATATTGCTGAAATAAGAGCTAAAGTTCCTGATATAGAGTTAGAAGTATTTGTACATGGAGCTATGTGTATGTCTGTTTCTGGAAGATGTCTTCTAAGTAACTATATGACTGGTAGAGATGCAAATAGAGGAGATTGTGCTCAATCATGCAGATGGAAATATAATTTAGTTGAAGAAACAAGACCAAATGAATATATGCCAGTTTATGAAGATGAGAGAGGAACTTATATATTTAACTCAAAAGATCTATGTACAATAGAGATAATCGATAAGATTTTAGATTTAGGAGTAGATTCTTTAAAAATTGAAGGTAGAATGAAGGGTATTTATTACGTTTCAAATGCTGTAAAAGTTTATAAAGATGCAATAAATAAATACTATGCAGGTGAGTTTGAATATGATCCTACATGGATGGAAGAGATTCAATCTACATCTAATAGATCTTATACTCAAGGATTCTATCATGGACAACCTGGAGCAGAAGCTAATAACTATAACGATAGAAATTCATATAGCCAAACTCATCAGTTAGTAGCTAAAATTGAAGAAAAAATTGGAGAAAATGAATATATTTTAGGAATTAGAAACAGAGTTTTATCAGGAGAGAGTTTAGAAGTTATAACTACATCTGGAAAACCTAGAGAAATAATTATGCCTAAAATGACTTTAATAACTAAATCTGGTGAAGAAGTTGTTGAAGCAGCAAATCCTAATTCAACTGTAAGAGTAGTTTTAGATGGTGGATTTGAAGCAATGGATATGATAAGAAGAGTTAAAACAACTCAAGAGTAAAAAAAAAAGAGGCATTGCCTCTTTTTTTTATTAATTATTTTTAGCTTCTTTTATTTTCTTCTCAGTAGCTCTAATGAATCTAGGAATAAACCATTCTTTTTCATCTTGAGATTTTTCATCTTTTTTAGTATAAATTCCTTTTAATTCATCATAGTATTCTTGAACTTCACCACTGAATTCACTTTTATCTTTAATTGGGTATTTTTTTAGATTAGGGAAGTTTTTATCTAATGTAGCATTCCACTCTTCAACTTGTGATTTATGAAGTGATAAGAATAAATCAACATCTCCTGTAAATTTAATCTCCTTAATAACATCTCCAACTTCTAATTTCTTAATATTGTTAAAATCTTTTTCTTCTACATACTCTCCAAATATAGTATGCTTATTGTTTAACCAATCAGCAGGATATAAAGTAAAGAAGAATTGTGATCCTCCAGTTTCAGGTCCTGTATTCGCCATAGCTAACATACCAGGTTGATAGAAGTCTAGCCATTTAGAGAACTCATCAGGAATAGTATAACCTGGGCCTCCATCTCCTCTTCCAGTAGGGTCTCCACCTTGAACAACAAAGTTTTCAACAGCTCTATGGATCTTAGTGTTGTCATAGAATCCTCTTTTAGCAAGATTTATAAAATTAGCTACAGTGATAGGTGAAGCTTCTGGATACAAGTAGAATGTGATATCCCCTTGAGTTGTCACAAAAGTAGCTCTAATATCGTTATACTTTACTGCTTGAGTCTTTTTAGTAGATGAACATCCGATCATAATAGCGAATAGCACTACTAGAGATAGTAATTTAATGATTTTTTTCATATATGCCCTCCTGTTTTTACTGTTAGTATTATACTATATAAAAACCTATTTTACAAAGTACTTTTGTAAACTTTTTGTGGATAGTGTTAAAGCAATAGATAAAACAATAAGTAATACCGATAATGCATTTACCACAGGAGAAACTCCTAGTCTTATCATTGAGTAGATTCTAAGTGGTAAAGTAGAAGAACCTGGTCCTGCTACAAAGAATGTTGTAACAAAATCATCAAATGATAATGTAAGAGCCATTAAAAATCCTGATACAATAGCAGGTGTAAGCATCGGTAATATGACTTTTTTTAATGTTTGAAATTCATTTGCTCCTAAATCATATGCAGCCTCAACAATAGAGTAATCGAACTCTCCAAGTCTAGATAAAACAATAAATAAAACAAATGGTATATTAAAAGTTGTATGAGCTATAAATATACTTGTTAAACCTAACTCTAATTTAACTGTTGCAAACATAATTAAAAGAGAAACTCCTAAAATAATATCAGGTATAACTAAAGGTAAAAAAGTTATAACTTTAAGATAATTTTTATGTTTAAAGTGATACCAATGAATTCCAATTGCACCTAAAGTTCCAATTAAAGTTGAAGTTGTACTAGATAAAATACCTATTATTAAACTATATTTAAAAGCTTTCCAAATGTTATCTGAATATAAAAATAACTCTTTATACCATTTCATTGAAAACCCTTGCCAAGCACTTGATCTTCCCTCATTAAAAGAGTAAATTACAAGAATTAGCAGTGGTAAATAAAAGAATATCATAGAAAGAATAAAGAAAAATAAAGATGTTCTTCTTTTATTCATCACTTACCTCCTTAGACTTTTTTTCTGCTCTCATAAAAATAAGAAGAGCTATAGATGTAACTAAGATAAGCATAGCAGATATAGCTGAAGCTAATGGCCAGTTTCTTGTTACAGTTAAGTGTTGTGCAATGATATTTCCAAGCATTGTAGCTTGTGTACCACCAACAAGTTTAGGAATCGCATATGATCCCATAGCTGGAATAAAGGTAAATAAAATAGCTGTTATAATACCAGATTTTATATTAGGTAAAAAAACTTTTCTAAAAGCTTGGCTATTAGTTGCACCTAAATCTCTTGCTGCTTCAACTAGTGAAAAATCAAATTTTTCAATAATAGCATAAAGAGGAAGTATAGCAAATGGTAAACTAGTGTAAACTGTAATTAAAATAACAGATCCAGTGTTGTATAGTAGCTTCAGTGGAGTTTCAATAATACCTAATTTAAGTAAGAAGGTATTTAAAAATCCGTTAGAACCTAGAATTGATATCCAAGCATATATTCTTATTAAAAAATTAGTCCAAAATGGAATAATAACTAGGATAAGAAGTTCTTGCTTAAACTTAGATCGAGCTATAAAGTAGGCTGTTGGAACAGCTAAAATAACAGTTAAAATAGTTACAACCACAGATATATATATTGTTCTAAATAATATTTTTAAAAATACAGGTTCAAAAAATACATTGAAATTTTTTAAAGTGAAGATCATTTGAACTCCACCATAAGTCCCTTTTGTTAAAAAAGCATAACTTAAAACAATAAGCATAGGAATAACAAAGAATACAGACATCCAAAGAGTCAAAGGGATGCTATAAAAGCTTCCAGAAGATATTTTTTTCAATTATATCACCTCAACTAAAAAACTATCGTCAGCATGCCAAGATATGTAAGCATCTTCATCCCAGTGTATCGTATCGTTATCTTCTTCATCAAAATAAACAGCGTGCTGTTTAAAAGCTTTGAATAAAAGATTTTTATCTCCATTTATCCATACAAAGTATTTACTTTGGAATCCTGAATAAATAAGTTCATCAACGTAAACTTTTAAAGTGTTATGTTTTTCAGAAAGACCAGTTGGAATATGTTTTGAAACTCTAATTTTTTCAGGTCTTATAGAAACTCTAACTTTATCTCCTACTTTGATAGGTTTGTCTAATTCGAAAATTAATTCACCTAAAGCATCACTTTGAAGTTTACCGTAAGTTTTATCAAAAATTTCTGTAACAACACCTTCAAAGAAATTGTTTTCACCAATAAAATCAGCTACAAATGAATCAGCAGGAGCTTCATAAACTTCAGCAGGAGTTCCTACTTGTAAAATCTGTCCCTTATTCATAACGGCTATTCTATCTGAAATAGAAAGAGCTTCTTGCTGATCATGAGTGATAAAAATAAAAGTTATTCCTACTTCATCATGAATATTGTCAAGTTCAATTAAAAGATTTTGTCTTAATTTGGCATCTAGTGCTGATAGCGGTTCATCAAGAAGTAAAACACCAGGTTTATTAATAAGTGCTCTAGCTATTGAAACTCTCTGTTGTTGCCCTCCTGAAAGTTGATTTGGTTTTTTATACATATGATCCTTTAGGTCTACAAGTTCAATAAACTTTTTAACTTCTGCATCAATTGTTTTTTCATCAACTTTTTTTAGTCTAAGAGGAAAAGCTACATTCTCATAAACTGTTAAATGGGGAAATAGTGCATATTTTTGAAAAATTGTGTTAACGTTCCTTTTATTTGGGGCTAAATCAACTATATTCTCATCTCCTAGATAAATTGCTCCACTATCAGGAGTTATAAATCCTGCTATCATTCTTAAAAGAGTAGTTTTACCACATCCAGATGGACCCAAAATAGAAAAAAACTCTCCATCTTTAATATTTAAGTTAATATTTTTTAAAACATCAACACCGTCGAAACTTTTTTTGATATCGACAATTTTAATATCTGTTTTTTTCAATTTTACCTCCTAATATATAATAAATTTGTTCACAATAATAATATTCTATCACATTTAACAAATAAAATAAACCTGTTTATTTGTTATAAATAAAAAAAGAATCCTAGCTAGACTAGGATTCTTAAATTTTTTTAGAAAACAGCTGGTTCTACGTGACCGTAATCACCATTTCTTTTTTTATAAACGATATTCATATCTCCTGTTTCAGAGTTTGTAAATACGTAGAAGTCTTTGTTTAAAGCTTCTAGTTGTAATATAGCTTCTTCAACATCCATAGGTCTAGGATTAACTGTGATACTTTCAATTTTTTTAGTAGATTGTACAGTAATTGAATTATCAGAAGACTCAAACGTAATCTTTTTAGGATTAGAAATATTAGGAAGAGAATGATTATTATCTCTTAATTTTTCCTTATGTTTCTTGATTTGTTTAGCCAAAATTTCAGTTACACGATCTATAGCGTTATAAAGGTCATCATCAGTATAAACACCCTTAATTACTGTTCCGTTTACATGAACTCTTGCATCAACTCTTTGTAGAGGCCCTGTTTTTGATTTTGTAGCTGATAATGTAACATTCACTGTTAAAATGTTATCAAAGAATTTTTTTAATTTAGAAAAATTCTTTTCGCAATGATTTTTGATTGCATCAGTAAGAACAAGATCTCCGTTAGTATTATAGTTTATTCTCATACAAACCACCCCTTATGGATATTTATGTAGCTTTCTTACTCTATCTATACCTTTATTCTGAAAGGATTCCTTTTTTTAAGAATAATTTTTTATTAGATATCTCAGCAAGCTCTCTTGAATGTGTTACTGTTATAATTGTTTGACGTTTTTTGCTATTAATTTGTTTGAAAATATTAAAAATCTTTTCGCTAGTCTCATTATCCAAGTTACCAGTAGGTTCATCTAAAAGTAATATTTTAGGATCATTTATTAAGGCTCTAGCTATTGCAACTCTTTGTTTTTCTCCTCCAGAAAGTTCTGTTGGTTTATGGTTAGCTCGATGATCAACACCCACTTCTTTAAGAAGTGCTAAAGCTTTTTTTTCTATCTCAGCTTTCTTTGAATAATCTTGTGTAAGAGCTGGGATCATAACGTTTTCTAACGCAGTAAATTCAGGTAAAAGATAGTGGAACTGAAAAACAAATCCAATCTTTTTATTTCTAACTAAATCAATATTAGAGCTATTTACAGATATCTTTTCATTATCAATGAAGATATCTCCAGAAGTAGGAGAGTCTAAGAGCCCAATTAAATTTAGAAGAGTTGTTTTTCCAGAGCCTGATTGTCCAAGAATAGAGATAAAATCGCCCTCTTCAATCTGCAAATTTAAATTTTTTATTATTTCTAAAGTTTCTGTTTTTGTAGAATAATTTTTACAAATATTTTTAAGTTCAAGTACAATATTTTTAGTCATGTCTTAAGGCCTCCACGATTTTTAATTTACCAGCTCTATAAGCAGGAAAAACACTTGATAAAAAGATTAATAAAGTATTAGCTCCTACAATAGTTAAAAGCTCTTTAAGAGACAGCTCAATAGGAACTTTTGTTAGATAGTATATAGATGATATACCAGGAAGAGAGTAGGTTTTAATATACCAAAGTAGGAATAAAGATATAAAAACACCGATTATGATACCAGTTAACCCAAGAATAACTCCTTGAATTAAAAATATTTTAATAATAGATCCGTGAGATATTCCAACAGATCTCATAATTCCAATATATCTAATTTTTTCTCTAACCATTGTATTTAAAATAACCCATACAACGAAACCTGCTATGATAACAATTAATGAAAAACCAATTATCATAACTGTTTTTTCAAGAGTTAAGGCTTTTAGAAGATTTTGATTTAAGCTACCCCAAGTTCTGTTGTAAAGACCAGTATCATTGTAAACTTTATTAGAAACTTTATCAGCATCATATGGATTTTTTAAAATAAGATCCATAGAACTAAGAGTATTATCTCTTTCTGTTATATATTGAGCAGTTTTAAGAGGTAAAATAATCATAGATAAATCATAATCATAATATCCACTTTGGAAAGTTCCCATAATTTCAAGTTGAAGCTCTTTATTATTAGCAGATATTATATTTATTGGATCTCCAATATTACCACCAATTCTATTCAGAAGTTCCTCTCCAATAAGGACACCTTTCATATTTTTAAAGTCTATACTACCACGTTTTATTTTAGATTGGAGATTAAGAGCAGGTATAGCTTTTTCTAAATCTAAACCATCTAATTTAACTCCAGAGATATACGTACCTAAAATACCATTATATTTAACAATTCCTTGACTAGATACCTTAGGAATAACACCCTTAACCTCAGGATACGTACTTAAAATATTTTCTAGTTTTTCATAATCTTTAAGATTTTCATTGCCTATAACTGTAACATGACTAGATAGAGAAAGAATACTATCAATCATATTTTTATTTAATCCATTAGATATTCCAATAGAAACAGTTAAAACGATAATACCTATAGCAATACCAATAATTCCAATAAAGCTTTGTTTTTTGTGTTCAAAAATATGTTTTTTTGCTATAAAAAACTCAAATAACATTAGTTCACCTCGCCTTAGTTAGTAAAAAGAGTTTTAATTAGAATCTCTTTTAATTCATCAGTTGTAATTTCAATATTTAAATGTTTTTTTAAATCTGTAAGCTGTTTCTCTCCGAGATATTTTTCGTCAATTATATTATCAACATGGAGCATATCAACTTCTTGTGGGGAGAGTTTATTAATAGTTTTTAAGAAGAGTTCTCCATAGTTTTTAAATTTTTGATTTCCTATACCTCTAATTTTAAGCATCTCCCAACGATTTTGAGGCTTTTTTTCAGCCATTTCCATAAGAGTTAAATCAGATAAGATTATATAAGGTGGAACTCCCTCTTTTTGTGCAATCTCTTTTCTTAAAGCATTTAGAGTTTCAAAGAGTGGATCTTCAAAATAATCAAATGTAACAGATTCATTAATTCTTCTAAATACAGCTTTAATATTTTTTAAAACATCAAAAGCTTTAGATGTTAATTTTAAAGTTGGGAAACTTCCAGCACTTTGTTCTAAATAATTTTCAGATATTAAATAATATATAAATTCTTCAAGGTTACTTCTAGAGTAAGATGACATAATTCCAAAAGTAGAAAGTTTAAAGTATTCTTTTCTTTCAATTTTAGAATCAACCTTCCCCATTAAAATATTTGTTAAAGTAGAAATACCTATACTCTCTTTAGTACGACCAATACAAGAAAAAACCTTTTGAGCATCTAAAGTAAAAGATTTAACATCTTTAAAATTTTTGCAATTTCCACAGTTTCCACAATAGTTTTTAATCCGCTTATCTCCAAAATATTTCAAAATATATTCTCTATAGCAGCTTTCTAAATATGCATAATCAACCATTTGATCTAATTTTTTTCGCTTCTTTTGCTTTAATTCATTAGAACTCTCTTCATTTTGCTCTATTAAAAACTCTTGAGTAGAAACATCCTCTTCAAAAAATAAAAGAATAGCTTCAGAAGGAGCACCATCTCTACCGGCTCTACCAGCTTCTTGATAATAACTTTCCAAATCCTTAGGTATATTTCTATGAATAACATACCTAACATTGGATTTATCAATTCCCATTCCAAAAGCATTAGTTGCAATCATTATTTTAATATCGTCATTTAAAAATTGCTCTTGAAAATTAGACCGCTCTTTTTCACTTAAGCCAGCGTGATATTTACCTACATTAAATCCTTTAAGAGTTAAATAGCTGTATAAATTATCAACTTCTTTTCTAGTTGCAGCATAGATTATACCAGACTTCTTAGAGTTTCTTTTGAGATATTCAGTTATGAAAGCTTCTGGAACAATGCCTTTTTCAACTTTGAAAGTGATATTATCACGATCAAATCCATCTACAGATATTTTAGGATTGTGAAGGTTTAACTTTTCAATTATATCTTGCCGAACTTTACCAGTAGCAGTAGCAGTAAGAGCTAAAATTTGAGGTCTTTGATTTATTTTTTGTAAAAAGTTTGGTATTTCAAGATAACTTTTTCTAAAATCATGTCCCCATTGAGATATACAATGAGCTTCATCAACTGCAACCATAGAAATCTGAATATTTTTGATGAAATTTATAAAATTTTCACTGATTAATCTTTCAGGAGCAATATAGAGAATTTTAATACTTTTATTTCTAATTCCTTGAATTAATTTAAGATATTCCTCTTTATTTAAAGTTGAATTTAAAAAACCAGCTCTAACGCCAAGATATTTTAAAGAATCAACTTGATCTTTCATTAAAGATATAAGAGGAGATATTACTATAGTAAGATGTGGATAAAGTAAAGCAGGTATTTGATAACAGATAGACTTTCCTCCTCCTGTTGACATTACACCTAATGTATCTTTTTTAGAAAGGGTGTGATTAATAATTATCTCTTGTCCTTTTCTAAAATTATTATATCCATAAATAGTTTTTAATAACTCTTTTGCTTTTGTTTTCATAACTTCCTTTCTAATATAAAAGTTGAATTCTTAATAGATTTTATCATAAGAACGATATTTTTTATATAAATAATATTCAATTTTATTAAAAATCATAGTAGAATATAATAAGCATAAAAAATGGAGGAAAAAATGATTTTAGTAAAATATGAAGATTTGTTGAAGGAGAAGAACTATACTTTAATAGATGTAAGAACTCCAAAAGAGTTTAAAGAGGAGCCTATTCCAGGGGCTATAAATATACCGTTACTTTTAGATGAAGAAAGAATAGATGTAGGAACTGCATATAAGCAAGTATCTCCAGAAAAGGCAAAGGAGTTAGGAGTAGAAGCTATTGCCAAAAGACTGCCAGATATATTTAGAGAAGTTCAGAAACATGCAAAGGGAAGATTGGCATTTTATTGTGCTCGTGGAGGTATGAGAAGTGGTTCAATGGCAGCTCTATTTGAAGCCTTAGGATATACAACTTGGAAGTTAGATGGAGGATATAGAGCATATAGACAGTATATACTAGATAATGTAAAAACTTATAATAAAGATGTAAAATATATTGTACTACACGGAAAAACAGGAATTGGGAAAACAAAGATTTTACAAAAGTTAGAGAAAAAAGGTTATTCTGTTTTAGATTTAGAGAAAATAGCAAATCATAAAGGTTCTTTTTTTGGAGGAGTTTGCGAGAAAGAGGAGCAGAGTCAAAAGAAATTTGATTCACTAATTTTTGATTATTTCTATAAAAATAAACCAGATTATGTTATAGCTGAAAGCGAAAGTAAAAGAATAGGAAATGTATATGTACCTGAAGATGTATTCCAATCTTTAAGAGCGGGAATTCATTTATCTTTAGAGACTCCTATAAAACATAGAGTAGAAATAATAAGAGATGATTATGCAGGAGCTAGTATAGATGAGCTTCAGGCTTGTCTGGATAAAGTTTCAAGATATATAGGAAAAGATAAATATCAAGAGTATTCAAATATGTTAAAGGAAAATAAGATAGATGAATTATCAGAAGTACTGATGATAGAGTATTACGATCCTCTTTATCAAAAAAGTATAGATAAGTACGTTTATGATTCAGAGATATTCTATGAGACTCTAGATGAGGGAGTTGAGAAAGTGGTGAGATATCTAAATGAGAAGGGTATTTTTGGAAAAGAGGTCACTGAATAAAATTTTTATAGTGTTGTCATCGTTTGCTTTAGCAGTGATAATATATTTGTTGTTTAGAAGTAGAAAACTTTTTTATTATCAAATAGTTGAAATGATGAATTTAGATCCCCATGTTAGGTCTATAAGAAAAATAGTATGGGTTTATAGAAAGTACATTCCAAATTGGGTAATATATTCATTGCCTGATGGCTTATGGTTATTTTCAATGGGAGTTTCTATTTTACACAATAGAGTTTTTTATAAAAAAGCTCAAAATATATTTAATATAATATTTCTTATCATGGTTGGAATAGAAATATTCCAAGGAATTTTTGGAGGACATGGAACTTTTATAGGGACATTTGATGGAGCTGATGTTATCTGCTATACAATAGGGTATATTATTGCGTCTCTTTTAAGCTATTTAAATTGGAAAAAAAATCATAAAGACCAAGAAGTAGAAAATGAAGTTGAAGTACTAAAAAATGAAAGAAAAAAAATCCTAATAATTGTAATTGTCTTTACAATATTAGGATTCTTTCCAGCACTAGTTACTTAATTATTTTAAAGTAATTGTATTATTTTCTAAAGATTCAATAACAGCAAGGGATTCAAGGTGGATTCCTTGCTCTTTTAATATAGTCCCTCCAGGTTGGAATCCTTTTTCAATAACGATTCCAACTCCTTGTAAATTAGCACCAGCTTGTTCAATTATATTTTTTAGTCCAATAATAGCATTTCCCATAGCTAAAAAATCATCTACAACAAGAATATTATCTTCAGGTGATAAAAATTCTTTAGAAACAGTTATATTGTAATCAGTTTTTTTTGTAAATGAGTGTACATTTGCATTGTACGAGTCTCCCATTGTAGATGGTTTTTTCTTTTTTGCAAAAACCATAGGAACTTTAAATGCATATGCAGCAGCTATACCTATAGCAATACCAGAAGCTTCAATAGTAAGAATTTTATTTATATTTTTTCCTTCAAAACGTTTTTTTAACTCTTCACCAATTTCTATCATTAAAATAGGGTCAATTTGATGATTGATAAAGCTATCTACTTTTAAAATTGAACTATCAGTAACTGATCCGTATTTTTCAATATATTCTTTTAATAATTTCATATTTGTTCCTCCAATATTTCTAATTTTTTTAAATCTTCTTGTGTATCAATATCAAAAAACTCCAAAGAGTTTTCAAAGTTACATTTAATAAAGCTTTCTTTTTTTAAAATTTCTCTTCCTCCGCTATCTCCCTTCAGATTTATAAGGTCTTCAAAATACCTTTGTGGAAATAAAACAGGAGCTTTTTTATGACCATTAACAAAGGGAACTATAATCTCATCATATAATTGAAAATTATAAATAATTTTTATTATAGTTTGTTTTGATAAAAAAGGCATATCCCCTGGAATAAAAAGATATCCTTGCAAAGTAGAATTGAGAGTTCCTAAAACTACAGAATAACTTTGTCCTAAATGAGCGCTATCATTATTTATATACTTAAATCCATATTTCTTACTTAGAGCTTCATAAAGATTATCTCTTCCAACTAATATCTTTTCTTTAAAACTTAAATGAGTAATATTAAATAAAGTTTCTTCTAAGATGCTTCTATTATTTTTTAGTTTAAAAGACAATTTATTCTCCAAAAATCTTTTTGAAAATCCAGAGGCTAAAACTACAGGAGTGATACTTTTATAAAGAACAAATTTTTCTTCAAAAATAGATCCGAAATATATTTTTGAAGGAGAATTTAAATTGTTTACAATATTAAAAAATTCTTCAAACATTTCAATATTTTCAATTTTATTAAAAAATATAATAGTTTCTCCTAAAGAATTTTTAAAGAAGTTATTTGAATTAATATACTCTATATAGTCGATTTTTTCAATAATTTTGTTAGAATTAAAGTATTGATTTTGAAAAAGTTCAAATCGATGAATGTTGTGTTCGTTTTTTTCTTTATTTAAAGCTGTAATATCTACAATGGCAATAGTTTTAGTAGTGAGCGTGTAGATTCTAGGTTCATTTTCTCGCCAGCCTTTAAGAGATTTATTAGAGCTTCCGTCAGCTTCAATTAATATATAATCAAAATAGTCTCTCAATCTATTTAAATCATAAAAACTAGTATCACAAATTTTATCATTTTCAACTTTTGAGCAAAAAATGTGTATAAAATTATCCTGAGGAGATAAAGAGCCAATCTCCTCAGGATATATGAAAATAAAACTATTATTTTCTTTAATTTCAGGTTTGAAAATTTTAGTAGTGGTAGCAATTAAAACAGTACCAGTTTTTTTTAGTTTATTAGCTAGATAAAACATTAAAGAAGTTTTACCACCAGCTCCTGTAATGGAGATTATATCTCCTTTTTTTATATTAAAAAGTTCAGGCATATTATCCTCCTATTGAAAATAATTTTATATATTTAAAATACCCATTAGAACTTTTTCAGATGTTACAGGTAAATTTCTAACTCTAACTTTAGTAGCATTGTAAACAGCATCAGCTATTGCAGGTGCTGGAGTGTTAACAACAACTTCACCTACAGATTTAGCACCAAAAGGTCCTGTTTTTTCATAAGAATTAGAAAATTCCACTTTTATATTTTTACAATCTAGTCTTGAAGGTATTTTATATTGCATTAAAGAATCAGATATAACTCTTCCTCTTCTATCATACTTAATATCTTCAAAAAGAGCAAGTCCAATTCCTTGTACAGCTCCACCTTCAACTTGAACTTTCACTAGATTAGGATTTATATGAGTTCCACAATCAACAACAGATAAATAGTCAAGAATAGCTATTTCTCCAGTTAAAGTGTCCACCTCAACCTCAGCAAAACCTGCAATGAAAGGTGGAGGAGAAGTTTCACCACCCCAAGTACCTGTAGTAGTAATTTGGTTCATGCCTTCAAATGATATAGAACGTTGAGCAAATTCCTCTAAAGTTATAATTTTATCAACTACTTTTAATGAAGTTCCAAGATATTCAATATCATTAATATCAATATTAAATAATTTAGAAGCACCTTTTAAAATTTCTTCTTTCATATTATTTGCAGCAATGATAACAGCGTTTCCTGTAACATAAGTACCACTAGAAGCATAAGCTCCTGGATCATATGGAGAAAGATCAGTATCTGCAGAATGAATAGTTATTTTATCCATAGGAACTTCTAAAACTTCAGCAGCTATTTGAGTTAATACAGTATCACATCCTTGTCCCATATCAGTAACTCCAACCATAAGATTAAAATCACCTCTATCACCAAGCTTTATTGTAGCAGCAGCAGTATCGATTCCAGCAATTCCAGATCCTTGCATTGTAACAGCCATTCCAGCAGCTCTAACTTTATTAGGGCTAATCTCTCTAGGCTTCGATCTTTCATCCCAGTTAAATTTTTCTTTTCCAATTTCTATACATTTTTTTATATCTCCGCTAGTTATATATTTCCCATCACCAGGCTCGACTAAGTTCTTCATTCTAACTTCAGTAGGATCAAGATTTAGTTGATGAGCTAATTCATTAATGATAGATTCAACAGCAAAAGTACCTTGAGTAGCACCATAACCTCTAAAAGCTCCAGCATTCATAGTATTAGAGTAAACGATGTTAGCGTTAAATCTCATAGGAACAGTATCATATAAAGGAAAAGTTTTATATGATACAAGAGAAGTAACTGTTGGAGCATGTTCTCCATAAGCTCCAGCATTTGAAAGAGCATTTATATCTATAGCTTTTATATTTCCCTCTAAATCAGCACCAATTTTAACATCAAGTCTCATTCCATATCTTGTAGTTGTACAAGTATGAGTCTCTTTTCTGTTGTAAATTATTTTAGAAGGTTTACCAGTTTTTAAAGTTACAAAAGCAGAATATATTTCACAAACAGCTGTTTGTTTACCTCCAAAACCGCCACCTACTCTAGGTTTAATAACTCTTATTTTACTGCTAGGAATCTCTAATGCTCTAGCTAAATGTCTTCTAACATGAAATGGAATTTGAGTTGAGCTTACAGTAGTTAATCTTCCATTTACATCAAAATAACTATATGATCTATATGTTTCCATCATTGCATGCATCTGAGGTTGTGTGTAGTATGTTCTTTCAAGGATCACATCACTATTTTTAAATCCTTCATCAACACCAGGTTTTTCAGCATAGGCTTTAGAAGCTATATTTCTTTTTCTTTCATATCCAATTTCAAAATTAGTATGAACCTCTTCAGGATGGATAATAATGTGAGAATCAATAGCTTTTTCAAAATCTAAGATAGGTTCTAAAATTTCATATTGTACTTTAATTAATTTCATCGCTTTTTCAGCACATCTTTCATCTTCAGCAGCAATAATAGCTACAGGATCGCCAACATATCTAACATACTCATCAAGAATTCTTCTGTCATATGGTGAAGGTTCAGGAAAACTTTGTCCAGCAAGTGTAAATCTAGTTTTAGGTGTATCTTCATGAGTGTAGATAGCTTCAACACCAGGAACTTTTAAAGCTATAGAAGTGTCAATGGCTTTAATTTTAGCAAAAGGATGTGGTGATCTTAGAAGTTTTATAGTTAAAACATTATTATTTAAAATTAGATCTTCAGTGTAAGCTGGATTACCAGTTACAACGCCTATTCCATCTACTTTTCTCACAGATGTGTTAACAATTTTCATGTTTCATATCCTCCATAAAGTTTCTAATTGCTCTAAGCTGAGAAACGTATCCACTACATCTGCAAAGATTTCCATTTAAATAGTGCATAATTTCATCATCAGTAGGATTTTCAAGTTCTTTTATCATAGCAATTACTGTTAAAGTAAATCCTGGAGAACAAAAACCACATTGTTCAGCACCTTCACTAGTCATAAAAGATGCAAATTTTTTAGCTTCAAGGGGAAAGTGCTCAATAGTAGAGATATGTTTTCCTTGAGCTCTAGCTGCAAGAGTACTGCATGAAAGGATAGGAGATCCATTTAAAAGGACAGTACAAAGGCCACAAGCTCCAGTATCACATCCTCTTTTAACACTAAGATATCCCTCTTTTCTTAAAACATCAAGTAGATAGTCATCATCTTTAATAAGAATCTCTTTTTTTCTACCATTTATAGTAGTTGTTAATAACATTAATTTAAAACCTCCTGAATTCCTTTTCTAAGTAATGCTGCTAGGAGAAGCTCTCTATAAGATTTAGAGCCTCTCATGTTTGAATCTAAAGGAATTTCATCTCCAATATATTTCATAGCATTAACAATCTCTTTTTCAATATCTTCACTTTTATTAAATAGATCCATAGTTTTTTTTGCTAATATAGCTTTTCCAGGTCTTGAACCCACAGCTATAGTTATATTATTATCAAAATTACAAATAGCTAAGTTTATAATAGAATAATCAGTCTTACTTTTTCTAACACATTGAAAAGATGTTTGACAAACCTTTTTAGGAATTAGAATTTCAACTAATATATCTCTTCTAATATCTGTTTCATTTAAAAACTTTTCTAGATCTATAATACCGCCATTGAAAAGTTTAACTTTACTATCTAAAGCTAATAGAACTGGAACTAAATCAGAGAAACCATATTTACTAAAAACTGTTGCTCCAACAGTAACATTTGTTCTAAATTGTACACCAATAATATCCCTTAAGGCTGTAGTAAAAATTTCTCCAAAATATCTATTTAAAAGAGAGCTTGTCTCTAAGTTCCTAAAGTTAGTCATAGCACCAATAGAGATAAAATTATCTTCATCTGAAATATAATCCAGCTTTAAATTTGATAAGTCAATAGCCGTGTTCCAAGAGGTATTTCCCATTCTTAAATAGGAAGTTCCACCTAAAATAATATTTTTTTTATTTTTTAAAAGTTCTGAGTAAGCTTCTTCAAGAGAAGATGCTAAGAAAAATTTTGAAAAAGAAAACAAGTTAAAACCTCCAATTAATCTAATTTATTATGCAACTTTTTTGCTTAATTCAACTTCTTCAGTTGCTTTTTCAGTAACTGTTTCATCCTCTAGAGGTAAAATTATATTTAAAAATACAGCAATTGTACCAGAAACAACAATTCCAGATCCACCAAATATAAGTTTTATACTTTCAGGAAAAACAGTTAAAGCTTCAGGAACATTTCCAAGACCGTACCCAAGTCCTAATGAAACTGCTAAAATAACAGAATTTCTACCTTTTAAAGGCTCTTTTGTAATTAAGTTTATACCGCTGATAGAGATCATAGCAAAAACCATAACTAAACTTCCGCCAATAACACTAGCAGGAATTATAGTGAAAAGAGCTCCGATCTTAGGAATAAATGCTCCTACAACTAAGAACATAGCACCAGTAGCTACAACAAATCTACTCATGATACCAGTCATAGCAATGATACCTGTATTTTGGCTAAAAGATGTTGTTGGTAAAACTGAGAATACAGCAGCTAAAGCACTACCTAATCCATCTGCAAGTATTCCACCAGATAGCTCTCTATCTGTAGTTTCTCTTCCAGCTCCACCCATAGTAACTCCAGACATATCTCCAACTGTTTCAACAGCAGAAACAATAAACATTAAAATCATAGCTAATATAGCATCAAAATGAAAAGCAAATCCAAACATTAACGGTTTAGGTAAAGTTAAATAATCCGCTTGAATAAGAGGCTGTAAATTAACTTTTCCAAATATTAATGCTACAATAAATCCTACAATAGTTCCAATAAAAATAGATCCAGTACTTAAAATACCTTTTGTGAATTGTTTAAAGAAAACAACAGTTATAAGAACAACAGTTCCAATAAGTAAGTTTTCTAAAGAACCAAAATCAGGTGCACCTACTCCTCCTGCAAAGCTTTTAATTCCAACAGGTAACAGTGAAAGACCTATAGAAAGTACAACAACACCAGTAACAATAGGTGGAAAAAACTTTCTAACTCTTTTAATAATAAGTCCTAGAAGTCCTTCGAAAATTCCTCCAATTAAAGCAGCTCCTAAAACACCTTCAAAGCCATATCTAGTTCCAATAGAAATTGCAACAGGAACAAAGGCAAAACTAGTTCCAACAACAATAGGTAATCTAGCTCCTATAGGACCAATTGTGTAAGCTTGGATTAGAGTATTTAATCCTGCAACAAACATAGAAGCTTGAATAAGAAGTGTTTTTTGTTCAGGTGATATTCCTAAAACACCAGCAACAATGATAATAGGTGTAATATTACTAACAAACATAGCTAAAATGTGTTGTAAACCTAGAGGTAGGGCTGTTTTTAATTCAGGAACTCCGTCTAAGTGATAAGGTGATCTGTTCTTTTCCATTGATAATAATCCTCCTAAAATTCTTTTTTTGAATTTTACTCAATATATAGTTGGGATTAAACTATTGTAGAAAATAAAAAAAGATTATCTATTTTCATCTTCTACAAGTGAAAAATAGATAATCTAAAAAATCTAGATCAAAAAATCTATTTATTTCACCCATAGTGGCTAATTTAAGGTTAGCCGTAGAAACTTCCGACCGTATTACGGATATATATGAGTAACTATTTAACAAAGTTTATAAATAAAGACTTTGTTTAAAACTTTTTAACTTATGCACTTAAATTGCACTTTAAAATAATTGTTATCTCAATTACGTGAATTTAAGAACTTTTCGTTTAAAAAATAATATCATAAATTTCCCAACATTTCAACACTTTTTTAACATACAAAAAAATAAGTGCACCAAATAAATACAACGCATAACAAAATATTTTAAAATAAAAGTTTGACAAACAAATAACTTTATATTAAACTATAAAAGTAAATGCTGTTATTTACGCCAACCAAAAATTAGTCAAAATGGAAGACCTTTCCCAGGTCTTCTTTTTGCATTAATTGACAATTTTATATTTTAGTAATATACTTAGATCAACAAAAATTTCAGAAATTAAGGAGGCTTTTTATGAAATATGTAGAAATCAGTGAAAAATTAAAAATGTCAAAAATAGCATTAGGTTTTTGGCGTTTAAACAGCTGGAATATGTCTAAAGAGGAATTATTAGAGTATATAGAAAAATCGATAGATATGGGTGTAACAACTTTTGATCATGCAGATATTTATGGAAGTTACACATGTGAGAAAATTTTCGGAGAAGCACTATCATTAAAGCCAGAATTAAGAGAAAAGATACAATTAGTTAGTAAAGTAGGAATAAAATTAGTATCAAAAAATATGCCTGAAAATACGTTCCATTGCTATGACACTAGCTATAATCATATAGTTAAAAGTGTGGAAAAATCTTTAAAAAACTTAAATGTAGAATATTTAGATTTAGTTTTAATTCATAGACCAGATATGTATATGAATGCAGATGAAACAGCAAAGGCATTGACATATTTAAGAGAATCAGGAAAAGTTTTAGAATGGGGAGTTTCTAATTTTTTACCCTCAGATTTTAATCTTTTACAGAGTAGATTAGATTTTAAATTAGTTACAAATCAAATAGAGCTATCTCCTATAAGAACACAACATTTTTATGACGGAACAATAAATTTAATGCAAGAAAAAAGGGTTCCTATGATGATTTGGTCTCCTTTAGCTGGAGGGGAGATATTTACATCTGGAGATGGAAATACAGTGGAGTTAAGAAAGGTTTTAGAAAGGTTAGCTGAAAAATATAACTGTGAACCAGATACGATAGTTTATGCATGGCACTTAGCTCATCCAGCTAATTTAATTCCTATTTGTGGAAGTGGTAAAATAGAAAGACTGAAATCTGCAGTAGCAGCTTGTGATATTAATTTAACTAGAGAAGAATGGTTTGAAATACTTGTGAATGGTATGGGTAACGATATTCCGTAAAATAAAAAAGCCTCACTTTTAAGTGAGGCTGAACTTTTAAAATTGGCGGAAGCGTATAGGAATCGAACCTACCAGCGATTTAACTCGCCAAGACAGTTTTGAAGACTGCTGAGTACACCAGTAACTCATCCGCTTCCAATTTCAACTTTATTATATCATAAAAAATTAAAAATTAAAAGCAGAAAAGTTCTTTTTAAAACCATTTTTTTCACAAAGATAGAAATTGTATATATTTTTATCAATATTGTTATCAATTAAAAGTTTTAATATTTCATTAGCATCCTCAATTTTTGCTTTTAGAGAAAGTCCACAACTAGCTTTTAATTCTCCTGGAAGTGGAATAATTCTAACATCAATATTATTGTCAATTAAAAGTTTCTCTACTTTCATAACTAAATGAGTTGAATCGATTGTTATAACTAAAAATTTTTCTGAATTCATTATGGTCTAATCACCTTGCTAGCTTTCATCTGCTTATCTATAATATTGTACATATTAGTAATAGTTCCAACAGATACATTATTTTCTAAATGGTAAAAGTTAAGACAAGCTCCACAAGATAAAATTTCAACTCCTCTTTCCTCTAAAATCTTTAAATCTTTTATAGTTGTCTCATTAGAAGCAGTTAAAAAAACTCCTTTGTTGTAGAAAAGAATGGCTTTTGGTAGAGTTTCCATCTCTGTAAGAGTATAGATAAATCCTTTCATTAAAGTCTCTCCAAGGGCAGCATCTCCATCTCCCATTTTATCAGAAGCAATAACTATAATAGTATTATTTTCTTGATTAGAAGTACTAATTTCTGGTAAAGTTTTAGATGTAGTTTTATATATTTCAATATAAAATACTTCATTCTCTTCTTTTGTATTAAAAGAAAATCCCATCTCTTTAGCAAATTTTTCGATATTTTCTTTAGAAATCTTGTTATCTATAGATACTTCAACAACTCCATCTGTGATCTCTTTTAAAGCATTTTTTGTCATAATAACTGGAATAGGACAAGTTTGTCCAATAGCATTAACCTTTATCACCATTACACACTCCTTGAAAAATTATATTTCTTTTAATTATACAATATTTATACAAAAAATTATACTTTAAAATTGGAGAATTAGATAACAAAATATTTGATTTTTTTTATCAAAGGTGTTATTATAAAAATTGTTTCAAATATAATACAGTATGAGGAGTTGAGAATGAAAAAGAAGTATCTATCTGTGTCATCACTAGTAATGATGATATTCTTGGGAGTATTTGGATTTGGAAATATTGCCAATAATTTTAAAGAAGTAGGAATGTCATCCGCCACAATGCTGGTAATAGGGATTATTTTTTACTTTTTACCACTTTGTTTAATAATGGCAGAGTTTGGAGCATATGCTCAGGATAGAACGAGCGGAATATACTCATGGATAGAGATAGGATTAGGAAAAAAGATGGCATATTTTGCAATATGGTCATATTTTATAGCAAATATATTTTATTTACCAACGTTAGCAACAAGAGTACCAACATATTTTAGCTTTGGGTTGTTTGGAGATGCGAATATATCAAATACCCAAACGGCTATTCTATCATTAGTAGCTTTAGTTATATCATTGATAATAGGAGTAAAATATCAAAAAGCAATAGGAGCACTATCAAAACCGATAGGTTACGTTTCATTATTCACTGTTTTAATATTTTTAGTAGCTGGAATATATCTTCACTTAACTGGTCAAGGAGCTACAGATTTAACAACAGAGATGTTTGTAATAAAAACTACTTCAAAGTCAGACTTAGCAAGATCTTTAGGAACATTTTCATGGATACTATTTGCTTTTGGTGGTGGAGAGGTCGTAGGACCTTATGTAAATCAAGTTGAGAATCCAGAGAAAAATTTTGTAAAAGGATTACTTGTAGCATCAATGTTAATAGGAATACTTTATGTTTTAGGAATTGTATCTGTTTCGGCTTTTGGAACGCAGGAAGATTTCTCAAAGATATCTTTAATAAATGCCGTTTTAGCAGGATTTAAATTTATGGGTGATAAAATAGGATTAGGAATATGGTTTGTGAAGTTAATGGGAATAGCTTATTCTCTTATAACTTTAGTAGCTCTTATTCTTTGGGGAAGCTCTTTAGCAGCAGGGGTGTTTAGTGAAGCTCCTAAGGGAACTTTTCCAGATTGGTTAACTAAAAAATCAGACAAAAATGGAATTTTAAGAAATGCTTTAATATTCCAAACTATATTGGCGTTTTTATTTATAGCTTTAACAACATTTGGTGGTGAAGCGGCAGGAGAACTATACTATAGAGTTTATGATATGACAACAATGGCTTTAATAGTACCGTATTTCTGTCTAGGAATAAGTTATATATTCTTTAGAAAAAGAGGTTATATATCACCGTTTCAGATATCAAAAGGAAACTTTATACCTATTTTAGCAGGAGTATCAGTTTCAGCGATGACATTTATAGCTTTTATTTTTGCAGGGTATGATTTTACAGTACCAATAGTAAAGCAATTAGATAAGATGAAACTATATTATGGTGGATTATTAATGTTTATGCTAATTGGTGTACTTATTAAGTTTCTAAGTGGAATGAGTCACAAATCTAAAGAAAATAAAAAGAAATAAGGTAAATAAAAAATGGAAGAGCTTAAATTCTTCCATTTTTATTTTATTTATTTTGTTTTGTTAAATTCAGTTTCAGCAACAACTTTTAATCTAGTTAATTGATCCTCTAAAACTTTTTTATTGAAAACATTAAATAGTTTATGTAATGAAGTTCCTTTTAATGTCCACGCTGTTATTATTAAATGAGTCTTGTTTGTATTAACTTCTTCAAAGTCATACTCAATTTTGAAATCAACCCATTTATCTCCAATTTCAATTTGATATAATTTACCTTCTTCATAAGCTAAAATCTTTCCACAATATTCATCTTTAAAGCCATACATTTTAATATTTTCACAGAAAGTAGAACCAACAACTTCTGGCGTATCTGTATGTTTTTCACCTTCTAAACCTGTAATCCAAAGACCGTGTTTGCTATAATCAGATATAAATTTGAATACAAAATCTTTAGGTGCTTCAATATCAACGCCCTGAACAAAAAATGGTATTTTTTCGTTTAATTCTTTTAGTTCCATACAAATCACTCCCATTTAATAGAATATAATATATTATTATATTGTTTTATGGAATTTCCTTTAAGATTAAATATTATTTTTTACTCTGTAGTTATCAATTTTTTTAGTAACTTTTTTTTCATCAAAATTTTC
Source organism: Cetobacterium sp. NK01 (assembly GCF_024506395.1). Lineage (NCBI taxonomy): Bacteria > Fusobacteriati > Fusobacteriota > Fusobacteriia > Fusobacteriales > Fusobacteriaceae > Cetobacterium > Cetobacterium sp. NK01. The sequence continues at coordinate 1,826,709 of NZ_JANIBO010000001.1, forward strand.
AAGATATATTAGAGCCATTTTTCTATTAGATTTTAAAATATCTCTGAATTCTGCTAGAGTAATTTTAGAATTTTTTTCAAAAAATAGTTGTAATCTGCTTAATGCTTCTTGATAAAAACCTTTTAATACATAGTAATCATCTAAATTTAAAACTAATCCCTCACTTAAGAGATATTGAAAAACATTTTTAAAATTTCTGTTAGACTTAAAGTGTTCATTTAAAATTTCAAAACTTAAGCCGTTAAATTCATGTTTTTTTAAAAGAACTAAAATTTCATCTTTAATTTTTTTCTCATCTTTAGAAAGTTTTATTTTAAAGTTTTTAAGAGAAACAAAGTTATTTTGTTCTTGAAAATCATCTTGAAATTCAATTGTAAGATTTTGTCCTTTAAAGAAAAGGTTGTTAACTGTTGCTAAAGGAACTCCTTTTTTCAAAGGATTTTTATTGTGAAAATCTTCTAAATATATTTTAATATCTAATTTTAATTTTTCCAAGATGGTTTTATGAATGATTGCATTGATCGATTTAAAGGTGAAGATATTCTCATCAAATGAGCTCTGATTTAAAGTTAAATTAAACTCTTTATTTAGATCATTTATATAAACAAAATCTTTTTTAGTTGAAAGATACTCAACAAGATTGAGGTCTTTATTCAAAAGATAGTTTAATTTTTGTAAATATATATAGTTGTTTTTTTTAGTAGGAACACCAAAAGGTGTTAAAATTCTTACTCCACCAATTAAAGAAGAGGTGCTAAGAGTTCTTAAAATTCCAATATCATCGAAATCTACTGGTATATCCTTATCCATAATCAATTGAAAGAAAATAGGATCTGTTTCTATTTCATGTAAATATTTAATTTTTCCAAAATACTCACCAGTACCAATATTTAAACGAATTTTAGTATTGTTTTTAGGAAGTTCCCCTCCTGATAATCGATTGAATAAAACATCTATAATTTTACTATTCATAATAGTTTGACTATTAGTTAAAAGATTTCCTCTTTCAATCTCTTTAGCTGTAGTTCCTGTTATATTTAAAGCGCATCTTTGGTGAGAAGAGATTTCTTCTAAATCTTTACCATGATTTTGAATACCTTTGATTTTAATACTTATTTTTTGAGGATAAAGTGTTAAGGTATCTCCTTTTTTGATATTTCCTATTGTAGTACCACTAACAATAGTTCCAATACCTTTTGGTGAGTATATTTTATCTATATCTAAACGAAAAAAGTTCTCTTCTTTATTTGAGTCTAATATTTTTAAGTTATTAATCTCTTTTAAAATTATATTATAAAGAGTTTTGTAAGTTGATGAATCTTTGCTAGTAACTTCTACAATAGGAAAAGACTTAAAAAAACTATCTTGAAAAGACTCTTCAATTTCAATTTTTAATTCTTGAATTCTTTCAGAGGTAACTAAATCAGTTTTTGATAAGACAATAATTCCATTTTTAACCCCAAGTAGTTTAAGAATCTCTTTATGCTCAATGGTTTGAGGCATAATCCCATCATCACAGGCAATTAAAAATAGAACGAAATCAATTCCTTTTGCTCCAGCAACCATATTTTTTATAAATTTTTCATGTCCCGGAACATCAATAATACTGATAATATCTCCAGAGGGAGTATTTAAAGGGGCAAAACCAAGATCAATGGTCATACCCCTTTCTTTTTCCTCTTTCATAGTATCGGTATTTATATCTGTTAACATTTTAACTAAAGTTGTTTTTCCGTGATCAATATGACCAGCAGTACCAATTACTATATTTTTCATTTTACACACTCTCTAAAAATCTTTTGAAGTTTTTTACAATTATAGAATATTCATCATCATGAATAGTTTTTAAATCTATAAAAAACTGATTGTTTTGAACTCTTCCAACAACAGGGATATCCTCTTTTAAAAAGGCAGTTTCTATGCTTTTTCCATCTAAGGATGTAATTACAACTCCATAACTATCAATAGTTGCATCTGGCATTGAACCTCCACCAATAATAGCTTTAGTTTCAATTACTTCACTATCTATATCAATCTCTTTTAAAAGATTTTTTAAAATCTCAGCTCTTTTAAAAACTTCAGAGATTGGTTCTAAAATTCTATTTAAAGTTGGATTTTTTTCTACAGCTACTTTTTCATCAATATATTGTTTAAAAGTAAATTCTAAAGCACTTATTGTCATTTTACAAACTCTAAAGGCTCTTAAAAATTGATTCTTTTTTAATCTTGAGATTAATTCCTTCTTTCCAATTATAATTCCACATTGGGGACCACCTAGAAGTTTATCTCCGCTGAAAGTTATTAGATCTATTCCAGAATTTAAAGATTCAAAAATTGTAGGTTCTTTTTTCAAACCATATTTTGAAAAATCAACAAGAACTCCGCTACCTAAATCCTCCATAGATATTATTCCATTTTCTCTTGCTAGTTCAGCAATCTCTTTATTAGAAACAGATTTTGTAAAACCTGATATATGATAGTTTGAAGTATGAACTTTTAAAAGCATTGAGGTATTTTCAGTGATAGCTTTTTCGTAATCTTTTAGATGCGTTCTGTTAGTAGTTCCAACTTCAACAAGCTTAGCGCTAGATAGTTCCATAATGTCAGGAATTCTAAATGAACCTCCAACTTCAACGAGTTCTCCTCTAGATATAACCACCTCTGTATTTTGGCTAAATTCGTTTAAACAAAGCATAACAGCAGCAGCATTGTTATTAACAACTAGTGCTCCTTCAGCTCCAGTAACTTTAGCAATTAAATCCTCAACATGTGAGTATCTACTACCTCTTTCTCCTGTTTTTAAATCAAACTCAAGATTACTATAACCACATAGAGAGTTTTGAAGATGTTCAATAAGATCTTTAGAAAAAAGAGCTCTTCCTAAATTTGTATGTAAAATAGTACCAGTACCATTAATAACTCTTTTGAAATTATATTCTAAATTTCTAGTTAGAGACTTAGTTATCTCTTTTTCAATATCTTCTATTGTATAAGTAGTAATACTTCCTTCAAGGATTCCTTTTCTAAAAAGGTTAATTCCTTCGTTAACGGCGTCATAAACCTCTTTGTAAGGTTTGTCTTTAAAAAACTCTTTCTCCTTTAAAAGATCGATAATTTTATCTACTTTAGGAAGGTTTCTTAGAAGAGATTGTCTATCATTCATAATATTCCCCTTATCTAACTACAATATATTTTCCGTTGTATTTATCTACTGTTCCAATTAAAGATGATTTAATTTTAAGAGTATTAAGCTTTTCCATAATTTCAGATGCATATTTAGAAGGAACTGAGAATAGTAAACCTCCAGATGTTTGTGGATCTAGCATAATCTCTTGTAACCAGAAAGGAACAGCTGAGATATCAACTTTATCATTTAAATAGTTTCTGTTTTTTTGTCCCATAGAGTTTATATAAAACTCTTTAGCGAATTCCTTAGCAATATCTAAATAAGGAATTAATTCTTGTTCTAAGGTAAATGTTTTCTCAGAAGCCACTGCCATTTCGTAAGCATGTCCTAAAAATCCAAAACCTGTAATATCTGTACAAGCTGTAACTGGATAATTTTTAATAATTTCAGCAGAGTATTTGTTTAAAGTTGTCATTACTTCGATCCACTCTGTTTTTACCTCTTCAGGAAGTGTTTCAACTTTAGAAGCTGTAGATATAATACCTGTTCCTAGTGGTTTTGTTATAATTAAAACATCTCCATCTTCAGAACCGTAATTTTTTAAGACTTTATCTGGATGAACAAGACCAGTAACTGAAAGTCCATATTTAACTTCAGGATCATGAATAGAGTGCCCTCCACTTAGAACAGCTCCAGATTCTGCGATTTTTTCAGCTCCACCTCTTAAAATCTCACCTAGAATCTCAATATTTTCTTTTTCAGGAAAACAAACTATATTCATAGCAGTTTTTGGTTCTCCACCCATTGCATAAACATCACTTAAAGAGTTTGCTGCAGCTATTTGTCCAAATACATATGGATCATCAATCATAGGTGTAAAAAAATCTAAAGTTTGAATTAAAGCTATATCATCTGTTAATTTGTATATAGCAGCATCATCTGATTTTTCGAAACCAACGATTAAATTTTTATCCTCCACACTTGGAAGATTTTTTAATAAATTTGAAAGGACCTCCGGTCCTATTTTGCTTGCTCAACCACCAATCGAGCATCTATCTAATAAAAGTTTCATTGCGTACCTCCTCATAAAAAAATGAACCTATAAATTATACCACAATTATATATTTAATACCATACCACCTTCAAGATTATCAACAGTAGATACTGTGATGCTACTTTTATTTAAAATGTCTAAAAGTGTTATTAAAATTAAATTTCCAGCAATAATTACATCAGCTCTATTAGGCTCTAATCCAATAATTTTTTTACGATCCTCTAATGTTTTACTTAAGAATAGAAAAAGGTTTTCTTCTAAATCCATTTTAGTTAAAATAAATTCATTAATCTCTTTTTCTACAAATTTTGGTAACTTTTTAATAATAGAAACATTTGTAGTAACTGTGCCAGCAACACCAATTATTTTAAAGTTGCTATTTTCAAATTTGCTTAACTCGTTAAAAAATCCTTTTAAATAGTTACGAGCAGACAAAAGTGTCTCTTCGTTATAGTTTTCTTCAGCAAAAAACATCTCAGTAAGCTTTACAACACCTATAGGAAAACTTTTAACGTAATCAATACCATTGTAATCACCAATAGTGACTTCACTACTTCCACCACCAACATCAATAGTGGCTATTTTTTCTTTATAGATATTGCTGTTACCATTAAAACTAAGTTTAGCTTCAATCTCTCCTGGGATAACAAGAGTATTTATATTAAATTCATTTTTGATTCCTTGAACAAATAAACTTCCGTTACTAGCCTCTCTAGTAGCTGCTGTAGCAAAAGCAATAAGTTCTGTAACTCCCATAGAATCAGCTTTTTCTTTAAATCTTTTAATAATATGATAAGTTTTTTCTATTGATTCTTTAGAAAGAACTCCTGTTTGATTAAGATTTTTTCCAAGCCTAGAAACATCTAAGTCTTTATATATTGGAGTTACAATTTCAATTTTATTATTAGATTTTTCTATTTCAGCTATAAAAATTCTACAAGAATTAGTTCCTATATCGATAACACCCTTTAAAATTCTATTTTTAAATGAGTGGTTAGCTTGACATATAAGTTCTTTAGTAATAGGCATATTTTCGAGAATACCATTTTTATCAACTATAAATTTTATTTTATCGTTAGAGTTCTTTTTATCTTTTTTCATAACATTGATCAAAGTCTCACTCTCAATATATATAGGAGTACAATCAATTTTGTAAAGAGAAAAAATCTCTTTTATAGATTTAACATAATCTTCTGTTATAAATCCTAAAAGTTTAGATATTTCCATTTCAAAGATAATTCCTTTAGCTACTCCTTCACCGTGAGACATGTACTGATAATCAAATAGAGTTTCAAGAGCATGACCGTATGTGTGACCTAAATTTAAAAATGCTCTATCTCCTTTTTCAAATTCATCTTTCTCAACAAACTCTTTCTTTATTTTACAAGACTCGTAGATCATCTCAATTAAAACTTCAGATTTTAATTTTAAAATATCTCTGTGGTTTTCTATTAAGAAATTGAAGTAAGATTTATCTTTGTTTATAATACTGTGTTTTATAACTTCACCCATTCCAGATTTAAATTGATAGTCTGGTAATGTTTTTAAAAAATCAATATCTATAATAACACCGATAGGTTGTTTAAAAGATCCAATTAAATTTTTTCCTAGAGGGTGATTAATAGCTACTTTTCCTCCGATACTAGCATCAACTTGAGCTAATAACGATGTGGGAACTTGTAAAAAATCTAATCCTCTCATAAAAGTAGAAGCAATAAATCCTCCAAGATCGCAAACTACTCCGCCTCCAACACATATAATTAGAGAGTTTCTAGAGAAGTTATGTTCTATTAAAAAAGAAAATATCTTCATAGATGTATCTATATTTTTGTAGATTTCACCATCTTCGATCTCAAATTTATAAGTTTTCTTTTTAGGCAAATTACTAGAAAGTTTATGACTGTATAAATTGCTAATAGTCTTATTTGTAAGTAGCAATATTTTATCGTAATTTTCAGTAAATTCATTAAGCTTAGTTATCGTATTTTGCCCAATAAGAATGTCGTATGAATTTATAGAAGTCTTCATAACTAGATTTTTCATAATTGGTCTCCTTTTAATTTAATTTATATATATTTAAAGTATAATAGTTTTGTAAAAAAAAAGCAAATTTAGTAAAAAATTAAATATGCTGCTGTTTGTTTACAAAAAATAAAAAATATGATATTTTATAGAAAAGTCAAAAAGACTGGAGGTAAAAAATGCAAGGTTTTAAAACATTTATATTGATGCTAGTAATGACCTTATTGCTATTATTTATAGGGGGGGCTCTAGGAGGAAGAGCTGGTATGACAATAGCTTTAGTTTTAGCAGGAGTAATGAATTTTGTATCATATTGGTTTAGTGATAAGATAGTACTTTCAATGTATAGTGCTCAAGAGTTACCTGAGAATCACAAAGTATATTGGATAACAAAAAAATTAGCTGAGAGCGCAGGATTACCAATGCCAAAAGTGTATATGATAAACCAAAGTCAGCCAAATGCATTTGCAACAGGAAGAAATCCACATCATGCAGCAGTAGCTGTAACAAGAGGATTAGTAGAACTTATGGATGACAATGAGCTCGCAGGAGTAATAGGGCATGAGTTAGGACATGTATCTCATAGAGATATTTTAATACAAAGTGTAGCAGCTACTTTGGCAGGAGCAATAGCTTATATGGCAAATATGGCAAAATGGGCAGCTATATTTGGTGGTGGAAGAAGAGATGAGGATGATAATCACGGAGGGATTTTTGGACTATTAGCAATAAGTATTTTTGCTCCATTAGCAGCAATGTTAGTTCAAATGGCCATATCTAGAAGTAGGGAGTATAAAGCTGATAACTTTGGAGGCAAAGTTTGTGGACATCCAAGATATTTAGCAAATGCTTTAAGAAAGTTAGAGTCGTATTCTACAAGAATTCCTATGGATGCAGCACCAGCTACAGAAAATATGTTTATTGTATCACCTTTAGCAGGTAGTAAAATGGCAAATTTATTTAGTACACATCCAAGTACAGCAGATAGAATAAGAAGATTAGAAGAGATGGAATAAAATTAAAATTTGACAAAAGTCAAAACATAAAGTAAATATAAAAAGTAAAGAGGTGGAGGAATAGTTATGGAAAAAAATGTTATTTCTCAAAGGGTTTTTATACTGTTTATATTTATATTGTTGACTTATCTTGTTGTAATTTTATTTGAAAAAGATATTAATAATTTTGATGATTTAGAGAGTATACTACTTTTTAGACATTTTAGATTACATATGTGAGGAGTCAGATATATTTCTGACTCTTTTTAATTTGACAGTAAAGCCTTATTGGTATATACTTGCAATAGTATATTAAGGTGGTGTAGAATAATGAACTGGAAAAAGTTGACGATAGACAGCAGAGATGAGCTACAAGAATTTTTAAAAAATAGATTTGAAACTTCAGATATGAACTTTACAAATCTTTTTTTATGGAGTTTTAGTGAAAATATTCAATATTCAATATATGATGACGTACTTTATATAAAAGGGTTTTATGAAGGAAATGAGTATTACTTTTCACCTGTTTCAAAATTTGATGATAAAGAGAATATAGTAAAAGCTGTAGAAAAAATTAAGGAAAATGGCGGAAAAATAGTTTTTATACCAGAAAGTTATGAAAAGTTTTTAAAGGATGTTTATCCTATTAAAGAGGAGAGAGACTCTTTTGATTATATATATTTACAAGAGGATTTAGCAGAACTAAAGGGAAGAAAATTTTCTTCTAAGAAGAATAAAATAAATAAATTTAAAAAAACATATAACTTTACTTATGAAAAGATTTCAAAAGAGAATATAGAGGAGATTAGAATTTTTCAAAGAGAGTGGACTGAAAATAGAAAAGAGGACTCTATTATAATCTCAGAAACTATGGGGATAGAGGAACTTCTTAATAACTATGAAAATCTTGGATTAAGAGGTGGAATAATAAAAGTTGATAAAAAAATAGTAGCATATGCTATTGGAGAAAAATTAACAGCAGATATGGGAGTTATACATATAGAAAAAGGAATTTTTGATTATCAAGGAAGTTATCAAATGATAAATATGTATGTTGCAAAAGAGGAGTTTTCAGATGTTCAGTATATAAATAGGGAAGATGACTTTGGAAGCTTAGGTCTAAGAGAAGCAAAACTTTCATATCAACCAATAAAACTTATAAAAAAATACAGTATATAGAGGAGGAGTGCCATGTTTAAAGTTATTAACAAAATAGAAAAAGGTTATGATTTAAATGTTGTATTAAATTTTGAAGGACAAATAGATATTTGTGAACATATATCTGTAGGGAATAAAGAACTAATAGAAAAATTAATGAATAAAAAAGAGTTTACTGGAAAAAAAGGTGAGACTTTAAAAGTTGAATTTTTAGAAGGAACTTATTTAATATCAATGCTTTTTGTAGGTATGGGAAAAGAAGAAGATTTTAATTTAAACATATACAGAGAGGTCATGTTTGATGTTTTATCTAAAGAAAAAGGAAGTATTTTAATATCTGCTCAAAATGAAAAGTTATTAGATTATAACGTATTAGGAGAGATTGTATCAAATGTAAATTATAATTTTGATACATTTAAAGAGAAAAAAGGCGAAACATTAGATGTTGAATTATTTATCCCTGGTGAAGAAAAGGATTTCTCAGAGACTATATTTTTAGGAGAGGCAACAAATATAGCTAGAGATTTAGTAGACCAACCTGCAAATATTATAAATCCAATAACTCTTGCAGAAAAAGCTGTAGATTTAGGAAAGAAATATGGATTTGAAGTTGAAGTTTTAGATGAGAAGGATATTGAGAAATTAGATATGAATCTATTACTAGCTGTAGGAAGAGCATCTATAACAAAACCAAGACTTATTGTAATGAGATATTTAAATGGAAAAGATAATAATGAAAAAATAGGATTAATAGGAAAAGGGTTAACATATGATACAGGTGGACTTTGCATAAAACCAGCTGATTCTATGTTTGAAATGAAAAGCGATATGGCAGGAGCAGCGTCTGTCATAGGAGCTATGTGTGCTATTGCTAAGGGAAAAGTTGAAAGAAATGTAGTTGCAGTTGTTCCAGCATGTGAAAATGCTATAAATGAAAATGCATATAGACCTGGAGATATTATAAAATCTATGAATGGTAAGACTGTTGAGATTATAAATACAGATGCAGAAGGAAGATTAGCCTTAGCAGATGCTATAACTTATGCTGTAAGAAATGAGAAAGTTACAGAGATAGTTGATTTAGCAACTTTAACTGGAGCGATACTTGTTGCTTTAGGAACAATAACTACTGGAGTATTTTCAAATAATGATGAAAAATATAGTATGTTAGAAAAAAGCAGTAAATTATATGGTGAAAAAGTTTGGAGAATGCCAACATTTGATGAGTATGATGAGTTGTTAAAATCAACAGTTGCAGATGTAAAACATACAGGTGGAAGAATGGGTGGATCAATAACAGCTGCAAAGTTTTTAGAAGGATTTGTAGAAGGACTACCATGGATACATATGGATATAGCTGGAACAGCTTTTAATAGTGGAGTTAAATGGCTTAAAAAAGGTGCTACTGGAGTAGGAGTAAAAGCACTATATAGTTATGTTAAAAATAGATAAAATAAAAAAGGGTGAGAATTTCTCACCTTTTCTTATATAAGGTGGTGATTAAAGTGATAAAAAATCAATTAAAAGATTTATGGAAAGATCTTTTTAATGATGAAGTAGAATATATAGAGTGGTATTTTAATAATATTTATAAAGAAAAAAATACAAAGTTATGTATTGAAGAAAATGAAGTTTTTGGAATGCTATTTGAAAATAAATACCATCTATCAGTTGATAGTGAAAGGTTGATGGGAAGATACCTTGTTGGAGTGGGAGTAACACCTGAACGAAGAGGAGAGGGAGTTATGAAGGAGCTTCTTTTGCAAAGTATAGAAGAAGCATATAGTTATGGGGAAGAGTTTATATATTTAACTCCAATAGATAAAAACATATATGAACGATTTGGATTTTCTTATATTTCAGCACTTTCAAAATATGAAGTGGACTTTTTAGGATTAAAAGATTTTAAAAAAGAGTTTAAAATAAAAAAAATTAAAAATGAAAATTATAAAGAGGATGTTTTAATACAATTAAGAGATTTTTATGAAGATATTTCTCAAGAATATTTTGTAAAAGTGGCAAGAGAGAAGGAAGATTATAGAAAAACTCTTTCAGAACTATTTTGTGAAAATGGATTAATATATGTAAGTTATGATATATTTGGTAAAATAAATGGATATATGATGCTAGTAAAAGATAAAAATATAATAGTGAAAGAGCTTTTGTTTAAAGAGAGAGATACCTTAGAGGGACTACTATCTATTTTATATGGTTATAAAGACTACTATGAAAAAATAGAGATTATATTACCTGAAAATACATATCTAGAAGATTATTTAAAGAGTGAAAAAGGGTTGAAAAAAACTATTAAAAATAAAGTACAGGTCAGAATATTAAATGTGGATAAAACATTAAAAAGATTAAGCAAAAAATTTAAAGAAAATGAAGAGCTTAAAATTTATATCCAAGATAGATATATAGAAAAAAACACAGGAATTTATAAAATTAGTAAAAATACAGTTGAAAAAATAGAGGGTGATTTTGATTTAAGCTTGAATATAAAAGATTTAGCAACTTTAGCTTACGGTTTTAGAGATTATAACTCTTTAAAAAAAATAGAAAGTTTTTATTTAAAAAATAAGGATAAAGAGAAAATACTGAGTAATATATTTATAAGAAAAATTAATTATTTTAATCAAGATTTTTAAAAATAATATATAAAATTAAGGAGGCGGGACCATGGAAAGTAAAGTAGATTATGTAGAAAAACATTTAGGAAGTCTAGAAGATTTTGTAAAGAAAAACTCAGGATATTACATAGAAAGTTGGAAAAGTGAAAAGGTAAAATTTAATTTTGCAGCTTTTCTATTTGAAACACTATGGTTCGCCTATAGAAAGATGTATAAAGGAGCGGTAGCTCTTTTAATTTTAAATTTGCTTATAAATCTATTTACATTTTTAATTTTAATAAAAACTAAATTTTTTATGGGTGGTACAATATTAGTTTTATTTATTAGAATATATATTGGATTTAAAGCTAATGATTTTTATTTTGATAGAGCAAAAAATGTTTTGGAAAAATCAAATTACCAACCTGAAGAAAAAGAGTGTGGAACTAGTCTTTTAGGTGTATCAGTATTGATATTTATAGCAGTACTATTTCAAGTTTTATTGGATTTTTATTTGGGAGTGACATTGTATTATCAAAATTAATATAAAAAGCAGAGCGTATAAAAAGCTCTGCTTTATTTTTTTATTTCTCCATATAGAAGATAACATTCATACTAGCTGTAACATCAACATCATTAGGAACTGTAACGGGTATTGGAGTATTATCAGCTTTAGCTGCAGTATTTAACATAAATGATATAGGTCTTGGCATAGAGTAATTTAAATCAATATTTTTAGGAGATATTTTAAAATTATCTATTCCAGCAATTAAACTAGCTTTAGCTTTAGCGTTTTCGTAAGCTAATTTATAAGCCTTATCTTCAAGTTCTTTTCTATCAGCAATAAAGAAATTAATTTCACCGATATTATTAACTCCACCATTGTTTAAAGCTGTAAGAACAGTTCCAGCTTTATCTATATCATTACTAGTAATCATAATTTGATTTCTAACATAATATTTCATCTCGCCGTCTTTAGCGTTATAATCGTTTCTATAATTTAAAGAGTAGTTTTCAGTTTTTATATTATTTTCTTTTAAACCAGTCTTTTTTAATAGATTAATAGCATTGGTGATAATAGTTGTATTTTCATTAATAGCAGTTTGTGAATTTTTATTTATAGTTTCAACTGTAGCAACTATATTAAAGGTATCTGGCTTTCCTGAAACAGAACCTGTACCTGTAACAGATATTGTAGGCGTTTCATTAGCTAAAGTTAAAGCTGATGTCAAAAGAAATAAAGTCCCAAATGTTTTTTTCATAAAATCCTCCTAGAATTTTTTTAAGATTAAAGTATCTAAAGAAAGTTTAGGTACATAGTGGATATTTTTCTCCACATCTCTATGGTACTTTAAATCATGAATATTTCCTTTCGTTAAAACAACTTTATCAGTAGGTTTACCTAAAGCTATTAATATTTGAGGAATATAAGTTTCCATATCTAAATCAAGAGTTCTTGAAACATCTAGTTTATTGAAGGCTCCAATTAAACACCCACCAAGTTCTAGTTCAGTAGCTTTTAAAAGAATATTTTGACAGGCAATACCAATATCAATTCCTAAGGTAACTGGTGACAAAGAGTTTTCCTTTAAAGTACTAACAAGTATATAAGCCTTTGGACCATCTTCTAAAGTTGGGCTCCATGGTATAGCTCCAGCCCAAGCAGTATGAGGAAATATTTTATGACATAGACTTTGAGAAGTTACAAGAGTGTATCTAAGCGTTTGACTATTCCTAGCAGAACCTCCTAAGTGAGCGGCATTAATTAGACTCTCCAAAGTTTCCATTTCAATCTCTGTGGAGTCAAAAGTTCTGTGAGAACGAGTTTTGATTAAAAGTTCATTTAACATGGCTAACCTCCTCAATTATTTTAAGACAATACTACTTTATAAATACTAAAAAGTCAACATGTTAAGAGGAAAAAGTAGACAATTGCTGTAAGTTATTATAGAATAAGTTATTATTTTTACAAAATAGGGAGGGAAATATTTTTATGAATTTTATATATGACAGAAAGAAAACCGCAGTAATTTATAAAGATAAAGAGTATTCATACTACGAAATTATAAAGATGGCTAAAATATACTCAAGCCTGCTAGATATAAAAAAAGAGGATAGAGTAGTTGTATTCATGGAGAATAGACCAGAATACATGGGAGCTGTACTGGGAATATGGGATAAAAAAGGGACATGTACAAACTTAGATGCAAGTTATAATGATGAACAGTTATCTTATGTATTTAAAGACTCGTATCCTAAATTTATAATAACATCTAATGAAAATTTGGAAGTTGTAAAAAAAGCTAAAAGTGATTCTAACTCAGATATAACTATATTAAATGTGGATGAGATAGATATTACAAAAGAGATTGAGATGGAAAATGTAGGTGTTGAGTGTTTAGATAAAGATGCTATAGCAGTTATGCTTTATACATCTGGAACAACTGGAAATCCAAAAGGAGTTATGTTAACATTTGACAATATAATGTCAAATGTAGATGCTATAGAAGAGATAAAAATGGTTTTACCAGAGGATAGATTGCTAGCACTATTACCATTTCACCATATATTGCCACTATCTTTTACAGTATTAATGCCTTTAAAGTTTGGGTGCCTAGTTGTTATCCTAGACGAGTTATCATCTGATGCTATAAAGAGAAATTTACAAAAGTATAAGATAACTATAGTTATAGGTGTGCCAAGAGTTTGGGAGATGTTCCACAAAGGTATTATGGGTAAAATAAAAGCTAGCCCAGCAAGTCATAAGTTATTTAAAATTTGTAAATCTTTAAATATAATACCATTGAACAAAATTATATTTAAAAAGATACAAGAAGCTTTTGGAGGAAATATAAAGTTCCTAGTTTCAGGAGGGGCTAAATTAGATAAGGAGATTTGTGAAGATTTTAATACCTTTGGATTTAAAATGTTAGAGGGGTATGGATTAACAGAAACATCACCAATTATAGCATTCAATAGACTTGATAATATAATTCCAGGAACAGTGGGAACAGCACTTCCTGGAGTAAAGGTAAAGCTTGAAGAGGATGGAGAGATTGTTGTAAAGGGTAGAAATGTAATGAAAGGTTACTATAATAAACCTGAGGCAACAGCTGAAGCTATAGATAAAGATGGATGGTTTCATACAGGAGATTTAGGACAGTTTGACGGAGATCATTTAAAGATAATTGGAAGAAAAAAAGAGATGATAGTTTTATCTAACGGTAAAAATATCAACCCTTCAGATATAGAAGTTGAAATTATGAAGGGAACAGACTTAATTCAAGAGGTAGCTATAACTGAGGATGAAAAACGTCTAATAGCTATTATATACCCTAACTTCAAAGTTTTAGAAGAGAAGAAAATTGCCAATGCAAAAGAAGCTATAAAGTGGGAAGTTATTGATAAGTATAATGTAACAGCACCTAAATATAGAAAGATACTTGATATAGTTATAGTAAAAGAAGAACTTCCTAAAACTAAATTAGGAAAACTTAGAAGATTTATGTTAAAGGATCTTTTAAAAGGAACAACACTAAAAAAAGCTGCTCCAGATGAGGTAGTAGTTGAAAAAACTGTGGAAAAGAGAGTTTCAACGTCAAAAGAATTAAATACTCAGGAGTTTATAGCAATTTCAAAATTTATAGGAACTTTACACGATGAGATAGATATAATACCAGAATCTCATTTAGAGATAGATTTAGGATTAGACTCTTTAGATGTTGTAGAGATTATAACTTTTATTCAAAATACCTTTGCTGTAAATATTTCTGAAGAGGATTTCTCAAGAATAAAAACTGTAGAAGCTCTTTGTCAATATGTTAGAGAAAAGGGTGGAAATTATGAAGAGAAAGAGATAAATTGGAAAAAAATATTTGAAGAACCTGTAGATTTAAAAATGCCATCTTCAAAGTATGTTATACCAATAACAAATATATTTAAGCCTCTATTTAGTTGGTATGTAAAATTAGATAAAAATACTGATAAGCTAGATAAAACATCTCCTGTTATATATATAGGAAATCATCAAAGTATGTTAGATGCTTTTGCCTTTGGACAAGCATTACCAAAAGATATACTTAAAAATACATATTTCTTAGCTATAAATATACATTTTGAAGGTAGAGTAAAAAAATATTTAGCAGAAAATGGAAATGTTATTTTAATAGATGTTAATAAAAATCTGAAAGAGACTTTAAAAATTGCAGCAAAAGTTTTAAAAGAGGGAAAAAATCTGGTTATATTCCCAGAGGGAGCTAGAACAAGAGATGGAGAGTTACAGGAGTTTAAAAAGACATTTGCTATTTTATCAAAAGAGTTAGATGTACCAGTAGTTCCATTTGCTATAAAGGGAGCTTACGAACTTATGCCTTATGGAAAAGGAGTTCCTAGTTCTGGTAAAATGAGTATCACTATATTAGATAAAATTCTTCCAGAAAATAGATCAGTAGAAGAGATTGTAAAAGTTACTAGAAACGCTATAGAGAAGAGTATAAATAACTAAACTAAAAAAAGCTGGTATGTTTAATACCAGCTTTTTGCGTGCTTCATTATATTGAAATAATAACACAATTATGCTATAATCACTTGTGGATTTAAAAAACACCTGTAATAATTTGGGAGGAAAAAATTGGAATTTGTAAAGAATCATAATAAAACAGCGATATTTTATGAGGGGAAAGAATATTCGTATAAAGAGTTAATAGCGGGAGCTAAAGAGTATGCATCTCTTTTAGAGTTAGAAAAAGAGGGAAAAGCAGTAATATTTATGGAGAATAGGCCTGAATTACTGTATGCATTTTTAGGTATCTGGGATAAAAAAGGAACGTGTGTGTGTTTAGATGCAGCTTCGAAAGTATCAGAGTTTCAATATTTTATAGAGGACTGTACACCTAAGTATGTATTTGTTTCAAATAATACTTATGAAATAGCTAAGGAAGCAGTAGACTTATCAGGAGTACCAACAACAATTTTAAATGTAGATAATATTGATTTATCAAAAGCTGATAAAGAGGGAATTATCTATGCTCCAGATAGAGAAGCAGTAGCTTTAATACTTTATACTTCTGGAACAACTGGAAGTCCAAAAGGAGTAATGTTGACATTTGACAACATCTTAGTTAACATAGAGGGATTAAATAAATATAAAATGTATGAACCAACAGATAGAGTTTTAGCATTATTACCAATGCATCACATATTTCCACTTTTAGGTTCAGGAATAGTTCCTTTACAACAAGGAGCAACTATAGCATTTTTAAAAGAGTTATCATCACAAGCTATGGTAGAAGCATTAAAAAGTTATAAAATAACAATGATGATTGGAGTACCAAGACTTTGGGAGATGCTTCATAAAAAAATAATGGAAAAAATAAATTCAAATAAAGTTATAAAGACTTTGTTTAAAATGTGTGAAAAGCTTGATAATAAAGAACTGAGTAAAAAGATATTTAAAAAAGTTCATGAAGGATTTGGAGGAAATATAAGATTTTTCGTATCAGGAGGATCAAAATTAAATCCAGAAGTTTCAAGAGACTTTAAAACTTTAGGAATAGACGTATGTGAAGGATACGGACTTACTGAAACAGCACCGATGATATCATTTACTCCAATAAATCAAGTTGTACCAGGATCAGCTGGAAAAATAATGGATGGAGTTCAGGTAAAAATAGCCGAAGATGGTGAAATTTTAGCTAAAGGTAGAAACCTAATGAAAGGTTACTACAATAAACCTGAAGCAACTGCAGAGGTTATAGATTCAGAGGGATGGTTCCATACAGGGGATTTAGGAGAGTTAAAAAATGACTATCTTTTTGTAACTGGAAGAAAAAAAGAGATGATAGTTTTATCAAATGGAAAGAATATAAATCCAGTTGAAATAGAGCAGTTTATTTTATCAAAAACAGATTTAATAGAAGAGATGGTTGTAATAGAGTATGATTCATTGCTAACAGCAGTTGTATACCCTAATTTTACTAAGGTAAAAGAGCATAGAGTTACAAATATAGCAGAGACATTAAAAACTGGTGTAATAGATAAATACAATGGATCTACACCTAATTATAAAAAGATTTTAGATTTAAAGATAGTACAGCAAGAGTTACCAAAAACAAAGATTGGAAAGATAAGAAGATTTATGGTTCCAGCTCTTTTAGAGGGTAAAATTGAAGAGGAAAAAGAGGAGAATACACCAACATTTAAAGAGTATACAGCAATTGCAGAGTACCTAACTAACTTAAAAGGTAAAAAAGTCATGTCAAATGCTCACCTTGAATTAGATTTAGGATTAGATTCTCTAGATTTAGTTGAATTTATAGCCTTTGTTGAAAATAGTTTTGGAGTTAGTTTAACAGAGGAGATTCTAACAGAAAATCCAACAGTTATAAAAATAGCTGAGTATTTAAAAGAGAATGCAACAAGTTTAGAGATAAAAGATGTGGATTGGAAAAAAATATTAGAAAAAGATAACTTTGAAGGAATGCCAAAATCTAACTCTATGGGAAGAGTTATGAAGGCTCTATTCAAACCTATTTTCTCAATGTATATAAAGATTGAAAAAGAGGGTGTAGAAAATTCGAAAGTTTCAAAACCAACAGTATTTATAGGAAATCACCAAAGTTTCTTAGATGGATTTATATTAACTCAAAGTTTAGATAATAAAACTTTAGATAACACATATTTCTTAGCTAAAGTAGCGCACTTTAAAAAAGGATTTATGAGTTACTTAGGAGAGAACTCAAATATCATGTTAATTGATATTAACAAAAACTTAGCAGAAACACTTCAATGTGCAGCAACAGCTTTAAGAGAGGGAAAAAATATTGTTATATTCCCTGAAGGAACAAGAAGTAGAGATGGAGAGATGAGAGAGTTTAAAAAGTTTTATGGAATATTAGCTAAGGAGTTAAATGCAGATGTAGTTCCTTTTGGAATAAAAGGAGCGTATGAGTTATTCCCAGCTCATAGAAAGATGCCAAAGAGTGGAACTGTAAAGATAAAGTTCTTCCCAAAAGTATCTTGTGACAATGTAATTGTTGATGAATTAGTGGCTAAAAACTTTAATGAAATTAAAGAGTGGGTAGATAAGAGATAAAAAAAGGTTGCCAAAAGGCAACCTTTTTAAATTACTATTAAATTGATAACATAGGACCAAGGTGTTGTCCACCTAATAAGTGAAAATGTAGGTGAAATACCTCTTGTCCACCGTGAGAATTACAGTTTGTAATTACTCTGTATCCATCTTCAGAAATATTTAAATCTTTAGCAATATCTTTAATAGCTAGATACATAGCAGTTAAATACTCAGAATCCTCAGCAGATATATCATTTAATGTTGGAATCTCCTTTTTAGGAACAACTAAAATATGAATTGGTGCTTGAGGATTGATATCCTTAAAAGCTATAACTTTATCATTTTCAAAAACGATAGAAGCTGGAATCTCTCTATTTATAATTTTAGTAAATATAGTAGCCATTGTATTTTACTCCTTTAATAAAAGATTAAAGTTCGATAGCTTGGATTCTTGTTAAGTGTCTTCCACCTAGGAATTCAGTTTTTAAGAATTCGTCTACAATCTCAAGAGCTAAGATATCTCCAGTCATTCTAGCACCAAGAGCAAGAATGTTAGCGTCGTTGTGTTCTCTAGTTAACTTAGCCATAGTAGTATTAGAACATAAAGCTGCTCTTATACCTTTAAATCTATTTGCTGCAATTGAAATACCAATTCCAGTACCACAAATAAGGATACCACAATCTGCTTCTTTATTAAGAATAGAATTAGCTACAGCTTTTGCGTAAACTGGATAGTCAACTGATTCAGTTGAGTAACATCCTTTATCTAAAACTTCAAAACCTTTATCTTCTAAATGTTTCTTAACAATCTCTTTTAAAGCAAATCCACCATGATCTGCACCTAAAGCTATTTTCATATGTATCTATACTCCTTAATTCTTATAGTAATAATTAGTCTTCAAAACCGTGGAAGTGTGGATGTCCGTGCTCGATCTCCTCTTCAGTAGCTTCTCTAACGTCAGAAACTGTAACTTCAAATCTTAAATCTTTACCAGCAAATGGATGGTTTCCATCAGCAGTGATAACTTCATCTTCGATTTTTGTGATAATAAATGATTGCTCAGAACCATCATCCATATCTGCTATAAAGTCAAGTCCTTCATAGATATCATCAAATTCAACAAACTCAGATTTTTCCATATCAACGATTAAATCTTCGTCGTACTCTCCGTATCCTTCTTCTGGAGTTAATTCAATAGTAGTAGTATATCCTTTTTCTTTTCCTTCTAAAGCTTCTTCAATAGCTGGAACAAAGTTTCCAAATCCGTGGATATAGAAAAATGGTCCCACATCTTGTGTGTCCTCTAAAAGTTCTCCGTTGTTTTTGTCGTAAACTTTAAACTCAAGTGTTACTACTTTTCCTTCTTCTATTTTCATATAAAACACCTCACTAAAATCCCTATACAAGATAGGGTTATTTGACACTTTAAAGCATAACATAAAATACAAGAAATTTCATTAAAAATCTTAAATTATTTAAAAAATCCCATATTTTTTTTGACAACAATACAGTTTTCTTTATCTGTTAAAATTTCTAAAAGATAAAAAGCAACATCAATAGCTGTACTTGGTCCAGAAGAGGTAATAATATTTTCCCAAATAACAATATCTTCTCGAATAGATTTAGCACCATATTTTTCAAGTTGATTAAAATATCGATTATTATCTAAGAGATATGTAGTAGCTGGAATATTCTTTAAATACCCATGAATTCCAATAGCTAAAGCTCCAGTACAGATTCCAATTACAATCTTTTTATTTAAAATAAAATGATTTAACAAGGATTTTAATACTTCTGATTGAATATCATTAAAGAATCCTGCTTTACCAAATCCACCAGGAATAACTAAAGCTTGAAATTCATTTAGATCAATAGAGTTATTAGTAAGGTTAACTTCAGGAATTATTTTTAAATTCCAAGTGGCATAAACCTCGTCGTGAATAGCACAGATTGTGGGAAAAATTTTTTTATTTCCAACGATATTATTCCAACCAAAAACATCAATGAATGGCGATAATTCGAGGCTTTCAAAGCCATTTGATGCAAAAATTAAAATTTTTTTCATAAATTTTATATTTCCTTTCAAAAAATAGTTGACTTAATTTCCAAAAAGCTCTACAATATCTCGTATTTTAAAAGAAATTAATAATGTAAATTATATATTATTTTATAACTTTTTGATATCATTTTTAAGAACAAAATTTATTAAACAAGGAGGTAAGATGACTAAATTAAATCAATATCAAACACCTATATTCTCAACACTGAAGGACGTATATGCGAAAAGAGACATAATTCCTTTCCATGTTCCAGGGCATAAGAGAGGAAAGGGAATGGATAAAGAGTTTTACGAGTTTATGGGACCTAATCCCTTCTCAATTGATGTAACTATCTTTAAGATGGTTGATGGATTACACAATCCAAAGAGTTGTATAAAAGAAGCACAAGAGTTAGCAGCTGACGCTTATGGAGTAAAGAAAACCTTTTTCGCTGTCAATGGAACATCAGGAGCAATTCAAGCTATGATTATGTCTGTTGTAAAGCCAGGAGAGAAAATATTAGTCCCTAGAAATGTACATAAGTCAGTTTCTGGTGGAATTATATTAAGTGGATCAGTTCCAGTATATATGAATCCTGAAGTAGATGACGAATTAGGAATAGCTCATGGAGTTAGACCAGAAGTTGTTGAAAATATGCTTAAGCAGCATCCAGATACAAAGGCTGTTTTAATCATTAACCCAACATACTATGGAGCTGCAACTGATATCAAAAAGATTGCAGATATAGTTCATAGCTATGATATTCCTTTAATAGTTGATGAGGCTCACGGAGCTCACTTACACTTCCATGAAGAGTTACCTATATCAGCAATAGATGCAGGAGCAGATATTTGCTGTCAAAGTACTCATAAAATAATTGGAGCAATGACACAGATGTCAATGTTACATGTAAACTCAACAAGAGTTGATGTAAATAGAATACAACAGATATTAAGTATTTTACATACAACATCACCTTCATATCCACTTATGGCATCATTAGACTGTGCTAGAAGACAGATTGCTACAGAGGGAAGAGAGTTATTAACAAGAACATTGAAATTAGCAAGAGATTTAAGAGCAGAAGTTAATAAAATACCAGGTATTTTCTCTTTTGGAAAAGAGATTGTAGGAAGATATGGAATTCATGATTTTGATGAAACAAAACTTTCTATATCAGCAAGAGAGTTAGGATTAACAGGATTTGAGTTAGAGACATTACTTGTTGATGACTATAATATTCA
Source organism: Cetobacterium sp. NK01 (assembly GCF_024506395.1). Taxonomy (NCBI): domain Bacteria; kingdom Fusobacteriati; phylum Fusobacteriota; class Fusobacteriia; order Fusobacteriales; family Fusobacteriaceae; genus Cetobacterium; species Cetobacterium sp. NK01. The sequence goes on from NZ_JANIBO010000001.1 coordinate 1,848,030, forward strand.
AGTTGAGTTATCCGATTTCTATAATGTATTAGGATTAATAACATTAGGAGATGACGAAGTAAGTACAGGTAAATTACTTGATGCTTTAAAAGACATAAGTAAAAGATTCTTTGGAAAAGGAAAGAAAATAGCAGAATCTGTTGGTAAAATGCCAACAATTCCAGAGTCTATATTAATTCCAAGAGAGGCTTTCTACAGTGAAAACAATAAGGTTAAATTCTTAGAGAGTGAAGGAAAAATTTGTGCTGAGATGATTATGGCATATCCACCAGGAATTCCAGTAATCTATCCAGGAGAAAGAATAACAAAAGATATAATAACATATATTCAAAACTTAAAGGCAGCTAAGCTTCACGTTCAAGGAATGGAAGATCCTGAGTTAGAATATGTTAAAGTTATAGATGAAGAGGATGCAGTATACCTATATACAGAGAAGATGAAAAATAAAATGTTTGCTGTTCCAATGAACTTAGGTGCAAATAAAGCAGGTATTGAATTTGGACCAGAAGTTTTAGAAGAATATTTCCCAGATACATTTGGAGAGATGACTTACATTGATATTGAAAAGCAAAGAGAAAACTTTAACGAGTGGTCATTAAAGTATAAAAATACAATACTTAATACTTGTGAAAAGTTAGCATCAGCAGTAAATGAAGCTGTAAGAGATGGATATAGACCAATAACAATTGGTGGAGATCATTCAATAGCTTTAGGATCTATATCAGGAGTTGCATTAGAAAAAGAAGTTGGGGTAGTGTGGATTGATGCTCATGGAGATATGAACACTGACGAAACAACAATGTCAGGAAACATCCATGGTATGCCACTAGCACTTTTACAAGGAGCTGGAGACAGAGACTTAGTTAACTGTTTCTACGAAGGAGCTAAAATTGACAGCAAAAATGTTGTAATTTTAGGAGCAAGAGATTTAGATGTAAAAGAAAGAGACGTTATAGAGGAATTAGGAGTTAAAGTAATCCCTTATGATGAGGTTGTGCATAAAGGATTAGACAATGTTCTAGAGGAAATTAAAGATTACTTAAAAATCGATAATATTCATATAAGTTTCGATGTGGATTCTGTTGATCCAGAGTTTGCACCAGGGGTAAGTACACCAGTTAGAAATGGATTTACTCCAGAAGAGATGTTTAAAACATTTAGATTCTTATTTAAAAACTACTCTATAACATCAGTAGATATAGTGGAATACAATCCAGTAAACGATAAAAATGAGAAAACTATGAATTTTGTAAATGATTTAACGGAGTTTGTATTAAATCCAAACGTATAAGTATATAGAGGTGTGAGATGAAAAAGGCGGTATTAGCTAACTTAGAGCAAAATTATTCAACATATAGTAAAAGTTTCAAGAAAATTGTAGACTTTATAAAACATAATCAAAGCATAGTATCATTTATCTCAATAAATGAATTAGCTAAAGAGACAGGGACTAGTCCAGCTACAATTACAAGATTTTCAAAAAGTTTAGGTTTTAAAGGATATCCTGATTTCCAAAGAGTGTTCCAAAAAGATGTTGAAATATCAACTTCTCAAATGAAAGAGTTTAGAGAAGAGATTGATTCAGTATCTAGAGATGGAATATTAGGAGAGATTATAACTACAAATATAGAACTTTTAGAAGAGATGGATATTGTAACTATAGAGGATCAACTAGAAAAAGCTATGGAAATGATAAAAAATAGTAGAAAATTATATATCTTAGGAGCAAGAGGATCTTACGCATTAGCATATTATCTATATTTTATGCTAAAAGAGTTAAGAGAGGATGTAGAGTTAATGATATCAGGAGCATCTGATTTTACAGATAAAATATTATATTCAAGTCCTGATGATGTGCTATTTACAATATCATTCCACCCATATACAAACTTTACTTGTCAAGTAACTGAATTTTTTAAAGAGCAAGGAAACAAAATAATTACTATGACTGATAAGAAAGACTCTGTTTTAGGTAATATATCTGATTTGGTAATCACAACTAAAAATGGAGGAAAAGCTTATACTTTTGTTCCAGGAATAATTATCTTAAATGCTTTACTTTTAAAATTTGGAAAACAAAATAAAGAGGAAAGTATTGAAAGATTAGATAAATTAAAGAAAATAACAGATAGATTTAATATCTACCAAAGATAAAAAAAGAGAGCGAGAGCTCTCTTTTTTATCTTTGATATTTTAACTTTATAAATAGATTATCTAAACTTCTTAATATAAGACCAATTAAAAGTAGCGGAAATAAGTAGAACTTTGCTGAATAATCCACTATAGAGTTATTATTAGTTCTTTTCTTTTCTAACATTTTTATTTTGTTCACCCCTTTTATTTACAAAAGTAATTATATACCACTTTTTCCATTTATGCAAGAAATAAAAAATACTTGTCTTGAAAGGTAAATTATGCTAAAATGTTTAATCGAAAAGTACTTTTAATTAAGTAAGTAAATACTAAAAAAATAGAATACATTAACAAGGAGAAAGAAATGAGTGAGAATTTAGAAAAAAGATATGGCTTTTCAGTTGCCTTTTCCATGGTTGTAGGAATAGTTATTGGAATAGGAATTTTCTTTAAAGCTGGTCAAATATTAGTAGCATCTAATATGAATCCTAAAATAGCCATAGCAGCTTGGGTACTTGGAGGTATAATCTCTATATTATCAGGTCTTACAGCGGCAGAAGTAGGAGCAGCTATTCCTGAAACTGGTGGAATGATTGCATGGATTAAGAAAATCTATGGAAAAAAAATAGCATTTTTAGTTGGGTGGGCTCAACTTATAATATATTTTCCAGCTTTAATAGGATTAATTGCATACTATTTTGCAGTATTCACAGGAAATTTTTTAAATATAGATCCTAGTAATACTATGTTTTTAGGTGGAACAGCTTTTGTAGCTATAACGTTCCTATTTGCAATAAATATTTTTACAAAAAATGTAGGTGGAAAAATTCAAACTATAGCTACAGCAGCTAAAATTGTACCACTTTTACTAATAACTGTATTTGGTTTTTTATCTGGAGATAATCAATCAGGAATGTTTTATATGACAGAGATTACAAAAGAAGCGACATCTTCATCACCTTTGGTTTTACTTGGTTTATCTCTTGTACCAATTATGTTTGCTTTTGATGGATGGATATATGTTGGAACAATAGCAGGAGACTTAAAAAATGTAAAAAAAGATCTTCCTAGAGCTATAATATTGGGATTAGGATTTATAGCTGTATTTTATGTAGGTTTAAATTTAGCTTTATTAAATGTATTCACAGCTGAAGAGATTGTACAAGTTGGTATGTTTGGAGTTGCAACAAAGTTATTTGGACCAATGGGAGCTAAATTTATATTCTTAGGAATTATGGTTTCAGCTTTTGGAGGCTTAAATGGTATGATATTAGCATCTACAAGAATACCTTATACTTTAGCAATAGAGGGACATCTTCCAAAGAAAGAGTTCTTTGCTAAAATAGATGATAAGCACAAACAACCGATAAACTCATCAGTAGTTATGTATTTATTATCAGTTTTCTTCTTAATTGCTATGATAATAACAGGTAATCCAGATGTATTTGGAGATATACCAGTAGCATTATTCTGGTTATTCTATTGTTTAGTATTTTTAGGGTTATTTATTTTAAGAAAAAATGAGCCAAATTTAGAAAGACCATATATAGTACCATTCTATCCAGTAGTACCAATATTGGCACTAATAGGTGGAGCATCAATATTTATTTATGCAGCTATATCAAATCCAACATATATGGGAATATCAGTTGCTTTAACACTAACAGGTCTTTTTGTTTATAGAGAAAATTAATAAAAATATATATAAAAAAGGTTGCTAAAAAAGCAACCTTTTTTCATTTATAAGAAAGTTAATCCTAACATGATAATGATACCAGAGTAAATTGTAATAATAACTCCATATCCCATAATATCTTTTGCCCCTAATTTTGCAATACCTAAAGCAGGTAGAGCCCAGAATGGTTGAATCATATTAGTCCAAGCATCTCCCCAGGCAATAGCCATACCAGTTCTAGCTGTTGAAACTCCAAGTTCCACACTTGCTGGCATCATAATTGGAGCTTGAACAGCCCATTGCCCTCCACCAGATGGAACAAAGAAGTTTACAATTCCAGCACTAAGGAAAGTTAAGCTTGGGAATGAAAGTGCAGTAGATGAACTAATAAAACTTTGTGATATCATACCTGCTAAAGAAGCTCCTGCACTATTTTGTCCAACCATCATTCCCATTATTCCAGCATAAAAAGGAAATTGAAGTATAATACCAGCGGCTCCTTTACATGCATTTCCAAAAGCTGTAAGAAGATTTTTTGGAGTTTTATGAGCTATAATTGCAGTAACTAAAAATATCATATTAACAATATTTAAGTTTAAATCAAATCCTTTTTGGATAAAATATCCAATTATATATGTATATCCAAGAGCACCAATAAGCATATTAACAACAGGACTGTTTTCAATTTTATCAGCAGGAGTCATAGTGTCTTTATCAAAGGTAAAGGTTTGTACATCATCCTCTAATAAAGCTGGGTCAACTTGGAAAACATCCTCTTTATTTTTAGGGTGCATAGCAGCATTTAATAATGGTAGAGTAAATAGTAGTGTAAAAAGAATAATCAAATTATATGATGAAAAAAGAGTTTGAGATGTACTAATCCCTTTATCTAAAGCACCAGCAGTAGCTTTAGAAAGGTTTCCAGAAGCTAAAGTAAGAGGGATAGAACCAGATATTCCTCCATGCCATAATAAAAAACCTGAATAAGCTGAAGCTATAAGAAGACGATAATCAACACCTCTAATTTTTTTAGCAATCTCTTTCGCATAAATAGCTCCAATAACAAGTCCAAATCCCCAGTTTAAAATACAAGCCACTCCAGATATAAAAGTAACATATATGATTGCTTGAAGTGGTGACTTAGGAAGATGAGATAGTTTATCTAGAATTTTTTTAAAAAAAGGTGCAGTTGCCAAAGTGTGCCCAGTAACAAGAACCATAACCATCTGCATAGAAAAAGCAAGTAAAGACCAAACACCATTTCCCCAGTGCATAGCAATTTGGAAAGGAGATTGTTTAGTCATAATAGTTGCAGCAATGAAAACTATAAAGGTAAGAATAGCTGCAAAAAGAAAAGCATCAGGAAGATATTTTTGCATTATAGTAACACAAAGATGAGTGAATTTTTCAAAAATATTAAATTGTTTATTATTTGCTGTATTGTTCAATTTTTATACCTCCAGTATCTTATTTAAAAAAGCAAAGGATATCAACTATCCTTTGCTTTAAAGTAGTAACTGTTAAGATTTATTTTTCAGCTTTTGCTTTTCTAATCTCGTCAACTAAGTAAGTTGCTGTTTTTCCTAAATCAGTTACTAATCCTAAATCTGCTACTCCAAAAATAGGTGCTCCTTTATCTTTATTTATAGCTATTATGTACTCTGATTCTTCCATTCCAGCTAAGTGCTGTATTGCTCCAGAGATTCCAAATGCAAAGTATACATCTGGTCTAACTGTTTTTCCTGTTTGTCCAACTTGTCTGTCATGACTTACTATTCCAGCATCAACTAACGCTCTAGAAGCTGCTGCTACTCCACCAAGTTCATTTGCAAGAAGTTCTAAGTTGTCAAATCCACCTTGAGCTCCAACTCCTCTTCCTCCTGAAACTAAGATCTTAGCTTCTGTAATGTCCACTTTTGCTTTTGCTTCTTTTATTATATTTAAAACTTTTACTTTCATTTTTGAGTGGTCAAAGTTAACTTTAAAATCTATAATTTTTCCATCTCTTTTCTCATCTCTTGATAATCTTGTCATAACTCCAGGTCTAACCGTAGACATTTGAGGTCTATGATCAGGACAGATGATAGTAGCCATTAAGTTTCCACCAAAAGCTGGTCTTGTCATTAGAAACTCTCTATTTTCTCCAATCTCTAACATTGTACAGTCAGCTGTAAGCCCTGTTTCAATTCTAGATGAGATTCTAGGTCCTAAGTCTCTTCCAAGTGTAGTCGCTCCAATTAATACAATTTCAGGTTTTTTCTCATTAATAACTGCTGAAAACGCTTGCGTGTAAGCTTCTGTATCATAGATTGCTAACTCTTTAGAATCTACAACAACAACTTCATCAGCACCGTAAGCAACTAACTCTTTAGCTAAATTTTGAATATTATATCCTAAAAGTACAGCAGTAACTTTCTCATCAAGAGATTTAGCTAACTCTTTTCCTTTACCGATTAACTCTAATCCAACATTTTGTAGTACTCCCTCTCTTTGCTCAGCAAAAACAAGGATCCCTCTATATTCATTTAAATTCATGACATTCTCCTTCTTTAAAATTTTAGATTATAAATTTTTCCTTTAATTTTTCAATGATGATTTTTGCTGCTTCTTGAGGGTCAACTTCATAAAGTTGTCCAGCTGCTTTAACACCTTTAGTGAACGATTTCTTAACCTTTGTTGGAGAACCTTTAAGTCCTAATTTCTCCTCATCTACATCAGATAATCTATCTACTCCCCAAACCTCAACCTCTTTATTGAAGGCTTCTACAATGTTTTTAACGTTCATGTATCTAGGTTTGTTTGCTTCAGCTAAGATTGTCATTAAACAAGGCTTTTGAACTTGAAGTAACATATATCCTTCTTCAGTAGCTCTTTTTACTTCAAATGTATCTTTTCCATCAAACTTAATATCATTTACATACGTAATTTGTGGAAGGTTTAAAAACTCAGCAATCTGTGGACCAACTTGTGCAGTATCTCCATCAATAGCTTGTCTTCCTGCGATAATAAGATCATAATCTAACTCTTTTAAAGCTGCTGATATCGCGTGAGATGTAGCAAGTGTATCAGCTCCTGCAAATTTTCTATCAGTTAAAAGTATCGCTCTATCTACTCCCATAGCAATAGCTTCTCTTAAAGCTGAATCAGCTTGAGGAGGTCCCATTGTTATAGCAGTAACGTGCGCTCCAAACTCATCTTTTAATCTTAATGCTTCTTCTAATCCACCTTTATCATCTGGATTTATGATACTAGGTACTCCATCTCTAATAAGAGTTCCTTTAACAGGATCTAATCTAATCTCTGTAGTATCAGGTACTTGTTTTATACATACAACTATTTTCATTCTGTTTAATCCTCCCAATTTACTTTAGTAATGATCCTGCAATAACCATTCTTTGAACTTCTGAAGTTCCCTCATAAATCTCAGTAATCTTAGCGTCTCTCATCATTCTCTCAACAGGATACTCTCTTGTATATCCGTATCCTCCGTGAAGTTGAACAGCTTTTGTAGTTACATCCATAGCTGTTTCAGCAGCAAATAGCTTTGCAGTAGCAGCATCAACTGAGTAGTTCTCTTTTCTAGATTTTTTCCAAGCAGCTTTGTAAACTAGGTGTTTTGAAGCTTCAACTTTTGCATACATATCAGCAATTTGGAACTGTGTATTTTGGAATTGAGAAAGAGATCTTCCAAACTGTTTTCTCTCTTTTACATATTTAATAGTTTCATCTAAAGCTCCACCAGCAATTCCAAGAGCTTGAGCAGCAATTCCAATTCTTCCACCATCAAGAGTCATCATAGCAATTTTAAAACCTTTTCCTAAAGCACCAATTAAATTTTCCTTTGGAATTCTACAATCTTCAAAGATTAACTCACAAGTTGCAGAACCTTTAATTCCAAGTTTTTTCTCTTTTTTACCTACAGAGAATCCAGGAGTATCACCTTCAACTATGAAAGTTGAGATACCTTTTAAACCAGCTGATTTATCAGTCATAGCAAATATAATATAAACGTGAGCATATCCAGCGTTTGTTATAAATATTTTAGAACCATTTAATACCCACTCATTAGTTTTTTCATCAAACCAAGCAGTAGTTTGTTGTCCAGCAGCGTCAGTACCAGCGTTTGGTTCAGTTAAACCAAAAGCACCAATCCATTCACCAGAAGCCATTTTAGGAAGATACTTTTGCTTTTGCTCCTCAGTTCCAAACTCTAAAATAGGAGCAACTCCTAAAGAAGTATGAGCAGAAAGGATAACTCCAGTAGTACCACAAACTTTTGAAAGCTCTTCAACAGCCATAGTATACATAATTTGGTCTCCACCAGCACCACCGTACTGAGTAGGAATAACAATTCCCATAAGACCAGTTTTACTCATTTTTTCAACAGTTTCAACAGGGAATCTCTCTTCCTCATCAATTTCAGCAGCAAGAGGTTTAACTTCATTTTCAGCAAAAGCCGTTATCATTTGCTTAAAAAGTTCTTGCGATTTAGTTAATGTAAAATCCATTTATTTCCTCCTAATATATTTTATTGAACATTTTTTACTATTATTGCAGTCCCCATTCCTCCACCGATACAAAGACTTGCTAAACCATATTCAGATTTTCTTTTTTTCATTTCATGTACAAGAGTAGTTAGTATTCTAGCTCCACTAGCACCAACAGGGTGTCCTAAAGCGATTGCTCCACCATTTACATTAGTTTTATCATTAAACCAAGTAGGATCTATTGAGTACATTTCGCAAAGCTCTTTCATAACTCCAAGAGACTGAACTGCAAAAGCTTCATTAAGTTCTAAGATATCCATATCTTCTAATTTCATTCCAGTTTTATCTAAAACATTTTTTATAGCTGGAACAGGTCCAAGTCCCATAACTAAAGGATCAACTCCTCCTTGTCCAACTCCAACAATTTCAACTAAAGGAGTTAAGTTATATTTTTTAACAGCTGATTCAGAAGCTATAAGTAAAATTGCAGCTCCATCATTTATACCAGAAGCATTTCCAGCTGTAACAGAACCATCTTTTTTAAATGCCGGTCTAAGTTGAGAAAGCTTTTCTAAAGATGTTTTTCTATTTGGATATTCATCTGTATCAACAACTATTGTTTCTTTTCTATCTTTTACTTCAATAGGAACAATTTCATCTTTGAAACGTCCACTATCAATTGCAGCAATTGCTTTTTGTTGAGATTCTATAGAGAACTGATCTTGTGCTTCTCTAGAGATATTGTGCTTTTCAGCGATATTTTCAGCAGTTATTCCCATGTGAACTCCATGGAAAGCATCTGTTAAAGCATCTAAAATCATATGATCTTTAGCTAAAGAGTCTCCCATTTTAATTCCTGTTCTAATGTTATGGTTAAGTAGATGTGGAGCTTGTGACATAGATTCAGTTCCACCTGCTAAAATAAGAGAAGCTTCACCAGATTTTATAATTTGATATGCTGACATAACAGCCTTCATTCCACTTCCACAGATAATATTTAAAGAGTAAGCTGGAACTGAGTAAGGAACTCCTCCTCTAACAGCTGATTGTCTTCCAACCCCTTGAGCATGACCAGCAGATAAAACATTTCCAACAATTACTTCATCCAAGTTATTAGGATCAACTTTAGTTTCTTCAAGAATATTTTTTATAACTTCTCCAGCTAAATGACTTGGAGATACTTTGTTTAAAGAACCTAAAAAAGATCCAATGGGAGTTCTTTTTGCAGCTACAATATAGATTTTTTCCATTTATTTAAAAACCTCCTAGTAATTTTATACTTCCATAATTTTTAAATTTTCGCTGATGATTAATTCTGCTTCAGTAGAATTTTTTATATCTTCAATTGAAGAGTATGGGCTAAGCTCTTTTAAAACAATACCTTTGTCAGTTACTTCCATAACTCCCTTTTCTGTAACAATCAGATTAACTTCATTAGCTGCAGTAAGTGGTAAAGTACAGTTTTTTAAGATCTTTGGAGCTCCCTTAGCTGTATGTTCCATAGCGATAATAACCTTTTTAGCTCCTACAACTAAATCCATAGCTCCTCCCATTCCAGGAACCATTTTCCCAGGAACCATCCAGTTAGCTAAGTTTCCTTTTTCATCAACTTGTAAAGCACCTAAAACAGTTGCATCCACATGTCCACCACGAATTATTCCAAATGATGTGAAGCTATCAAAGAAGCAACCTCCAGGAGCAATAGTTACTAATGATCCACCTGCATTAGATATTCTACAATCCTCTTCAGCTTCACAAGGTGTAGGCCCCATACCAATTAGACCATTTTCAGATTGTAGTGCAACATATATATCTTTAGGGATGTAGTTAGCTACTTCAGTTGGTAGTCCAATTCCTAAGTTAACAACATCTCCATCTTCAAACTCTTTTGCTACTCTTCTAGCAATAATCTCTCTAATTTTTTCTTTAGTAAGTTCCATTTATCTTCCTCCCTTAACGATATAATCCACAAATATACCTGGAATAACTACTTCGTTAGGATCTAAATATCCATCTATAATCTCTTCAGCTTCAACAATTACTGTATCAGCAGCAGTAGCCATTATAGTATTAAAGTTTCTAGTTGAACCGTGGAAAGATACATTTCCAAGAGAGTCTACTTTTGTACCATAAATAAGTGCTACATCAGCTTTTAATGGCTTTTCAAGAAGATATTTTTTTCCATCTATTTCAATAACTTCTTTTCCTTCCTGAACAACAGTTCCAACACCAGTAGGAGTTAAAATACCACCAAGACCAGCTCCAGCAGCTCTAATTCTTTCTGCTAAAGTTCCTTGAGGAACTAGCTCAACCTCCATCTCTCCACTGTGCATTTGTTTACCAGTTTCAGGATTAGTTCCAATGTGAGAAACGATGGCTTTTTTAATTCTTTTATTTACCACTAGTTTTCCTCTTTCAAAATCTGGAAAACTTGTATCGTTGGCAATAAGAGTTAAATCTTTTGTACCATTTTCCAATAACTTTTCAATAACCTCTTTAGGAGAACCACACTTTAAAAACCCTCCAGTCATAAGAGATGAACCGTCTTTAATAAGTGATGCTGCAAAATCAACAGAGACCAATTTTTTCATAACTTCACTCCTTTGTTTAAGTTAGCAAGTACATACTTGCCTATTTTCAGTATGAATATATACCTCATACGGAAACTAAATGTCAATAGTGAAATAAAAAATATTTTTTTCGAACATAAAAAAGGTGTTATAAACACATAATTAGAGAGAGGTTTAAAAAATAAAAATTTTTTTTTATTTTGTAAAAAAATATTTGACAAAAGAGTCAAAAGTGAGGTATATATTGGGATAACATTTAAAAATATGGGCAGAATTGGAGGAATGATGAAAACACGGGATAAGATTTTAGATTGTGCACAAAGACTCTTTTCAGAAGAGGGGTTTGATAAAGTTTCAACAAAACGTATTGCCAAGGAAGCAGAGTGTAATGAAGTAACTATTTTTAGATTATTTGGAACGAAAAATAGAGTTTTAGAAGAGATAATAAATAAATTTGTAGAGGAAAGTAAAATTATTCGATCTCTACATGAGAGTCTAACGGGGGAATTAGAGCAAGATATAGCAAAGAGTATGCTACTCTATCAAAACTTTTTACACCAGCATGAAGTTATTTTTAGACTTCAATTAAAGCTTTCAGACAGTGAAAATCAAAAGTTTTTAAGAACAATTGATTTTAAAAACTATTTAGTGGATCATTTTATAGGAGTTTTTTATGAAAATAAAGTTCATTATTCTCCAGAGAGCTTTGTAAATGATATGTTAAGTAGTGTAATGGGAAGTTTTCTTTTAAAAATTTTAACGCAAGGGAAATTCACAGGGGAAAGGGATGGGCATTTTTTAAGTGAAAAAATTAAATTTTATCAGAATTCGATTAATCAGTATAAAAAAACAAAATAAAGAGAGATAAAAAAGAGAAAACCAATGAAAGCAGGTTTTCTCTTTGTTTTTTTATTAATATTTATAGAATCCTTCTCCAGTTTTTCTTCCAAGTTTTCCAGCTCTAACCATTTTCTTTAAAAGTGAATGCGCTCTATATTTTGGATCACCAAACTCTGTAGCTAAAACATCCATAATTGCTAAAACAACGTCAAGTCCAACTAAATCTCCTAAAGCCAATGGTCCAATAGGATGATTAGCACCATACTTCATAGCATTATCAATATCTTCAGCAGTGGCAACACCATCAGCTAAAATTCCAATAGCTTCGTTAATCATAGGAATTAAAATTCTATTTACAACAAATCCAGGAGCTTCTTCACATAAAACAGGCTCTTTTCCAAGTTCCTTAGAAAGTTTTAAAATAGTTTCATAAACCTCTTGGCTTGTAGTGTATCCCTTTATAATTTCAATAAGTTTCATAACAGGAGCAGGATTGAAGAAGTGCATTCCTATTACTCTTTCAGGATGTTTTGTAGCACATGCAATCTCAGTTATAGAAAGAGAAGATGTATTAGTAGCAAATATAGCTTTCTCAGAACAGATTCCATCTAAGTTAGAAAATAGCTCTTTTTTAATATTCATTCTTTCAGATACAGCTTCAATAACTAAATCTGCATCTTTAGCATCTTCAATATTTGAAGTTGTATGGATCTTTGCTAAAATCTCATTTTTTCTGTCCTCTGTGATCTTTTCTTTTTCAACTAACTTACTTAAACTTTTAACAAATCCTTTTTTAGCTTTTTCAAGAGCTTCAGCACAAATATCTGTCATTAAAACATCATGCCCACCAGTTGCAAAAACTTGAGCAATCCCGCTCGCCATAACTCCAGCACCAACAATAAATACTTTCATTTTTCCTCCTTATAACTTCTGTATAATTTATTTGTTAATAAAGTTTGCTTTTCTTTTTTCTAAAAATGCAGTCATTCCCTCTTTTTGATCTTCTGTTGAGAAGCAAAGACCAAATAAACTACTTTCAATGAACATAGATGTAGTTTCGTCCACTTGAATTCCTTTGTTTATAGCTTCTTTTGAATATTGAACAGCTAATCTAGCATTAGAGCTAATTTTATTTGCCATATTTAGTGCATATTCCATAAGTTTATCGTGCTCGATTACTTGGTTAACTAATCCAATAGCTTTAGCTTCATGAGCATCTATAATATTTCCTGTAAAGATTAGCTCTTTAGCCTTAGCTAGACCAACTAATCTAGGAAGTCTTTGAGTTCCTCCAGAACCAGGAGTTATACCAAGAGTAACCTCAGGTTGACCAAGTTTAGCTTTATCAGAAGCTATTCTAATATCACAAGACATAGCAAGTTCGCAACCTCCCCCTAAAGCAAATCCGTTTATAACAGCAATAACAACTTTATTGATGTTTTCCACTGCGTTAAAGGCGTTAGTTCCTAAGATACCAAAGTCTTTAGCTTCTTTTGTGCTTAAATCTCTCATAAAAGAGATGTCTGCTCCAGCAACGAAAGAACGTCCTTCCCCAGTAAGTAGGATAACATCAATTTCATCATTTTTTTCTAACTGAGAAAAGCATTGATGAATCTCTTTGTAAGTTTCTTCATTTAGTGCGTTTAAAGATTCAGGTCTGTTGATTTTAACTATACAGACTTTACCGTGAATCTCAGTTAAAAGATTTTTAAATACCATTTTTTTCCTCCTTGCTAACTAAATTGTAGTTAAAAAATACTTAACGAGACCCTTATTACCTCATGAAACTTAAATTTGTCAAATTTTTTTTATTTTTTTTAAATTTTTTTTATATGCGAAAAGTGTCTGTAATAGGAAGTTATAGTACTGAAATAAAACTAAAAAAATGAAAATAATTTAAAAATACTATTGACTTAAAAAAAAACGTGAGGTATATATAGCTAATGACAAAACTAAAGTAAGCACTCACTTACATCCTACTGAAAATTTTATGAGAAAATAAACATTCTAGGAGGAAAATATGGGAACGGTAACGGCGATAATAAAGCTTAGTCCAGTTTTAGTTTTGGCAGGACTAATGATGAGTGGGTATGATGCATTATTAGCAGCACCAATAGCAACAGTATATGCAGCACTTGTGGCATCACTTGTGGCAAAGAAAAAAATAAGTGATATTATAGATGCCTGTATTAAAAATGCAAGAGAGATGCAAATAGCCTTTTTTATCCTAATGATGGCCTATGCAATGGCGGAAGCTTTTATGTCAACAGGAGTTGGAGCTTCTATAATTAACATAGCTTTAGGATTTGGGTTAACAGCTAGAACAGTTGCAGTGGTAGGAGTTATAGTAACATCTATTCTATCAATAGCAACGGGAACAAGCTGGGGAACATTTGCAGCGTGTGCACCAATATTCTTATGGCTAAACCATATAGTTCAAGGAAACATGTTCTTAACTTTAGCAGCAATAGCTGGAGGAGCATGCTTTGGAGATAATATAGGTCTTATATCAGATACAACAATAGTAAGTTCTGGAATTCAAAGAGTTGAAGTTGTTAAAAGAATAAGACACCAAGGTGTTTGGTCAGGGTTAGTACTTGTGTGTGCAGTAATAACTTTCTATGTAGTGAGTGTTGCTATGGGATTACCAACGGAGATTGGAAGTCCAGTTGAGGCTATAAATCAGATACCTGAATCAGCTTGGGCCGCTCTAGCAGAGAAAAGAGAGAGTGCGGTAGCATTACTTAATCAAGTTAAAAGTGGAGTGCCTTATTATATGGTTATTCCTCTAATTCTAGTTTTAGTTTCAGCATTTAAAGGAGTAAATACACTATTATGTTTATTCCTTGGAATTTTTGCATCTTTTATATGTGGAACTTTTGCTGGAACTGTTGAAAGTCCATCAGCGTTTTTAGATCTAATCTACACTGGATTTGAAGGAGCAGGATCTTGGGTTATCGTAATGATGATGTGGGTTGCGGCATTTGGTGGAATAATGAAAATAATGGATGCCTTTAGACCGGTATCGATTCTTATTAAAAAGATTTCTGGAAATGTTAGACAACTTATGTTTTACAACGGTGTTTTATCAGTTTTAGGAAATGCGGCATTGGCAGATGAGATGGCACAAATCGTAACAATAGGACCAATCATTAAAGAGTTAGTTGAAAAAAATGTAAAAGGAAGTCCACAAGATATAGAGACATTAAGACTTAGAAATGCAACATTTAGTGATGCACTAGGAGTTTTTGGATCTCAATTAATTCCATGGCACGTTTACATTGGATTCTACTTAGGAATAGCAAATGCAGTTTATCCATTGGCTTCATTCACAGCTATGAGTATTATAAAGTTTAACTTTATGGCATACATAGCAGTGGGAAGTATATTAATATTAACTTTAACAGGACTAGATAGATTTGTACCAAGATTTGCTTTACCATCAGAGCCAGCTGTACAGTTAGCGGGACAAAACGAAGAAGTTGAAGTGGCAACAGAAACAGAAGAGTTAGCATAATAAAAAATATGTGAAGGAGAGATAGGAGTTATGACAAAATCAATGATAAGATTAAGAATGAGTTCAGCAGATGCTCATTATGGTGGAAATTTAGTAGACGGAGCAAGAATTTTACAGTTATTTGGAGACGTAGCAACAGAGCTACTTATAAAGCATGATGGGGATGAAGGTTTATTCAAGGCTTATAGTGAGGTAGAGTTTATGGCTCCTGTTTATGCTGGAGATTATTTAGAGGTTATAGGAGAGATTACAAAAGTTGGAAACACTTCAAGAGCTATGAGCTTTGAAGCAAGAAAAGTAATAATACCAAGACCAGATATTTGTGATTCAGCAGCAGATTTTTTAGAAGAACCTATTGTAGTGTGTAAAGCAGTTGGTACTTGTGTAGTTCCAAAGGCTGTTCAAAGAAAGGGGTAGACTATGGAAAAGTTAATAATAACAGCAGCAATTTGTGGTGCTGAAGTGACAAAAGAACACAATCCAGCTGTACCATATACAGTAGAAGAGATAGCAAATGAAGCGTATAGCGCATACAAAGCGGGGGCGAGTGTTATCCATCTTCACGTTAGAGAGGACGATGGAACTCCAACTCAAAGAAAAGAAAGATATGATGAGTGTATAAAAGCTATAAAGGAAAGATGTCCAGATGTTATAGTTCAACCATCTACTGGTGGGTCAGTGGGGATGACATCAGCTGAGAGATTAGAGCCAGTTGATTTAAAGCCAGAGATGGCAACATTAGATTGTGGAACATTGAACTTTGGTGGCGACGAGATTTTTGTAAACACTGAAAATATGATAAAAGAGTTTGGAAAAAAGATGATAGATTTGGGTGTTAAGCCAGAGGTTGAAGTTTTTGATAAATCGATGATAGACATGGCAATTAGATTATGCAAAAAAGGGTTTATTAAGGAGCCGATTCACTTTAGTTTTGTAATGGGAGTAAATGGTGGAATTTCTGGAGATTTAAGAGATTTCATATTTTTAAAAGAGAGCATACCTTGTGGTTCTACATATTCAGTTGCTGGGATTGGAAGATTTGAATTCACTCTTGCGGCGGCTTCTATAATATCAGGAGGTCACGTAAGAGTTGGATTTGAAGACAATATATATATTGAAAAAGGTGTATTAGCAAAAAATAATGGTGAGTTAGTTGAAAAAGTTGTAAGACTTGCAAAGGAGTTTGGAAGAGAGATAGCAAATCCAACTGAGGCAAGAAAAATATTAGGTTTAAATTAAGGAGGATATTATGAAAAAGGGATGCAAATTTGGAACACATAGAGTAATAGAGCCTGTTGGATCATTACCACAAGGAGCATTAAAAATATCTAATGATATGGAGATTATGTCAAATGAGGTATTAATAGATGTACAAACTCTAAATATCGATTCAGCAAGTTTTACACAAATTAAAGAAGCATGTAATAAAGATGAGAAAAAAATGGCAGAGATGATTGAAAAAATAGTTGCAGAGAGAGGGAAAATGCAAAACCCTGTAACAGGTTCAGGAGGGATGTTAATTGGAACTATTGAAAAAATAGGACCAGATTTCCCTGATAAAAACTTAAAAGTAGGAGATAAAATAGCAACTTTAGTTTCTCTTTCATTAACGCCTTTAAAGATAGAGGAGATTAAAAAAATAAATATATCAAATGACCAAGTAGATGTAAAAGCTAAAGCGATTTTATTTGAAAGTGGGATATATGCAGTTTTACCAAATGACGTTCCTGAGAAGTTAGCACTTGCAGCGTTAGACGTAGCTGGAGCACCTGCTCAAGTTGAGAAGCTAGTTAAAGAGGGAGACACAGTTTGTATCATTGGTGGAGGAGGAAAATCTGGAATCCTTTGCTGTTATCAAGCTATGAAAAATGTAGGAAAAACTGGAAAAGTTATTGTGTTTGAATATTCAGAAGCAAATGCACAAAGAATAAGAGATTTAGGACTTGCTCATGTTGTATTAGTAGGAGACGCAACAAAGCCAGTAGAGATCTATAATAAAATAAATGAAATCACAAATGGGGAGTTATGTGATGTTGTAATAAATAACGTAAATGTTCCTGGAACAGAGATGTCATCTATATTAATAACAAAAGATGATGGAGTAGTTTACTTCTTCTCTATGGCTACATCATTTACAAAAGCTGCTTTAGGAGCAGAGGGTGTAGGAAAAGACGTAACTATGATAGTTGGAAATGGATATACAAAAGGGCATGCTAATTTAACTTTAGAGATCATAAGAGAATCTAAAGCAATTAGAGAGTTATTTGAAAAATTATACGTTTAATTAATAGTAATTAAAAATTTGTTAAAAATAAAAAGGTTTCAATAGAAAATTTGGAGGAGTTTATCGATGATGAATTTGAGAGAGAGATTTAACGTAACAGACGAGCAGTGGAATGATTGGAAATGGCAAGTTAGAAATAGAATAGAAACTTTAGATCAATTAGAAAGCTTAATGACATTAACAGATAAAGAGAAAGAGGGAATTAAAAAATCATTAGAAACTATTAGAATGGGAATTACTCCATACTATTTAAGTATAATGGATCCTAACGATCCTAAGTGTCCTGTGAGAATGCAAGCAGTACCATCTATAAATGAGTTACATAAGTCAGCAGCAGATCAATTAGATCCACTTCATGAAGATGGAGATTCACCTGTTCCAGGACTTACTCACAGATATCCAGATAGAGTATTACTTCTAGTGACAGATATGTGTTCAATGTACTGTAGACACTGCACAAGAAGAAGATTTGCAGGACAAACAGATCACGCTTTACCAATGGAGAGAATTGAAAAAGCTATTGAGTATATAAGAAATACACCTCAAGTTAGAGACGTATTACTTTCAGGAGGAGATCCGTTACTTTTATCTGATGATAACTTAGAGCATATTATCAGCAAATTAAGAGAGATTCCACATGTTGAAATTGTAAGAATTGGATCTAGAACTCCAGTTGTTATGCCACAAAGAATCACTCCAGAGCTATGTAATATGTTAAAAAAATATCACCCGATCTGGTTAAATACTCACTTTAATCACTCTAAGGAGATCACTCCAGAAGCTATCAAAGCTTGTAACATGTTAGCAGATGCAGGAGTTCCTTTAGGAAATCAATCGGTTTTATTAAAAGGAGTAAACGACTGTGTACATATAATGAAAGATTTAGTTCATAACTTAGTTAAAATGAGAGTTAGACCATACTACATCTATCAATGTGACTTATCAATGGGAATTGAGCACTTTAGAACACCTGTATCTAAAGGAATTGAAATAATCGAAGGATTAAGAGGTCATACATCAGGATATGCAGTACCTACATTTGTTGTAGATGCTCCAGGTGGAGGAGGAAAAACTCCAGTTATGCCAAACTACATAATATCTCAATCTCCAGATAAAGTTGTACTTAGAAACTTTGAGGGAGTAATCACAACATATACTCAACCTACAAACTATGAGAATACTTGTGAATGTGATGTTTGTAAAGGGGAAACAAAGAGAAAACAAGTTGGAGTAGCAGGACTTATGAGTGGATGTGAAGAGACTTTAGAGCCAAGACAACTTGATAGAAAACAAAGAAACGCTCATTAATATATAGAAAGCTTGAAAGGAGAGAATCATGCCCTTTATAAAAGATATAAAAAAATATAAAAGTATAGCAACTATAGGACTAGAAAAGAACGTTGGTAAGACAGAAACTATGAATTATATCTTAAAAAGATTGAAAAATGAAGGAGTAGCAGCAGCAGTAACCTCTATAGGTATAGATGGAGAAACTGTTGATATAGTGACAGAGACGTCAAAGCCTGAAATAACAATCTATGAAGGGATGATTTTTGTAACTAGTGAAAAACACTATATAAAAAAGAGATTTCAAGCTGAAATTTTAGATGTTAGTGAAAAATCCACTGCTCTAGGGCGCCTTGTAACAGCAAGAGCCCTAGGAGAGGGAAAAGTTTTACTGTCTGGACCATCTAATGGAACTTGGGTAAAAGAGATTATTGATGAAGTTCTAAAAAAAGATGTAGACAGTGTTTTAGTAGATGGGGCCCTATCACGTTTAAGTGTAGGGTCTCCTATTATTACAGAAGGGATAGTTTTATCTACTGGAGCGGCAGTTTCTATTAATAGTAAAGAGATTATAAAAAAGACAAAGCACATTATAAATCTTCTTCAATTGGAAAATATATCTCAGTCAAAAAAAGAAAAAATAATAGACTTAGAAGATGGTATATATAAAATTTTGTGGGAAAAGGAGATTATAAATAAACTTCCTATAAAGTCTATTTTAAATTTTTCTCAGTTAGAAGAGAATATTTTTCAAGAAAAATGCACTCTTTATATAACAGGGGTTTTAACAGAGAGATTTATAGAGGGATTAACAAAGCAGAGTTTTTTAGAAAACATAGAGATTGTAGTTAAAGATTTTACAAAAATATTTGTTTCAGGAGAGATACTAAATAGGTTTATGCGAAAAGGTGGAACACTAAAAGTATTATTAAAAACAGAGTTAGTTGCAATAACAATAAATCCTGTAGCACCAACAGGGCATATATTAGATTCTAAAGAATTAATAAAAGCTATAGAGGAGTTCACAGATGTACCAGTTGTTAATCTAAGGGAGGAAGGTTATGAATTTTGAGAAGATAGGCTTTGATTATATAATTGATACCTTAGATATAGTTAGTAAGTTAGGACGAAAGAGTTTAAAAAAAGTGGAGTTTTCAAAAGATCCAGTTGAATTGGAAAAAGAGTATGAAAATCTACACTCTGTAATCTCTCTTTTAGAAAAAAATCCTAAAATATATACTACAATAAAAAGAAAATTATCAGTACTAAAAGATATAGAGAGCATTGTAAATAGATTATCTAATGGATATATATTAGATGATATTGAACTTTTTGAGATTAAAATTTTTTCCATGATCTCCCAAGAGATATATGAAATTTTGAGAGAGGAGTATAAATTTTTAGCCCCTCAAAATTTGGAAAAAGTAATTGATATATTGGATCCAGATAAACTTAGAATAGCAAGTTTTCATATATATAGTTCCTACTCCATAGAACTGTCTGAGGTTAGAAAAGCCATAAAAGAAACTAAAGATGAAACATTGTATGAAACTGAGATGCAGTTGGAAGATGATGTAAGAAAGGTTATTAGTAGGAAATTATCAAACTATAATCAAGTTTTAAAAAGTTCTATAAAAAGATTGGGTTATTTAGACATAGTTTTAGCTAAAGCTCATCAAGCTAAAAAGCTTAATTTAGTAAGACCTGTTTTTGGAGAAAAAACTGAGCTTAAAGGTATTTTTAATCCAAAGGTTTTAAAAATTTTAGAAGAGAAAGAGAAAAGTTATCAAAAGGTAGACATTACATTACATAATGGTGTTACTGTTATAACAGGAGCTAACATGTCTGGGAAAACCTTAACATTAAAAACTTTAGGGTTGGTACAAAATATGGCTCAAATGGGGTTTTATATTCCAGCTATAAAAGGGATGATACAACTTGTTGATGAAATCTGCTTATCTATAGGAGATACCCAATCTTTAGAAGAGGGGTTATCATCTTTTGCAGGAGAGATGCTAGAGATAGATAGAATAGTTAAAAAGATTAAAAAAGGGGTTAGACCTCTGGTTTTAATAGATGAATTAGCTAGAACAACTAATCCACAAGAGGGAAGAGCACTTTTAAAAAGTGTAATAACTATTCTTAATAATTATTTTATAGAGTCTGTAATAACAACTCATTATGATCAAGTTGGAGAAGAAGTAGTAAAACTTAGAGTGGCTGGAATTAGAAAAGATGAGTTAGAAGAGGGTGTAAGTTATAAAAATATAGAGGATTATATAGATTACTCTCTAATTGAAGTAGATGATGATAGTGTTCCAGAGGAAGCATTAACAATAGGGAAACTATTAAAAATAGATGAGGATATTATAAATAACGCATATAAGTATTTATAAGGAGGATGTTGATGTTTAAAAGTAAGTTAGGGTTAGATTTTAATAAAGTTGATAAAGCTAGAGGATTAGCTAAAGATATAGCGGTGGATGTACAAAAGTTCGTGGATTCATATACAACTGTTGCAGTTGAAAGAACAATTTGTAGATTACTAGAGATAGATGGAGTAGATTGCGATGAGGTACCATTACCAAATATTGTAGTAGACCACTTAAAGGATAAGGGTGTTTTATCTGAAGGAGTAATGTACTTTGTAGGAAATGCTATGCTAGAAACAGGGTTATCTCCTCAAGAGATAGCTGAAAAAGTAAGTTCAGGAGAGTTAGATTTAACTAAGATTAAACAGCATAGCAAAGATGAGGTTCAAAAAGCTGTAGAACCAGTTGTAAATAAAGTTGTAGATAGAATTAAGTCAAATAGAGAGCAAAGAGAGAAGTATTTAACAACTATTGGAGAGGGACCAAAACCTTACTTATATGTAATAGTAGCAACAGGAAACATATATGAAGATGTTATTCAAGCTCAAGCAGCAGCAAGACAAGGAGCAGATATAATAGCTGTTATTAGAACAACAGGACAAAGTTTATTAGACTATGTTCCTTACGGAGCTACAACAGAGGGATTTGGAGGAACTTTTGCAACTCAAGAAAACTTTAGAATTATGAGAAAAGCTTTAGATGAAGTTGGAGAAGAGGTTGGAAGATACATAAGACTTTGTAACTACTGTTCAGGACTTTGTATGCCAGAGATTGCAGCTATGGGAGCTTTAGAAAGACTTGATGTAATGTTAAATGACGCATTATATGGAATACTATTTAGAGATATAAATATGCAAAGAACATTAGTTGACCAGTTCTTCTCAAGAGTAATAAATGGATTTGCAGGAGTTATAATAAATACAGGAGAGGATAACTACTTAACAACAGCTGATGCAGTGGAAAATGCACATACAGTTTTAGCATCAGATCTAATAAATGAGCAGTTAGCATTTATGGCAGGTCTTCCTGAAGAGCAGATGGGATTAGGACATGCATTTGAAATGGATCCAGAATTAGAAAATGGATTCTTACTAGAGTTAGCACAAGCACAGATGACTAGAGAGATTTTCCCTAAGGCACCATTAAAATATATGCCACCTACAAAGTTTATGACAGGAAATATATTTAAAGGACACATTCAAGACGCACTATTTAACCAAGTTGCAATAATGACAGGACAAGGACTTCAACTGCTAGGAATGATGACAGAGGCTATCCATACACCATTTATGTCAGATAGATACTTATCAATAGAAAATGCAAGATACATATTTAATAATATGAGAGATTTTGGATCTGAAATAGAGTTTAAAGCAGATGGAATAATTCAAAAAAGAGCTCAGCTTGTTTTAGATGAATCAGTAGAACTACTTGAGAAAATGGTTGAAGATGGACTATTTAATTCACTAGAAAAGGGAACTTTTGCAGATATAAAAAGAAGTAGAACAGGTGGAAAAGGATTAGCTGGAGTTGTGGAAAAAGGATCTAGCTATATGAATCTGTTTATTCCAAAAATGTTAGGAGGGGTTAAGTAATGAGTGGTGGATTATATTCAATGGAAGAAAGAACATTTGATACAACGCTAGATTTAAAAGCAGTTAAACCATATGGAGATACAATGAATGATGGGAAAACTCAACTTTCATTTACTTTACCAGTTCCAGCAGGAGCAGAGGGAGTAGAAGCAGCTAAACAGCTTATGAAGAAAATGGGATTTGAAAATCCACAAGTTTCATACTTTAAAGAGTTAACAGATGGATTTACATTCTTTAACTGTTATGGAAATTGTACTCATACAGTTGACTATGAGTCTATCTACGTTCCAAAAGTTGAATCAACAACTTGGTCAATGGAAGAAACTGATAAGTTTGTAAAAGAAAATATTGGAAGAAAAATAGTGGTGTTAGGTGCAAGTACAGGAACAGATGCTCATACAGTTGGAATAGATGCTGTAATGAACATGAAAGGTTATGCAGGACACTACGGATTAGAAAGATATGAGATGATAGAGGCTTTAAATATGGGAAGTCAGGTTTTAAATGAGGACTTTATAGCTAAAGCTATTGAAATAGGTGCTGATGTACTTTTAGTTTCTCAAACAGTTACTCAAAAGGATGTTCATATTAAAAACTTAATTGAACTTATTGAGATGTTAGAGGCAGAGGGATTAAGAGATAAGATGTTAGTAATTTGTGGAGGAGCTAGAATCACACATGAACTGGCTAAAGAGTTGGGATATGATGCTGGATTTGGAACTGGAACATATGCAGACGATGTAGCTTCATATGCTGTTCAAGAGTTAGCAAAAAGATTGAATAAATAATATAGAAAGAGCGTATAAGTTAATTTATACGCTCTTTTATCTATATTAAAACTCAATTATTCTAGTTGATATTTTATTAACAAAATCCATCTCATGACTTACTATAACCATAGTTATATCTCTATTATCCTTTAGCTCTTCTATAACTTTTAAAACCTCTTCAGTCATAAAAGGATCTAAAGCTGAAGTGGGTTCATCAAAGAGTAAAACTTCAGGATCTTTTGCCAAAGCACGAGCGATAGCAACTCTTTGCTTTTGACCACCTGAAAGATATTTAGGATAGGTATTTTTTTTATCAGATAACCCAACTCTTTCTAAAAGTTTTTTAGCTTTTTCAATAGCTATAGCTTTTTCAATTTTATCCACTAATATAAGTGGTTCAGTTATATTTTCTAATACTGTTTTATTTGGAAAAAGATTGAAGTTTTGAAAAACCATCCCCATTTTTTTTCTGTTACATATAATCTCTCCAGAAGTGAACTCTTCAAGACCGATTAAGCATCTTAAAAATGTTGATTTCCCCTTTCCAGAAGGACCAATAATAGATACAACCTCTCCTTTTTCAATCTCTAAATTTAAATTGTTAAAAACACTGTTTTCTCCAAAAGATTTGTTTAAATTTTTAACTTTTATAGCCATTATATATTCACCCTTTTTTCAATATTTTTTAAAACTAAAATAATAATAGTTGATAGCCCTAAATAAATAGCGGCACATATAATAAAAGGAGTTATAGTGAACTCTCTTGTAACAATCTCTTTGGAGTTTCTTAAAATTTCAGCCATACCAATGGCAGAAACTAAAGAGGTATCTTTAATTAGAGCTATAGCTTCATTAGAAAGAGCAGGAAGAGCTGTAATTAAACTTTGAGGAAGAATTATTTTAAACATAGTTTGCCAATAACTATAACCTAAAACTTTAGCAGCTTCAAATTGTCCAATGTCTACTCCTAAAATACTTCCTCTAAAAATTTCAGAGATATAAGCAGCATAATTAATGGTAAAAGTTATAAGTGCTGCGTGAAAAGGTTCTAAAACAATTCCAAATACAGGTAGACCGTAATAAACAAAGAAAAGTTGTAATAGAAGAGGTGTCCCTCTAAAAATCCAAGTATATATTTGAATAGCTAAATTTATTGTTTTTATTTTTGAAACTCTTCCAAGAGAAAGTAAAATTCCTAAAGGTAGAGATAAAATTAAAGTAAAAAAGTAAAGTTTTAAAGTTAAAGTTAATCCTTGTAGTATGTAAAATAAGTTGTTTTCCATAAATAATCCTTCCTTAAAATAATATATTAGTTGTTACCAAACCATTTTTGGTATATTTTATTAAATGAACCATCAGCTTTCATATTGGCTAAAGTCTTATCAATTTCATTTTTTAGTGCTAAATCCTGCTTTCTTATACCAACACCCATCTGTTGTTTATCTAAAACTTCATTTAAGATAATAAATCCACCTTTTTTAGAAGTGTAGTATTTACCAATAACTGCATCTATAACAACAGCATCAGTTCTTCCAGCCTCTAAATCTAAAAGAGCTTCAACATTTGTAGAGTATTTATTAACTTTATCTGTTTTTTTAGCTAAAGATGAGTTTTCAAAAGCAAAATATGAAGCGCTTCCAAGTTGAACACCAATATTTTTTCCCTTTAGATCTTCAAAAGATTTAATGCTTGGATCTTTAACAATGACAATTTGATCATCGTCAAAATATGGAGTAGAGAATAGAATCTGTTTCTCTCTTTGAGGAGTTATTGTAAGACCATTCCAAATTAAATCTATTTTTTTACTTCTTAAATCAAAGATAATACCATCCCACTCACAAGGCTTAAAAGTAGCTTTAACACCCATTCTTTCAGCAACTTCATTGGCTAAATCAATATCAAATCCAATTATTTTCCCCTGCTCATCTCTAAATCCCATAGGTGCAAAAGTATCATCAAGACCAATAATAATCTCTTTTTTATTTTGAATATCTTTTAAAGAGTTATCTTTGGCAAAAGATGTTGAGAATATAATAAAAGTTAAAAGTAAAAAATTAAATATTTTTTTCATAAAAATCCTCCTAAATAAAAGTTATTTGAAAACAAAAAAGCCATCTAGAATGTATCTAGATGGCTTAAAAAGAAAATATGTTTATCTTTTTCGTTGTCATCATAGATACAGACTCAAGTTTGAAACACAACAAGAGTCTGTATCTATGAAAAATTCACAGGAACAAACTCTAATATCTATGATGATGATGTAATGAGTTTAAAACAACGAACAGTAGGGACATATCTTCCTCCTTTAATTTTTTTGTTTTATATTTTATAATAGTACTGCTAAATTTTTAATATGTCAAGAAAAAAATAAAAATATTTTTTTATTTTTTAGTTGGTTTTAAAGTTTCTTGTAAAGTTTTTACAGAAAATTCAACGTCTTTAGGAGATCCTCCTGTATTTAACATAATATTATTTTTATAGTTTGCAGAAAGAACAAAAGCGTAATCTTTAATAGTAGGATTAGTGAAAACTAAAACACCATTTCCAAAATCACACTCTTTAGTTACTAGTTTAAATCCTTTTTCTTCCAATAGATTTATAGAGTTAGCTATTGCGTCATTTAAATTAGCATATGTTTTATAGTCAGTAACTTCAACATGAGAGTCCCCTTTTTTAAAGTTAAATCCTTCATCTTTTTTTACATATTCTAACTTATATCCATCTTTCTCCATTTTTTCTTTTAATTTAGGAAAATTATAATTATCACTATTAGCTAAAAGACCAGTAGAAAGAGTTAAAGCAAATAAAAATAAAAGTATCTTTTTCATTAAAAACCTCCTAATTAATATCTATTTCTATAATAGTTTCTAAAAGCTCGTTCATCTCTTTCGTGACCGATAGCTGCTCCTGCAAGAGCACCAATTCCAGCTCCGATTAGAGTACCAGCGGTATTTCTACCAATAAGTTGACCAGCGATAGCTCCAACTGCTGCTCCTCCTAAGGCTCCATCTCTAACTCTTGGAGTGTTGTACATTCCATTGTTAGCACAACCAACTAAAGCAGAGACTAAAACAGATAAAAAGATAAATCTTTTAAGCATATAAGTTACCTCCTTGGAATTTTTAAAAATTTAAACTATTAAACTTTAAGATATTTACTTATAAAAGTGGGGAATTCCTTTTAAAAAAAAATAAAACTTATTGACAAAGCTCTCTAATTGGTATAAAATAACAACGAAAGGCCTGAGTGACGGAATTGGTAGACGTAGCGGACTCAAAATCCGCCGGTGTTTGCACCTTGGGGGTTCGAGTCCCCCCTCAGGCACCAAATGTATTTAATCATATATATTTTATTGAAATCTTACTAGAAGGTATTATTTGAATAGAGTGTATATGATTTTTTTTTAGCAGTAGGGGGGAGAGTAATGAATGAAACAAGTATTAATATATTGATGCTTTTAGCACAAGATACCTTTACAATAGATGAATTATCTATGTATTTGAACTTAGAGAAAAACTCTATAAGCAAAGGAATAAAACAAATAAATGACTTTTTAGAAGAGGAAAACTACCCTAAAATAGAGCTAAAAAATAATAAGTGTATTATGTCTTTATCAAAAAAGGAAGAAGAGGAACTTTTTAATAAGAAAATGATGATGACTTCAGAGGAGATATATGAGTACATATATATAAAGTTTATTCATGATAGATTTATAAATTTAGAAGAGGAGAGAGAAAAGCTAGATCTATCTAGAAGTTCGATATTTAGAATTTTTACAAATATAAAGAAAAATTTAAGTGACAATGACTCAAAATATAGATATATTTACGGAAAAGGTATGGAGTTAACACATCTATCCCCAAAAGATTTACAGATTTTTTTTAAAACATTAGTAAAGTATTTTTTCAAAAAAGAGTTCTCTTTAAATAGAATAAATCTTTTAGATGAATTTTTAAAAGGTTACAATAGTAAGGTACTAATAATTGCATTGAGTAAAATTTTTAAAGAGAACAAAATCTCTTCAAGCAGTTTTTTAATTGCTTTTTTATGTGCTTTAAATATTTGTATTAAGCTTTTTAAAGAGATAGAGTTAAAGTTAGATAGAGATTACAGTAAACATATTAAATTAAAAGAGAGTTTAGAAAAATATTTGAAAGATTTTGATTGTAGATATAGAGAGCAAGTTTTTTATTTTTTAGCAAATAGTTTAAATAATGATGTACCATTTGAACCAGTAACCTTAGGAAAAGCTAAAGATATTCTTCCAAAGATAAAAGAAGCATTTGATATATATGAAATAGAAAGTGTTTTTGAAAGAATGTTGTTAAAAAAAATATGTTATTCAATTTTTAAATATGAAGGAAAAATACTTAAAGTAAAAAAAATAGATTTAAAAAGAATAGATACTATGATTTTAAATATTTTAGATGATGTTTTAGAAAAGAATAATATGAATATGTATTTTAGTGATAAAGTTATGATATCTCAAATAATAAAAAAAGTTATTATAGAAACTAATAAAAAAACATTTAAAAAAATAGTTTTACTTTTTAATGAGATAACTATATTAAATGACGATTATTTAACACAAGAGTTAAAAAAATATTTTAAAGACTATGAGTTCAAAATAGAACCATCGTTTTTTTATAAAATAGATAAAGAGTTTTACGAAAATAATTTTGATTTAATACTGAGTGATGAACCGAGTTTAAAAGAAGAGGTAAAAATTATAAATATCCTTAATTTTAACGATATTGTAGAAAGTATCCACGAACATATTTTAGAAAATTATTTGAAAAGGAGAAAGGCCCCTAAAATTTAGAGGCCTTTTTTTTAAGGGATTAATTATTTTTATAATTTTCTAACACTTATACACTTTAGACTGATAAAATAGTTGGAAAAGTTTTAAATTTGACAAAGTTTTAAAAAAGTGTTAAAACTATATTAGAAAAAACTAATATAGTTAGGAGATGTTATGAAAAAAATAGATTTAACAAAAGGTGATATAAGAAAAATATTACTTTCTTTAGCTTTTCCAATTATGGGATCCTCTTTTTTACAAATGGTGTATGGATTAGTGGATATGTTTTGGGTAGGAAGAATTGGAAGTAATGCTGTAGCAGCAGTTGGAACAGCTAGCTTTTTTATAAATTTGGGCTATGCAATTAACTCAATGATTGTAATAGGAGCTGGAATAAAGATTTCTCATGTAATAGGAGCAAAGGATATTGAAAATACCAAAGAGTATATAAAGGCATCATGTACGTTAAACTTTTTAATGGCAGTATCTTTTATTCTTCCAATTATAATTTTTTCAAAAAATTTAGTAAGGTTTTTTAACTTAGAGAATGAAGTTGAAAAAATGGCTCAAATATACTTAATTATAGGTGGAATAGGATTAATTTTTAAGTTTTTTAACTTTTTATACACAAGAATTTTAAACAGTTATGGAGAAAGTAAACTACCTTTTAAAATAAGTAGTGTAGGAGTTATTTTAAATATAATTTTAGATCCTATATTTATTTTTGTATTTGACTGGGGAGTGGCAGGAGCAGCTATAGCTACAGTTCTAGCAGAGGGAGTTAACACATATTTATTTGTAAAAAAATCGAAAGATTACTTTAAAGTTGAAAGTTATATATCTAAAAGTTGGAGCAAGATGAAAGAGATGATGTCTTTAGGGACTCCTATTGCTCTTCAAAGAGTATTGTTTACTGGATTTGGGATAGCTATTGCAAAAATTATATCTCAGTGGGGACCAGATGCCATAGCAGCTCAAAAGATAGGACTTCAAATTGAGTCTATAACTTTCATGACAATAGGGGGACTTCAGGGAGCAGTTTCAAGTTTTATAGGACAAAACTATGGAGCAAATCTGGAAAAAAGAATAAAAGAAGGATATCAAACTGCAATGTACCTTTGTACAGGGATTGGAGTTGTAACAACAGTATTGTTTATTATTTTTCCTCATTATTTAGTAGAGATATTTGTACAAAAGCCAGAAACAGTTAAGATAGCCATAAATTATATGAGAATAATTGGACTATCTCAACTATTTATGTGTTATGAAATTATAACAAATGGAGCTTTTAGTGGGATTGGTAAGCCTAAGATACCATCTATAATAAGTATAATTTTTACCTCTTTGAGAATTCCAATGGCATTAATATTATCAAGGGATGAATATTTTGGATTAAATGGAGTTTGGATAAGTATATCATTATCAAGCGTATTAAAAGGAGTTTTATCACCATTGATTTTTAAAAAATATTTAAATGAGGGAGTTGATAAAAAATGAATACAATGGAAAAAATTATAAAAGAAAACAGTTTAGGTTTAGATATAAAAAAAGGAAGATTTGGTATTGAAAAGGAGAGTTTAAGAGTAAATGAAAAGGGAGAGTTAGCATTAACTAATCATCCTGAAATTTTTGGAGATAAAATAAAAAATCCATATATAACAGTAGACTTTTCTGAAAGTCAAATTGAGATGATTACTCCTATAGAAAGCAGTGTAGAAAAAGCCTATGATTTTTTAAAAAATATTCATGAGATAGTCGTAACGAATTTAAAAGATGAGTATTTATGGTCTCAAAGTGTACCTCCAATATTACCATCTGAAGAGTTAATTCCCCTTGGAAAGTTTCCTCAAAATAAAGAGTTAGAGAAATATAGAGAAAAGTTAGCATTAAAATATGGTAGAAAAAAACAACTTTTATCAGGAATACATTTTAATTTTTCTTTTGACGATGAATTTTTAAAGGAGTTATATGAGTTATCTAAGGAGAAAACATCATTTAAAGAGTTTAAAAATAATATTTATTTAAAAATATCTAGAAATTATTTTAAATATGGTTGGATGATTATATATCTATTAGGTGCAAGTCCTGTTATTCATGAGACATATCTTCAAAAATGTATAGACAAAATGAAAAAATTTACAGAGGATACATACTACTTTGAAGATTTAGTTTCTTTTAGAAATGGTAGCTGTGGTTATAGAAATGAAAAAGATTTTTTTGTAAATTATGAAAGTGTAGATAAATATGTTGAAAGTTTAGAAAGATTAATAGAAAAAGAGAGTATTTCAAGTGCAAAAGAGTATTATAGTCCAATTAGGTTAAAAACAAAAAATCCTAAAGAGATATTGTTAGAATTAGAAAATATTGGAATTGAATATTTAGAGTTTAGATCAATAGATTTAAATCCTTTTTCAGAGATAGGTATAGAAAAAGTAGATTTAGAGTTTTTACATCTATTTATACTTTTTCTATTTTTAAAAGATGACGAACCTTTTGAAGAAAAGGATTATTTTAGATATTTAAAAAATCAAGAGATTCTTGCTAATAAGGGTAATTCAGATGAATTTAGGCTAATTTGTTGTGAGGATAAAAATGTTTCTCCAAAAGAGTATTCAATAGTTATTTTAGAGGAGATAGAAAGACACTTAAAAGCTATAGGAGCGTTTACAAATAAGGATGAGAAGGTTTTACAGTATCAAAAAAATAAGATTTTATCAAATAGATTATATTCAGATTTAGTTTTAAAAGAGGTAAAACAAAAGGGGTTTGTAAAGTTTCATATGGACAAAGCAAAATATTTTCTAAAAGAGATAGAGAAAACTCCATATACTCTTAAAGGTTTTGAGGATCTAGAACTATCTACTCAAATACTTTTAAAAGCAGCTATAAAAAATGGAATAAAATTTGAGATTTTAGATAGAGATGAGAATTTTATAGTTTTGGAAAAAAATGGGAAAATAGAGTATGTGAAGCAAGCGACTAAAACATCTTTAGACTCATATGTTACAATGTTAATCATGGAGAATAAAGTTGTTACTAAGAAGGTTTTAGAAAAGGAAAGTATTGTGGTTCCTAAAGGAAGAGATTATTTTAATATTGAAGAAGCAAAGGCTGATTATAGAAAATATAAAGCTGGAATAGTTATAAAACCTAAGTCTACAAACTTTGGACTTGGAATTACAATATTTAAAGAGGAGTTTTCAAAAGAGGATTATGAAAAAGCATTGGAAATAGCTTTTAAAGAGGATAGCTCAATTCTCATAGAGAACTTTGTAAAAGGAAAAGAGTATAGAGTATTTGTTATAGGAGATGAAGTAGTTGGGATTTTACATAGAGTTCCTGCTAATGTAAGGGGAGATGGAGAGAGAAGCATAAAAGAGCTTGTAGAAGAGAAAAATTTAGATCCATTAAGGGGTGTTGGATATAAAACTCCTTTGGAGAAGATAAAATTAGAAGATCCAGAAAAACTATTTTTAAAAGGTCAGGGATTAACTATAGAGTATATTCCTAAAAAGGATGAAGTTGTATATCTAAGAGAAAATTCAAATATAAGTACAGGTGGAGATAGCTTAGATTATACTGATGATATATTAGATGTTTATAAAAAAATTGCTATAAAAGCATCAAAGGCTGTGGGAGCTAAGATATGCGGGGTAGATATGATGATAGAGGATATAAAAAATCCAAATCCAATTGACAATTACGCTATAATAGAGTTAAATTTTAACCCTGCAATACATATTCACTGCTATCCATACAAAGGTAAAAATAGAAACCTAGGAGAAAAAATATTAAAAGCACTATTTTAGTAACAAGTTTCTTCCGTTTTATAAAAAAGATTTGAGAAAATTTTAAGTATTAAATTATTAAATATTGGCGGAGGAGAGGATTATGAAAAAAATAATTTTTACTTTTTTTACTTTATTTAGTTTAACTTTTTCAAATGAAGTTATTTTAAAAAAAGAGTTAACTTATAATAAATACACTTTAGAGCATTTTTATAAATATAAAAATACTTCTAGAGAGTTTCAATGGAAAAAAATAGAGGATAAGATATTCTCTATAGAGAGATTTAAAAATGAATATGGGAAAATAGGAACTTTAAGAAATTTTAAAAATTCAAATGGTAATCCAGCTCAATTAGAAAGTTTTTTAACATCTCCAGAAAGAGATAAATATGGTGTTAGAAGATATCAAGGTATACCACTATATCAATCTTTAGATAAAAAACCAATAAGATATGGATGGGATGGATCTTTGGTGGGGATTATAGGAGAAAAGGATGGCTTTGTAAAAATAAAAATAGAGGGTATAGAGGGAGAGTGGTGGACTCCGAAGAGATATGTAAAACAGATATTAAATGAACCTACAGATAAATTAATAGTTATAGATAGAAAAAATCAGAATATAGTTACTTTACAGAAAAGTTATGATACTTGGTTAATTAGAAGTATGAATCCAGCTACTACAGGATTAGACAAGTTACCTCATAACTATCCAACACCTTTAGGAACTTTTGTTGTTCAAGATAAAAAACCTAGGATGAACTATTTAAAACTAGGAAGCTCATCTGAAATTGCTGGATTTGCACCATATGCAACTAGATTTTCAGGTGGAGGATATATTCATGGAATACCAGTGGAGTTACCAAGAACAGAGATTATTGAGTACTCTCCAACTTTAGGGTCAACACCTAGATCTAGAATGTGTGTTAGAAACGCTTCATCTCATGCTAAATATGTTTACGAGTGGGTAAAACCCCTTAGAACTCTTATTGTTATCATTGAATAATTTATAATTTAAATATGGGATAAGAAAGTTGTTAAATAAAAAGAGCTTTAAAGTTGACTAAACTCTAAAGCTCTTTTTTATAAATTTGATATCTTTAATTTCTATATATAATTTTACTAAATCTCTAAAGTGAACTATTACTCGCTTATATAGTGTTAATATTTTTAAATTTTCTAAACCTGTTTCTTTTTCTTGAAAAGCTACTATCTCTTTTTCTAAAAACGTTATATTTTCTAAAGTATCATCTAATCCATTATTTTTCTTATCCTCATAAGATTCTCTAATATCATTAAAGATAATATTTAAGATTTTATAAAAATTTGTAATCTCTTTTTTTTGATTCTCTTTTGATAAATTTTTCTTTATTTTTAGTAAATATTTAGCAATGGTTTTCAATTCAGATAAAATTTTAATATACCGATATATTTTAAAACTATCTATATTTTTTTCTAAAGTACCTGATTTTAAAATAAAATATTCTGTGATCTCTTTATCTATTAACACTATTTTTTTATAACTTTCACTCTCTTCATTTTTTGAAAAAATATCTTCAATAATCTTCATAACTTTTATTATCTCTTTGTTAAAGATGTTTATCATTGTATTTGATGTTATCTCTAAAAATGTATTTAATTCTGTCTCTGAAATGGATACTTTATCAATCTTACCTTTATAAATATTAGAAAATACTCTTTCTATCGTTCCAAAAAAAGGTAAAAATATAATAGTATTTACTACATTAACAAAAGTATTTGCTACTGCAGTTTTTATTGCTACCCCATTAGATGCTGTTAAAATTTCTACAATCTTTACATAGGCAGGAAATACTAGAATAAAAAATATAGCTAAAATAAATTTTACAAAAAAACAAAGTATGGCTGTTCTTTTAGCCTCATAACTACTGTTTAAAGATGATATAATAGGAGTTATAGTTGTTCCTATGTTTGCTCCTAATATTAAAGCTAATATTGTTTCTAAATTTATTAATCCTTGAAGACCAAGTGTTAAAATAATTCCCACTGCTGCTGAGGAGGATTGAATTATAGCTGTTACAGCTGTTCCTATGGCAACAACTTTTATTATATTAAAATATGTGTCAGCTTTGAAAAGTGTAAAAAGAGCTATAAAGTTAGGATCATTTCTCAGTGGGTTTATAGAGCTACTCATATATTGAAGCCCTAAAAGTAGCAACCCAAATCCAAAGATAAACTTTCCTTTTGATTTCTCGACCTCTTTATTTGAGAAAAAATAGATTATACTACCCACAGCTATTAAAGGTATTGAAAAAGCTGTTATTTTAATGCTAAATATCCATCCTGTTGCTGTAGTTCCGATGTTCGTTCCTAAAATTAATCCTATTGAATCTCTTAAATTTAAAATTCCTGAATTTACCAAGTTAACAATTAAAACTGATACAACTGAAGAGGACTGAACTATACCTGTTACAATAGCTCCTGTAGCAATAGCCTTATATTTATTTTCAGTTAATCTTTTTAAATATTCTTTTATATTTTCTCCAAAAACTTTTTGGCTTTCCTTTGACACTAATTCTAGTGCATATAAAAATATCCCTAAACTTCCTATGAAATCAATTAAAATAGCCCAAATCATACGCACCTCACATTTTTATTATAGTAAGCATCTAGTTAAAAGTTTTTCTTGATATAGTTTTTCAAGTAAAAAATAAAAATCCTTGTAAAAAGGCCTAAATAAAAAAAGATTATTATTTATTCTAAAGTAATAAATAAAACAAGTATAATTTTAAAATGTATGGCTGGGAGGAAAAAATGAAAAAAGCGATGGTTATTTTTAAAAATACAAATGATTTAAACTATCTAATTGAAAGTTGTAAATTTTTAAAAGAAAATTATGGTTATGTTATAAAACCAGTATATATGATAAATCCTGCAATTATTGATTTAAGTAAAGAGAATTTAAAAGATATAGTTAATAAAGTTGAGGATAAATTTTTTAAAAACCTAAATATAAAATTAAGAGAGGAAAATTTAACAGATGAGTATATATCTTTAATAGATGAAAATAGCAATTCAGTAAAAGAGTTGTTGAAAACTACGGATATTATCTTAATTAGTGAAGAACCTGGATTAAATAACTTTATATTAGAAATTTTAAAGAAGCTATATAAACCAATGATTATTTTAAAGGGAAAGAAATTGAGCTTTAATAAGATTATATTAACAAGTGATAATGGAGTAAAGATAAATAAAAGTTTTCATGATTTTTATTTAAACTTTTATAAAGAGGATATAAAAAAGGTGGATGTGTTAACATGGAACTATAATGAATTAGACCATAGTTTAGTTGAGTTAATAGAGAGCAAGGATATAAAGGTTGAACTTTATAAGTATTTTCCAAAAGAGAATAGTTTAACTGAATTTATTGAAAAAATAGATGAGGAAGATCTATTAATAATGGGAAATTTAAGTAAAAGATTTTTTCTAGAAAAAGTTATGAATAAATTAGGAGTACAAATTTTAGAAAGAGTAAAAACTAATATATTTATAAGTTAGGAGGCGTAACATGATAGGAATAGATGAGGCTAATATATTTTATTTACTACTTCAGCTTTCTATAATCTTTATATTAACAAATTTTGTAAACAGTTTTTTAAAAAAAATTAATCAACCAACTATAACAGGGGATTTATTGGTAGGTATTATTTTAGGTCCTACTATATTGGGGTCATTTTTTCCTAAAATATATAATTTTATATTTCCTCAAAATCTTGTTCAAGTAGCTATGTTAGATACACTAGGATGGTTTGGACTATTTTTAGTTCTTTTATCAACTGGAATAGAGGTAGATTTTTCAAGTATTTGGAAACAAAGGAAAAATGCTTTAGTAATTTCAATTTTGGATATAATAATACCGATAGTATTTTCAATGGCTTTTATATATTTTTTACCAAGTAGATATTTTGAATTTAGTGATAACAAGTTTATAACCTCATTTTTTATCTCAGTTATTATGACTATAAGTGCTCTACCTATAGCTATTAGGGCTTTGAGAGAAGTTGGGATAATGAAAAGTGATTTGGGATTTTTAATAATATCAGCACTGACAATTAATGATATTATAGGTTGGATTGTATTTACTCTTTTACTTTCTCTTTTTTCAATGAAATTTTTTGATTGGGAGATAGCTATAAAGATAACTCTATATACAGGTATATTTACATTTTTAGCTTTAAATGTAGGAAAAAAAGTTGTAAACTGGCTTTTTTCAAAAGTCGTAAATCAAGATAGTGATGGAGTTCAAGGAGTGTTAGCTGTTTTAATATCAACTGGAGTTGTTTTTGGACTTATAACTTTAGAGATTGGGATTCATACACTTTTTGGTTTTTTTATAGCTGGAATTGTAGCTGGAGATTCACCAATTTTTACAAAAAGTGCTAGAAATACTGTGCATAATTTTGTCTATTCTATATTTGCATCTCTGTTCTTTGTAAATATAGGACTTAAGATTAATTTCTTTGAAAGTTTTAATCTGTTTTTAGCTCTTTTTATAACATTTGTAGGTGTTGCAGGAAGATATTTAGGAGCATGGATTGGTTCAACTTTATCAAAGAATATAAAGTATAGAAATATAATCTCAATAGCTCATACTCCTGGAGGGGAGATGCATATAGTTGTAAGTTTGATAGCTTTAAGCTTTGGGCTATTAAATAAAGAACTTTTTGTAGCCATAGTTTTTGCAGCAATTTTATCATCTATAATTAATGGTCCTTGGTTAGCAATTGCATCTAAGCGTTTTAATTATTTGGAAAGTTTTGAAATTTTAATATATCCTGGTGTAAAGTTAGAAGCTGAGAATAAAGCTCAGGTAATATATAAGTTATTAAATTTATTAAAATTAGAATATAATGAAACTAATATTTTGGAAAATATATTAGATAGAGAGGATTTAATTTGTTCAGGATTAGAAAATGCTATAGCTATTCCTAAGGGAAATGTAGGGGATGAAACAAAAACTAAAATAATATACGCACGTTTGGAAAATCCTATAAATTGGAATTCTCTTGATGGAAGATTGACTAAAAATATATTTTTAATATTAACTTCTAAGGATGAGCAAGAAAATCAAATTAAAGTTGTAAAAAAAATCACAAATTTTTCTAAAAAATGTGATGAGGTAAAAGAGCTTGATAGTTTATCCACAGAGAAAAATATAGAAGATTATATAATAAAAATATTGTCAGATTAAAAAAATAAGAATGTTTTTTAAGTACTTTTATTTTTTTTCTTGGTAAAAAAATAAAAGTATGTTAGAATTTAAAAACAATAAATTGGGGAAAATTAGTATTTTTTTAACTAAAATTGTGAGGAGAGTTTAGTTATGAAACATTTTAATATTGAAACTTCTATATATTTTGGAGAGGGATCTTTAGAAAAGTTAAAGGAGTTAGATAATAAAAAGATACTAATTATATGTGATAAGTTTATAGGAACTTCAGAGATCTTAAAAAAAGTTCAAAGTAATTTGGAAAAGTGTGACGTTGCAGTTTTTGATGATATAATACCTGATCCAACAATTAAGGTTGTAGCAAAGGGAGTCCAGGTACTGAAAAGTGAAAAAGTTGATTTGATAATAGCTTTAGGAGGAGGATCATCTATAGACGGAGCAAAAGCTATTAGAGAATATTATACAAAAATTGAAAAAAATGCAAAAATTGATTTTTATGCTATTCCAACTACTAGTGGAACAGGTTCAGAGGTGACAGAATATTCTGTTATAACAAATGAGCAAGAAAATATAAAATATGCTTTGGCAGATAAAAAATTACTGCCATCAGTGGCTATTTTAGACCCAGAGTTAGTAAAATCAGTACCTAAAAGCATAACGGCTGACACAGGTATGGACGTTTTAACTCACGCAATAGAAGCTTATATTTCAAAAGAGGCTTCAGACTTTACAGATGCTTTAGCTGAAAAGGCTTTTGAATTAACAGTAAAGAATCTAGAGAAAGCATATTTAAATGGAGGTGACTTACAAGCTAGAGAAAAAATGCACAATGCATCATGTTTAGCAGGGTTGGCTTTCAACTCAGCAGGATTAGGACTTACTCATAGTTTGGCCCATGTTATAGGTGGAAGGTTTCATATACCACATGGAAAAATAAACGCTATAATTTTGCCACATGTTGTAAGATATAATTCTAATATAGAAAGAGAATCATATTTAGATTCTAAAAGTGAAGTTTTAAAGAAATATCAAAAATTAGCAAAAATAGCTGACTTAAGTGCTATAAATCCTTTTATGGGAACAAGCAACTTGATTAATTTTATAGTTAAATTACAAAAATCACTTTTAATTCCAGGGACATTGAAAGATTTAAAAATAGATGGAAGCTCTTTATTAGAAGATATAGATAATGTTTATGAAAATGTTTTAAAAGACATATGTACAAAAACTAATCCAAGGGAGATAACAAAAGAGGATATAAAAAAATTAATAAAGAGTATAGTGGGATAAATTGGGAGTGATAAAATGAGAAAAGAAAAATACTATATTGGAGAAGTTGAAAAAATTTGCGGCATTGCCAAAAAGACTTTGAGATTTTACGACAAAATAGGATTGCTTTCTCCTTTTGAAATTAACAACAATGGATACAGATACTACAGTAAGGATAATCTATATACAATACCAGTAATTAAATATTATAAACAAAGTGGATTTACATTGGAAAACATAAAAAAAGTTATGAATGATTTTAATTATCAGAATATAGAAGAAAGTTTTTCTGAA
The DNA here is from genome assembly GCF_024506395.1 of Cetobacterium sp. NK01. NCBI lineage: Bacteria > Fusobacteriati > Fusobacteriota > Fusobacteriia > Fusobacteriales > Fusobacteriaceae > Cetobacterium > Cetobacterium sp. NK01. Next base: position 1,886,918 of record NZ_JANIBO010000001.1, read on the forward strand.
AAAATAAAGGATTTAGAAGAGTTAGAAAGGGAACTAATTATGAAAAAACGTTCCCTTGAAGACTGGAACTCTTTAGTAAAAGAAGCGAGGATGGTTATAGACTACAAATTAACAGATGTAAAAGTTAAGTTTTTAGAAAAGGAAAAAGTTATATTTCAAAATCAAGATTTTGAGGGTGATTATATAAGTTCCGTAATAAATATAGAATTTACGAATTATGTAGAGGAGATAGGAAATGCAATTACTGGACCAGTGATTATTGAATTTTCCTCTTTAATGGATAAAATGCATGGGAATCCCCAGCAGATAAAGGTTTTACAAAAGAATTTACTAAAGTGTAGCTCTGAACAACTTATGGAATTTGGGGGAGATTTAGTAATTTCTTGTTATCATATTGGTTCTCATAAAAATATTAAAGAAACTTATAAAAAAATGTGTGATTGGGCAAAACTTCATAATTATAAACATGAAGATAAGTTTTATGAAAGATATGTAATGGATTATTGGACCATAAAAGATGAGGAAAAATTTGTAACAGAGATTTTAATTAAAATAAAAAAGTAAAACCTTCCACTCAAGTGTAAGGTATAAAACAGGTGAAGATAATGATTTCTTCACCTGTTTTTTTAATTTTTGCGAACTGAAAAAGTTATATTAGAATTATTTTTGAAAAATAAAGCCTAAATAAATACATATTTTTTTCTTGACATTAAACCTATGTGGAACGTTTATACTAATATCATAAGTAAAAAAATAATAAATTCCCCAGTTTATTATTAAAAAAGGTGTCAAGGAGGAAATATGCCAGAAGCAATATTAAAAAATACGGCAGAAGCTAAATATCTAGAGCGTGAAGAGAGAATTTTAGCTTTAAAGGAAAAAAGTAAAAAAGATTTCTTAAAGAAAGGAATCAAAATTGGATTGATTTCAGGAGCATTATATGGAACTTATACAGCTCTTTTAACTTTAGGAATGACTAGAGGGGTTTGGGCAGACTGGTATGGAGCAAATACATCAGGACTTACAACATTTGTAATTGTATATTTATTAGCAGCCTTAGGAAATGCAATAAATGATACGTGTAGTGCAGTATGGGCCTTAGGAAATGCAGGATATCAAGGAAAGCTTAAAGATTTAATGAGAACTTTAAATACAAAACCAGGAAAGATGCTTATGTTAGCAGCAATGTTAGGTGGACCAGTAGCAGGAACAGCTTATGTAATTGCACTTCAGATGGCAGGATCAATAATAGTTCCAATATCAGCACTTTGTCCTGCAATAGCGGCTATTTTAGGAAAAATATTTTATAAGCAAGAAATTAATAGAAGAATGGCATTTGGAATTTTAATTTGCGTTTCAGCAAGTTTTATTATAGGGAGTTCAAGTTTTGGAGAGGGAATTTCACCAGAGGTTTTATTAGGAATTACAATTGCAATAGTTGCAGCTTTTGGTTGGGGATTTGAAGGGTGTGTAGCAGGTTATGCTTCAGCAATGGTAGATCCACAAATTGGAATTTGTATAAGACAGTTAACATCAGGGCTTACAAATATGTTTATAGTTTTACCAATACTTGGAATTTTAAGTGGTGATATTTCAACATCATTTACTCTTGTAAGTCAAGCGTTTACAAGTACGCCAGCAATGATTTGGTTTATTTTAAGTGGACTTGCAACATTTGTTTCATTTACAGCATGGTATACAGGAAACAGTATGTGTGGAGCAGGGTTAGGAACAGCTTGTAATGGAACTTACTCGTTCTTTGGACCATTCTTCTGTTGGATAATTTTAGGAGTAGTTATGGGAATAGATGGTTGGGCATTACCAGCAATAGTTTGGATTGGAGCATTACTTATGATTTTTGGAATCTTAATGATTGCCGTAAATCCGATGGATTTTTTAAAGAAAAAGGAGGCCTAATATGATGCCACTTAATTATGCAATATTAAAATATTTTACAAAACATGGAAAGTCGTCAGTTTATGAAGTTATGGAAGTTCTTGGAAAAGATTATGGAAACTTTAAATCTTTTAATAAAAAATCTATAATAACAGCTTTAATGACAGCTGAAGCAAATGGATTAATAGAAGAGGTTGAAGCTGATTTAGATAATGATGGAAATTTAGTTTCTTACTATGAAGCTAATGAAGATAGTAAAAATATTATTAATAGTTTTATAAAAGATTAATAGTAACTTTGGAGGGTATTATGAAGTATTATGGAAATGAAGCTTTAGGGCTAGTTGAAACACTTGGACTTGTTCCAGCACTAGAAGCAGCAGATAAAATGTTAAAAGCAGCAGATGTAGAGTTAGTTTCATATGAAAATGTAGGATCTACACTTGTTACAATAATGGTAAAAGGGGATGTGGCAGCAGTTAAAGCAGCAGTGGAAGCTGGAGCGGCAGCAGCAGCGGCAGTAGGAACACTAACAGCAAAAAATGTAATGCCAAGACCTATAAGTGAAATTGGAAAAATCGTAACTGTTCATGATATAGATGAATAATTAAGGGGAGTTGACTTAGATGTTAAGAAGAGAAGCGGTAGGATTAATAGAAACATTTGGACTTGTTTTTGCACTAGAGGCAGCAGATGCTATGTGTAAAGCAGCAGATGTAGAGCTAATAGGATATGAAAATGTAGCATCTGGATATATAACAGTTATAGTGACTGGAGATGTAGGTGCATGTAGAGCAGCGGTAGATGCTGGAGTAAATGCTGTAACTAATATGGAGGGTGGAAACTTATATAGCTCAATAGTTATAGCTAGACCTCATGGAGATTTACAAAAGATAATTGATAAATATGCTATTCCGAACTTATAAAAGGTGGAATGAAAAATGAATATAATAGATAACGATTTACTATCTATGCAGGAGGCTAGAATATTAGCTGAAAATTCTAAAGAAGCTCAAAAAAGTTTGAGAAGCTTTTCTCAAGAACAATTAGATGAAATTGTAGAAAGTATATCTAAAAAATTAAAATCTAATGTTGAAAAAATTTCAGAAGAACTTTATAAAGAGATTGATTTTGGAATAAAAGAGGATAAAGCTATAAAATTAGATCTTTTATTAGAGAGTGTAACTGAAAAAATTAAAAATATGAAATGTGTGGGAATAATCTCTGAAGAAAAAAATGGAAATATAAAAAACATTGGAGTTCCAATGGGGGTTATAGTGGCCTTTTGTTCTGAGGCAAATCCTATATCAACACTTATTTATAAAACTTTAATTGCAGTAAAATCAGGAAACTCAATAATATTTAATCTGCAAAAAAGTTCTAAACATTCAATGATAAAAGTTTTAGATTTGATGATAAAAGCTGCTGATGAAAGTGGGGCTCCTTCTGGAATAATTACTTATTTAAGTAGAATATCATTAAATGGAACAAAAGAATTGATTAACCATAAGAATATAGACTTGATTTTAAATACTGGAGTAGAGGAGATTCTTTCAGAAATATATAGAAGTGGAAAACCACTTGTATATGGAAGAACAGGAAATACGCCAGCATTTATTGAAAAAAGTGCAGATATAGAGAAAGCTGTCTTAGATATTGTTTTGAGTAAAACTTTTGACAATGGAGTCATGCCTGGGGCAGAACAAGCTGTAGTAGTGGATAAAAATATTTTAGAAGAAGTAATAAGAGAGTTTGAAAAAAATAAAGCTTACTTTTTAGATGAAGAGGAAAGTGAAAAGATAAAAAAGTTACTTTTTGATTCAAAAGGAGAGTTTAAAAAGATATATACTGGAAAAGATGCACAGTTTTTAGCTCAAAGAGGAGGAGTAACTGTACCAATAGACACAAAAATACTTATCTCAAAGGAGAGATATGTTTCTTTAGAAAATCCATTTTCAAAAGAAAAACTTTGTCCAGTCCTATCTTTTTATACAGAGGAAAATTGGATGACAGCATGTGAAAAATGCATAGAGTTACTTTTAAATGAAAAGCAAGGTCACACGTTGGTAATTCACTCTAAAGATGAGGAGATAATAAAAGAGTTCTCCTTAAAAAAACCTGTGGGAAGAGTTTTAGTTAATACTTCAGGAAGTTTTGGAAGTATGGGAGGAACAACAGAGTTATTTCCATCAATGACTTTAGGTTGTGGAGTGATAGGAAAAGGAATGACTTCAGATAATGTATCTCCTATGAATCTTATATATATAAGAAAAGTAAGCTATGAAGTAAAAGATTCCTTGAAATTATTAAAAAATAATGAGGATAAAAAAAATAAAGAATCAGATATATTGAAAAGGTTGGAGAAAATACTAAGAGATATCTTAGGTTAAGGGGTGTAATATGGAAATTCGAGAGTTTTTAAATAAATTTATGAAGGCTACTGAGAACATGTCAGATGAAGAGAGAGAAGCTCTACTGAAAATGTTTCAAGGGGTAAGTCATGAGATAAAAAAAGAAAATTGTGAAACAAAAGATTATGATTTAGGAAATGATTGCAAAGAGGTACCTCAAAAAATAACTGAGAGATTGTCAAAGTTAAAAGAGAATTACTTAAAGCAAGTTCCTTCAATAACAATACATAGAGCTAAAGTTTTAACAAAAATTGCTAAAGAAAATCCAGGTCTTCCAAAGGCTATATTAAGAGGAAAAAGTTTTAAACATTGCTGTGAAACTGCACCTTTAGTAATTCAAGATAATGAATTAATCGTAGGATCACCAAATGGTTCACCAAGAGCAGGAGCTTTTTCTCCAGATGTTTCTTGGAGATGGCTAGAAACAGAGTTAGAAACTATATCTAAGAGAGCTCAAGATCCATTTTATTTATCAGAGGAAGATAAGAGAACATTAAAAGAAGAGATTTTCCCATTCTGGGCAGGGCAATCAATTGATGAGCATTGTGAGCAGCAGTTCCGTGAAGCTGGACTTTGGGAGTTATCAGGAGAATCATTTGTATCTGATTGTTCATACCATGCACTAAACGGTGGAGGAGATTCAAACCCAGGTTACGATGTAATTCTAATGAATAAAGGAATGTTAGATGTAGTTAGAGAAGCTAAAGAAAAATTAGAAACTTTAGACTATGCTAATCCAGATGATATAGAAAAAATTTACTTCTATAAGTCATTAATAGATACTGCAGAGGGTGTAATGATTTATGCTAAACGTATGTCAGAATATGCAGCTCAACTTGCAGCAAAAGAGCAAAATCCAAAAAGAAAAGCGGAATTACTAAAAATATCAGAGATAAATGCAAGAGTTCCAGCTCATAAACCTGAAACTTTCTGGGAAGCTGTACAAGCTGTTTGGACAATTGAATCACTTTTAGTTATAGAAGAGAACCAAACAGGAATGTCAATAGGACGTGTGGACCAATATATGTATCCATACTTTAAAGCTGATATTGAAAGTGGAAGAATGTCAAACTTTGAAGCCTTTGAGATTGCTGGATGTATGCTGATAAAAATGTCAGAAATGATGTGGGTTACAAGTGAGGGAGCATCGAAATTCTTTGCAGGATATCAACCTTTCGTAAATATGTGTCTAGGTGGAGTAACTAGATCAGGAATGGACGGTACAAATGATCTAACGTACTTATTGATGGATGCAGTGAGACATGTAAAGGTTTATCAGCCAACTATCGCTTGTAGAATTCACAAATCATCACCACATGAGTATTTGAAGAAAATTGTTCAATTAATAAAAGCTGGATTAGGATTCCCTGCTTGTCACTTTGATGATGTACATATAAAAATGATGCTAGCTAAAGGGGTTTCAATTGAGGATGCTAGAGATTATTGTTTAATGGGGTGTGTTGAACCTCAAAAATCGGGAAGACTTTATCAGTGGACTTCAACAGCTTATACGCAGTGGCCAATTTGTATAGAGTTAGTTTTAAATAATGGAGCAACTCTTTGGTATGGAAAACAAGTTTGTCCAGATTTAGGAGATGTGGATAAATATAAGACTTATGAAGAGTTTGAAGAAGCAGTAAAATATCAAATAAAATATATTACAAAACTTTCAAGTATAGCAACAGTTATAACTCAAAAAGTTCATAAAGATTTAGCTCCAAAACCACTTATGTCAATGATGTATGAAGGATGTATGGAAACTGGAAAAGGAGTAGAAGCTGGTGGAGCAATGTATAACTTTGGACCTGGAGTGGTTTGGAGTGGTCTTGCAACTTATGTAGACTCTATGGCTGTTATTAAAAAGCTTGTATTTGAAGATAAAAAATATACATTAAGAGATATAAAAGAAGCTTTAAAGGCTGACTTTGTAGGATACGAAATGTTAAGAAAAGATTGTTTAGCAGTTCCAAAATATGGAAATGATGAAGATTATGTAGACTTTATAGCAACAGATTTAATTAACTTTACAGAAACAGAGCACCGTAAATATAAGACTCTTTACTCAATACTAAGTCATGGAACGTTATCTATTTCGAATAACACTCCTTTAGGACAAATAACTGGTGCTACACCAAATGGACGTAAAGCGTGGATGCCACTTTCAGATGGAATAAGTCCAACTCAAGGAGCAGATACAAAAGGACCTACAGCAATTATAAAATCAATTTCAAAAATGGCTTGTGATACGATGAATATAGGAATGGTACACAACTTTAAGCTAATCTCTGGACTATTAGAAACACCAGAAGGAGAAAATGGAATTATAACTTTAATACGTAGTGCGTGTGCTTTACAATTAGGAGAGATGCAGTTTAACTATTTAGATAATGAGACATTACTAGCAGCTCAAAAAAATCCTGAAGCATATAGAGATTTAATAGTTCGTGTGGCTGGATATAGTGCTTACTTTGTTGAGTTATGTAAAGATGTACAAGATGAAATTATAAGTAGAACGGTGTTAACACACTTCTAGAATTTGGAGAAAAACTATGAAAAATAACCTTTTAGAAAGAAAAGCTAGAATTTTTAATGTTCAAAAATACAATATGTATGATGGACCGGGAGTAAGGACTTTGATATTTTTTCAAGGATGTCCTCTAAGATGTAAGTGGTGTGCAAATCCAGAGGGGCTTGAAAAAAAATATAAGGTTATGTTCAAAAATAATAGTTGTATAGATTGTAATAGATGTACAAAGGTTTGCCCTGCAGAGATTCACAGTGTAAGTTTAAATAAAACTCACACTGTGGACAGGACAAAACAATGTATAGGATGTAGAAAATGTGAAAACGAATGTCATAAAGAAGCTTTAAAAATAGTTGGTTATGAAAAAACTATTTCAGAACTTTTAAAAATAGTAGAAGAGGATAGAATGTTTTATGATATGTCAGGAGGAGGAGTAACCCTAGGGGGAGGGGAAGTTTTAACACAGCCAGAACCAGCTATAAATCTTTTAATGGCTTGTAAAAATATAGGAATAAATACTGCAATAGAAACATGTGGTTATACAACTTTAGACGTTATTGAAAAAGTAGCTGAATATGTAGATCTTTTTCTCTTTGATATAAAACAGATTGATCCAGAAAAACATTTTTACTGGACAGGAGTTAGAAATGAAAGAATTTTAGAAAATTTGAAATTTCTTCTAGAAAATCGATTTAATGTAGAGATTAGAGTTCCTTTAATAAAGGGAGCTAACTCAGATATTGTAGATATAGAGAATTTGATAAAATTTTTATTACCATATAAAGATTATAAAAATCTAAAGGGTGTGGATTTATTACCGTACCATAAAATGGGAGTAAATAAATATGAACAGTTAGGTATGGACTATGAGATGAAGGGTGAGTTTCAGCTAACTAATGATGAACTTGATCAGATAGAAAATCTAATAAAAAAATATGATCTTCAAGCTAGAGTTATACGTCATTAATTGTTAGTTATCTAAAACTATAGAAGGTGAAAAAGATGCTTAAATTTATAACAGAGGAGTATCTAAGAGATTTGTATAAAAAAGAGCCTTTTCAAAACTTCCAAATAAAAGAGGACCAAAGGTTAACTCCAGGAGGAAGACAATATCTATTAGATAGAAAAATAGAGATAAAGTTATTTAAAGAAAACGCTAAAGAGTCTCAAGTTGTTTTAGATAAAAAAGATATTTATAAATTAAAAAGTTTAGAGATGGAAATTTATTTCTTAACAAGTGAACTTTTAAGTAAAGATATAAAAAGTACCAATGAAATTTTGGAAATAGGAAAATTCCTAAAAAATGTAATAGATACCCTAGAGGGAAAAAGTGAGCTTTTAAAGTTTCAAGAGAATTTACCTCATATTGAAAGTTTAAATCCAAATGAAAGTTATTTGTATTTTAAAAATGGAAAATATATTTTTCTTTTAAAAAAAATAATCTTTGAATTGAAAATATGTAAAGAAGAAATTTTAAAAAAGATAGATATAGTAGAAAATTTAGATCAAATGATATTTAGAATGGAAAAAGTTGTGCTTCGTATGATGGAGGAGTTATGAGTTTAGAAAAAATAGTAGATTTTGAATATTGTGATAGCTTAGTGGCAGAGTTTGAAAAAGTTATAAAGAAACCTAAACTAACTGATTCATCAGTTTACTATACAGGTGTAGATTTAGGAACTGCGTGCGTTGTGTTAGCAGTTTTAGATGAAAACTACAATCCTGTTGCAGGAGCATATAGATATGCTGATGTGGTGAAAGATGGAATGGTAGTTGATTATATAGGTGCTATAAATATAGTTAGAGAGTTGAAAAAAGAGATCGAAGAAAAATTAAAAACAGAGTTGATTTATGCAGCAGCGGCAATACCTCCAGGGACAGATAGCTTAGATGGAGGAGCTATTAAAAATGTAGTTCAAGCAGCTGGATTTGAATTGACAAATCTACTTGATGAGCCAACAGCAGCTAATCAAGTTTTAAAGATAAAAAATGGTGCAGTAGTTGATATTGGAGGGGGAACTACAGGGACTTCAATACTAAAAAATGGAGAGGTAATATCTGTAGCGGATGAGGCTACAGGTGGAACACATTTCTCCCTAGTAATATCAGGAACGTATAGAAAAGCTTTTAAAGAAGCTGATGAATATAAAAGAGATATAAAAAATCATAAAGAGTTACTACCAGTTTTAAAACCAGTAATAGAAAAAGTTGCTTATATAATAAATAATCATATAAAAGGTTATGAAGTTGACAATATATCTTTAGTTGGTGGAACAGCGTGTTTAACTGGAATAGAAGATGTAATCCAGAAGAATGTTAAAGTAAATGTATATAAGCCTAAAAATCCTATGTTTGTAACACCTTTAGGAATAGCTTTGAGCTGTACGCAGGAGATATTAGATTTATAAGGAGAAAATATGATTATAGCAAGGATAATAGATAATGTTTGGGCAACAAGAAAAGCAGATCAATTAAGTGGTTTGAAGTTTATGTTAGCAGAGGAGATTAGGGGAGATTCATCTAAAAATAGAATAATAGCTGTAGATGTTATAGGAGCTGGAATAGGGGATAGAGTTATTATAAGTACAGGTTCTTCAGCTAGAGAGATGATAGGAAGAAGTGTTCCTGTTGATGCTATTGTAGTTGGAATAATTGATGAGGATTGCAAGTTAAAGTAGTTTGGAAAGGAGTAAAACTTGAAAAAACTAATATGTGCAAAAGATTTAGAAAAAATTGTAGTTGATGGGGTGAAAGAGATTGAAATAGATAAAGATACAATTTTAACACCATCAGCAAAGGATATTATAAAAAATAATGAGATTAAAATTTTAATAAAAGAAAAAAAATCTCAAGATAACCTTTTTGAGAATATGGATATGGAAAAACTTATGGAGTTTTTTAAAGTTGTTTCAAAAGATCAAGGGTTACAAAAAGCTATTATGAAAATTCTCTTAAATGAGAAAAAATTTGAAAAAGAGACAGACTTAACGGGATTTACTTTAATAAAAGGGGATACAATCAAATACGATAAGATTTTTAAAAATTTAAATATATTTTCTCAAGATTTAGTTAAAACTAAAGATGAAATAATAGGATTTTTAAAAATAGATGGAGATAGTTTTATAAAAAAGACAAAGTCTAAAGGAAATCTATATGTTGTAGATGGAGAAATTGACGTAATTCTTAATGGAAAAAGGTATTTTGGAAAAAAAGGCGATTTAATAAATATACCTGAAAAAATAGAATTAAAAATAGGTTCTAAAAATATAGCAACATTACTATATTTTTCAAAAGATTTAACTTGGAGTGAATCTCTTTTGTAGGAAGGGAGGTAAGAAAAAATGCAAGCATTGGGAATGATTGAAACAAGAGGATTGATAGGTGCTATAGAAGCTGCAGACGCTATGGTAAAGGCAGCTAATGTAAATTTAATGGGTAAAGAAAAAGTGGGAAGCGGAATAATGACAGTTATGATAACTGGAGATATAGGTGCAGTAAAAGCTGCTGTTGATGCAGGTGCAGCAGCAGCGCAATCAGTAGGACAACTTTTAGGAGTTCATGTGATACCAAGACCTCATGATGAAGTTGAAAATATTTTAAAAAAAGAAGTGCCAAAAGAAGTGCAAAAAGAAATAGAAGAAGAGATTATAGAGCTAGTTGAAGTTGTTAAAGAGACAACTACACAGGATTTAGAGATAAAAGAGGAAATAACAGAAGTTATTTCACAAGATTTTATGGAAGAAATAGAAGAAAAAGCTCAAGAGGAAGTTTTACAACGAAAAGTAGCTAGGAGGAAAAAATAAAAATGTTTGATAAAGATTTAACATCTATTCAGCATGCAAGAGATTTAGCTAGAAAAGGTAAGTGTGCAGCAAATAAAATCTCTGATTATACTGAAGAACAGATAGATAAAATAATAAAAAATATGGTGAGAGTAGCTAAAGAAAATGAAGAGTGTCTAGCTAAAATGGCAGTGGAAGAAACAGGTTTTGGAAAAGTAGAAGATAAAACTTTTAAAAACCATTTAGCTTCAACAATTTTATATGATTCTATAAAAGATATGAAAACTGTAGGAGTTATAGAAGAGGATAAAGAGAAAAAAATGATGTGTATTGCTGAGCCAATGGGATTAATTTTAGGAATTATTCCATCGACAAATCCAACATCAACAGCGATATTTAAATCTATAATAGCTGTAAAATCAAGAAATGCAATAGTGTTTACACCGCATCCATCGGCTCAAAAATGTACAAGAGAAGCTGTTAGACTAATGTGTAAGGCTGCAGTAGAAGCTGGAGCTCCAGATTGTATAGTAAGTTGCTTAGAGATGTGTACAATGGAAGCTACAAACGAACTTATGAAAGCTCCAGAAGTTGCTTTAATAATAGCAACAGGTGGACCAGGAATGGTAAAGGCTGCATATAGCTCTGGAAAACCAGCACTGGGAGTTGGAGCAGGAAATTCACCAGCATATATTGAAAAAACAGCTAATATTGAGAAGGCTGTAAGAAATATAATGGCAAGTAAAACTTTTGACAACGGAACTATATGTGCATCAGAGCAATCTATAATTTGTGAAGAGTGTAATGAAGCACAGGTTATTAGAGAGTTTGAAAAGCAAGGCGGATACTTTATGAGTGAAGCTGAAACAAAAAAAGTTTGCGAACTTCTATTTAAACAAGGGCATGCAATGAATGCTAAGTTTGTTGGAAGATCAGCAGATGTAATAGCAAATGCTGCAGGATTTACAATTCCTTATGGAACAAAAGTGCTAATTGGAAGACAAAATGGAGTTGGAGCAGGAAATCCACTATCTTTTGAGAAGTTAACAACTGTTTTAGGATTCTATGTAACTAAAAACTGGCAAGAAGCTTGTGATTTAAGTATAGCTCTTTTACAAAATGGAATAGGTCATACAATGAGTATTCATACAGAAGATGAAGATATAGTAAGAAAATTTGCTAAAAAACCAGCTTCAAGAATTCTTGTAAATACAGGTGGTTCTCAAGGTGGAACTGGAGGAAGTACAGGACTTATGCCGTCGTTTACACTAGGGTGTGGTACATGGGGAGGAAGTTCGATTTCTGAAAATGTAACTCCAATGCATTTACTGAATATAAAAAGAGTAGCTTATGGGTTAATTGATTGTAACGAATTAAAAAGAGAGCCTGTAAAAGAAGTTAAAGGTATAACTGTTTATGGTTCAGAAAAAAGAGAAGATAGAGTTGAGAAAAATATTCTTGAAAAAGAGTTGTTAGAAAATCCAGAGTTAGTAAAGCTTATGGAAGAAATTTTATCTACAATAAAGAGGTAAAAATGGATAAATTAGAGATATTATTAGAAAAAATTTTAGAAGTGGTAGAGGAAAAAAAGCTTACTGTACCTGTTGGAATATCAAATAGACATATTCATTTAAAAGAGCAGGATATAGAGACTTTATTTGGAAGAGGTTACCAACTTAATAAAATTAAGGATCTTTCTCAAAAAGGTCAGTATGCAGCAAAAGAAGTTGTTACAATTTGTGGGCCCAAAAGTGTCATAGAAAAAGTTAGAGTTTTAGGACCTGCAAGAAAAGAAACGCAAGTTGAAGTTTCTGTAGGAGATTGCTTAAAGTTAGGAGTAAAACCTGAGATTAGAATGTCAGGAGATATTAAAGAGTCTTCTGGGATAACACTAATAGGACCAAAAGGAACAGTTATACTGTCAGAGGGAGCTATCGTTTCTCAAAGACATATACATATGGACGAAGAGGATGCTAAAAGATTTAACGTTAGCAATGGTGAAGTTGTTGCCATTGAAGTTGATGGTCCAAGAGGCGGACAATATGAAAATACATGTATTAGAGTAGACAAAACATTTACTTTAGAGTGTCATTTAGATATTGAAGAAGCCAATGCAATGGGAATAAATAGTAGTTCTAAAATAAAAATAATAAAAAAATAAAATAAAAAAATAATAAAATAAAACTTAGGAGGAATAAAATATGAAATACGATGCATTAGGAATGATAGAAACTAAAGGATTAATAGGATCGATAGAAGCGGCAGATGCAATGGTAAAAGCAGCAAATGTATACTTAATTGGAAAAGAGTATGTAGGTGGAGGATTAGTAACAGTTATGGTAAGAGGAGACGTTGGAGCAGTTAAGGCAGCTACAGATGCAGGAGCAGCAGCAGCACAACGTGTTGGAGAATTAGTATCTGTACATGTAATTCCAAGACCACATTCAGAAGTAGAGGTTATTTTACCTGCTTCATCAGTTAAAGAGATGAAATAATAAAATATTGTCAGATTAAAAAAAAGAGGTTATACAACCTCTTTTTCTTTATTTAATATACTTTCCATAATAACTGCACATGAAGCATCTCCTAAGATGTTAGTAGAAGTTCTCATCATATCCATTATTCTGTCAATTCCAAATACTAGTGGAAGAGCTATAACAGGAACACCAGCAGCAGCTAAAACAGCAACAACAAGCAGGGAAGGTCCAGGAACTCCAGCAGTTCCAACAGCTCCAAGAACAGATGTAAGAACAATTGCTACATACTCACTTGGCCCAAGATCAACGTTGAACATCTGAGCAAAGAACATAGTTACAAGACCGTATAACATAGCATTTCCATTCATGTTAACAGTAGCTCCCAATGGTAATATAAATGAAGCAGTTGAGTTTTTAACTCCAAGTTTTTTACAACATTCAGTATTAACTGGCAATGTAGCCATAGATGAAGCAGTTGAAAATGCTAAAATCTGGGCAGGTGCAGTCTTTTTAATAAATTTAATTGGCGATATTCCAGTAAACAGTTTAACAAATCCTGGTAACATAATAAAATGTATTAAACCAAGAGCTAAAGTAAATACTAAAAATAGCTTTGTAACTAGTAAAAGTATATTGATACCAAAAAGTGCAATTGAGTTAGCCATTAGTGCGAAAACACCAAGTGGAGCTAAAAGAAGTATCTTTTCAATCATCTTTATTAAAGTTTCATTAACTGTTTCTAAAAGATCTATAATTGGTTTTTGTTTCTCATCAGATACTTTAGATAAACATAGTCCAAAGAATAGTGAAAAGAAAATAATTTGTAAAATATTTCCCTCTATAAGTGATTTAAATGGATTATCAGGTATTATATTGATAATAGTTCCCCAGAAATCTAATCCAGAGTTTGCCCCTGCATAAGCTCCTTCTTTTGCTAGTAGTGATGCAGGAACTACAACTCCAATTCCAGGATTGAATATATATCCAGCTCCAATTCCAATAACAACAGCGATACATGATGTAAATAGATAGTATCCTAAAGTTAAAAGTCCAACTTTTCCAGCAGATTTCGTTTTACCTAAAGAGATAGCTCCAAGAATGATGTTAAAAAATACCAATGGAACAATAAGCATTGTGATTAATTTTAAAAATATGTCTCCTAATGGTGCAAATATTGCTGCTTTATCTTTTAAAATAAGTCCAGCAATTATACCTAAAAACATAGAGATAATTATAGTTGTACTGTTACTAAGTTTCTTCATAAATTTCTTTCTCCTATTTATTAAATTATATTGTTAATTTTATCACATCACAAATAAAAAGTAAAATTTTATTTTGCAAAATATTGAAAAAAGTTTTTCAAAACTTGAAAGATTAAAGAAAAAACTCAAAAACTTGACTTAGTTTGAAATAACGGTATACTATTTGTAAGAAAAGTTTTGGAGGGTAAAGTGAAAAAAGTATTTTTATTAAGTGCATTAATATTTGTGTCATCTCTTACTATGAGTGAAACAAAAATACCTAATTGGACAGTACAGCCTAAAGAGGGTGTTGTAAAAGGTGATTACTATAAAATTGAGGAAAGATTTCGTCAAGGACATTTAGGAACTTTAGAAGTAGTAAAAAATAATGGGAAATTAGTTCATGTAGAGTTTAATGAGTTAACAAGACCTAATTATTACAATCGTTTTTATCAAAATGTTTCAAAAAGACTATCACCATATAATTTTTCAATGGCAGAAAAAAGTGGAGTAGCTTGGATAGAGGGAGTTTTAGCTGCTGAAAATCAAATGATAAAAGAACAAAGATTAACAGGAACTTTTGATATGGTAGCTGGAGCATCAAATAGTATTCAACAATCTATGGTTCCTTTAGCAGAAAAACTAAATTCTAAAATGAATAAAAAGTCTAATGCTAAATACTATAGCATTTCAGAAAACTTTGGAAATGGATTAACAGGATTTTTAAAAGTTATAGTAGAAAATGGGAAGATAGTAGAGTGTAAATATGATGAAATATTTGCAGATACTAAAGATGAAATAAAAGATAAGAGTTTAAAAAGTTTTTATAGACAATCAAAGTATTGGAGTATTATGTATGATGAACCATCACGTATAGGATTTAATGTGCAAATGGATGAATTAAATAATAAAGTTGTAAAAACACAAAATCTTTTAGATTTAACAGACCTTCCTGCTACAGAAAAATCAGGAAATTACAAGAAAAGTGGATTTACAAGAAGAAATACAGCTTGGGATAACTATTTAAAATTAGCAGAAAAAATGAAAGCTGAATTAGAAAAAGATAAAGTATTAAATTAAAAAAAAGTGTGAGATTGATATTTGTTAATCTCACACTTTTATTTTAATAACTATTTTCCAATATATGATCCTAAATAGTTAAGTATTTTCTTTTTAATTCTTTGAATTGTATTATCAATTTTTTTAGGAGTCTCTCCTAAAATTTCAGAGATTTCGATATATGTGTATTCTTTACATAAATGATAGAATACTTTTTTCTCTAAATCACTTAAATTATCAACTAAAAATGTTTCTAAAAGTTTAACTAACTCTTTTCCTAAAACAATCTCTTCAGGATTATAGAAGTTTATAGATGGTGCATTGTATTTAGTAACCTCTTCAAATCCAACATACTCTTCACCCATAACAGCTGAGTTAAGATTTTGATACTTAGCAGAGCTATGTGTTTTAACAGCTGTTATTATCTGTCTTCTAATACATAGATTTGCAAAAGTATTAAAACATGCATTTTTTGTTTCATCATAAGATTTAATGGCTTTCATAAGTCCAATATAACCTTCTTGAAGTAAATCATCTGATTCAGCTCCTTTTAAGAAAAACTTACGATTGTTTCTTAAAATTGAACTTTGGTACTCGTGGAAGATTTTTTCTGTTGCCTCTTCGTCTCCTTGTTGTGCTAACTTAATGTCTCTAATTTCTATCATGGTCTCGTCCCCCGACTTTCTTTGATATGTTTCTTACTCTGTAATGATATCAAAAAATTAAAATAAAATAAATATTCCAAATTTTTCTTTTTTTTTTTATTTTTTGATATATAAACATAATTTATGAAAATGGGAAAGTCAGTGTTTGTAAGGCGAACTAAAAATATACATATTTTGTACAGTAACGAAAATGGGAAAAAAATGAAGAAAAACGGGAAAAACAAGGTAAAAAAAGGAAAAATAAAATGAAGATAGTATAAAAGAAAATTTAATTTAAAATAGACAGTTTATAGACAACATATAGAAAGAGACACGACAATAGCTTATAGAATGAGACTTCCAAAAAAAAAGTGGACAATTATTTTTTTGAAAATATAATAGGAGAGTAAAAACTAATAGAAACTGGAGGATGCAAAATAATGGGAAATAATTTAGAAAAAGCTTTTAGTTTTATAGACAGTAAAAGTGATGAGATGAGACTATTGTGGGAAAATATTTGTAAAATGGAATCGTACTCTTATGACTTTGAAGAGATTGATAAAGTTCAGTCGTATTTAGAAAAAGAGTTTTCAAAAGCAGGGATGGAAACAAAAATATATAACTTTGAAGGAAGTGGAAATAGTTTAGTAGCTTCTTACAAAGGAGAAAATGTTCTTCCTGGTGTAGCTTTTATGGGGCATGTGGATACTGTTCATAAAAAAGGAAGGTTTGGAGAAAATCCTGTTAAAATAGAGGATGGAATAATTTATGGTCCAGGAGTTTTAGATTGTAAGGGTGGAGTTGTAGTAGGGTTTTTAGCTGCTCAAGCACTGAAACATATTGGAATAGATAGAGAGATAAAACTTGTTTATTCAGGAGATGAGGAGATTCAGCACTCTACATCTTTAGGAAAAGGAGCAGATGTATTTTTAAATGAAGTAAAAGGATTTGCAGCAGCTTTTGACTGTGAAACTGGATTTGTAGATGGAAGAATAGCTGTAGGACGTAAAGGTGGAGCAGTTTATAAAATAAAAATAACAGGAAAAGGAGCTCATGCAGGAAATGAGCCTCAAAATGGAATAAGCGCTATAAAAGAAGCTGCTCATAAAACTATTAACTTAGAAAAGTTAACAAACTATGATGGGATAACTTACAATGTTGGAGTTATAAAGGGTGGAACAGTTGCAAACAGTATTCCAGCTGATTGTGAACTTCAAATAGATGTAAGATTTAGAACAAATAAAGATGTAGAGATAGCACAAAAAGTTTTAGAAGATATTACAAACACATCATATGTAGAGGGAACTACAGCAACATTAGAAACAGTTTCTTTAATGCATCCAATGGAAAAAACAGATGGAAATATGAGATTATTTGAATTAGTAAAGAGATCATCTTTAGAAAATGGATTTGTAGAACCAAAAGAGTGTGTATTAGGTGGAGCATCTGATGCGGCGTACAGTGTTATGGCAGGAGTTCCAACAGTGTGTGCAATAGGAGTTAGAGGATATGCTAATCATACTTTAGAGGAAAGAGCTGTGGTAAGTTCTTTAGAAGAGAGAGCAAAGCTATTAGTAGCAACTGTTTTAAATATGCCGAAAGATTTTAAATAAAAATAAAAAAGACAAAGAAAGGAAATAAAAAAAAATGAGTAATAATAATACTAAAAAAAATATAATAGCATGGTTATCACTAGTTATGTTGATAATGATATTTTCAGGAGCATTTCAAAAAGTTGAAGGGCCTTTAAGAGCACTAGATTTTAATACATTAGCAGGAAGTTTTGGAAAGGTATCTGGAAAACTAGACTTTAGAGGAGCTGGTGGAACAGGAGCTAAAGAGGGATTCTTATTTGCTTTAACACTTATACCAACAACGATGTTAGCTTTAGGACTTATTGAAGTAGCACAAGAGTTAGGTGGTTTAAGAGTAGCTTCAAAGATTTTTACTCCTCTTTTAAAACCTTTAATGGGATTACCTGGTGTAGTTGGATTAACATTTGTAAGTACATTTACATCTTCAGATGTAGGAGCTGTAATGACAAAAGAACATTTTGAAAACGACGAAATAACAGATGATCAAAGAGCAGTTTTTGTAGCTTATCAATATGCAGGGTCAGGAGTAATAAATAATACTTTAACTGGAGGAGCACCACTTATAGCAGTTTCAATTGTTCCAGTTGGATTGATTATTCTTATTCAAATTGTAGTAAAAATTATAGGAGCAAATATAGTAAGACTTTACTGTAAAAGATTAAATCAAAAAGAAGCGAAAAAAGATAAAGCATTTGCTTAGGAGGAAATTTAGTGAGTACATCAAATACAAAACAGGTTAGTGTAGTAGAAACATTTATGAAAGGAGCTAAAAAAGGTCTTTATATAGGATTGGAATTAATAGCTCCAGCAATGGTTATGGCATATGCTTTAATAGCAATTTTAACAGTGACAGGGATGATGCCAATAATAGGAAAATATCTATCTCCTGTAATGGCAATCTTTGGATTACCAGGAGAAGCAACAGTAGCTCTAATAGCAGCCTTTTTTGCTAAGGCAGCAGGAGCGGCAAGTGCACTGCTTCTTTATGAACAAGGGCTTATAAATCAAGAGCAAGCAACAATACTATTTCCAACTGTTATAATAATGGGAACTTTAGTAGGACATTTTGCTAGAATAGTTTTAGTTTCAGATGTGGCAAAAAAATATCACAAGTTACTATTGATGGTTCCTCTTATAGATGCAGTTATAGTGATGCTTTTAATGAGAGTGATATTAAAATTTTATTAATTTAATTGATCTCTGGTAAAGAGAGGGATAATATGATTGAAAAGGATTTTGAAAGCGTTGTTGAACTTAGAAAAAAAAGAAAAATGACGCAAAGAGATTTAGCTAGAGTAACTGGATTAAATATAAGAACTATAAGTCGTTTTGAAAATGGGGAAACAATATCGGCTGATTCAGAAAAAAAGATATATATAGCATTAGGCTATGATTTTTTACAAGATACAGATCTTTATTTAGAAAAAGTGAAAAGATCTTTTGATAAACAAGCAAGTGGTTATAATGAATATACTCTTTTAACAGACAATACATATTTAAGTAGAATATTAAATATAGGACATCCATTTAAAGATAAAAGAGTTTTAGATTTAGGGTGTGGAACAGGCTTGTTATCTTTAAGCCTTGCAGATAAAGCAAAGGAGATAGTTGCTTTAGATATAAGTAACGGTATGATTAACAGTTTAAAGGCTAAAATAAAAAAAAGAGAGATAAAAAATATAAGTGCTATAAAGGGGGATATCCACAATACAGAATTTCCAGATAACTTTTTCGACACAATAGTATGCGTTCTTTCCTTTCATCATTTTCATGATATAAGTAGAGTTATGCAAATACTAAAAAGAATATTAAAACCTTTTGGGGAGATTATAGTAGTTGATATATATAGTTCATCAAATGAGGGAGATCAGATTTTACAAAACACTTGTGAAAAAATCAGAGATTTTTCTCATAATAAATTTTTTACATTAAAGGAGTTAAAAGAACTTTTAAAAGATTTTGATTTTGGTGGATTTGAAGTGGAGAAATTTGAGGTTAAAAGAAATTATAAAGACTGGATAAAAATGGCAAATTTTGAAGATAGTGACAAGATATTATTTAATTTATTAAAAGGATTAGCTTTAAACGGGATTTCAATGGGGAGTGATCTAAGACTAGAAGAGAATACTGTAAAATTCACTCAAAATATGGTGACAATTAAGGCTATAAATTTTAAAAACTTCTAAAATAGAAAAAGAGGTAATAAATGAAAGAGATGTTATTGATGTTAGCAATTATAATATGTATATTTGCTATTGGGGATATATTAAGTGTTTTTACAAAAGCTAAGTTATCGTCGATATTTGTAGCTTTACTTATTTTTTTAATACTATTTATGTTGAAAATAATACCAGTTGATATTGTTGAAATATCTGGTTTAACAAAAGTTGGTCGTTGGGCTAGTCCTATTTTGGTTTTTGGAATGGGAACAATGGTAAATTTCAAACAATTGAAATCAGAGTGGAGAACAGTTTTAGTTTCAATGATTTCAATGTTTGGTGCTATTGGGTTTATGATGTTAGCAATACCGATAATTGGTAAAAATTCAACTTTAGTAGCAGTTCCTATAATAAATGGAGGAATTGTTGCTACAAATATAATGGTTAGCGGAGCGTTAGAAAAAGGATTTCCAATGGCAGCTGCATTTGGTACATTGATATATGCCTTGCAAAAATTTGTAGGGACACCAATAGCTTCTTACTACGGATTAAAAGAAGCTAAAAATATAGTGAAAAAACACAGAGAAAACTTTAGTCTACAAAATGAGATTAAAGATGAAATAGATGACGAAAGAAAAAAGATAAGATTTTCAGAAAAAAATAAAGCGTATTTTACCCCTTTTGTTTGCTTTGGAATAACAACTTTAGGAGCTTACATGGGTTTTTTATTACAAGATTTAACTAGTATAAATAATACAATATGGTGTCTAATTATAGGTGCTACACTTTCTCACTACGGGGTTGTTCCAGAGAAAATTTTAGATCATGGAAAGGCTTCAGGATTTATAACTATAGCTGTTTTTGCTGGAATAATTCCCTCTTTGGCAAAAATAACAACAACAGATTTACTCTCTTTAGGATGGCATTTAATAGTTGTATTTGGAGCTTTAGTTATAGGAAGTTTTATAACTATGTATATATTGCCAACTTGGAAAATAATTGGATCTAGAAATATATCTATGGGAATTGCTATGGCTCAGCTTTTAGGATTTCCAGCAACCTTACTTGTAGCTCAAGAGATATCTTTAGCAGTAGCTGAAACAGATTTAGAGTATAAAGCTATTATGGAAAAAATAGGACCAGCATATGTAGTTTCAGGATTAGTTTCTGTAACGACGCTGTCTGTGGTAGTAGCGGGGTATTGTTTAGAATTTTTATAATATAAATAAGTAGACGACTAAACTTTTTAAGTTTAGTCGTTTTGTATTTAAAAAATATGCTATAATATACTATACAAATTAAATGTAATAAAAGGTGAGAGATGGAAAGATATATATTAGAAAGCTTGAAAACAAGTTCTATTGATTTTACACTAGAATCAAAGGGTGAGTATCAACATAAGCTTTTGTCAAATAGAGAGAAAAAAATAGTAACAGATATAAGAAAAGAGCTTGAAAGTTGTGATGAATTTATAATTTCAGTGGCTTTTATAACAGAGGGAGGTATCTCTTTAATATTAGAGCAGCTAAAGGAGTTAGAGAAAAAAGGAGTTAAAGGAAAAGTTTTAACAGGGGACTATCTAAATTTTACTCAACCAAAAGCTTTAAAAAAACTGTTATCATATAATAATATAGAAGTAAAACTTTTAAGCAATGAAAAGTTTCATGCTAAAGGATATTTCTTTAAAAAAAATGATGTTTGGACACTAATTGTAGGAAGTAGTAACTTAACTCAAACAGCACTAACTGTAAATTTTGAGTGGAATTTAAAAGTTAGCTCTTTGGAAAAAGGTAAAATAGCTGATGAGATTATAAGTGAGTTTAATAAAACTTTTAATAATCTTCCAAATCTAACTTTAGATATAATAGAGAGTTATGAAGAGATATATAACTTAAATAAAAAAATGGTAAAGTTACAAAAAGAAAAAGTTAAAAAAAGTATAGAGATTAAGCCAAACCTTATGCAAAGAGAGGCTTTAAAAGCCTTTGAAGTTTTGAGAAAAACTAAAGATAAAGGACTGTTAATAAGTGCTACAGGTACAGGAAAAACATATTTAAGTGCTTTTGATGTAAAAGCAGCAAATCCTAAAAAAGTTTTATTTTTAGCACATAGAAAAACAATACTTGAAAAATCTAAAAAAAGTTTTGAACTTATAATGAAAGATAAAAATATGTGTATATATGGTGAAGATATATTAATAGATAAAGATGTGGTTTTCGCAATGGTTCAAACATTGAGTAAGGATAAACATTTAGAGTTATTTTCAAAAGAAGATTTTGATTACATAGTTGTAGATGAAGTGCATCATAGTGGAGCTAAAAGCTACCAGAAAATCTTAAACTATTTTAAACCTAAATTTTTATTAGGTATGACTGCCACTCCAGAAAGAAGTGACGATTTTGATATATACGCTCTATTTGATCACAATATAGCTTATGAGATTAGACTTCATGATGCACTAAAAGAGGAGTTATTATCTCCCTTTCATTATTTTGGAATCTCAGATATATCTATAGATGGTAAAGAGATTGATGAAAAAACTTCAGTGAAAAACTTAGTGCTAGATGAAAGAGTAAATCATATAGTTGAAAAAAGTAGATACTATGGCTACAGCGGTGATAAACTTCATGGACTTATATTTGCATCAAAAGTTGAAGAGGCAGTAGCTTTAGCAGAAAAATTAAATGAAAAAGGGACAAAAGCTAAAGCCTTAAGTGGGAAAAGTAGTGATCTAGAAAGAGAAAATACTATAGATAGTCTAGAGAAAGGTGAGATTGAATATATTGTAACTGTAGATATATTTAATGAGGGTGTAGATATACCTTGTGTAAATCAAGTTATATTTTTAAGACCAACAGAGTCATCAATAGTTTATATTCAGCAACTGGGAAGAGGGCTTAGAAAAAGTGAAAATAAGGAGTATGTTGTAATATTAGATTTTATAGGAAACTATGAGAAAAACTTTTTAATACCAACAGCTATATCACAAAATAATAGTTTTGATAGAGATTTTATGAAAAGATTTTTAATAAATGGAACAAATATGATTCCAGGAGAAAGTACTATAACCTTTGAAACTATTGTAAAAGAAAGAATCTTTGAAAATATAAATAAAACAAACTTCTCAACTAAAAAAAATATAGAGCATGATTTTAACCTTTTGGAAAAACAGTTAGGAAGAATACCTTTGCTTAATGATTTTTTCCAAAGGGATATGATAGAGCCTAGCGTTATATTAAAGTTTAGAAAAGATTATGATGAGATTTTAAAGACGTTGAGACCAACTCTATCTTTAGGTGAACTTTCAAAACTTGAAAAAAACTATCTAACTTTTTTATCGTCTGCTTTCACTCCAAGTAAAAGAGTCCATGAAATTGTTATTTTAAAAACTTTGTTACTTAATAAAGATAGTTCTATAGAGGATATAGAGAAGATTTTAGAAAAAGATTACTTTTTAATAGAGCAGAGGGAAAATATTGAAAATGCAATAAAACATTTGTCTAAAAATATTTTTACTAGCTTATCTACAATAAAAGAGTATGAAGCAATAGTAGAAGAGGGAGATAGATTTAGTTTAAAAAAAGAGTTTGAAAAGAGCTATGAAAAAAATAGTTACTTTAAAATTTTAATAGATGATTTGATAGAGTATAATCTGAATTATGTTTTGAAAAATTATAAGCAAACTACAAAAGAGACAATATTAAGGTATAAAGAGTACACAAAACAAGAGGCTTTTTGGAATCTGAATTTAGATTTTAATAACGGTTATCAAGTGAGTGGTTATACAATATTTGAAGAGCAAAGAAAGGTTATTATATTTATAACACTAGATGATTCATCTCCATTTGCTGTTTATAACAATGAATTTCACGATCAAAGACAATTTACATGGTTTTCTAAGAATAATAGATACTTAGAAAGAAAAGGAGTTTTAACTGGAGAGGGGAAAATTGCTAATAACTACTATACAATAGAGGTATTTTTAAAGAAAAAATCTGGAGAGAACTTCTTTTATTTAGGAGAGGTTGAAAAAGTTTTAAGTTTTAAAGAGAGCATAGGTAAAAAAGGAGATCCTTTGGTTGAGTATGAGTTAAAGCTAAAGTATGATATAGATTCAGATCTATTTAGCTATTTTAATTTATAAAATGAAATTGACAAATGAATTAAACTATACTAGAATGTGCATATATAAGAAAACATAATTTTTCTTAATTTACGTACTGAAAAGGAGGACAAAAATGTCAAGTTGTAATTCATGCCCATCTCAAGGGTCATGCTCAAAGGAATCTACAAGTTGCGGAATTGTTAATAATCCTGCAAATAAAATAAAAAAAGTAATCGGTGTTATGAGTGGAAAAGGTGGAGTTGGAAAATCAACAGTTTCTACTTTACTAGTTAAGCAGTTAGCTGATCAAGGATATAAAGTAGGTATTATGGATGCTGATATAACAGGGCCAAGTATCCCAAGACTATTAGGTTTAAGTGGAGAGAGAGCTGGAGGAAAAGGAAATGATATATATCCAGTTGTAACTAAAGATGGAATAAAGGTTATCTCTTTAAACTTTTTAGTTGAAAATGAAAATGATCCAGTACTATGGAGAGGACCAATAGTGGGAAGAGCTGTAAAACAGTTTTGGGAAGATGTTATTTGGGGAGAGTTAGACTACTTAATTATAGATATGCCTCCTGGAACAGGTGACGTAGCCTTAACTGTTATGCAATCAATACCACTAAATGGTATTGTAATGGTATCAGTACCTCAAGATATGATATCTATGATTGTTGCAAAAGCTGTAAAAATGGCAAACCAAATGGATGTAGAGGTGTTAGGAGTAGTTGAAAATATGAGTTATGTAGTTTGTCCAGGTTGTGAAACTAAAATAAAACTATTTAACGGAGAGTCTACAGATAGCTTCTTAAAAGAAAATGGTTTATCTCTTTTAGGAGAACTTCCAATGGTTTCAAGTATTTGTAATCTATCTGTTGAAGGATATGAGAAAAATAAAGATGAGATAAATAATATATTTAATCCTGTTACAGAGAATGTATTAAAAAAAGTTAGAGTATAAAAGTTAAGGGTCCTAAATAGGACCCTTTTTTTAAACGAAAAGTCTGTATTGTAGAAGTTTTTGTGTCTTAAATATTTAAAATTTTCATATATTTTTTTAATAGTAATTATGTTAAAATTTATACTCAGGGGGTGATTGTT